>JAXHVR010000002.1:99400-120147 GCA_034189005.1 Cyanobacteriota bacterium | reverse complement strand
CCCATCCTTATTTCTGGGCAGGTTTTACCATGGTGGGGAGTCCTTGGTAAGTAATTAATAATTAATAATTATAGCATTTATCGAATCGGTGAAATACATTTTCGATCCCCCCCAGCCCCCCGCAGAATCGGGGGGAGCCGGAAAATGTCAAAGTCCCCCTTTTCAAGGGGGACCAACGGGGGATCGATCGGGGTGTACTTCACCGATTCAATAATCGCTATAATAATTAATAATTGCTGGACATTCATCCTCTGGGTTTGGAATTACCGTTAATACAGCCACCGTCTGCGACCAAATTTTTGTTTAAATTATTTTGCACGGGTACTTAGAATGAGGATATTTAGTTGGTTTATCCTCTCCTTTCGTCACGGATAAAATCGCGACTTTCCCCCGTTCGCCCAAGTCGAATAAAGCAGGACAAACCAAATTGCCTGCGTTGCGCGATCGCTGCCAGTCTCAATTAGAGTAGTTTCTCCAGTTTCAGGGTTGGTTAGGCTTGTTTGGGCACGATCGGAACAACCGCAAGTTACGCACATACTTCTTCAACCTCCATTTCTTTAATTTTTAGCTCCTGACCCTGAATGATATCTAATTTTCCCCCACCGCAGGAATGACAAAAGCCGAAAGGTTTCTTTAACCTAGTTTCCGCGCCACACTCGCGGCATTTTCCCACACCGTCCGTTTGGATAATTTCCAGGGTTGCTCCTTCTAAAACCGTTCCTCGGCTGCAAATGTTAAAGCAAAAGCGGATGGCCTCTGGCATAATTGCCGATAGTTGGCCCACTTCTAAGGTCAATCGTTTAACGGTGGAGTTTTTGGCGTGTTCTGCGACCATCGCCACGATGTTTTCAGTAATTCCTAATTCATCCATTATTAATCTCCTTTTTATAATTTTTATCTTCTATTATAAGAAGCTTGACTCTTCCGTGTCATGGTTCAAAAGTATGAAATGGAGGATGGGGATCGCTCCCTGACGCGATCCCAATACCTATTTTTTTCAAAAAAACACAGTTAATTTTTACCTAAAATCTTTTATTTTACTTCATAAGTAAAACTAATAAATGTCATTAATTTTACAGAAGATATAGCAATCCTAAATGGGTTATGAAAAATTCGGAGGTCAGAAACCCGGTAACTTCTGCGAAACCGGGTTTCTAAAATCAATACCTTCGCCATTTTCTTGTAGGTTGGGTGTAGCGTAGCGAAACCCAACATCTTTGTTGGGTTTTGCAACGATTTTGTTGGGTTGCGCTGTCGCTCCACCCAACCTACGAATGGTATTTTTTATTTTGGCGAAGGTATTGTAAAATATCGCAAATTCTGCACGGATTGCTATATGAATAATTAAAATTACCTCTAAAATATTAAGAATTCAGGAAGAGACCTGTTTTGCCAAGGTTGCAAAGTGGCAAGGTTCCAAGTATTGGAGCTTGCCGCGAAGACCTTCGCAAGGCGGGGCGCGATTTTGGGCAAAGCTTCAAAGGTGAGATGCACCCGACAATTCTCCCTTCTACATTGCCAGATTTCCCCTTCGGAAAAAGCGATGCTAGTTGGCAGGGGCCCTTTAGATTTAAGCAGAGAACAAAATGGGCCCCGGGTGTCGATACCAAAAATTTTTGATTTTATTATTAATAAGGCAGCACGAATAATGATAATATTTTTACCAAAATATTGAGTTTTTTAACTGACAGCCTAAAACAAAAGCAGCCATAAGTCCTCAAATCGATCTAGTACCAAGCTAGCTTCCATGCCAAAGCCTCCCGAGGCGCTCGCAAATAAATACAGGTCACTCTTTACTCTAGTGACACAAACGCTTTTGCAGAAAATGGAAAATATGTGAATGACCTGTCTTTTGGCGATCGCCCATTTCCTCTGGCCATCTAGAACTAATATCAATTAATAATTAATAATTAATAATTAATAATTGGGTTAGAAGCGTAGAACCCTTAACCTGACTTGCATTGCCATCCAGCCCCTCTTCTTTTTCCGCATGCTGCATTTAATGCGACTCGATCTAACAGTTGCCTGCTTATGGAAATTTACCGATGTAAAAAAATATATTTTCTGGTTAGAATACCCCCGAAAAGAGAATTTATGTTCTCTTTTCGGAACTTTTTTAGTTGCTAGCTAGCATAAAATCAAGGTTTTTTTCGCTAAATTGCTCCCAATAAAGTAACAAAAAGTTAATAAATATGTAGGCATAAGTTTAGGCTTAACACTTTTAAAATAACTTTGGCAAAAATAAGAAGAGAATAAATTTAGGATGCTAAAAATATTGACTAATTCAGAGATAATAAATGGAAGCATATCATATTTGCAAAAATGCTTTCTTTCCTATTACCCATTACCTATTACCCATTACCAAAAAGCGTTAAATTCTTGGCTTTCTTCATTCCCCCGATGCACCCTAATAAATCTGTATCCCCAAGGACATTGTTACCAATGGAAGCCGGAATTGGTCTGGCTGCACGTTAGCTTTGATGCCTCGATCGCTTTGGCATATTTATCAATTTCCATGCTGCTAATTTACTTCGTCCGCAAGAAAACAAATTTTGGTTACGTCGGCTCCATTCTTCTGCTATTTGGAGCCTTCCTTATTTCCAACAGTCTCATTCATATAATCAATATATGGACGATTTGGCATCCTAACTATTGGCTGTCCGCCGGGATTAAAGCCTTATGCGCCGGCATCTCAATTTATACCGCAATAGCCCTAGTGCCGTTCGTCTCTGAAACCTTAGCTTTTAGGGATTCCGAGGAACTAGAAGCCATCAACCAAAAGTTGCAACAGGACAGGAGCGATCGCCAAGAAATAGAAAATGCCCTGCTAAAATCAGAAACGCGCTATAGGTGTCTGGTAGAAGCAACCAGCCAAATAATCTGGAACACCGATGCCGAGGGGCAATTGCTTCCTCCTCAACCTGCCTGGAGCGCTTTTACCGGTCAGACAAACGAAGAGCTAAAAGGATGGGGTTGGCTCTCGGCAATCCATCCTTCGGACCGCCCTCATACAGCAAATGCCTGGTCCCATGCAGTGAGCAGCCGCTGCTTCTACCAAGTAGAACATCGGTTGCGACGACAGGACGGGGAGTACAGGTATATGAGCGTGCGTGGGGTGCCAGTATTAGAACCAGACGGCAGCATTCGCGAATGGGTAGGAGTACACGCAGACATCACCGAGAGCAAAGAAGCAGAAAAAGCCCTGCGCCAGAGCGAGGAAAGATATCAAACCATAGCTCGGGTTTCGCCAGTGGGTATCTTCCAAGCAGATGCAGGGGGGAATAATATCTATCTCAACGAGCGCGGGTGCGAAATTACTGGATTGACTTTGGAGGAAGCGCGGGGAGCAGGTTGGAAGAAAGCCGTACACCCAGAAGATCGCGATCGCGTGGATGGAGAATGGGAGCGATCGCTACGAGAAAATAAAATGTTAACATCCGAATATCGCTTGCTGCGTCCCGATCGAACTTTGAGGTGGGTACTTTGTCAGTCCGTAGCCTTGCGGGACGATCGCTCGGAAGTGACGGGATACCTCGGGACGCTCTCCGACATCACCGAGCGCGTCGAAGCAGAAACCCAACTGCGCCAGTATCAAGAAAACCTCGAAGAACTGGTAGAAAAGCGAACTGCCGAACTGGCGCGAGCCAACGCACAGCTACAGGAAACCGAGGAAGCCGCTCGTAAGAACGAGGCTCGGTATCGGGGGATCGTCCAAGATCAAACGGAATTAATCTGCCGCTTTAAACCCGATGGTACTCTAACTTTTGTCAATTCCGCTTACTGCCGCTATTTTAATAAGAAAGAATTGGAGTTAGTCGGTAAAAGCTTTATGCCAATGATTCCCGAAGAAGATTGGGCAATAGCAGAAAAAGCTTTAGCTAACCTGAGTCTGGAGAACCCAGTAGTTACTGTCGAACACCGCGTCATCATGCCCGATGGCAAAATTCGCTGGCAGCAATGGACCGATCGGTTAGTTTACGACCGAGACGGTCAGGTCATCGAAACTCAGGCAGTGGGGCGCGATATCAGCGATCGCAAGCAGGCGGAGGAAGAACTGAAAGCTTACGCCGCCAAACTAGAAATCAGCAACCGAGAACTGGAGAACTTTGCCAACGTTGCCAGTCACGACTTGCAAGAACCCCTGCGGAAGATACAGGCATTCGGCGATCGCCTAAACAGCAAATACGGCGACGTCTTAACCGACAAAGGTCGGGATTATCTGGGGCGGATGCAAAACGCCGCCGCCAGAATGCAAGTCCTCATCGAAGATTTGCTCTCCTTCTCCCGGGTGACTACGAAAGCGCAACCTTATGTCCCGGTTAACCTCAAGGAAGTAGCAACAGCAGTAGTATCCGACCTCGAAGTGCGCGTCGAGGAGAGCCGTGCCAAGGTAGAAATAGGTAATTTACCTACTCTGGATGCCGATGCTTTGCAAATGCGGCAGCTATTCCAGAATCTCATTAGCAATGCTTTAAAATTCCACAAGAAAGACGATCCGCCAGCGGTAAAACTAGAAGCTACTCGACAAGATAATATGTACGAAATAAAGGTAATAGACAACGGCATTGGGTTTGAGGAAAAATATAGCGATCGCATCTTTACCATTTTCCAGCGATTGCACGGACGCAGCACCTACGAAGGCACTGGCATCGGTTTGGCAGTTTGTCGCAAAATCGTCGAACGCCACGGCGGCAGTATTACTGCCCGAAGCACCCCCGGAGAAGGAGCGACTTTTATTTTCACCCTGCCAGTCCGGCAAAATAGTTTATAATTAAGCTCCAGTAGCCGTTCGTAGCCATCGCTATTGGCGATTTTTGTTCGTAGTAATCGCTTATAGCGATTATTGAATTGGTGAGGTACACCCGGATCGATCCCCCGTTGCTCCCCCTTAAAAAGGGGGACGAGCGAAAATTTCCGGCTCCCCCCTTAAAAAGGGGGGCTGGGGGGGATCGAAAATGTACTTCACCGATTCAATAATCGCTCGAACGCGATTTTCAATAAGTCCGATATCAATCGCTAAAGCGATTACTACAAGCAAACTAATCGCTCGAACGCGATTTTCAATAAGTCCAATATCAATCGCTAAAGCGATTACTACAAGCAAACTAATCGCTCGAACGCGATTTTCAATAAGTCCAATATCAATCGCTAAAGCGCGATTATTAGCAAAGAGTCGATTAACCAAACAAAGGAGAAAAAGCAATGCAAAAAAGAGGAGAACCTATTACTATCTTAGTAGCAGATGACGATCCAGACGATCGCCTAATGATGCGGGAAGCCTTGGAAGACAGCCGCTTGGCAAACGACCTCTATTTCGTAGAAGATGGCGAAGAACTGATGGAGTATTTGTGCCGTCGCGGCAAGTATGAAAACCAGGAAGATTCCCCACGACCCAAACTGCTGTTACTAGACTTAAATATGCCCAGAAAAGACGGCAGGGAAGCCCTTAAAGAAATTAAATCCAATCCCAAACTACGGCAAATACCCGTAGTAGTATTAACTACATCAAAAGCAGAAGAAGATATCTATCGCACCTACGATTTAGGAGTTAATTCTTTTATTAGCAAGCCAGTGACTTTTGATTCTTTAGTTGAGTTGATGAAACACTTGGGCAAGTATTGGTTTGAAATTGTTGCCTTACCAGAATAAAGTCTTAAACAATTTTTGGATTTAATAATTAACGTTTTACCCCTTCTTTTTTAGAAGGGGGTTTGCCCCCAAAATATGGTTTAAATATTAACCATAAATTTGCGTTTCTGGGAAGTTAATAAGAATTGATAATATTTTAATTATATTAAAGAGATAAAAATGGATAAAGAATTAATTAAAATCTTGTTAGTCGATGACGACGAAGACGATTATATTATTACCAGCGATTTAGTCGATGAAATTCGAGGCTGGCAGATAGAAATAGATTGGGCTGATAATTACGATCTAGCCCTAGAAATAATATTGCAACAAAAGTACGATGTTTATTTGCTAGACTACCGTCTGGGGGAACGTAACGGACTCGAACTATTAAGAAAAGCTATTGACAAAGGTTGCAAAGCACCCATGATTTTGCTTACCGGTCAAAGCGATCGCGAAATAGACATCGAAGCTATGAATGCGGGGGCCGCAGATTATTTAGTAAAAGCTTCTATGGACAGTCTTTTGTTGGAACGTTCCATTAGATATTCTCTAGCTGCCAACGTCCACCAAGCAGAACTGGCAAAAGCTAACGCGGAACTAGAAATTAGAGTAGAACAACGAACGAAAGAATTAACAAAAGCTAACGCTAGCTTAATAGAAAAAGCCAACGAACTCGAAAATACCATCGAGGAATTGCAACAAACCCAAGCCCAACTGATTCAAACAGAAAAAATGTCCGGCCTGGGTCAATTAGTAGCCGGCGTTGCCCATGAAATTAATAATCCAGTAAGTTTTCTCTACGGCAATATTCCCCATGCCAAAGAATACGTCCGAGACTTATTAGAACTGCTCGAACTTTACCAAAAATATTACCCGGAACCGATGGCAGAAATTGAAGATAAAGCAGAAGATATTGAGTTGAACTTTATAGCCGAAGACTTGCCTAGATTATTAGATTCCATGAAATTAGGGGCAGATAGGATCGGGGCTATAGTAAATTCATTGCGGAATTTTTCTCGTTTAGATGAAGCCGAAATGAAGCCAGTAGATATCCACGAAGGAATTGAGAATACTCTAATGATTTTGCAAAGCCGGCTAAATGCAACGCCCGGGCATCCAGAGATTAAAGTTAAGAAAGAATATGCTTCCTTACCGAAGGTGAGTTGCTATCCAGGAAACTTAAATCAAGTGTTTATGAATTTGCTGGTAAACGCCATCGACGCTCTAGAAGCAGCGCGAAAAAAACCAGCGATGGAAAATGGTAATTATTGTTGCTTCCCTGCAACTCCTACTATTACAATTATCACGAAAATCGCAGACAAAAAAAATATTGCTAAAGAAACTAATTCCAAAGAAAATATAACCCCTATTCCTCATGTTTTTGTTGGCATAGCCGACAACGGACCGGGCATACCGGAGAACCAGCGCGCTAAAATATTCGATCCGTTTTTCACTACCAAAGCACCGGGTAAAGGTACTGGTTTAGGACTTTCTATTTGCTACCAAATTATCGAAAAGCATGGCGGCACAATAGAAGTTAATTCTCAACTAGGCGAGGGGACAGAATTTATAATTAATTTTCCAGTGGAGCAGTCCATAGCCAAATGAAGCGATCGCCAGCTACCCGGGCCGCAACACCGCAATTATTAGACCTCTTGCAAAAGTAAGAAGAAAATCGTTTTTGGTTCCTTTTTCCTGAAAAACTCTTCCCTATTGCCTGTTGCCTGTTGCCTGTTGCCTGTTGCCTACTTCTGCAAGAAGTATATTAATCCCAACTCAAAAATCCCCAGATTGAGTTACGATCGAGAAAGACAAAAACTCGATTTGCAATCAATGTCCAACACTATCATCATAAATATAGGTCTCTTCCTATTAGCCACCGCCATTATTGCCTTCGTAGGCACGAAAATGACCAAAACAGCCGATCGCCTAGCAGATGCAACCGGTTGGGGCGAAGCCGTAGTAGGGGCGTTATTGTTAGGCGGCAGTACCTCCTTACCCGGTATCGTTACCTCCGTAAGCGCCGCCTGGACCGGTCATCCCCAGCTAGCGATCGCTAACGCCATCGGCGGCATCGCAGCTCAAACCGCATTTCTGGCAGTAGCCGATATCGCCTATCCCCGAGCCAACCTAGAACACGCCGCAGCCTCAGCTGCCAATTTACTCCAAGGAACCCTCCTAATAAGCCTCTTAGCAATACCCCTGCTGGCGACAACAAGTCCCGAAGTCAGTCTATTTGCCATTCATCCCGCTTCCATAGCGCTCATAGCTACATATATTTTTGGCCTTGGTTTGATAAACAAAGCCAAAACTACTCCCATGTGGAAACCGGAAAAAACCTCCAAAACCGACCTCGACGAACCCGAGGAGTCTGCCGTTGAAGCCGACTTAAGCAAAATTTTGCTGCGCTTTTTGTTCTTAGCAGCAATAATTGGGGTAGCCGGTTATGTAGTGTCGCGATCGGGAATAGCGATCTGCGAGCAAAGCGGTCTTAGCGAAACCGTAGTAGGAGCTTTATTTACCGCCGTCGCAACTTCCCTCCCAGAGTTAGTAACTTCAGTCGCTGCCGTCAGACAAGGTGCCCTAACTCTAGCAGTGGGAGGTATTATCGGCGGCAATAGCTTCGACGTTTTGTTTGTAGCTTTTTCCGATATTGCCTATCGCGACGGTTCCATCTATCACGCCATGACCAACTCTAACCTTTTCTCGGTTTCCTTAACTATCTTAATGACTGGAGTTTTGGTCATGGGTTTGTTGCGCCGGGAAAAACACGGCGTGGGAAATATTGGTTTTGAGAGCCTTCTCGTGTTGCTTCTATATATTGGCGGAGTTTTAATGTTATTTCTCGGTTAAGAAAACCGATTGAGAACTCCAACGAACACCACCACTAAATAAACCAAATAAATGCCGTTGAGGGTCAAAACTTCCTTATTTGCTAATCGATCGTTGGTAATCGGGCGCTATTGGCTGAAGAATGATATACTGAATCCCAGACCTATCAATCTATTTTTTGGGTTTCCCTTATTTGTGATTAAATTGGAGGAAAAATTATGACCGCATCAAAACGTCTCGAAGGAATTGACCTCATCGATTGTGCTAAAGCTAATGCCAAGCAAGGGGTAGAAACTGCTGCAGGGCAATGCGGCTATGGCGAAAATGTAGAGGAATTTCGCCAGGCTCTAAAACAAGCTTGTCAAGATATTGGTGTAGATTTGAATTCTTTTAGCGATTTAATTACCGACCAGCAGGTTGCGGTAGAAATGGGAGCTATTGAAATTGCTCCCGAGACTAAAAGCGATTTATAAAATTATCCTTTTTAAGGGATGTTTAAAGCCACGACTTCAAACATCCCTTAAAAATTCCACTTTTTTAGCTCCTATCTTGGGGCAGTATCGGCTCCAGATGACTCCTTCTGATTCCCATTAGCAGGAATATAATCGCTGTATTTGTCTTGGTCGTAGAAATAAAGCGTCCTGATTGGGTAAGGAATACCAATATCCGCATCGTCAAAAGCCTTTTTAATAGCTAAAATTGCCTTAGTTTGAATTCGCCTTACATCTTTTTGTTCTGCCCCAGTCCAATAACGCACGAGGAAATCAATAGAACTATCGTTAAAATTTACCAAGTCTATTTCCGGCGCCGGATCGCTCAAAACGCCCTCGATCTGACCGATTATTTTCTGTAAAATGTCCGATGCTTTAGATAGGGGAGTATTGTAATCTACGCCCACGGCTAAATCCGTCCGTCTCTTGCCATAAGCAGTGCGTACTTGTATCGCGCTGGTAAATACAGTGGCATTAGGCAAGATGACTCTTTCGCCTTTATAGGTTTTAATTTTGGTAGTTCTAATGTCTATTTGTTCTACCGTGCCTTCGTAGTTTTCAATAATTACTTGGTCGCCAATTCTAAATGGCTCTTGTAATAAAATCAAGACTCCAGCAAGAAAGTTTTTAAAGATATCTTGGAAGGCAAAACCGACGGCTACAGAACCAAGTCCCAATGTGGCAATAATATCTCCCAATCTTAAACCCGGAAAAGCTATTACGCAGGCAAGAGTAACTCCTATTACCCAGGTGAGTACCAATGCTGTTTTTGAGAGTAATAATTGCAGGGATTTGCTTTGCAGAGTCCGCTTGCCTACTTGGTTGCTCAAATTCTGCGTAAATTCAGCGGCGTACCGGGTTAAGAAAATAATAACTAGCGCTATTAATATGGCAGGTATTACTTTAACGCCGCTGCCTACTAAATCTTGCACGCTGTTGTAAATTGTCTGAATTAGTTCGTTCATAAATTCATATTAAATTAAGCTATTACCATCGCTAAAATAAGACGAAGTAAAGTTGCATAAACCCACTTCGTCCTGACTTTTTATTATCTGGTTGGTAGGGAATGACAATCCGGTTGTTCTCAATGACGCAATCGACTTATATTGGTAATTGCCTTCAGGGCAATTGCCCAATTCCCAACTTATCCTTATTTTTTCGCAATTACCCAAACTGCATGAATTATCCCGGGAATGTATCCTAGTAGTGTCAGCAGAATATTTATCCAAAAATCTGGACCTATTCCTACTTGCAGGAATACTCCAAGGGGCGGTAAAAAAATCGCACAGATCAAACGAACTATATCCACAATGGTTCTCCTTTTTGTTGTTTTAAAAAGACTTCAGTTTAGATTTCATAGCTAATTCTAACATCAACTAGCCACTTTTGCATTTCTCTACCCGACAACTAACTTTGGGGCAGTGACAGAGCGCCTGTTTTAGTTTTTTATAGAGGAAAACACTAAAACTGCCATAGTTGCATCTATCAAAAGATAGATATTGATGCGATCGCCAAATAGTCATCCTCCATCTTTAATAATAGGCAAAAATTCCCTCTCTCTAAAGGTAGAGACCGCTGACCTTCCTTTGGAAAGATGTTTTTTGCTACCTAACGCTCTATTGTGATAAAACAAGAAAACAAAATTTTCATGAGGTTAATTGCGATGACTAACTATTTAATGGAGATAGAGGTAGCGGCAAACGCTCCCCATTTCCCTGTAGCCGCCACAGTAGTATTAGTAGTTGGCTTTATTGCCGCCGTAAGCATCGGCTCCATCGCCTGGTACAACTCTAAGCGTCCCCCCGGCTGGGAAGACAAAGGACGTCCCGACGTCGTGCCCGATGTGGATACATCTAAAATGTAACTAAAACTGCCAGGAAAATAGAAACCAAAACTGGCATTTTAAGATTAGCAATTTAAGGCGCGATCGCGTACCATAAAACTGTTGTTTGGTTAATTGTTGTTTGATTAATAAGGAGAAAATAAATTATGGCTAACGAAAAAGAAGGTGCAAACTTCGATAAAAATATTACGCCTTCTGATGTCGCATCTCGGATGGAAAAAGAAGGAGACAGTTTCAAAACAACTCCCGATGCCGAAAAAGAAGATGCAAACACCGCTGATGGCTACACCTCAGATAGAGAAGGCAGGCTTAATAACTTTGCCGTCGAGCCCGAAGTTTATGTTAACGAGCCTGGAGATTTAAAAGAAAAAAATGAAGCTATAAAGGCGGAAAGGGCCGGACAAAAACTAGAAGCAAACCAAACCGACGAAGATGGTAAGCTTACAATGTCCTCGGACGATCGCACTAAAGGAACCGGAGTTATTTAGTTTCAGTTTTAACTAGGTTAAAACAAAGCTTGCTCGGGAGCACGTCATCTTTGCAAAAATACTTTAAAACTCTGCTACCCTGTTGCCTGTAGCACTCTTTGCCTGTTGCCTAAAAGCGATAAGTTCTTGGTTCGCCTCAAAGGTGACGTGCTCCCGCTTGCTCTTAATGCCAGGCTTTTTTTACTAACAAAATATGGGGTGTATTTTAATAGCTAAAATACACCCTAAAATTATTGTTTATTGTTAATTATTATCCGATTTAATTTGTCTATTTATAACAATTAGATGTGGGAGATATCGGGAGCATCTCAATTTTTTAGAAACCCAAAAACTGAACGATTTTTGGTAATGGGTAATGGGGAAAACGGTAATAGGAATATTTTATAGCAATCCTAAATAATTTGCGATATTTTAGAAACCCGGTTTCTTGAAGAAACCGGGTTTCTGGCCTCAGAATTTTTCATAACCCATTTAGGATTGCTATATTTTTACTTCGATGAGATGCTCCCGAGATATCTAATCGTCGCTGGGGCTGTTTTTTCCTAGCGATCGCCAGCTTTTAAATTTTGTTTTAAGAGCATACGATATTTGTAAATCGAAAGGGGCACTGGCTATTTGGCACTAAATATCTCGGGAAAGCCCAAAATATTAATTGCTAAATGCCAGTGCCCCTAAAACTTTTAGCTCGAAAAGCTAGCTATTTTTAGTTCAAAACATCGCTAACTTGTTCTTCTACAGAAGTTGCAGTGCTTTTAGCGTTAGCGGGATTCTTCATTTGCTTGATATCTGCTCCTCCTTGAACTCCGTTAATACCTTCCTTAGCTTTAGCCTGGACTTCTTCGAGGGGACGAGGTTGAGGTTGTAGAGCTTCTCTTGATTCTTTCTCGATGTTTTTTAAAGGCATTACACCTTGGCTTGGGTTGCTGCTTGCTAAAGCTGTTAAAGAGCTAGAGAAGAACAAAAAGGTGCAAAAACAAAGAACTGTTAAAAAGCGGATCGGTCGCCAGTTAATATTTACTAAGCGCTTAATTGTCATGGAAATCTCTTTAAATAAAGTTGATATTCCTAAAACTAGCAAAGTTCTGGCAATTTCTCTCTCTACCCAGAGAAATAATTTAAGTAAAATAAACTTCCTCCTCTAGGTAGAGCCAACAGGCAGTTAAATACATTTAAGATGGGCTTAAGCGAAGAAAAAGGAGAAAAAAAACATGAGTATGGAAGACAAAGCAAAAGCAACTGCTAAAAACATCGAAGGTAAAGCCCAAGAAGCAATGGGTGAGGTAACCGGGAACAAAGAAGACCAAGCTGCGGGTAAAGTAAAGCAAGCAGAAGCCTCGGCTCAACATAGCGTAGAAAATGCTAAAGATAAAGTCAAGAAAGCAATAGACTAAGCTCTTTTTAAATTAACCATTAAAAAGGAAGCAATAGACTAAGCTCTTTTTAAATTAACCATCGAACGAGAAAAAAGCCCCCTTATGTTAAATAATGGGGGCTTTTTGCGTAGAGCCGATGTAGCTTCATGTTACAAAAAACAACTCATCGGACCAAACCAGAACGCAAAGCCCGGACGGCAGCTTGAGTGCGATCGTCCGCACAGAGCTTATTAAGAATGCTGCGGACGTGAGTTTTCACAGTTCCCACAGTAATATAAAGCTTTTCAGCAATTAGGGCATTGCTACAGCCTGCGACAATTAACTCCAAAACCTCCAACTCTCTATCAGTCAAAGGATCCGTATCTAGTAATTTCTGATATTCCGGCGTCACCGCTTCGATCGCTATTTTCTCAGAAGGACCGTTTTCCGGTGGAGTATCCAGGGGATAAGAACGACTTCCCCGAGCTTGCTTGAGTACCACCCGAGCGATCGTCGGGTCGATCCAAGCATTACCCTCATTGGTTGCCTCAATAGCCTGTACTAAATTATCCAAACTGACATCCTTAAGACTGTAAGAGTCCGCACCAGCAGCAAAAGCAGCCAAGACAGCATCCTCGCGGTTGTGCATAGTCAAGATCAGGATTTTCGTTTTTTGGGTTAGGCGATCGCCCTGCTTAAACTTTTGGGTCAGTTCGATACCATCCATATCCGGCAGACCGATATCAACAATTGCCACATCAGGCTTGGTCGCCTCTAAAATTTGCAAACCTTGGCGGGCAGAAGCCGCATCCCCTACCACTTCAATACCCTCCACCCGTTGCAAAGCAGCAATCAAACCAACCCTGCTGAGATCGTGGTCTTCAATCAAAACAACGCGAATTTTATTCATTATGGGTCGCTCAAACAAAACTTAAATTTTAATATTTTCCTTTTTCCTATATATCATAGCTCGCTACCCAATTGAATTAGCTCCCAAAAGTCAACTATGCTATAAAAAAACTAAAAATAACTCTAATCGTCTCTTTCTAGAGAAAAGTTTGTAGGTACTTTTCCCAAACAAAAATTAACATTTTGGGTTTAATCCTATCCATCTACATAAGGCTCGAAGATTCCCTAATTTTAGATTAACTTTTTAACCATGAATTCAGCCTCTAACCCCCAATTCTTTAAAAACCCCTCCTCTGGTGAAGCCTTGCAACAAACAAACCAAGTCGATCGCCCCGAGAGCGAGTCCCAGGGGATGGAAAAAAACCAGAGAAACTATTTAGAAGCAATGCCCCATATAGTCTGGCTCGCCGGACCGACAGGAGAAATTACCTATCTCAACGGCCGATGGCAAGAATACACCGGCTTGACGGATGCTAGTTCTCTGGGTTGGAATTTTCTCTTCGCCCTCCACCCAGAAGAGCGTCAGCAGGTAGAGTCACAGTGGCATGAAGCGATCTCCATCGGCAACAGCTACGAAACACAACTGCGCCTGCGCTCCTCTGGGGGAACCTACCACCAGTTTATCGCCCGCGTTCAACCGATGAAAAGTGACTCGGGCCAAATAGTAGAATGGTTGGGAACTTTTACCTTTGCCGGCAAGCTCCAAGAAACCGAAGCCCCATCGCAAAAAGACCAACAATTTATCCAGGCGCTACTGGATAATATCTCCGATGGCATAGTTGCCTGCGATGCCAACGGGATAATAACCCTTTTCAATCCTGCGGCGGAGAACTTTCACGGAGGGCCAGCTTCTGCCATTCCCAGCCCCCAGCGGGCAGAATACTACGACTTCTATTTACCCGACGGCAAGACACCAATGCCAGAAGAAGAAATCCCCCTGTTTCGAGCGCTTCGGGGAGAAACCGTCCGAGATGTAGAGATGACCATCGCCCCCGAAGGAGGAACCCTTCGCCGACTCAAGGCCAGCGGTAATCCCATAGTCGGGGACTCTGGAGAGAAGCTCGGAGCCGTAGTAGTGATGCGCGATATTACTTCAGAAAAACAGGCAGAAGCAGCTATGCTCGAAAGCGAACGGCGATTTAGAGCTATTTTCGATGGGGCCTTCCAGTTTATAGGATTGTTGCAACCCGACGGCATCTTGCTGGAGCTCAATCAAGCAGCTTTAGAGTTTGCAGGAGCCAGACCAGAGGAAGTCATCGGCCGTCCGGTTTGGGAAACAGCAGCCGGGCAAATTTCCGAGAAAACTCAGCAGAAGTTACGCCAAGCCGTCGCCACAGCGGCATCCGGTCAATTCGTTCGCTACGAAGTCGAGGTAGTCGGAGCCGACAACAGGCTAATAAGTATTGATTTTTCTCTCAAACCGGTCTTGGGCTCGGACGGCCGAGTAGCCCTGTCGATCGCCGAAGGGCGCGACATTACCCAGCGCAAAGAAGCAGAGAAAGAACTCCGACGCAGCGAGGAACGCTGGGAGCTAATCTTACGGGGCACGGGAGATGGCATTTTCGATTGGAATATTCTTACTGGCGAAGCTTTTATGTCCGAACGTTTAAAGGAAATGCTCGGCTATAAGGACGAAGAAATGGCCAATAATTACGAAGCATGGTCCGAGCTCTTGCATCCAGATGATGTGGAGCGGGTGGAGCAGACCCTCAAAGATCGTTTGGAACTCAAAAGACCATACATCCTCGAATACCGCCTCCGCTGCAAGGATGGCAGCTATAAGTGGATATTGGCTAGGGGACAGGCCAAGTGGGACGAAACAGGGCAACCGATTCGGATGGTGGGTTCTCATCAAGATATTAGCGCTCGCAAGCAAGCGGAGGCAGAAATTCTCCGACTCAATCAAGATTTAGAGAAGCGAGTTGCCAGGCGAACCTCAGAGTTAGAAGCGGTCAATCGCTCTAAAGATGAATTGCTCGCCCGGGAAAAAGCCGCACGAGAAGAGGCCGAAGCCGCTAGAGGTGAAATACAGCTCTATAAAGATATTGTCCAAAATATGCAAGTGGGGTTGTGCGTCTGGCATCTCGAATCCGACCCAGAGCCTAGTTTTTCCTTACTTACAGCCAATCCCGCAGCTACTAAACTCTTATCTCAGAACCTCGACGAGTGCCGAGGTTTGCTGTTGAGCGAGTGTTTTCCTCAAGCACCAGAGAACAGGAAAATATTGCTGGAGGCTCACGCAGAGGTAATCCGCTCTCAACAGCCAAAAGAATTAGGAGAATTCTATTACACTAATGCCGAAGATCTAGAGAGCTTTTTTACTATTAAAATTTTTCCTTTGCCAAATAGTTTTGTCGGCATGGCAATTGAGGATATTACAGAGCGTAAATGGATAGAACAAGCTTTGTTAGAAAGCTCCCAACGGTATCGCCTGGTAGTTAATAACGTTAAGGAGGTTATTTTTCAGATAGATATTAACGGTTGTTGGAATTTTCTCAATAGTGCTTGGACGGAAATCACAGGCTTTACGGCTTTAGAGAGTCTCAATCGCTCTTTTGTGGATTTTATTTTGGCTCCAGAAGAAAGGCAGCGTTGTTGGGAATTATTTCAATCTTTAATAGAGCAAAAACAGGAATATTTTGATTGCTCTTTTCAAGTTAAAACAAAAAAAGGCTCGCTCCGTTGGCTGGAAATGAAGGCTCAAATAAATGTCAACCTACAAGGGGTTACGATCGGGGTCTGCGGCACTATTAACGACACTACCGAAAGAAAGCAAACAGAGGAGTTGTTACAGGCAAGGGCCGTGGAGTTGACTAGGGTCAATCATCTGCTATTAAGAACTACCGGACAGTTAAAAAAACGCAATCAAGAATTGGATAGTTTTGCTTACGTTACTTCCCACGATTTGAAAGCCCCTTTGCGAGCGATCGCCAATCTTTCCGAGTGGATCGAAGAAGACCTCGACGAGGCTTTAACTGAAGATACCAGATATCAAATGAATCTGTTGCGAAGCAGGGTTCATCGCATGGAAGGTTTGATTAACGGGCTGCTACAATATTCTCGCATCGGGCGCATCAAAACCGAACCAGAAAGAGTCGATGTCAATATTCTGCTCGAAGATATTATTAGATATTTGGAATACCCCGATGAATTTACAATAGAAATAGAAGGGGAAATACCTACTTTAGTAACAGAAAGAGTTCCCCTAGATCAAGTTTTTAGTAATTTAATTAGTAATAGCATCAAGCACCACGATCGCCCCGACGGACGGGTGAAGATATCTGGGAGGGATAGCGGTTCTTTCTACGAGTTTACCATAACCGATGATGGTCCTGGCATAGAGCCTAAGTATCACGAAAAGATATTTGTCATCTTTCAAACCCTAGAAGCTCGCGATAAAACCGAAAATACTGGTATCGGGCTCTCTATTGTGAAAAAAGTGGTTGAAAGCCGAGGGGGAACTATTAGTCTGGAATCTCAACTCGGTCGGGGGACTAGCTTCCGTTTTACTTGGCCAAAATAATTATTTGGGACCATAGCATCTCTGAAAATAGGAAAAGATTAAAAAATAATTAATAATTAACTACTCTCATAAATAAATCCGAACCAGATGCCCTCTATCTTTAGGAAGAGAAATTAAAAGAGTCATAATGATACTAAAAGCTGAGGGCAAAAACCAATAATTGGGTTTACGATAAACTAGAATAGAACCTGGGAAAATACTTAAGTTCAAGTAAAAATAACGACCATGCTTGAGGAAAAAGCTATTAATATCTTGCTGGTAGAAGATGATGAAGTTGACGTGATGAACGTAAAACGAGCGTTCAAAAAAAATAAAATCTCTAATCCTCTTTATATAGCCAGCAACGGCTTAGAAGCTCTGAAAATGTTGCGAGGCGAGGAAGGCTCTATGCCTGCAATACCTCCTAGACGCCGTCTGATTCTGTTGGACTTAAATATGCCCAAGATGAATGGATTGGAATTCCTCCACGAACTAAGGGCAGACCCAAAGTTGAAAGTAACCCCTGTAATTGTCCTGACAACTTCTGATGAAGATAGGGATCGAGTGGAGGCTTATAATATGAACGTGGCAGGTTACATTCTTAAACCGGTTACTTTCTCTAAATTTGCTGAAGTTATGGCAACTCTTAATAAATATTGGACTTTGTGCGAGTTATTATAAATTAAAGTTAAAAATTTAACGTAGTTGAGTGATGAATGATGTGCTGAAAATATTAATTGTTGACGATGATGAAGTAGATAGGATGGCAGTCCGCCGCGCCCTATCAAAAGCTGGCTTCGAGATGGAAATTGTCGAAGCCGAAGACATTTCTACCGCTTTAGCTACTTTGAATAATCTTCAATTCGACTGCGCGTTTCTCGATTATCGTCTGCCCGATGGCGACGGTTTAGAACTGATAAAACATTTGCGGTTCATGGGGGTAAAAGTTCCTTCTATAGTCTTAACCGGCCAAGGAGACGAACAAATTGCAGTAGAATTGATGAAAGCTGGGGCTTCGGATTATCTCTCCAAATCGAGGGTATCCCCAGAAAGTCTGTCGCGAACCGTTAGAAATGCTATACGGATCCATGAAGCAGAAATGGAAACAGAAAAAGCACATCGACGACTCCGCGAGAGTAACAAATTGCTCAAGGAGCAAAATCAAGAACTCGATCTTCAGCGGCAAAAAATTGAATTGCAGAACCAACAACTCATAGAAGCATCCAGGTTAAAATCTCAGTTTTTGGCGAATATGTCTCACGAGTTGAGAACTCCGATGAATTCAATTATGGGCTTTTCTCAATTGTTGTTGCGCCAGTATCCCGATCCCCTATCAAAACAGCAATTGGATATGGTAAATCGGATTTTCAACAACGCTGAGAATTTAATGACGATGTTGAACGAGGTGCTAGATTTTTCTAAGATCGAAGCGGGTCGTTTGGAGCTGAAGGTAGATAGATTTAATTTGGCTGAATTGGTAACTCTTACTACTGAAGAAATCCGCAGCCTCGCAGTGGAGAGAAATTTGGATTTACAAATGGATATCGAGCTAGAAAATCCTTTTGTTGTTAACGATCGCACTAATTTGCGGCGCATTTTGGTGAATCTCTTATCTAATGCTATTAAATTTACTGCCTCTGGCTATGTGAAAATTAAAGTATGGGAACGGAGAGAGTCCGTGGCGATCGCTGTTGAAGATAGCGGCATTGGCATCGCTAAGGAAGATTTTGAGTTAATCTTTGAAGCTTTCCGCCAAACAGATCAAACTATTACTCGCGAGCATTCCGGTACTGGTTTGGGATTGGCGATCGTCCGCTCTTTAGTTCAGATGATGGAGGGGGAAATTTCAGTAGAAAGCCAATTAGGAGAAGGTTCTACTTTCTCGGTAGAATTACCCCGGAATGTTGTTAAAGGAAAGCAATATAAAGAGCCCCTCGGAGGCAGTAGCAGCAATTCAGGAGCGCGACGGAGCTTCTGCCAGCGAAGCAGTTAATTTTCTTAATATTCATACTTTATAGATTAAAACTTTTAGTAAGCTAGTTTAATAAAAATCTTTAAGAAAATATTAAAAATTCTTTATGAGTCATTTTTGCCCATTATTATTGAATTTAAAAATAAAAAAATAGGAAAGTTATGTCAGCATATTCTGTACCTAAAAATAATTACATTCTAGCTGTCGATGACAGTCACGACAACTTATTCTTAATTCAATTAGCGCTAGAACAAGAAGGGCATGAAGTGATGCTTGTCAACGACGGTCCCAAGGCTATAAACCAAATCCTAAAGTCGCCTCCAAGCTTGATAATCCTGGACGTAATGATGCCCGGTATGAGCGGTTACGACGTGACTAAATGGATTCGCTCTCAAAGCAATTTGCCTTTTATACCAATTCTTTTAATCACCGCTCACGAACAGTCTAGCGTCGTAAAAGGGTTAGATATGGGCGCGGATGAATTTCTGCGCAAGCCGGTTCAAATTGACGAATTGCAAGCTAGAGTGCGGTCTCTTTTGCGTCTAAAATACAGTATCGACGAAAGAGAAAATTTTGTTTACTGCCTAACCCACGATTTGCGGACTCCTTTAGTCGCCGCAGATCGGATGTTAAATTTGCTTAAAGAAGGAGCTTTTGGAGAAGTTTCTCCAGGGATGCACGATGCCTTCGACAGTACGATACGCAGTAACAAAAATCTCCTGGAGATGCTGAATACTTTGTTGGATGTTTATAGGTACGAAAGCGGCGAAAAACTTCTCAGCTTTATCTCTGTTAATATGCAAGATTTAATTGAGGATGTAATGCTGCAATTAAAACCTCTGGTTGAGGAGAAAGGACTGGAACTGAAATGGAATTTAACAACCACAGCTAACGAGCATACAATAGCAGGCGATCGCTTGGAATTGCGGCGAGTTTTGACCAACTTAATTGGCAATGCAATTAAGTTCACCGATAATGGTTTGATAGCCATTAGTTTTAAGAACTCGGCAGAGCCAAATCTTGACGAAAATAACGGTTTTTCTAAATGGCTAACTATTGAAATAGAAGACACGGGCATCGGAATGTCTCCAGAAACTCAAGCCAGTATTTTTCAAAGATTTAGACAGGGAAACCACAAACGTTCCGGTACCGGTCTGGGACTGCATTTATGCCGTCAAATAGTAGAGGCTCACTCGGGTGTTATTGAAATGAAATCTGAGTTAAATAAAGGCAGTTTGTTTGCTATTAGTTTGCCTAACGATCGGCAAATTAATACTGAATAAGCAGCTAACATCGATTAACAATTAACAATTAATAATTAATCATTAATAATTAATAATTGAGTAGCCATTTTCTCGTAGGTTGGGTGGAGCGGTAGCGCAACCCAACATCTTCTTAGCACAATCCAACGATTTTGTTGGGTTACGCGGGGCGCAGAGCCCAACCTACGAATGGTATTTTTTCTGCATGGCGAAGCATCTCGTAGGTTGGGTGGAGCGGTAGCGCAACCCAACATCTTCTTAGCACAATCCAACGATTTTGTTGGGTTACGCGGGGCGCAGAGCCCAACCTACGAATGGTATTTTTTCTGCATGGCGAAGCATCTCGTAGGTTGGGTGGAGCGGTAGCGCAACCCAACATCAACGGGAGCACAATCCAACGATTTTGTTGGGTTACGCGGGGCGCAGAGCCCAACCTACGAATGGTATTTTTTCTTGAGGGCGAAG
>JAXHVR010000002.1:60002-99300 GCA_034189005.1 Cyanobacteriota bacterium | reverse complement strand
CGTAGGTTGGGTGGAGCGGTAGCGCAACCCAACATCAACGGGAGCACAATCCAACGATTTTGTTGGGTTACGCGGGGCGCAGAGCCCAACCTACGAATGGTATTTTTTCTTGAGGGCGAAGCATCTCGTAGGTTGGGTGGAGCGGTAGCGCAACCCAACATCAACGGGAGCACAATCCAACGATTTTGTTGGGTTACGCGGGGCGCAGAGCCCAACCTACGAATGGTATTTTTTCTTGAGGGCGAAGGTATTGTCAAAGAAACCGGGTTTCTAAAATATTGCGAACGATCTACGGCTTGCTATAGTAGGTTGGGTTCCGCTGCCCTTGACCCAACGCTCTTGTTGGGTTGCGCTACGCTACACCCAACCTACAAGAAAATGGGGACTACAAGAAAATGGGGACGTTTAATGTCAAAGAAACCGGGTTTGTCTTCGATTTCACGATTACTAACGGATTGCTATATAAATTCTGCCTTTAGATAGATGGCAAGGGCGAAGAAATATGATAAACTGCACCACAATGCAAATAGTAAACTCGATTTAAGAGGATGGTTGCAAATGAGTCGGTCTCCGAAGCCAAAACTAGGCACGACAGTATTCCTATATATTTTGGGCATAGCCTTCTTAGTAACAGGTGCGATCGTCCTGTTACAAGGTCTTGGTATTTTGTCAGGAATACCGAGCTATGTCATTTGGAGCTTAATACTGCTTACCGTCGGCATAGCAATAATAGCAGGAATTAAAACAATGACGGGGGACTAATCGGATCGGACCCAAACTATTTTAATAAATAATCCTTACTCGGTCTGTAAAAAAACTCAGCCTGAAGGCAGATGAAAAAGGGCTCTAAAGGCAGATATTCTTCCAGAGATAGCTCCACGGGCTAGCATTTTAAATTGCAAAATTCAAAAATAATCCAGTAAGGAAAAAAATTTTATGTGGGTAGAAAGATTAGCCAGATTTGGCTATGCCACCAAAGGGGTAGTTTACGCAATAATAGGAATATTGGCCTTAATGCTTGCCTTCGGTGCGGGAGGAAAAACTACCGGTAGTAAAGGCGCTATTAGGACTATTGCCGCCCAGCCTTTCGGGCAGATTTTATTAATATTAGTAGCGATCGGTTTGGTAGGATATGTAATCTGGCGATTCGTCCAAGCTATTAAAGATCCAGCCAACAAAGGCACCGATGCTAAAGGCATTTTAACTCGTATTGGCTATGTAATTAATGGTTTGGGTTATGCGGGTTTAGCTCTCTATGCAGCAAACCTCGCTCTAGGTTCGGGAGGCGGCGGTGGCGGAGACTCCAAGCAAGATTGGACTGCTCGCCTCCTGGCACAACCATTTGGACGATGGTTAGTAGGAATTATTGGACTTTTGATTATTGGTTTGGGAATTTATCGGATTTATAAAGCTTATAAGACAAAATTTCGCAAGAAACTGAATTTAAGAGAACTCAATCTCACCCAAGAAAAAGTGGTAGTGAACATCTGTCGGTTTGGCATAGCTGCTAGAGGGGTGGTTTTTGCTTTAATTGGCTTTTTTATAGTCCGAGCGGCGCGGCAATACGACTCCAGCGAAGTCAAAGGATTGGATGGTATCTTGCTAGCGGTAGTCCAGCAGCCTTTTGGTAAGTTTCTTCTGATGCTAGTGGCATTGGGCTTAATTGCCTACAGCATTTATCTGTTAGTCCAGTCGCGATATCGCGAATTCAACACTTAGTGACGGTAAAAAGAACCGCTATCCCTCGGTGGGAGATATCTTTTTTAGTTTGCCAGTGGCAGGCGAATGAGGAATTTTGTACCTTCACCGGGGACGGACTGGCAGGAGAGTTCTCCCTGATGCCGGTCCACAATAATTTTATAGCTGATGGATAATCCCAACCCGGTGCCTTTGCCAATGGGTTTAGTGGTAAAGAAGGAATTGAAAATTTTACCGAGAATAGCTTCTGGTATGCCAGGACCGTTATCGGCTATCTCGATCGCGACATGAGTAGAGTCCGTCTTGGTGGCGATCGCTATCTGAGGCTCTAACACCGAATGCTCCTCCAGGGCGTCAATGGCATTTACCAGAATATTCATAAAAACTTGCTGTAGCTGACTGGGATAGCATTCTAGCAGAGGCAGTTCGCCGTAGTTTCTGATTACTTGGATTTCAGGCTTACCTGATGAAGCAAGCAGCCTTTTTTTCAAAAGCTTTAGGGTTATTTCAATGCCATCGCAGACGTTAAATAAAGACTTCTTGCTGTTATCTAAGTGGGAAAATTCTTTTAAAGACCTGGCGATTTCCACCATTCTGTCCGTGCCAATCTCTATATATTCGATTAATTCTGGAAGTTCGGCAGAAATATCTTCTAAGTCAACTTCTTCTTTTAACTTTTCTATTTGTGGATTATCAGTAGCTAATTCATTGTCGTAGCAATTAACTAAAGACAATAAATCGTGGGTGTATTCTTTAAGCTCGCTCAAACTGCCGTAGATGAAGTTAAGAGGATTATTAATTTCATGAGCAATACCGGCAACCATTTGACCCAAACAAGACATTTTTTCCATTTTTATCAGTTGGTTTTGAGTCTCCTTTAGTTGATTTCTCGTTGCTTCGAGGCGTTGCCGTTGCCTCTGCACTGTGGATGAAGCTTGTTTGCTTTTCTTGGAGATATCGATGCCTTGTGCCATTAAGGAGGCCATAGTCCGAGCCAATTCTATCTCAGTGGCACTCCAGCAACGCATCTGCTTTTGAGATTCTAGGCAAAATACGCCCATAACCTTACCGTAGATTTGGATCGGCAGGCATAGCAGCGATCGCACGTTAAAAGGCATTAAATAATCATTTTTTAATTCCTCTAAAGTAGGGTCGCCCCAGGCATCTTCAGATTTAATTAACTCTCCCGATGTCACTAAAGAAAAATAACCGGGATATTCTAATAGACTTAAGTCTGGAGAAATACTGTGCCCCTTTGAAGCCGGTTCGTATAAAGTTTGGCAGCGCAGTCGAGTTTGCTCTAAATCGAAAAGCCAAATACTCGCCCGGTCTAACCGTACCAGACTCGCAGTTGTTTCTACTATTTCTTTGGCAAGCAATAATACATTGCGATCTTGCATTCCCTGGGAGTTAATAATATTGTTAACCCCTTGAAGGTAATCTAATTGATTCGCTGTAGATGCATTATTGAAAGGCTTTAATTCCTGTTTAGAAGTAATTAGTACCATAAAATATTAGCCCCTTTTTGCCCCTTGAATAAATATTTTTTAGGAATACAACTATTAAGTTAACGGTTTTTTTCCAAAATCATATCTGCCCGGAGTTAGATTGTTTGAAGTCACTACTCTAGCAATTAGGCGAGCCAAATATCTAACCATCAGCGTCTTTTTTGTCTTCTACTTTAAGAGGAATAGTAATAATAAACTCCGTACCTTTGCCCCCATCAGAGTTGCAAGATATTTTTCCTCGATGCTTGTCAACAACTATTTGATAAGCGATGGATAAACCCAATCCAGTTCCTTTGCCCACTGGCTTAGTGGTAAAGAAAGGATTGAAAATTGTAGAGCGTATTTTTTGAGGAATTCCCGGACCGTTATCAGCTATCTTGACGACGAGATTGCTAGGGGTTGCCTCCGCACTAATACTAATTACTGGCTCTGGAGTTTGATGCTCTTCTAAAGCATCAATAGCATTAGCCAGGAGATTCATAAATACTTGATTTATCTGAGCGGGATAGCATTCTACTAAAGGCAGTTCCTCATAACTTTTAATGACTTTAATTTTTGCTTTATCCCCTTTTGCTTTCAGACGATTTCTCAAAATCAGTAGAGTACTCTCTATGCCTTCCTGGATACTGACTTGTTTTATATCCGCTTCATCAGAACGAGAAAATTTGCGCATCGAGTTTACTATTTCTTGAATTCGCTTAGTTCCCACCCGCATAGAGTCGATGAGTTTGGGCATATCCTCAACGATAAAATCTAGCTCTATTTCTTCGCAAAGTTGTTCTATTTTTGGTGTCGGTTCGGTCCATTCTTCCTCGTAGCATTTGACTAATTGTAATAAATTATCTGCGTATTCTTCGATATAGGTTAAATTGCCGTAGATAAAGCTGACAGGATTATTAATTTCATGGGCAATACCGGCTACCATTTGCCCCAAACCGGACATTTTTTCCGTTTGAATCAGTTGTGCTTGAGTCTGCTTGAGTTTGGTTAGAGTGGCTTTAAGTCTTTCTTGTTTTTTTTCTAAGGCCAACTGGGATTCTTTATATTTGGTATTGTCTTCCGCAATGCCTACTACTCGATAAACTGTTCCCGAGTCGTCTTTGATGGGGAAGGCGCGATCGCGAATCCACCTTTGTTCGCCGTCGGGCCGCAGGATTCGATATTCTTCGTCATATTCTCCCCGGATTTGTTTGGGAAAGGCAGCAATAACCCTTTCGCGGTCCTCGGGATGAATTGAGTCGATAAAAGAGCGGGGCGATTGATATAATTCAACGCAAGATTTCCCCCAAATTTCTTCATATTTAGAACTTATATAAATCATCTGATTTTTTAGGGGATCGGTCATCCAGAAAACTTGATTAATATTTTCTAGCAATTCCATAAACTGTTTGCCTTGACGCAGGGCTTCCAGTGCTTGTTTGGTTTCTTCGATTTCTTCCATACTACGGGTCTTACCATGAGAGTTTTTCTCGGAATCTTCAGTAGTTTCTGGGGAAGAAACAATGACTCGATCGCTTTCTATTTTCCCTTCGTTATCGCGACTTTTTTCCGTTCCTAGAGCCATTACTCCTGCTAGAAACCGAGCAGTTTCTATGTCGGTAAAACTCCAAGAACGAAATTTTTTTTGTTCGTGAAGACCGAGAATACCTACCACTTTATCCTCAATTTTAATAGGTATGTAGAGGAGCGATCGCACGCCTTTAGGCACTAAATAATCTTCTCTTAATTCTGCCAATCTCTCATCTTCTAAAGCATTGTCGGCAGCAAGTAGTTTTCCTGATGCGAGATAAGCAAAGCAGTTGGGGTAAGCTTCTCTAGTTAATTCACCAGAAGTATCGTGGTTCTTCTTCGTAGAATCGTAGAAAGTTTCACAGCAGAGTTTTGTGTATCCCAAATTAAACAGCCAAAGCGAAACAAATTTAACTTTTAAAATATTCCCGGCAACTTCTGCAATTTGCCGAGCTAGTTCGGGTAAATTTCCTTCGCGCATAGCTGAAGATTTGATAATTTCACCAACGGCTTTTAGGTAATGTATTTGGCTAGCAGATGCACCCGGTTTTTGTTGTAGTTGAGGGGTAAGTAATAACATTGGCGAAACCTCCAAGATTCGGGTGCGGGTGTCTATTTTGACATTAGATGGTAGTTTCATTTTGCAAGCTCAGTGGGAAAATAACCTCTACCCTTAGTCATATACCTTTGGTGCATTTATTATGAAATGAATTAAGTGACCCCGTTTTTATGAATGCACCCGGCCTTCTGGGGTATTCGCTCCACCGAAGGCGCGGGTGCGTTAATAAAAAAAAGGGGCTGCAATTAATTGCAGTCCCTTTTTTACAAAAATTAAATTTATAAAAGTTGTATTTTATACAGAAACTTTTTGCTTAGACCAAACGCCATTTTCATCTTCAGAATATTGTTGATGGATGGTCTCCCAGGCCTCATGTTCGGCCTTTGATTCGTCCTCAGTTTCATCGAAAACGGCATTGTAGCGATCGATGAAAGCTTGTTGGGCCTCATCAGAGAGATGAGAGCGAACTTCTGGAGAGAGTTCCTCGGGACCGTTGCAGCGGCCGGGGCAGGGGCGAGGTAAGGGGCGATCGCTTACATGAATTTCTTCCCCCTTAGCGCTCTCCATCAAAAGTTGATATTCCCCAGATTTATCTGCTGGTACTTCTGCCATGACGATAAATTCCCCCGTTTTTAAACGAGTTTCATAAATGGCGGCCTTATCTTCCGGCATTCCCAAAGTTGCCAAAGCAGAGGCCAAACCCGCACCCGCACTACCGGCGATCGCTCCAGTCGCGGCCCCCAGCAGCACCGCACTAATAGGACCGGCGGCGACCACGGAACCGACGAAAGGAATAAACAAAACGCCGACACCAGTAAGCAAGCTCAACAGGGAACCGAACAAAGAGCCAAAAAGAGCCCCGCTGCGCAAACCTCCCCAAATCACATCTTTCTTGGTAATAAAGCCAGAAATGCGAGTTTGGGACTCAAAGTTTCTCCCCATTACCGAGATATGGTCTCTGGGGACGCCACGGTTCAACAAACGCTTAATAACGTCGTTAACCTGACTTTCTTCTTTAAAAACTGCAGTTATCGTCTTTTCTGCATTGTATTCTTGAGACATTAAATTTTTCCTCCTTTAGCTAGCGCAAACAAGAATATTGCGTGGCTCCTGAGAACCACCGTTGTTTATAGCGCTTCTCCTTCAATAAAAGAACGAAGCATCCAAGCCATTTCTTCGTGCTGTTCCATCAACCCAGTCAGGAAATCGGCAGTACCTTCGTCGCCGTATTTTTCCGAACTTTTATCGATGTGGTCTCGGAGATTCCGAATAATCGTTTCGTGGTCTTCTACCAGTCTTTCTACCATTTGGTGCGCTCGGGGCACGTCTCCTGAATGTTCTTTAATAGAAGCGAGGTCCAAAAATTCTTTAGCGGTGCCGGCTGGATAGCCTCCGAGCATCCTAACTCTCTCGGCACATTCGTCAATACTTTGAGTTAATGCCTGATAATGTTCTTCCCAAAGCTCGTGTAGGGATCTAAACTGAGGACCGACTACATCCCAGTGATATTTCTTAGTTTTGATTAACAGCAAGTACAAGTCGGCCAGGTCGGAATTTAATAGTCCGATTACACCTTCGCGCTGTTCGTCTGTTAACCCGATGTTTAGTTTTGGCATAAACTTCTCTATCTGGTAAATTTCTTAAGTTACATTAAGATTTTAAACAATTTTCTTTAGTTTCCATCTTCTATCAAAGGGAAGATTTAAAAAAGCTGGGACGATCGCCAAAATCTTACCTTTGATAGAAGATAATAACTAGCAATTATGAATGGGAGCATCTCATAAGTAGGTAGGCAAAAATATTTACATAAAATTATTTCTCCCAACCCCCGTAGAACAGGCGACACGAGAAGTTCCATATGTCCAATTAATTTTGCACTGGTACTTATTTGTAAAAAAACCAAAAAATCAATGCATGCATGTTAGCGGTCAGTGGTTAGTTGTTAGTCGGGCAACTGACTACTAACAACTCAACGGATAACAGGCCAAAGCGCCTGTTCTACAGAAATAACAGGCGAGACGCCTGTTCTACGGAAAGCGTTTAATTTTTGGCTTTCTTCATTCCCCCGATGCACCCTACTGTTCTTCCTCTTTTTTCGGCGGTAAAAATACATTTAAGCCCCCAGCAACGCATTCAATTTCCACCGGCGTCTTGCCCGCCATATCCCCATCCACTACTACATTTTGCTCTGGTTTCGTAGTAATTTTTACAGAACGGGCCCGCAAATAACGGAGGTCTTCTCGCGCTACCGGATGACCTTTAAGGGCGGTTTGAAAGAGATGGTAAGAAGCCAAAATAGCTCCCCGGCGGGTTCTGGGGGCTGCGATAGTTATATCTAGCATCCCATCATCGTAGATAATACCAGCCGGACCTTGAGCTAAAACAGAAGTAGGAGGAGCGGCATTTGCTACCGAGATAGCAGCGGCCTCCGTAGCGATCGCTTCTTCTTCCGTCTCTATTTTTACCTCAAAACTGTTAAAATGCCACAATTGGCCTATTGCCGAAACCAAATAAGCCATGCTTCCCAGACGGTTTTTTGCCGTGCGAGTAGTGTTTTTTACAGTGTCCGCCTCGAAGCCAATACCAGTTAATAAAACTGTCAGCTTACCGTTACAGCGAGCTACATCTATCCGCTGGGTTGCCTCAGCTAAAATTGTTCGACAAGAGCCTTCTATATCAGTAGGAATGCCTACCGCCAAAGCAAAAGCATTAGCAGTGCCGCGCGGGATGACTCCCAGACGAACATCGGTTTTAATTAAAGCGCTTGCCGCCGTCGATAGAGTACCGTCGCCACCAGAAACTAGGATAGTTGTAGCGCCTCTTTCTAAACATTCTCGCGCCAGTACGTCCGCATCGACTTCTTTTGTAGTTAGTTGAATGTCTAAGTCAAATGCAGGAGACAAATTCTTTTTAATTTGCTCTAGCTCTGCTTCCGCACTGCCTTTGCCTGCCACTGGATTAAAAATTAAAGAAGCCGAAGGATTCATAATTATTGAGAATTAGGCTTGTAGTGTCGTTAAGTAGTCGCAGCCGGCGGAATTTTAACAAAAATTGGGTGGCGGACGGGTCGGGTATTAACGGTAATTCTTTACTGCATTCAGAAGATGAACGTTCAAAAATTATTAATTATTAATAATTAATTATTAATTATTAGTGCAGGTATCGAATATCTGTTGATAAATTTGCTGGAGTTCGGGGTTTTCTACCACTATTTCCAAACGTACTTTAGCGCACCCGCTGTCAATTGCTGCTAAGACATCTCTGGCAACGCTTGGGGAGATAAACTCGCCAGCTACGATATATTCAGCATCATAACTAATATAAGAATTTTCTTCTACGCCAGCAATCTTCTCCTGGACTAGATCGACTTCGGCTAGTTTTTCTATTCCGTCGCTCCCGACTTGTTCGATAATTAATTTTTCTTGTCTTAGGGGAATTTTGACATCTACCATTTTGGTTTCGACTTCTTTGCGAACCACTACTTCCCCAACTTTTTTCCTGATTCGGTTAACTACTACTTTTTCTTCTAGTAACTGTATTTGTTTTTCCTTTTCTTCATCTAGTTTTTTTTGTAGTAAGTCTAGATCTCGTTCGTTTTTTTCCTCAGACATTTTTGCCTCCCGAGGCTCTTAGATAGCGCGATCGCTCTTGTTGGTACGAATAATGCAAAGCTAAAATTGGTTAATTATAGTTGGGAAAACGGGCGCTTTATAAACACCTGGTTTGTTTTTAATTCACCAGATAGAGCGCCCTTTCCCAACTTTATTTATAAGCAGCAAATATAGGATTGGCTACTTGCTTTTTCTCCCTAGGGAAATACTAGACTTTCCCTGCGGTATCTTCAACTACGGGACGACCGTCGGCATCAACTGTTAATTCTTCCCGACGCACTGTTTCGCGCGCATCCACGGTGCTGCTTTCCACTTCTTTCTTGACGCTGACTTCCTCGCGGACGTAAGCTTTCTTCTGAATATCGGCAGTTTCTTCGTAAACTTCCATGCGGGCGACTTCTCCGTCTTTGAAGTTAGCTTCGCCGACAGCTACTTCTTTGGTGCTAGTTGGAGTAGTGCGCTCGATGACGACGCGCTCTTTTTCCACGGGGACGGAAACTTCCGCTGTTTCAGTCTCTACGCGCTTGCCCACAGCAACTTCGCCCGCTTTACTACGTTCTTTATTAGCGATCAGACGCTCTTGATACAGTTTCAACCTGCCGTGGTTGTCGTCATTGGCATCGTAGAGTTCTGGCTCTTTGTCGTAGTGATAGCTGTTGGCATCGTAGCTGGGCGCAGTTGTCGTTGTAGCGGTAGCTGCGGCCGGTCGGTAAACGCCTCGGACTTGCTCTTCGTAGTCGTAGTCCACGGTCATATCGTCGTCGTATTTAGGCAAACTTTCTGCTTGATCTTTAGTCAAGCCTATGGTATAGACCCGATTGCGACCGTAGTCGATTTTGGCACGACCCGTGGGTAGCAGGACTTTTTTACCAAAAATCCAGAAGCCGGTGTCGATTACCAAGTAACGAAAACGACCTTGCTCGTCAATCAGAGCATCGTAAACGTCCCCTATTTTGTCTTCGCTCTCAAGGGAATAGACGCTGTATTTTTTAATATCTTCGCCTTCAAAAATTTTCTCTTTGTAATTAGGATATACGTCTGCTAATTTAGCTAAAGGCATATAATTTTTTCCTCCGTTTGGCTTTTGAACTATGTTTTTAGATTAACCGCAGAAGCTTGCTTGATTCATCCTTCTAATGGTAGATGTTTGGTGCAAAGCAAAAAAACTGTGTATCTCCCCTCCAATAAAGAAAAAAGCAGGAGAAAACTACATAAAATTAAAAATACTACCTTCGAGGGATGGAATCTAAGGAAGGCTTGTTAGAAAATTAAAACTTTATGCTAATAAGCAGAGGAAAAACTATGTCATAAGATAGATGAAAATTGCAGCTTTAATGGGTCAGTATAGTTAAGGAATATTGAAAGACAGATGTGCCAAGAGCGCGTCGCTCTCGATAACGAATCTAAAAAGCGTTAGAGGTAGGAGAAAACATGGCATTAGATACAGTAGAAAACACAACCGAATCAGTTTACACCAAGAAACGAGCTCTAGGAGTTTTTGAAAGGTTTGAAGATTTAAAAATCTCCGTAGAGAGACTCCATGACGAAGGTTTCCAGATGGACCAGGTATCGGCGATCGCTAAAGACGACCGAGTTAAAAAGGAAATACCAGGAAGCGAAATCACGAAAGAAGAGAAAGAAGTCGGCAATAAAGCAGGAGAAGGTGCAGCCACCGGTGCCCTAGCAGGCGGTACTTTAGGGGGCGTGACTGGTTTATTGGTAGGCTTAGGTGCCCTAGCAATTCCTGGGGTCGGACCTATCCTTTTAGCTGGTGCGGAAGCAACTGCAATAGCTACAACCCTAGCAGGGGGAGCTATTGGTGCGGCATCCGGCGGTTTGATAGGAGCGTTAGTTGGTCTGGGAATTCCCGAAGAGCGAGCTAAAGTCTATAGCGATCGCGTTGCCAACGGCGACTATCTGCTGATGGTGACCGGTACCCAAGCGGAGATAGAACACGCTCAAGCCATTCTGGAAAACCGCAACATTCAAGAATGGGGAATCTACGATGCCGGAGCCATGAAAACTACAGAAGGCACGGAGAATGCAACTGACGCAGTTGCCGCGAACCATCACCCGGGGATAGGAGTTGTCGATACCAGTAAGGAAGTTCGTACGGTTCGCTAGATTTAAAAAACACAATCTAAAAACAAATAAAATTGTCAACCTACAAAGGAAAAAATAACATGAAAAAGTACGCATCATTAATTTTTGGAAGTCTTCTAGTTTTTGGCATATCTGCCTGCGATGTTGCTCGAACCAGTTCGGAAGCTCCCGACTCCATGAGCGATACAGCAGAAGATGTCGGTACCCGCGAGGAAAGCCTCGAAGACTCTAACAGCGAGGTTCGTCAAGCACAACTCAATTCCGATATTCGTGCTAGGGAACAAAGAAACGAAGTGTTGGGCGACGAAGAAGTAAGAATGGATTCTGACCTGGAGAGCGAGGTCCGCTCTAAGTTAGAGGCTAATATTCCTCGGGCCAAGCTGACTATCGAGGCCGAAGATGGTAAGGTTTTTATTGTAGGAACTGTTCCCGACCAAAAGGAATTCGACACTATCGAACCTTTGGCTAAGGAAATTAAAGGAGTCAAAGAAGTAGAGATGGACGTCAAAGTCGTTCCATAAGCAAGTTTTTATAGAGAGCTCAAAAGCTCGTAGTAATCGCTTTAGCGATAGATAGATAGATATCAATCTATCGCTAAAGCGATTACTACGAGCAAGCTAAGGAAGTCGGCCCAAATTTTTAGCCGCTAATAGGGTGCGTGCCGCGCACCGTAAGTTTTTTTTATTTTTAGTTGTTTTTTAGCTATTTTCTTTTTCCAAAGCATCGAGATCGATATCAAACTTTCGAGCGATCGCCTCTAAAACTTTCCGTTCTTCCTCGGTAATAACGCCATTTAATTTAGCAATGCGGTAACACTGAGCCAAAACCGACATCCCCAGTTCGGGATTTAATCGCTCCAGAAGTTCCTCCAAAGGTTCGGGATTTTCTAGGTGGCTCTCCATATCCTTCGCGGAGGAGGGCGAAACCGTTTGTAAGGCAGGCAAAATATCCGACCAACCTTTATCGGGATAGCTCACCAAGAGCATTCGAGCTAAGATGCGGTCCATTATCGCCAACTGTTCTGGGGCTGATTTTAGTCGCCCCTCGGTTTCTTTGGAGAAAGCATCCACAGTTAATTCGTTAGAAGTATTATTTAATTTCGCCTCGTAAAAGCGACAAGCAGTAAAGCCTAAAGCATACAGCATCATTGCATTAGAAGAAGCAGCAACTACAGGCCCCACTCCAGGGATAATTTCGACAACGCTCAAACCGGTTTTGAGAGTATTTCCTCCCAGGGATAAACCAAAAATTGCCATAACTTCTCCTCGCCTTGCCGGGTCGCTCAAGTCTAAACCGTACGCAGCGGCAATTTCATAAACCATTTCCGCTTGCATTTTAGTAGTAGCAGCTAATTCTATGCCGAACATGGCCACGGCGATGGGGGGAATAATATTAGTTACCAGTCCGACCCTACCTCCTTCCCAAGCTTTATCCAGCATCACCCGATGAGCGATTTTATTCGGGCTTTCTAGGGGATATTCTAGCTGGAGCTTTTTGACTTTAGCTTCCATTTCCTTCGTGTCGATCTCTCCCAAGAGCGTCTTTAACCAACCTGCTCCCCAGGCATTGCTCAGAAATTTCAGGACCGGGTTTTGTGCCGCCGATTGCACGGTGCGCCCCGTTTCTACCGTTGCTTGTTCTAATAATTTCTGTGCTTGTCTGCTACCGCCTTCGGCAAACTCTCCTAAAAACATTCCTACTTCTGTAGTAGTTTTAGCAATGTTTTTAGTGGCTTGAGATGCGGAGTCGAGAATTGACTTACATAGCTCGCTGGCTGCATCGGCGATGGATTCGGGAAAAGATGATGGGGTATTTTCGTTAGAGTTTATATTTTTCTTCATGTTTTCACTCCTTGACGTTTAGCGAACAAAATAATGCAGTTATAATTTTAACTTATAATATCTAAATTCTCCTGCCCCCAGAAGGCAGAAATAGCTTTTGGCTTAATTGCCCAAAAATCTATCTAATGGTAGATGCAATAGGGTGCATCTCAATTTTGAAGAAAGCCAAAATTTTAACGCTTTTTGGTAATGGGTAATAGGTAATTGGTAATAGGAATATTGCATTTTTGCAAAAATGAGATGCTCCCGATGCAATATCCTTTTTTTTCGCTCTGGTTCTCGGCAACGCACAAGTATTGCTTTGAAGTTGCCTCAAATTCTTTATAAGTAGTTAAGCCTACAGAAATCTAGCAGAAATTGATGCAAGCTCCAGGCAAAGCGATGGAGTCCGTTAATTGTTAATTATTAATTATTAATTACTTAACGTATCCCATAGCGACAAAATGCTTCTTTAGCTCGCATGCTAAGGTCTGTTTGGTAGGCTTTTTCCGCGCGAGGATCGATGGGATAAGCTTTTATTTGCAGGTGAGTGGCGAATAATTCTTCTTGAATAGTAACAACAATAGGCAACTGGATTTTGGTGTATTTGCTGGTGGTGGCAGCTTTATATAAAATGCGACAAGCCAGTTCCGTGTCGGCATTGTGGTTTAAATAAAAATCCGTCGCTACTTGCGCTTTAAGGCTGCCATCGTTAGCATTGCTAATAGGATTTGTCCAAATATGACTGTGAGGCACGGTGACAATATCATCTGTTAGGGTTCGGATGCGAAAGCTCCTCAAGCCGAAAGTAATAACTTCTCCATAATGTTCGCCTATTTGTACGCGATCGCCTACTCGATAAGGAGCTTCAAATAATACTACAACCCCGGCAATAACCGAACTAATATAATCCTTGAAAGCAAATCCCAAAGCAAAAGCTATAGTGCCGCCAATAGCAATAACATTAGAAGGAGACAGTTTTAAAAATAGATCGCTAATAGTATAGACAGTAATAACTAAAATAACAAACTGCAATAAAGGCAAGTATTTTTTTAGCCATTGTCTTAATTGCAAAGCGACCTTTTCTGACACCCAAATTGTTATTTTCTCTAGTCCGGTAAGACTGAGATATGCTAAAGCTATTATCCCTAAAGCTACGGCTATTTTACTGAAACTAAAAGAAGTCAAGCTATTTTGAATAGCTCGACTTGCTTCGCTGTTTATTTGAGACCAATATAAGTGCGATAACATACAATTCATTGGGGTGCATCTCAATTTTGAATAAACCCGATAATTTGACGCTTTTTGGTAATGGCTAATAGGTATAGCGATTATTGAATCGGTGAAGTACACCCCGATCGATCCACCATTATCCCCCTTGAAAAGGGGGACTTTGACATTTTCCGGCTCCCCCCTTTTCAAGGGGGGCTGGGGGGGATCGAAAATGTATTTCACCGATTCGATAAATGCTATAATGGGTAATAGAAGAATTTTATTTTTGCACCTATGAGATGCTCCCATTCATTGCCTTCAAATAATTAATAATTAATAACTAACGATTACCGTAAAAAAAGGCATTTATTAAAAAGATTCGTTTCTAAAGGAGAGCTTTTAAACCTTAATTATTAATTATTAATTATTAATTATTAATTATTAGTTCTACTCCCTACTACTTCCAAACTCTATTGCCGTTTTCATCGACTCTCGCTTCGCGAATTACATCAGAAATCTCCTCAGCATCTTTAACATGATGCAGGGCCTCCTTTTCGCCATCTTCTGTTTCGACCGCGACATAAGTTGGTACTTCCCTATGCTCGACGGTAAAATCCACCGCATCTACTGCTACTTGCTGGGATTTTTCTTCGACAGTTTGGTCCTTATTGGGAATTTCGCCCGGGTGGTTAATAGCTAAATTGTCTGGGTGCTTGGATTGTTCGCTCATAAGGCCAGTCTCCCGATTATAACGATTTACTTAATTACCATTGAAGTCAAGATTGAGAGAAATTAACTCGGTCTCTAGGAAGAAAAATAAAAAAATAATATCCTTCTTTAGGTAGAATCTAAAAGACAATAATTGGGCTATGAGAGACGGGAGCATCTCAGAGAAAGCAAAAACACTTTTTTTACAGCCAAACCTCTTTTCCCTGTTCCCTGTTCCCTGTTCCCTGTTCCCTGTTCCCTGTTCCCTGTTGCCTGTTGCCTAAAAGCATTAAATTCTTGGTTTTCTTCAAAATTGAGATGCACCCATGAGAGACAAATAGCAAGTGGGAGTATTTTGCCGAAGTAAAATACTCCCACTTTGGCGCGAAGAAGGCAAATGCTGCCATGGCAATAATTAACTTCGCTCTTCGGTGGAACTCTTAAGAAAGGGAAATTTTTGAGCGACTTCTAAGCCGAGAATGCAAGCAACCAACCAGGCTAACCCGGCGGCAAAACCAGCAATAACATCTGTAGGCCAATGGACGCCCAAATAAAGCCGACTCAAACCGATAAGAGCGATCGCTATGGCGGTAACGCTCAGAATGACCGATCGCCAACGAGGAAGACGACTTGCTCCCCAGTAACCGAGCCAACCATAAACCACGAGGGAAATCATAGCATGACCGCTCGGAAAGCTATAAAAACCGACATCTATAATACGCTCCCACAGTTCCGGGCGAGCTCGGCTAAAAACACTTTTGAGCCAGAAGTTGAAACCAATAGCACCCATAGTGGCGATCGCTAAACTCGCAAACCAACCCCATCTTTGCCGCCACAGGAAAAGTATCCCCAGCGCTAAACTTAAAATCGTTAGTACGACTGGTTCCCCCAAAAACGTCACCCCCACGGCAATTCGATCCATCCAGGGCGAATGAAATTCTTGGATTGCCAGCAAAATCTCCCGATCGAAAGCTTCTGTTTCTTTTTCTAATACTTCCGAGGCAATTTCAGCAAATCCCCACAGCCCAAAAGCTACAGTCAAAGCCCCAGTACCTACAACCCAAAACATAGACGACCAAGCAGTAGGCTTTGGTCGCTTCAGTTTGGGAATTAATTTTCCGAGGGACTCCTGCCAGTTTTGAAAAACCATAAGTTCATTTAATCTAGTTTGACATTTCCTATTCTACTCCTATTTTCCGCAGAATAAGCTCCCAGCGTTCGTAGCAATCGCTTTAGCGATTAATATCTATAAATCGCTAAAGCGATTACTACAAGCTAGCCAACGAAGTTTAGCCACAGTGTTAGCCTAGTGGTGCTACTATAGCAGTTGCCCATTCTTAAATTCTCTATTAAAACAAACTAGCCAATATGTCTATTTCAACACCCGATCGCCCAATAAGCATCCCAGCGCGATCCATCAATCTTTGGCAAAGTACCTGGCGTCGCTTTAGTAAAGACTGGATGGCAATATTAGGAACTGTTGTTCTCTTATCAATTATCCTAGCCATCGCCATCGGTCCCATGGTTTACAACGTCCCCATCGATAAAATCGACTTTGCCAACTCCACTGTCGGTCCGAGTTGGGAACATCCCTTCGGCACCAACGACCTCGGACAAGATGTATTAGCTCGGGTTTTAGCCGGCGGCCGCATTTCTCTGGCAGTGGGAGTGGCGGCGATGTTGGTTGCTATTTCTGCCGGCACTTTTATCGGAGCGATCGCCGGTTTTTATGGAGGCTGGATAGACGACCTATTAATGCGAATTACCGATTTATTTCTCTCCCTGCCCCAGTTGCCCTTATTGCTCTTAGTCATCTATTTATTTCGCGATACCATCAGAGCGATCGCCGGTCCTGAGTTCGGCATCTTCGTCCTGATAGTCTTAGTCATTGGCGGACTAAATTGGATGTCTGTAGCGCGGTTAGTCAGAGCCGGATTTTTATCCCTCAGAGAGACGGAGTTCGTGCAAGCCGCCCGGGCCCTGGGTGCGAAACCCGCCAGGATTATTTGGGTTCACATTCTCCCCAATGTCATCGGTCCTGTCATCGTCGCCGCCACTCTGGCCGTCGGTAACGCTATTATTACCGAATCTACCCTCAGTTTTTTAGGCTTAGGTTTTCCCCCAGACGTTCCTACCTGGGGCAGGATGCTTTACGATGCGCAAAATTATATTCAAACTGCCCCTTATATGGTCTTGTTTCCCGGCTCGGCAATTTTCCTCACCGTTCTTTGTATTAATTATATCGGAGACGGTCTTAGAGATGCTTTAGATCCTCAATCTAATAAATAGATTTGGTAGAGGGTCGGAAGTAGCGTTCTAGAACCATAAATCTCGTTTGTAGTAATCGCTTTAGCGATTTATATAGATAAAAATCGCTAAAGCGATTACTACGAACTGTCACTTGCCTGTCAAAGCCAGGCTTTGACAGCAGAATCCCAATTGTTAGTTAATATTAGATAGGTTGTCTAAAACAGCTTCAATATCCATATAGGGTGCATTATTTTGCTTTTGTACTTCCCCCGCAAATATCTCCTCTAAAGCAACCGCAGCATTACGATCGCCTTCTAAAGTAAACAAAGCTTCTTGACATCCCGTTCCCAAGCTAGAAGAGGCACAAATAACTGGTAGGTTATTAATCTCGCCAATAGTAAGATAATTAAGTATGCCTTCTTCGTCGGTTTGCTGAAACTTCGCCGAAACTGCCTGACAGCGTTGTTCGCGAGTATAGCCGAACTTTTCAAAATAATCCGACTCCCAGGGAACTAGGGCTATATCGCCGCGATCGCTCTTAACAAAGGTAGTAGGCGTACCGTCGGAACTTAGACCGCAATAATATTTAGAGTCCGAGGTGCCAGAGACCGCCGGAGTGGCAGCAGAATTTGGATTTTCATCTTGCTGGCAAGAGGCGATCGCTCCAGTCAAACCTAAAACAATAGCTATTATGGCAATGCGTTTAATCATAATCGTCTCCCTTTGAGAATATAAGTTAAATATGATATCATTATCTGAAGCTGTCAAGGATTAATAAAAATCACAAAAATATTGGGTCAAGCAAAGGGCTCGACCCAATCTCCTAAATCTTGTTCGTAGTAATCGCTTTAGCGATTCATATAGATAAATCGCTAAAGCGATTACTACGAACTGTAACGGATTCTCTGCACTCGACAGTAGGGCGACTGCCCCAGAAAGCTAGAAGCGATCGCCAAATGGCAAGCGCCAAACCTTAATAGTGTCATCAAAACTGCCACTAATGAGATTGTGACTGAGAGGATCGAAAGCCAAATCCACCAAGGAATTATGTCCTTTAAGAGTGCCCTTCATATTCCCCGTATTGAGATTCCACAACTTAATAGTGCCGCTAAAATCTCCACTGGCAAGAGTGCTACCATCGGGGCTAAACGCAAGAGATTGAACCTTTTCGGAATGACCGACCAGAGTGCGCCGAGCCCAGAAACTCACCCGGCGATATTCGCTGCTGTTTAAATCCCAGAGCTTAATCGTATTATCCCAACTGCCACTAGCAACAGTTTGACCGTCTGGAGAAACAGCCACCGCCCAAACAGGACCGTCATGCCCTTTGAAAGTCTTCACTGGAGCCCCGTAGCGCCAACTCCAAACCTTAACAGTACCATCGCTGCTGCCGCTGACAAGAGTTTGGCCGTTAGGGCTAAAAGCGACAGACTGAACTTCATCTAAATGTCCGTAGAGAGTCTCCGAATGTACGCCGCTACTATTATCCCAGATCTTAATAGTCTTATCTTTGCTGCCAGAGGCGATCGTTCGGCCGTCAGCACTGATGGCAACAGAAAAAACAGCTTTTTGATGTCCGTATAAGGTATGTTCTAGAGCGCCGGAGTAGAGATTCCATATCTTAACAGTGCCATCGCTACCGCCGGTAACTAGAGTTTTGCCATCCGAGCTAATAGCTACAGACAACACGGCACCGTAGTGTCCCGACATAGTGCGGAGAGTCTTACCCGTACGCGAGTGCAATATTTCGATAGTTCCATCCATGCCGCCACTGGCAACGATGGGGCTATTGGGACTAACTGCTACAGACCAAACATTGTTAGAAGTATTTGCTAAAGTACGCAGCGGCCGGTCTATATTTCCCCGGGGAATTTCCGGTAGCGGTTCCAGGGTGGGTGGAGAGTCAAAATTTGTTGGTTTTTGCGGTTTGAAACTTTCGTCGAGATTATTAGAAACCGGGGAGGGGAGTTCAAAGGCTCTCTCCGGTGTCGAAGAAGGTATGCGGGAACTAATAACCAAAGACAGCAGAGCAATAGCAGCACCAGTCCACAAGCTGAGGGCGTATTTTGGTTTTTGCAGAAAGGTTTCTATGCGTGTAGGCCCGTACTTGAGGTCTGTTAGGACTTGTTTGGCAGATCTGTAGCGCTCTTTCGGGTTGCGTTCTATTAGTTTATCGAGGATGCGGCCTAAGTGGCTGCTGACCGGTTTTTTCAAAAAATCTCGCCAGACCCAAGTTTCTGTTTTAACGTCGAATAGCTCGAAGGGCGGCACTTCAGTTAGCAGGTGGATGCAGGTTACTCCCAAACTGTAGAGGTCGCTATTGGCATAAACTGCGCCTCGGGTTTGTTCTGGGGCCACATATTCTGCGGAACCATTCATGGTCCCAATTGGCTGTAGTTCCGCTTTATCGGAGCAAGATGCCCCAAAATCGACTAAGACCAATTCGGGGTTTTTGGCAGTTTGGACATCGCGACAGATGATGTTTTCTGGTTTAATATCCCCGTGGACTACTTGGCGATCGTGCATATAATCCAGTACGGGCAAGACTTGACCCAGGAGGTACCAGACCTGAGCTTCCCCAAACACTCCTTCTTCTGCTAGGTCTTTAGCTAAAGATGGCCCTTCCACATATTCTTGTATTAAATAAAAATGGCCATCAGTCTCGAAAGCAGCCAGCAGCCCCGGTATCTGAGGATGTTTGCCTATTTTATCTAGCTGTACTGGGTCGCCACTAAATTGGGAATTTGCTGCTGAAGAACGAGCAACTAGATCGCTTACTTCCTCTTGCCCCACAAACTGTTTAATCACGCAGTATGTTTTGGCAGGTTTATCTAGATCTTTAGCAAGAAAGGTGCGGCTATATATGCTCTGGCCTAAGGGTTTGATGACTTGGTAGCGGTTTTTCAGTAATAAGCTCGACCCACAACTAATGCATGCGGCATTGCCATCCGAGTTGTGGGGACTTTGGCAGTCAGGATTGATGCAGTAACTCATATTCGGCAGTTAATTAGCATATTTGCTCTATGATAGTCTTTCTTTGATGTGACTTACAAACCGGATGGAGCTTTTCCGCCTGGTTTCGCATTAAACTGCCGTCAAAAAATACTGCCGCGCGAACATCGATCGCCGGGTGCATCGGGGGAATGCAATCACTTTTTCTTCATACTAATAGTCATACTCGCTGCGCAAAAAAAAGGCGCTCTTTACGAGCAATCGTTATGAGTATGAGATGTAAGCAAAAGAATTTTCGTAGTAAGCTAAGAAAATGCCAATAACCCCATCGGCAAAAGTTCATTTCGCCAAGAAGAAAAACAGTAATGCCTCTAATCAAGATTAAAAAATCTTGGGAAATCCCAGAACGCTTAGTCACCCCCGAAGCAACTTATCTCAACCGCCGTCGGTTTATGAAAGGTTTAATAAGTGCCGGTCTGACTGGGGCAGCCCTCCCACTGGCCGGCTGCAACAAGAGCGATCGCTCCCTCGCCGACACCGGCTCTTCTTCTCTGAAACCCTACTCCAATTTAACCCGGAATCCAGCTTTTTCTCAAGTTCAACGAGCCATTACCGGAGAAGACCTGGCCACTAAATACAACAACTTCTACGAATTTGGCGGCACAAAATCTATTTGGCAAGCTGCCCAAGCATTACCTACGGAAAACTGGAAAGTAGAAGTCACCGGTTTAGTCAAAAACCCCCGAGTTTACGATATCGACGACCTCCAGAAGAAATTCCCCCTGGAAGAGAGGATCTATCGCTTTCGTTGCGTCGAGGCGTGGTCCATGGTAGTACCCTGGGTAGGCTTCCCCATGAAGTTATTAATGGCGGATGTCGAACCGACCAATAATGCTAAATTTGTCCGTTTTATCTCCTTTTACGACCCAGAAATTACTAAAGGACCGGGTTTTTGGGCGGGTGGTTATCCTTGGCCCTATACTGAAGGCTTGCGTCTCGATGAAATGGCTAACGAATTGGCGTTTTTTGCGACAGGAATGTATGGCAAAGAATTACCAAAACAAAATGGGGCACCTTTGCGACAAGTGATTCCTTGGAAGTATGGTTTTAAGGGGGCAAAATCTATTGTCAAAATTGAATTTGTGGCAGAACAACCGGCTACTTTTTGGAATACTCTAGCCGCTAATGAATATGGTTTTGAAGCCAATGTTAATCCCAATGTTCCCCATCCTAGATGGTCTCAAGCTACGGAGAAAGTAGTGAGTTCCGGTGCTAGTTGGTCTTGGGAAAGGATACCGACTTTGGCCTATAACGGTTATGGAGAATATGTGGCAGGTCTTTATTAATAATTAATAATTAATAATTAATAATTAATAATTGTCAGTTGTGAATGGGAGCATCTCATATTTGCAAAAATAAAATTTTCCTATTACCCATTACCTATTACCCATTACCAAAAAGCGTTAAATTTTTGGTGTTTTTCAAAATTGAGATCCTCCCGTTGTGAATTGATAATATTGAGTTCCCTGCTATCGATCGCCCCGCGAGAGATTGCTATAATTTGATGTCTATAAAACTAAACGAGGTGCAACTATGGCCCTAGAATTGAAAGTCCCATCAAGAAAAGTAATCGAGAGTCTGGAATCCCCGTAACTTTAGTTCGGGGAGGAAAGGCGAACGGGCGACTTTAGTCGCCGTGATTTAAACAACGCATAGCTTATTAGAGCGACGAATTAACTTGACTTTTTTAGGGGAAAATTGTCCAATTCGCTTCCAATTGTGGTCGTAAACACTAATGTTTTTGGCTTTAGCATCAGTAAAGCCGCCGACCCATCCAATGTAAGTTTTTCCTGCTTTTTCTGCCATGACTTTATCGCCATATCGTAAGTTAAAAGGTGTAATTGTCCCCCCTTTGCGTTTGCGGATGCCGCCTTTTTCTGCGTTGTCAAAGTGCAAAGCACGACGGAAATAAGCGGGTTTAGTTATTACTCGAAAAACGCAAGGAGTAATGCTAACTGAACCAATAAAACCCCAAGTATCGCTTTTCTTCCCTGGGCTTACGCCATAACGAACAAACTCGCTTGCAGCTAAAGCAATACCATCTACGGCATGAGACTCAGGTACAGCAGCCCTCTTATCCTTGATTTTCTCTAATCCTAAATGTTTACGGATTTGACTGGTTCCGTTATTGTTCTTTTGCCAGCCATAAACTGTCTTAACTGGGGCGATAGATTTAAGTTTCTCAACACACCAGTTTTGCCCAACCATAACCGGAGAAAATCCTTTACCAGAACGCGCTCCTTTGCGACCGCTAGTTAAATCTACATCAGCTTTAATCAGTTCGTAAACAATCTTGGTTATAGGGAAGACTTGGGACAATTCTTTAATTATCCTAATCTCCATCTCCCTTGATGCTCGGATAGATGGAGCTAATTTACCCTTTTTAATACGATTATCGAATCGCTTTTGTCGATGGGCACGTTGGCTAAAAGGCATTTTCCTGTTAATTCTTCTGCCTCGTCGCACTCGACGTTGTAATGCTCGACCCCTTACATTTTTAATGACTTTTCCTTTTTTAATAACAGCAGAACCAAGCCGTTCTTTAACGCGGTCGAAAGGCAAAACTAAGTGGGCCGTATAAAGGGTAAACTTGGCGGATTGAACCGCGATTCCTGTATAGTTTTTGCCGGGGTCGCAGCCGACGGTTATTTTCTGAGTCTCACGACCCGATGGTTCAGCTACCAACCGAACATAATACAAGCCTGCGTCATTCCAGTGGGAAGTTGCTTTTCCTTGTTTTATCCAACGACGGGCCCGCGATGCTTTTGTCGGCATTGCAGGTGAGCCATCAGGATTTTGAACTGGTACTCTAGTCATGGAGATAATCCTTTTCGAGAAAAGTTGTGAGTCCCTAAGACCACCAAAAACGTTGTGTCCTGCAATTACGCAGTGCCTCCACCCAAGGAAGCCAACAAATAGTCCGAGCTAGGGAAATACCCGGAGGTGTTGTCGCTTTGGGCTGCATGGTCTAGCCAACTCTTAGTTAGAGGTTGGGCCCTCCAAGCTGCGCGGCTTCAGCCCGCAGAAGTTGACTGGTCTGCGATGGCTGTGTGGAAACTGTGACCAAGGCGATTAAAACTGTGGAATCTGAGGCTGGAGTCGATATCGATTTAGAGACGAAAATGGTAAAAGTGGATGCCCAAGCTTCTCCAGAATCAATTAAACAGGCGATCGTTGCAAGCGGTCATACTATTGATTCGTAGCAATTAAATTGTTCGTAGTAAGCGCTTTAGCGCTCAAACCCAGAGTTAATAGAAAGCACTAAAGTGCTTGCTACAAACTAGCATAAGAAGCTTGACGCAAGGCTTTAGCTAAAGCATCATTATTTTCCCGCAAGCCTTCATAGAAAAACAATATTTCTCCATTAATATTCATTTCGCGATTGTAGGCGATCGCCCTTAATAAATCGGCCTCGGTAATACGATAAGTACCTACTTTAATTAAAATACCGGGAAAAATTTGGGATAATTGTCCGTTTTTACAATGTAGTTTGACCAGGCGATCGACTAATTTTTGATAGCTGGGAAAATCGCGACGGTAAAGCTGAGGATGAATCAAATCCACAATTTCTTTCTCCATCCAGGTAGGATAGTCTTGCAAATATTCTCGATAACACCAATTGTAAATCCCTGGCGAAATCGACACCAAAACATTAGGTTTAATTGCTTTAACTTCGCTATAGAGACGGCTTAAAAAATCAGTCAAAATATCCGCCCTCCACTTCAACCATTGAGGATTATGATGGCATAAATGGGGGGAACAATTGAACTCTTGGTAATAGCGTTTCAGAGTTTTTTCATCGTAGCCGCCCTGGGAGGGTAATGCAGGGAAGCGATCGTCACCTTGGATGCCATCAACATCGTAATTTCTGACAACTTCTAAGATTATTTCTAGTAAAAAATTCTGCACTTCTGAGTCTAAAGAATTCATCCAGTAAAAGCCATTTTTTACTAACAAATTGCCCTTAGAATCGCGAGCGGCCCATTCCGGTTTCTTTGCCAATAGCGGGCCACCGTTCTGTTGGTAGGAACTGACGAAGCCGTATTCAAACCAAGGGATAACCTTTAAACCAACCCGATGGGCCTCGATTATTACCTCCTTCAAAGGATCGCGACCTTTGTGGGCGGGGTCGATTTCTCTGCCAAAAGTCTGTAACATGGTTTTGGAGGGAAACAGCGTTAATGCCTTGTTCCAGACCACGGGAAAGACCGCGTTAAATCCCGTTTGAGCCAGAAAATCCATAGAAGAGGCGATCGCATCCCTAGAGTAGAGGACTCTGCTATCAACATTACTCAGCCAGACACCGCGCAGTTGTGACATTTTAGATTCTTTTAGATTTTAGACTTATTTAACGCTCCTCAATTGCACTTTAGCCTAGTGTCGCTGCTAGCTAAAGCGATGAATTTATAGAATCTAAAGTTAACTTAACTTTAACCTTCTTAATCATTCTTAATGCAATTCCTCATCAAATAGTTCTATTCTAAGCTCAGAGGCGCAAACTTCCCATAAATTTTAAGGATTGATACGCCAAACTGTTAATTTTAGAATTGGAAAGGAAAAATTTAAGAATGAGCGTTAATTTAGCAACCCAATTGCGAGAAGGCACCAAAAAATCCCACACGATGGCCGAAAACGTCGGTTTTGTCAAGTGCTTCTTAAAGGGTGTAGTACAGAAAGATTCTTACCGAAGCTTAGTCAAAAATCTCTACTTCGTCTATACAGCCATGGAAGAAGAGATGGCCAAACACAAAAATCATCCCGTTGTCAGCGAAATTTACTTTCCCGAGCTAGAGAGGAAACAAAGCTTAGAAGAAGATTTATCCTACTACTACGGTCCTAACTGGCGCGAGGAAGCAATTCTTTCCCCAGCAGGCGAAGCTTATGTCCAGAGAATTCGGGAAATATCCCAATCCGAACCAGAGTTATTAGTCGCTCATTCTTACACTCGCTATCTCGGAGACCTCTCCGGCGGTCAAATTCTCAAGAATATTGCTCAAACTGCCATGAACTTGTCCGATGGAGAAGGCACTGCTTTCTACGAGTTTGAAGATATTGCCGATGAGAAGGAGTTTAAGAATAAGTATCGTCAAGCTATGAACGATCTGCCCATCGACCAAGCAACCGCAGATCGGATCGTGGCAGAAGCTAATGATGCTTTTGGCATGAACATGAATATGTTCAACGAGTTGGAAGGCAACTTGATTAAGGCCATCGGTAAGCTGTTGTTTAATTCTCTAACTCGCAAGCGCGGTTCTCGCAACACCAAGTTAGCAACTGCCGCTGAATAGGGATAGATTTTTTCTACTTTTTTGTGATTTTTGTCTCGTTAGAGGCAACCTTAGTTGAATCCTGGGGGTTTGATGGGGTGGGCGCACCATCTCATCAGAGCTCCAGGATTCTGGTTTTAAGATTTAAGCTAGGTTGGGTACAACCCAGGGCAAATCGAATTCCAGAGGAAATCGCCCTCGATTTAAGTATGCTTCTTTGGTAAGGGAGTAGTAGCACCAGTCATTATCCTGCTCGACAGAAAAAGTGCCGACCAGATTCATCTTCAATCGATCGCGGACCTCTTCGTTGCCGCCGCGATCTTTAACGGGAAGGAAAACGCAGATTTCTTCCATTTCCAAAAATCGGAACGCATAATCTAAGAGATATGCTTGAGCGACCGTCTTTCCTGGTTCGCTTAAATCAGAAATCATACTTGCCAGTTGGGTCTTTTCTTTGAGGTTGAACGTGGTTGGTGACGAACCGTTGCGGGGTAAAAGAGCGATCGCCTCTTCCTGGGTTGAGATCGGTACTCTCGATATGGCGCTATAATTCAACTCCATTTTTGTTTTCTTCATTAATTTTTTCCTGTTTTCAAAAAAGTGGCCTCCCCAAAGCGATCGCCTAGAGAGTCCGCCTGGGAAACCGCGCCTTCTGAGGATCTCGGGGGCGAAATATCCGTATTTTCCTCATCAGAAACCGGGTTTCCTGGGAATATTCGAGCGACCCTCTAGCCCTGAAAAATGCCGATCGCGCTTTCTTATCAGATGCATCAGCAGTTTCACACAACAGAGTGTTTGACAACTCAGTGGAACTGCTATCCATATTGCTTTAAGTGTTTTCATCGGACTTGGCAAAAACACTGAAGCAAATGACTCTCGGCCATCCCTGGGGCGGTTGGCTGCGGGATATTAATATCCTATTAAGTATTGATTCGTTTGTCAGGGGCGAATTGCTTCCCTTTAACTTCCCATTTGAGGCAGCTAAGTGGAAGCTAGCTTCCACTTAGACTGGAAGATTGACTTTCACTGTAAAATAACCTTAAGTTTAGAGGGTGGTTATTTATGTCTTGGATGAATTTTCTCAGAAAAATGGCTGATAAATACGAACTATCTCCGCCACAAACCCAGATTTTTTTACCCAGATTTAATGAAGACAATCAAAATAGATCTGAAAAAGAGATTAAAGAAGATCTGAAAAAATATCTAAAAATTGAAATAGATGTTGAATCTTACAAAAAACGAATGGGAAGCATTTACGCTAAATTTACCAAAAACAGGCAAAATCCCGAGGGTTGCCCCGATCTTAACTACAACGGACCCCATAAGTTTTATAAATTGCTATACTGGCTGGAAAAGAAATACGGAAAACCAGAACAAATCAAATATCCAGATGGTTATGTGCCCTTAGATTCGCCTTTTTATGTAGAACGTAACCCAGTGGAATCTCTCTGTTATGAAACCGTTCGAGAACCGGGCAGTTTAATTAGAATTAAAGCACCGCACTTCATGGGGAAAACTTCTTTAATGCGTCGAATTTTAACGTGGAGGGAAAAGGAAGAGTACAAAAATGTTTATTTAGATTTAGCTAGTGTAGAGAACTCAGTAATAACTGATTTAGAGAAATTAGAACGGTGGCTTTGTACGAAAGTAGGACAGGAACTAAATTTAAAGAACAAGCTTAAGGATTACTGGGATGGGGAATTGATGACAGTTAATGAAAACTGTACTTCTTACTTTCGAGATTATATTTTAACGAAAATTAAGTGCCCTCTTGTATTAGGATTAGACGAAATAGATCGCCTCTTTTCCTATCCAGAAGTAGCAGGAGATTTTTTCGCAATGCTGCGAAACTGGCATGAGGAAGGAAAGATTTCTGAAACTTGGCAACAACTGCGAATAACCTTAGCGTACGCCACCGATATTTATATCCCTTTAGACCTAAATCAATCTCCATTTAATGTAGGCTTTCCTGCGGAATTGCCGGAGTTTAGCCAGGAGCAAGTAGAGAATTTAGCTAAAGTTCACAAACTGAATTTAAACCAGAAGGAAATAGTAGATTTTATGGCAATGGTAGGAGGGCATCCCTATTTGGTAAGGTTGGGTTTGTACCACCTTGCCACAGGGGAAATTACTATGAAAGAATTGTTAATTAATGCCCCCACCGAAGCCGGAATTTATAGCGATCGCTTGCGAATAATGTTAGCCACTATGGAAACTTCACCGGAGTTACTACAAGCTTTCAAAAGCGTGGTGACTTCATCTGATGGGGTAGTCTTGAAACCAAATTTTAATCGCAAGTTGCACGCTATGGGATTGGTTAAGCAAAAGGGTAATTACGTCACGCCGAGTTGTAATTTATATGCGAAATATTTTCAGGTAGTTTTTAGTTTGAAATAAGTAATTATGAGCAATGCTAAACCTATTTATCAAATTGGTGGAAGTCTGCCGGCCAATGCCTCTACTTATGTAAATAGAAAAGCAGACGAACAACTTTATAACTATTTAAAAGCGGGAGAATTTTGTTATGTTTTAAACTCCAGACAAATGGGTAAATCCAGCTTGCGAGTTAGGATTATGAAAAAGTTGCAGTCAGAAGGCACAATTTGTGCTTTTATAGACTTGAGTGCCAGCGGCAAATCGGATTTGAATTCAGAAAAATTTTATGGAGGCAATCTAGTACAAAAAATCGTAAGCGATTGTCGGTTGACCAGAAAGTTTAACTGGCAAAGTTGGTGGCGACAAGACCGAGATTTGCTATCGCCATTGCAGCGCTTTGAAAAGTTTTTGCGGGAGGTATTATTAGTAGAAATTCAAGAAAATATTGTGATTTTCATAGATGAAATAGATGGAGTTTTGAGCTTGAATTTTTCTGTAGAAGACTTCTTTGCCACGATCCGGTTTTTCTTCAACCAGCGGGTAGATTATCCCGAATTTAATCGTTTAACTTTCTGCTTGTTAGGGGTGGCAACCCCTGGAGATTTAATTGCTGATAAAAAGCGCACTCCTTTTAATATCGGTAAAGCGATCGCTTTAACAGGTTTTACCTTTGAGGAAGCTAAAAATTCTCTAACTTTAGGTTTTAAAGATAAGTTCGATAAGCCAGAAAAAGTCTTAAAAGATATCTTGTATTGGACGGGAGGACAACCGTTTTTAACGCAAAAGTTGTGTCATTTAATTGTGGAATATTCTACTAATAGCTGCCCTAATATTGCAGAATTAGTAAGAATTTATACGGTAGAAAACTGGGAAATGAAAGATAACCCAGAACATTTGCGCACAATTCGCGATCGCATTGTTAACAACAAACAAAATATCAACAGACTGTTAGGCTTGTATCAAAATATTTTAAATTCCAAGGTCGGAGTCAATGCCTATAGTTCTGCCGATCGCAACCAACTGCAACTCTCCGGTTTGATAGTACAAAAAAACAGTCGCTTAAAAGTTTATAACCCCATCTATAAAGAGATATTTAACCAGGAATGGATAGAAAGGGAACTCGACAAACTCCGTCCGTATTCAGAAGCAATTAATGCTTGGTTGCGATCGCACCGAGAAGATAAATCCCGCTTGCTGCGAGGCAAAGCATTACAGGAAGCTTTAGAATGGGTGAGGGATAAAAACCTAAATAACGATGATAGCGCTTTTATTAGAGCTAGCCTGGAAGAAGAGCTAGCAGCAGAAAAAAAAGCAAAAAAAATCTTAAAAGAGGCTAACGAAGAAGCCAAAAGCCTAATCGTCGAAGCGAAAGAAGGCAGCAGACTCGAACGGGAGGCTTCCACAGCATTGCGGGAGTTTGAGTTTCGGCGTAAAGAAGAACTCCCATCCCTAGTCTGGGCGCTCAAAACGGGCTCTGCCTTACTAGAAATGGTACGAGACGATCGCTCCCTAGAAAAATACCCCGCCAGCAGTCCCCTATTTGCCCTGCAGCAAATCCTAGCTAAAATCAAAGAGCGCAACTCATACCCCCACAGCGACTGGGTAACTGACGTCTCCTTGAGCCCCGATGGCACTATGCTAGCAACTGCCATCAACCATCGCAGCGCTTGCTTGTGGGATCTATTCGGGAATCTCATAGCTTCTTTATCCGGGCATACCGCTTCGGTAACGAGCATAAGTTTTAACCCCCAAGGAAAATTCCTCGCAACCGCCAGCAGCGATGGCATCGTCAAGTTGTGGGATCTGGCGGGGAAACAAATAGAAGAATTTGTCTGCCATAGCGACCCATTATTGAGCGTAAGCTGGAGTCCAGACGGCGAGTATCTAGCAAGCGCGAGCTACGACCGCACGGTCAGGTTATGGAATTTTGCGGGGGAGTTGATAACCACCTTCCCAGAACATAACGCCCCAGTAACAAGCGCCTGTTTTAGTCAAGACGGTAAAATGCTGGCTGCTGCAAGTTTAGACGGAAGTGCCTGGTTGTGGGACTTGGCAGGGAACAAAATAAGCGAGTTAGTCTGCCACAGCAACGCAGTAACCAGCGCGAGTTTTAATCCCAAAGGCGACCTGCTGGCAACTAGCAGTTTAGACGGAAGCATTTGCTTGTGCGACTTAAATGGCGATCGCCAAGCGGATTTAGTCGGCCATACCGACTCGGTAACAAAAGTATGTTTTAGCCCCGACGGTCAAACGATCGCAAGTGCCAGCTTGGACGGAAGCGCCAGGTTGTGGGATTTAGGCGGAAAGCAGATAGGAGAGTTAGTAGGACATACTCAGTCGGTAACGAGTATCTGTTTTAGTTCCGACGGCAAGAGACTGGTAACTTCAAGTTACGACCGCACGGCCCGCTTGTGGGACTTGGGGGGCGATGGGGGAGTGGAGTTAGTGGGACATAAAGCCTCTATAAAAAGTATCTGTTTTAGTCCCCAAGGCGATCGCCTGGCCACTGCAAGTTTAGATGAAACCGCTCGCCTTTGGGACCTAGCGGGAAACCCAGTAGCGGAATTAGTCGGCCATAGCAACTCCGTAACCAGAGTATGTTTTAACCAAACAGGCGATCGCCTGGCAACTGCCAGCGTAGATGGAACCGCTCGTTTGTGGGATTTGGCGGGAAACCTCATAGCCGAGTTGCGAGGACATACTGCCTGGGTAATGAAGATCTGTTTTACCAAGGACGGCCTGGCAACTGGTAGCGTCGATCGTACCGCTCGCTTGTGGGATTTGGCGGGAAATCCCATAGCCGAGTTAGTAGGACATAACGACTCTATCTGGAGCGTAAGTTCCAGCAAAGACGGAGAGCTAATAGCAACTGCCAGCGCCGACGCTACGGCTTCTTTGTGGGATCTAGCCGGAAATGAAATAGCGGAATTCCGAGGACACGAGAAACCGGTAACGAGAGTATGTTTTAGCCCCGATGGCAAGATTTTAGCAACTGCAAGCGTTGACGCTACGGCTTCTTTGTGGAATTTAAACGGAGAACTAATAGCCACTTTCCAAGAACATAGCGACTCCGTAACGACGATCTGTTTTAGTCAAGACGGTCAATTTTTGGTAACTGCCAGTCGCGATCGCACTGCCCGGTTGTGGGATTTGGCCGGAAAGCAAATAGCGGAATTCCGAGGCCATACCGCTCCTGTTACCAGCATAAGTTTGAGTCCTGCGGGGAAGATATTGGCAACTGCCAGCGCTGACGGGAGCGCTCGTTTGTGGGATTTGGCGGGAAATCAAATAGCGGAATTCCGAAGCCTTATGCATGAGGTAACGAGTATCAGTTGGAGTCCCGATGGCAAATTTTTAGCAATTGCAAGGGTTGACGGTAAAGGCCGCTTGTGCTTGGTAGAGAGTTTAGAAGAGTTGTTGCAGCGAGGACGCCAGTGGTTGAAGTATTATTGGGGAAAGAGTTCGTAGCGATCGCGCGCGAACCCAAAAAGTTTGTTTGTAGTAATCGCTTTAGCGATTTAGATAGGACTTGTCTTAAATCGCTAAAGTTTGTTTGTAGTAATCGCTTTAGCGATTGAGATAGGACTTGTCTTAAATCGCTAAAGTTTGTTTGTAGTAATCGCTTTAGCGATTGAGATAGGACTTGTCTTAAATCGCGAAGAGCGATCGCGCGCGAACCAATCGCAACTAATTCGCCTCCAGTAACGCTCCCTCCATTTTCTGCAACCACTCGATCAAACTTTCCAACTGCTTGTGGCCTTTCAATACTCCCAAACCCCGCACCTTGACCTTACCTGGCTCGAAGACAAAACGCGAATGCAAGTGCTTCGGCAATTTATCCTTAAGCAAATTCCAAGCCGGTTCCTCCATAGGCGTTTCCAAAACAACGTGCTGGTTGCCCTCGGGTTTTATCCGGGAAAAACCTAATTTTTTCGCGATCTGTTTCAACTCCATCACTCGCAAAAGTTCCAGTGCCGATGTAGGAATAGCGCCGTAGCGATCGCACCAATCGGCCTCGATCTCCTTCAACTCCTCCTCGCTGCCGGCAGATGCCACCGCCCGATAAGCGCTCATCTTCTGTTCCAAATCTGGTATATAATCCGCCGGAATAAAAGCCGTCAGCTTCAGATCGATTTGGGTATCGTCAACCCGGGGAATCTCCTGACCTCTAATTTCGCGAATAGACTCCTCCAACATCTCCGTATAAAGATCGAATCCCACCACATTAATCTGCCCCGACTGTTGCGCACCCAATATATCCCCGGCCCCGCGAATCTCCAAATCCCGCATGGCCAACTGATAGCCGGAACCCAACTGAGTAAACTCCTGAATCGCTCTCAAACGCTTCTGGGCGTCTTCGCTCAACATGGCCCTGCCGTCGGCACCGGTAGGATAAAACAACCAGGCGCGAGCTTGAATACCCGATCGCCCGACGCGCCCGCGCAACTGGTACAACTGCGCCAAACCAAATTTATGAGCGTCTTCTATTAAGATAGTATTGACCCGAGGAATATCCAAACCAGACTCGATAATCGTAGTACATACCAAAATATCCGCTTCCCCTGCGCTAAAAGCCAAGACGATGGATTCCAACTCCCTCGGGTCCATCTGTCCGTGAGCGATCGCTATCCTCGCCCCCGCTACTATTTCTCGCAACTTCCCGGCAACCTCTTCTATTCCTTCAATCCTCGGCACTACATAAAACACCTGGCCCCCCCGGTCTAATTCTTGGCGGATGGCCGATCGGGCGGTTTCCCAGGCCAAAGGTGCCATAAGAGTTTTTATCGGACGGCGGGCGGGGGGCGGCGTAGCGATCGCGCTCATCTCCCGCACCCCAGACAGAGACATATATAAGGTACGGGGAATGGGCGTTGCCGTCAGAGTTAGTACGTCAACCTGAGTTTTCAGGCTCTTGATTTTTTCCTTCTGGTTCACTCCGAAGCGTTGCTCTTCATCGACTACCAATAACCCCAAATCCCGAAAATTAACTTTTTTCCCCAAAATGGCGTGGGTGCCGACGACAATATCGATCTCTCCAGTAGTCAATCTCTGATAAATTTCCCGTTTTTCGCTGGTAGTGCGGAACCGGTTCAACAGGGCTATGTTGATGGGATAGGGGGCGAAACGTTCTTTGAGGGTATGGTAGTGTTGCTGGGTTAAAATGGTCGTGGGGGCGAGCATGGCTACTTGTTTGCCGGCGATAACTGCTTTAAATATGGCCCGGATGGCGACTTCGGTTTTACCAAAACCAACATCGCCGCAAACTAAGCGGTCCATAACTCGCTCGCTCTCCATATCCCGCTTGACGTCTTGGGTTGCTTTCAACTGATCTGGCGTCGGTTGGTAGGGGAAGGAATTCTCCATCTCCTCCTGCCAGGGAGTATCGGGGGGGAAGGCGAAACCTTGCTGTTGCGACCGCTGGGCGTAGAGTTTTAAGAGATCTACTGCTAGTTTTTTAATGGACTTGCGGACTTTGTTTTTGGTATTTTCCCAAGTCTTGCCGGTGAGTTTGTTTAATTGGGGCGCTTTGCGATCGCCGATTCTAAAGCGCGAGAGACTTCCTACTCGGTCGGCCGAGACTCTGAGCAAACCGTCGGCATATTTGATGGTTAAATAATCCCTGGTTTGGTTGTCGATGGTGATGCTTTCTAGTTTGATAAATTTGCCGATGCCGTGTTCCCGGTGAACTACATAATCTCCCGGTTGCAGCTTGTTCGGATCAACTTGTTTGGAAGCGGCGCGGCGGCGCTTGCGAATGTAGGTTGGAGTGGCGAGGGAATGTTGCCCGTAAAATTCGCGATCGCTTACTACCACTAAGCGAAAGGTTGGCAATATAAATCCTTCTATCTCGGCAATGCCGCTATATTTGAGCGCTACGGGGACGTGTTGGGTTTGGTGTTTGTCGATGGCCCGGTAATCTTTGGGGTTGTCGATAAATTGGGCCGGGCAGTCGTGTTCTTGTAATAAGGATACGGTGCGGGAGGGTTGGGCGGATACTAGGAAAATAGAAAAGCGGCGATCGCGTTCTTTGCGGATAGTTTCTGCCAGTTGCGCGTATTGGTGCGGTATGACCGGCAGGGGGCGACTGGCTAAATTGAGGGTATAGGGGTTGGAGATTAGTTGGCTGGAGGTTTCTTTTACCAGTTCGGATAAATATACTCGCGCGAAGGGTTCGACAGATTTAAGCGCGTCTTTGAAGAGGCGATGGAGTTTGGTGGATGTTTGGGATGTTTCTTGGTATTGTTCTTCTATATGCTCGAACCAGCGATCGCCGTGGGCCGCGCATTGGTCGATTTCGTCTATTACTATTAATGTATTGTCGCTCAAGTAATCTGTCAGGGAGGTAAAATCAAGGTGACGATCGCTCTCTTCTTCTTCTCCCAAGCGCCACTGGTTGAAGTTGGTAGGAGTGAGGATGAGAGAATCTATTTTATCGAGCGATCGCTGGGTGGAAGGGTCGAACTCTCGGATTTTTTCTAGTTCGTCGCCAAACCATTCCAGTCGCACCGGCAACTCGGCCGCTACTGGGAAGATATCGACGATATCTCCGCGCCGACTCCACTGCCCCTCGGTTTCTACTTGAGATACGCGATCGTATCCCATGCGGGCGAGAGTTTCGTCTAATTTTACCTCTCCCCCCCCTTTGGAAGGGGGGCCGGGGGGGATCGCAGATGTCATTCCCGCCTGGAAGGTGAGGCAGTAGGGTTGAAATTCTGTTGGTGGTGGTAGGTGGGGTTGGAGCGATCGCTCGCTTGCCACGATGGCCATCTTACTCCCGACATTGTTCGTCACGAGGTCTGCTAGTACCTGCATCTGCCCCCAGATAATCTCATCGGAGTTCGAGGGCTCGTAGGGAGACGCTTCTGAGGTTGGGTAAAAATGAACCGTCTGCCACCCCATCGCTTCTAGTTGGGCCGCCCAACGACCAGCCTCTTCTAGGGTGGCCGTGACTGCGAATAAATTTTGCTCTCGTTCTTGGGCCAGGGCGGAGGCGATTAAACCTTTGGGCAGTCGGGGGAGGCCCGTCAGTTGCAGGCATTGTTGTTCGAGTTTGGTTAAGAGTTCGCTGGCAAGGGGCGATCGCTTCAAGGCCCGCACGATGGATGAAAATGTCATAATATCAATTAACAATTAACAATTGAGTTGTTTTAGTATTTTAAAGAATTTGGGCTTTAGATCGATTAACAATTGACAAAAAGGATGGCAAACATGAAAAACATAGACATCAGTAAACTACAAGAACAAGTGCTATCTGCCAAAGACGAGTCTTTGCGTGTAAGACAAGACGGTCGAGTAGTAGGATTCTTTTACCCCGTAAAAACTAAGCCACGGCAGCAAACCGACGAACTGTGGGAAAGTCTAGATGCAGTATTGGATGCCGACCGCTTCCCAAAAGTGCCGCAGCTAACAAAGGAGGAATTGTTGGCAAATCTGAGGAAATTTCGAGATTCTATTCGAGTTTCTGGGGAGGCTTTGAGCGCGACTGTTATTAAAGCACGTCGGGAGGAACGGTATTGATATATTTAGACACTAGCGTAGTAGTTCCGCTTTACTGGCCCGAAGCACTTACGAATACAGTCGAGGCATTACTGATAAACGAACCGGAATTAGGATTGAGCGATTTAGTTCGGGTGGAATTCAGTTCGGCGATCGCTCGTCGGGTGAGAATGGGGGAGATTTCCCGGGAGTCTGCCAGAGAAATAGTCGAGCAATTTCAAGCTCATATTGATGCCGAGCTCTATACTCTAATTGCAGTGGAACCAATCCACTATAGAATTGCACGGGGGTGGATCGATGGCTTTGAAACGGCTTTGAGAACTTTAGATGCACTACATTTAGCGATAGCTTATTCCCAAGATATTCGTTTGGTTACGGCTGACGCGGGTTTAGCCGATAGTGCGGTGGTTTTGGGAGTTGCCGTGCAACTTTTGGAAGCAACATAGCGAGTCCCATCCAATTCTTAGAGTATCAGTTTGCAATCCGGTCGTTCCGCCAGAAACCGGGTTTTTCGCAAAAACCCGGTTTCTTAAATCTCTGTGGAGGCGATCGCTACCAGTTTGTTAACAGGCATTCCGGCTGGTTCTACGGGTTGATTTTTAATACTTAAAATCAACCCCGGGCTGAATATATTTATTCTCCGGTTCTTCTTCGGCTTTAATGACAGCAAATATGCCGTCAATTAGTCCTAATATTACTACAATAATAATTAAGATTTTAGGATTTAATTTAAACTTTTGCTGCTGAATAGTTGGCGGCAGCGAGGCAATTATCTTCGGCATATTTAAAGAATTTATTGCCTCTAAAGCTTCCCCGGCATTTTGATAGCGACCTTGGTAATCGTAGCGCACCATTTTATCTAAAATACCTCCCCCAACTAAAAGCCTCCATACGTTCAAAAGTATCCCGAGAAGGCAGACTCCCATCCGCAAACCTAAACGCCTCAATACCCGCCAAAGGATATTTAGCCCGACCGTTAATACCCACCAACTCCCCCCGCCCGTTAAAAATACCCCCACCGCTCATCCCTTCCATAATGTCGTTAGTGTAACCCAATTGATACCCCTCCTCCAGAGAGCGTTCTGGTTTCATTCCCACCCTTCCCGCCGTCAAAGTAAAAGCCTTTAACCCCAAATCTCGGGTATTTTCCACCGTCTCCTCATCCCGCCACCGCCAATTAGGAAACCCCACTGCATAGACAACATCCCCCACCTCAAGGCGTCCATAACTTCCCAACTTAGCAACTGGATAACTGCTAGAACTGCCAAACTCCACCTTAGCAACATCCAACTTTTCTAAACCAGCAAAAGGCAGTAATTTAGCCGGATAAAAACGACCCTCCGCAGTTAAAATCTTACAGTTATTTTCCCCACAGTCATCCCCCACGACGTGGCGGTTAGTCACCACGGTATAACTGTCTTCTTCTCGCCCCACAATTACCCCCGAACCTGCCACGGTGCGAGTGTAAATTCTCACCGTTACTTGGCTAGCGGTTTCGGAAATTTTAGCAGTAGCAAAAGGGGCGCTACCCGAGATAAGTTGGGGAATGAAAGAGAGAAATAAACCCAGAAGAAAGAAGAAGATAAATTGTGGGATTTGTCGCATTTTATTTTTTGGAAAAAACAGTAGTAAGATTGGTAAAAGTGAATAGCTAATAGAGGCTGAATGGTTTATAATTTATGTTGTAGCTCAAACTTGGAGAAATACCATGCAGCGTGAAGTTATCAAAATACTAGAAGACGGTACTTTCGTGCTACCAGACGCCCTCAGAGAAAGCTTGAAAAAAACACCGGAATTATCCGTCGCCTGGAATGAAAATTTAATCGTCATTAATCGCACGAATCGAGAAAATTATGAGGAGCAACTATCGAGAGAAGCTAGCATTAAACGTCTTTTTGAAACCATCGAAAAATTATCGCGTTTAAATGAAATAGAGCCGATTTCAGAGGAAGAAATCCAAGCAGAAATAGAAGCTTATCGAGAAGAAAAACGTGCCCGCAACCAAGGAGGAGTCTAAATATGCGCGTTGTTCTCGATACCAACACGGTGATTTCTGCTGTTTTTTGGGGTGGATGTCCGGGGAGAATTTTAGAACAGGCTAAAACCGATGCTATTAGTATCTGCACTTCTCAGGCTTTATTAGATGAATTACTGGATGTTTTGAGTCGCCAAAAGTTTTTAGCGAGATTGAGTATCATCGCCTCGACACCCTCAAAAGTGCTTGCCGACTATGCGGCATGGGCATAAATTGTATCCGTGCAAAATGTTCCTAGGGTTGTAACCGACGACCCAGACGATGACGAAGTAATTGCTTGTGCGCTAGCAGCAAAAGCAACTTATATCGTTTCGGGCCATCGCCACTTACTAAAGATCGGCACTTACGGCAACATTTTCATCGTTAATGCGAATCAATTTATCGACATTTTTAATAGCTTGGAGTAAATGAATGTTTGCTGCCATTTTTTTCTATATCCTCGAACCAGCGATCGCTATAGGCCCTAGATTGGTCGATCTCCTCTTTTCGGGCCAGGGCAGAGACCGCTAAAGAATTTTTGCTTTAGTCCCAAGAATGGCCATTTACCTTCGGAGATCGATTGTCCCACCAGTGGCCAAAGCTGCGGATATGTCCCCAAATTCTGTTATCATATAATATTTTGAGTCTGTCCTGGCCCGCAATGCTTAAATCTCTGAAACAAGTTAAATTAAGCAAAATTAATCGGTTTTTATTATTAACTTTTTGTTGGTTAATTCTGCCTTTATTGTTACTCGAAATCTTAGTCACAGTCTTAGAGCCATACTTATTTAAAGGGCTTTATCAGTACGACCCAGATTTAGGTTTTAAAGTCCGACCTTATGCCAACGGTAACAATCAATTTGGTTTTAACGATCGCGATTATCCGCTGTTAAAAGAACCAGGCAAATATCGCGCCCTGATTGTCAGCGATTCTTTTAATTGGGCGGGGGGACAAAATGGTAATTATACCGCTTTGTTGGAGCAGAAGTTTGAGAGTTATTACGGGCAACATCGGGTGGATATTATTAATGCCGGCTATCCCGGCACCCACACGGTGGAACAGTTGGCGATGTTGAAAAAGTATGGCTTGCAATACAATCCCGATTTAGTAGTTTTGGGATTTTTTGCAGGGAACGATTTTCGCGATGCCGACCCCCATCGAAAAAGAATTATTGTTAACGATTTGTACGTCGATATAGACCGAAGGAAGGAGTTAATAATTTTTGGCTATCCGATTATTGGTCAGTCTAGGTTGCTGTTGTTTGTCGAACAGAAATATAAGGTTTGGCAGGAGTTACGGAGGGCGAAAAAAGAGGCAAAAAAACCGCAGGTAAGTTTATTGGTTGCCGATGCCGGTGGTGGGGCGATCGCTCAAAATAACGAACCAGAAAAGTCGCCTGGAATTTTATCGCAAGATGCTTTTCTCCAAGTGGAAAAAAGCAGGCTAAAATTTTGTAAAAAGGAAGATTTACAGAGGGGGAAGCGGGACAAAAATATTAATTATATCTTAAACGGGATTTCTGAAATGAAGGCGCTGTTAGACTCGAAAGAGATTGAGTTTATGGTGGCTATTTATCCCGACGAATATCAAGTAAGCGATCGCCTTTTTCAAGAAATAATGCAAAGGTTCGGTCTCGACCCAGCAGATTATATCGTTAATTGCCAGCAGCAAATTTTGATAAGATATTTAGAAGCTAATGGCATTCCTTATATAGATATGTTGGGAAATTTTAGAAAAGAACAAAACAATCGCCCCCTCTATTTACTTAGAGAACCACATTGGAATTCCGCTGGCAATCAATTAGCTGCCGAGATTTTATTCGATTATTTAATTAAAAAAAGCGATCGCCTTGACTCGATTAAATAGTTCGTAGTAATCGCTAAAGCGATTGAGTTCGTAGTAATCGCTTTAGCGATAGAAAAGTTAGTAGCGATCGCCTTGACTAGATTAAATAGTTAGTAGTAATCGCTTTAGCGATAGAAAAGTTAGTAGCGATCGCTTTAGCGATTTCCATAGTTCGTAGTAATCGCTTTAGCGATTTCCATAGTTCGTAGTAATCGCTTTAGCGATAGAAAAGTTAGTAGCCGCCTTGACTCGATTCAGCAATTTATTAGGCGATCGCTACTCTGTTATAATCAACAAATGACTAAAGC
>JAXHVR010000002.1:20011-59902 GCA_034189005.1 Cyanobacteriota bacterium | reverse complement strand
GATTACTACGAACTCAATCGCTAAAGCGATTACTACGAACTCAATCGCTAAAGCGATTACTACGAACTCAATCGCTAAAGCGATTACTACGAACTCAATCGCTAAAGCGATTACTACGAACTCAATCGCTAAAGCGATTACTACGAACCTACTATAATAATTTTAACTTTCACTATGAAAAAAACCTTCTCTATCTTAAGTCAAATAGCGATCGTCTCCGCCATCGCCTTTGTATTAACTGAAATTACCTTCAGAATTTATCATCGAATTAATCCTTCCTTTATGTTTTACGACACCTCTTATAACAGGTGGCGGGGGAAACCTTTTGCAGAAGATTATGATTTTCGCTTGAACTCCAGAGGATTTAAGGATGTCGAATTTAGCCAAAGAAAAGAGGAAGGAACATATCGAATTATTGGTTTGGGAGATTCCTTCGCTTATGGAGTAGTGCCCTACCAGCATAACTATTTAACTTTATTAGAAGAAAAATTAAATAATAATAGTCAAAAACAAATAGAAGTTCTGAATATGGGATTGATAGGCACCGGTCCGAAAGATTATCTTTCTGTTTTAGTTAATGAAGGTTTGGCATTAAATCCCGACATGGTGCTGCTATCTTTTTACGTCGGCAACGATTTTATCGACAATCGAATTACCGCGAAAGAAAGGCAATTATTAAGCGATCGCGACTCTTACGTTATTTCCTTTGTTCGAGGATTAATTAAAATTTACAGTCAATATCAAGGTCAGGTTTATTTTACAAAAGACGATAAATATGAAGATGATGGCGCTACTTTTACTGACGAAGTTTATTTGCAGCACACCCAAGAAAGAAGCTTAATTTTTAACAGCAACCCTGCCCAACCAGAATTTTTTCAAAATGCTTTTAACGATGCTTTTGGAGATTTGCTGAAAATTAAAGAAATTTGCGATTATAAAAATATAACTTTGGTAGTAGTTTTAATTCCCGACGAAGTACAAGTCAGCCCCATTCTTCAACAAAAAGTAATAGAAGCTTTTCGCGTCGGTCCCGATGCCTTCGATTTTCAGCTAGCTAATAAATTATTGGCGGCGGAATTTGAAAAACATAATATTAATTATCTGGATTTGTTCGACGATTTTAGGGTTGCAAGCGGTCAATTTTCTCTTTACAAACCTAACGACACCCACTGGAATATTGCTGGTAATGAATTGGCAGCAGAAGTAATAGATAATTATTTATCCGAGAACTTTTTTGAATAGGAATAGTTATTATTGAATCGGTGAAGTACGCTTTCGATCCCCCCCACCCCCCCTTAAAAAGGGGGGAGCCAGAGCAAATCAAAGTCCCCCTTTTTAAGGGGGATAATGGTGGATCGATATGGGTGTACCTCACTAATTCAATAATCGCTATATTATTAGGCAGCGAACATTTTGGCTTTCAGCTAGCTATAATAGTTAGAGCCCGTCGTCAAAATACCATTCAAGACCTATGAACCAACGACCGAATACCAATCCAAATCCCTTCGAGGACACCCCACCAGTCGAAGCATCTCAAACTCCCCAAGAAAATGACGAGAAAATGGAAGTTGTAGAAGTTTATAATCCCCAGACAAAAGTCATGCTCGAACGCTTTACTTTAATGTTAATAGCCGTGGGAGTAATAATAGGGGCAATTCTATCCGTAGGAATTGTCTATGTTCTTGAAAAAACTGGGTTGACCGCTACTCCTAACGAGCAACAGATAGAAAGGGCAGAATAGCGATCGCCTTTTTCCCTCGCTTCTAGCCGATTTTTCAACATCGGCGGCCATCTTTTTTAGGAATTATGCTAAATCTAAAAGCTAAAATAGAAAATCTCAAATCAAAATAGCTCCATAGTCTGATAATCTGAAGACAGACTTTGACAAACAACTTACAAAACATAAGATTATGACCGATTCTCAACCGCCTATTTCCGAAAAAGATGTGCCTTTCCTGGAAAAAGTGATGACCCAGGCAAAATTGCCAGATATTTACGATGCCAGGGACATTACCGTAGTCGTATTTAGAACCATGCGGGATCTAATGACCACAGATGCCGCTAAGAAAGTAGCCTCTGAATTCGAGACAAAAGAGTCTCAAAAAGAAGAAAAAATAGACGGAGACGATCTGGCGCTTCTCTGGAAAGATACTAACCCTTTAGTTGCTTTTCTCAGTAAAGTTCGTCCCCCTTTACAGTTTGATGGCGAAACTTTTATCTTCCGGGTAAATCAAGAATCAGGAGTACCAAAAGGCATCGATGCCAAAAATGTTATTAAGGCTGTATTTTCTGCAACTAAGGCAGAGTTATCTCCTGAAAGGGTTAAAGAAATAGCAGGTTTTTTACCCGACAAAGTGCGGGATATTTGGAACGAAGCTTAATTTAAAAAAACTCTAAAATATGCCGACAAATTAGGCGCTTCTCAATGCCTGAATTACTGGTTGCAAAGAAACCCGGTTTTGATTAAAAGCGGGTTTTCTTATTTGGAGATGTAGCCCGTTGAGATGCGCCCCAATAATAGTTATCAGTTAACTTTTAGTTATTTCTCAGCTTAAATTAAGTTAGCCTGGATTGAATTTATATTATTCGGTAATAAACAACGAAAATTTGATTCGCTCAAGCAATCTTTATGAATTTAAAATACTTTGTCGCTTTTACTGCTGTTTCTCTTCTAGGATTGGGCGTAGCTGTAGCTAACATAGAAAATTATGGAATTGCTAAAGCTGACGTCATTGCCCAGAATAATCTCTGTACCGATGAGGATTCTTGCATCATTTATAATGACAACGGCATAGCCATCCAAGGTACGGACCCAGTTGCCTACTTTCGTGAAGGTAAATTAGTTCGAGGAAACAGTCAGTTTCAACACCAATGGAAAGGCGCTATTTGGCATTTTTCTACCTCTCAAAATAGAGATTTATTTGCGGGAAATCCAGAAAAATATGCTCCCCAATATGGCGGTTATTGTGCTTATGCAGTTAGTAGAGGTTATGTTGCTCCCATAGATCCTGCTGCCTGGACGATCGTTGACGGTAAACTTTATCTTAATTTCAGTTTAGAAGTACGAGATTTATGGGCAAAGGATATTCCGGGTAATATTGCTGAAGCTAATAAAAATTGGCCTCTGCCAGAACTAATTAATAAGTAAGCGTAGAACAGGCAAGATGCCCGTTCTACGTTTCGGATAACAGGCAAGATGCCCGTTCTACGTTTCGGATAACAGGCAAGATGCCCGTTCTACGTTTCGGATAACAGGGAAGGTTCCTATCAATTAATTAAGGATAAATAAATGGTTCAAACTGCTTTAACTCCCTTTCATAAAAAGTTAAATTCTCCTTTAACTAAAAAGCAAATAACTGTTTTACAAATCAATTTAGGCAAGCGTTGTAACCTTGCCTGCACCCATTGTCATGTAGAAGCTGGACCGAAACGGACCGAAGAACTATCTCCCGAAATTTGCCAGCAATTAATACAAATAATTAATCGTTTTCCTCAGATAGAAACTGTGGATTTGACCGGCGGTGCCCCGGAAATGAATTATGGTTTTAAGGCTATAGTTGAAGCGGCGATCGCTACGAATAAACAAGTAATAGTTCGCTCTAATTTAACTATTTACTTTGTCGATGGTTTTGGAGACCTTCCCGAATATTGCGCCGCTAATAAACTGAGAATAGTTGCTTCTCTTCCTTGTTATTTAGAAACAAATGTGGATAAAATGCGCGGCAATGGGGTTTATAGCGAATCAATTCGCGCTTTGCAATGGTTGAACGATTTGGGATATGGAAGCGACCCTAATTTAATTATAGATTTAGTTTACAATCCAGCCCTGCCCGGGAAAGAAAAGTTCTCTCTAAGTCCGAATCAAGCTAAGTTAGAAAAAGATTATAAAGCTTACCTTAAAGAACATTTTGGTATAGAGTTCAACCAACTATTGACTATTACTAATTTGCCCGTAGGTAGGACCAAGCTTTATTTGCAACGCCAGAAAATTCACAGACCTTATTTAGAGTTTCTTGAGGATAACTTTAATCCCACTACTGTCGAACCTTTAATGTGTCGCGACGAACTGTCGGTGGATTATCTGGGAAATGTCTATGACTGCGATTTTAATCAGATGGAAAATCTCCCGGCTAAAACTAATTCTGGGGAAACAATAACTGTTGCTAAATTGTTAGAAGCTGGCAGTTTGGATGTAATTGATGAAGTGCAAACTGCTGCTTATTGTTACGGTTGTACGGCGGGTTCCGGTTCTAGTTGCGGGGGATCTTTGGTTTGAATTGCGGTTAGTTTATAATAGAAGCATTGCCGATAAAATTGAAATTAAATTTGATGGTAAAAATATCTACAACAACCCCGTCTGCCTCTATTATGGCTGCTAATTTTCACGCTCTTTCTGACTCGTTGCGGATTTCAATTTTGGAATTGTTACAGCACGAAGAGCTATGCGTTTGTGAATTGTGCGATCGCCTCGAAGTAAGCCAATCTAAACTCTCTTTTCACCTTAAAATTCTCAAAGATGTTTCTCTGGTTAGATCTCGCCAAGAAGGTCGGTGGAGCTATTACAGTCTCAATTTATCTCAGTTTGCAACCCTCCAAGAATATTTAGCCGAGTTTCAATTATTAAGTCCCAGGCAACCAGGGCGGCCCTGTCCCGATTTTTCCTAAGTCCAAATAGAGATTTTCTGATTTCTTAACCAAACTTTAACTTGACATATCAAAAAAATTTGATATGTTAATTTCGTACCCCTTTTAAAGGGAGGGAGAAAAGAGGGATGAATTCAGTAAAAAGGTTAATTAAAAACCTATTGACAGTCGCGGTTCTGACTCTGGTTGCTTCCTGCGGTTCGGGTTCTTCGGAAAAAGTGGAATCCATTGAGATAGACGGTTCGAGTACCGTTTATCCCATTACCCAAGAGATAGTCCAACAGTTTAAGGCCGCCAATAACCCTTCGGAAGAAATTACCGTAAGCTTCTCGGGTACTGGTGGGGGGTTTAAGAAATTCTGCGCGGGGGAAACGGATATTAACGATGCTTCGCGCCCCATCAGCAAAAACGAGATGGAATTGTGCAAGCAAAACGAGGTTTTCTACATAGAATTGCCGGTGGCCTTTGACGCCTTGACGGTAGCAGTCAATCCTCAAAATACCTGGGCCTCGGAGATTACCGTTGGGGAATTAAAAAAGATTTGGGAACCAGGGTCCCAGAGGAAAGTTACTAAATGGAATCAAGTGCGCCCGAATTGGCCGGATAGACCTTTAAACCTCTACGGCCCCGGTACGGACTCGGGTACTTTTGACTACTTTACCGAGGCAATAGTCGGTCAAGCTGGAGCGAGTCGGAGCGACTATACTGCTAGTGAAGATGACGAAATCTTAGAACGGGGTATCAGTTCCGATGTTAATGCTTTGGGTTATTTTGGTTTTTCTTATTACGAACAAAATAAAAACGACCTAAAATCCTTGGCAATCGATAACGGTCAAGGCCCCGTATCGCCCTCGGTTACAGCTGTGGAAAATAACCAATATCGACCCCTTGCCAGACCGTTATTTATTTATGTCAATGCTGCCCAAATTCGAGATAATCCGTTAATGGCAGATTTCCTCGATTTTTACTTACAAAATGCGGCTGAGGTAGTGGGTTCGGTCGGTTACGTTCCTTTCGATAAAGACGATTATTTGGTGCTGTATCGGAACTACCATAAAACTAAAGTAGGAACGGTTTTTGGTGGGGAGTCAAAGTTCGACCTTACTATCGATGAAGTCTTGACCAGGCGGGCGGAATTTTAAGTTATTTTAGTAGTCGATATCTGGGGCGTCTGCGATGGTCAAAGTATTCGGTTAACGATCAAAAATTAAAGCAAAAATGAGTAAAGATTTGGCCGCCAATTTAAGTCGAAAACTCTGGCGATCGCTAATTAATTGCAAAGAGGAAGCGTTAGTAGAAGCCGTTGGCACTTTTATTTTAGTGTTTGTTGGTACTGGGGCGGTCGTGGTAGATCTAGTAACTGATGGTGGGGTAACTTCCCTCGGTATTTCTATTGCATTTGGGGCAATAGTCGCCGCTATAATTTATTCTACCGCTCATATTAGCGGCGCCCATATTAACCCGGCTGTAACTTTAGCTTTTTGGGCGGCGGGAGATTTTCCGAAGAAGAAAGTTTTCCCCTATATTTTTGCTCAATGTTGGGGAGCGATCGCCGCTTCTACTTTACTTCGATTGACCTTTGGTAAGATAGGAACTCTTGGAGCAACTTTGCCCGCAAATGCAATTAGTTCTTTTGAATGTTTGGTGTTAGAAATTATTCTAACTTTTATCTTAATGCTAGTCATTTTAGGCACCGGTTTCGACAGGCGATCGCCACTAGGATTTGCCGGTTTAGCCATAGGATTAACTGTAACCGTAGAAGCAATTGTTATGGGGCCTATTACTGGGGCGAGCATGAACCCCGCCCGCTCTATAGGTCCGGCTTTAGTCGCAGGTATTTGGCAATCTCAATGGATTTATGTAGTAGGGCCAATTGTCGGAGCGCAATTAGCAGTAATTTTTTATCGCCAAATTACTCATAATTTTCGAGATATTCACTCTCTTAATTCTCAGGATAAATAAAAATGAAAAAAGTAATGTTTATTTGCACAAGAAATTCTTGTCGTTCCCAAATGGCAGAAGGTTTTGCTAAAACTCTAGGGGCGGGTAAAATTGCCGTTACCAGTTCCGGTTTAGAACCAACTAAAGTACATCCCACCGCCGTAGAGGTAATGTCAGACATTGGCATCGATATTAGCGACCAAACTTCTAAGGCTTTAAGCGATTTTAAGGCAGAGGATTACGATACGGTAATTTCTTTATGCGGTTGCGGAGTGAATTTACCCGAGGAATGGGTGACGAGAGAGATATTTGAAGATTGGCAACTCGACGACCCCGACGGGCAACCAATAGAAACTTTTCATCGAGTTCGAGATGAAATTAAAGAACGAGTTCAACAATTAATAATTAATAATTAATAATTAATAATTAATAATCATTAATTACCTTTTCTTAAATACTCGGTAGTTTATTAGGTAGCCATTTTCTTGTAGGTTGGGTGGAGCGATAGCGCAACCCAACATCAACGGGAGCACAATCCAACGATTTTGTTGGGTTTCGCTGTCGCGTAATGGCATCCGCCACGCGGGGCGCGTAATGGCATCCGCCACGCGGGGCGCTAACGCGCTACCTACTAATGGTATTTTTCCGCCATCAGGCGAAGGTATAGCATTTTTCAAATCGGTAAAGTACATTTTCGATCCACCATTATCCCCCTGTCGATCCCCCCCGCCCCCCTTTTTAAGGGGGGGGCCAGAGGAAAGGATTTGATTTGTCGGGTCCGGCCTGAGAAAGAAGTTTTAAATGTTCGGGGGAGTTTTAAATTTTCCGGCTCCCCCCGATTCTGCGGGGGGCTGGGGGGGATCGATCGGGGTGTACTTCACCGATTCAATAATCGCTATATTGTTAAATACTCGGTAGTTTATTAGGTAGTGGATCGCAAGTAGCGTTCTATAACCATAAATCAAGTTTGTAGTAATCGCTTTAGCGATTTATAAATATGAATCGCTAAAGCGATTACTACGAACCGTCACTAAATCTTTACCACTACCGTTTATTAAATCCCAAGTCAATAATTGGTAATTGGTAATTAGCGAAACAGTCAGAAGGTCAACGGCAGCCTTCTGGCTGTTTTAGCTGGCCGGTTTCTTATTTATTTTTAATCTTTGTCTCAGATTAAAAATTGTAATTACGAATATAATTGAACGAGCCGAAATATAGCAGTCATAAATGATTTGTAATAAATTGGGAGCCAGAAACCCGGTTTCTTAAAGAAACCGGGTTTCTTAGATATCGTAAACGATCTACGGATTGCTATAGCGCAATTAATAAAGAAATAACTAATGAACGACTCACCACCACCAACAGAAACAACAGACACTAAACCAAAAAAACAGGGCAAAGATAAACTAAAAACCATAGCCATAATCATCGCAGCCGTAGCCTTACTTATAATTGCCCAGCAATTTTTTGACATCCAACAACGGCTGATAGATGCCTTAAATTGGATTAGAGATTTGGGAGCGATCGGACCCGTAGTCTTCATTATTATCTACATTTTGGCTGCAGTTTTATTCATTCCCGGTTCCTTGCTGACTCTCGGCGCCGGTTTTATTTATGGCGTAATTAAAGGTTCTATATTCGTTTCCATCGCCTCCACTTTGGGAGCAACCTTGGCATTTATCGTCGGTCGTTATTTCGCCAGGAGTTGGGTGTCCAAACAGATAGAAGGAAAACAAAAATTTAAGGCCATTGATGAGGCGGTGGCAGAGGAAGGATGGAAAATTGTCGGGTTGACGAGACTATCCCCCATTTTTCCTTTCAATTTGCTCAACTATGCCTTTGGCGTTACTCAGGTATCCTTAAGGGATTACGTCGTGGCATCTTGGATCGGGATGATGCCAGGAACGGTGATGTATGTTTATTTTGGTTCCCTGGCCGAAAGTTTGGCTACTTTGGGACAGGGAGAAAAGACTCCCCTACAGTGGGCTTTGTTTGGGGTAGGGTTGTTGGCCACTTTTGCCTTGACTTTTTACGTTACGAAGATTGCCAGAGAGGCATTGGACCGAAAAATTTCGTGATAGTTGAGGCAGGAGGCGATCGCTGCTGACAAAATTAGTTCAAAATAAAAAGGTCGCACTAATAGAGGAAAAGCCCGAGGTCATAATGAGTCTAAAAGCCGTTCTCTTTGACTTTAATGGCATCATCATTAACGACGAGCCAGTTCACGAGAAATTGACAGAGCAACTGCTGATCGAGGAAAATCTCCTGGTTAAGCCCGGAGAGTTTCGCCAGTTTTGCCTCGGTAGGAGCGATCGCGCTTGTCTCAAGGATATCCTGAAAGAGCGCGGTCGCTACGTCGCTGAAGGCTATATCGACCAACTCATCCAACGCAAGGCCGAAGCCTATCTTCGCGAGTTGGAAGCTTTGGAAGAATTCCCCATCTATGCCGATACCCGAGAGTTGATTCTCAAGATGGGTCAAAGTTACTTTAAAATGGCTGTGGTAACTGGGGCCGTCCGTTCCGAAGTAGAAATGGTTTTGGCCAGGGCAGGGCTGGATCGATACTTTAGCGCGATCGTGGCCGGCGACGAGATGAAAAGGAGCAAACCAGAACCCGATGGTTATCTGCTGGCAGTGGAACGTCTCAATCAATTGGATCCCGAACTTAACTTACGACCGGAGGAATGTCTGGCCATAGAAGATAGCTTTGCCGGTATTGAAGCGGCCAAACGGGCAGGAATTCCCGTGGTGGGCGTAGCCCATACCTATCCGTTTCACATGCTCCAGCGCTTGGCGTCCTGGTGCGTGGATTATCTCTCGGAGTTAGAGTGGGAGAGGATTAAGCAGGTTTACGAAGAGTCTGCCCTTCCTTCAGCTTGAGCGATCGCTATGCATAACTATTGCCGTAATTCTCTGTTGTTGCTAATATAGTAAATGGCTTAAGCTAAAAAAGCTGGCCATAACAAACTTGCCATAGAAAGCGATCGAGATAAATCGATTTTCTCAAGTCCCTGAACGGGGAATTAGCTCAGTTGGTAGAGCGCTGCAATCGCACTGCAGAGGGCAGGGGTTCGAATCCCCTATTCTCCATTTTGAAGATAATTAAACTTAATAATTCTTATCAATATCCGACAAAATAAAGAAATAGACTTCTTGCAGAAGTAGGCAACAGGCAACAGGCAACAGGCAACAGGGAAGAGTTTTTAAGGAAAAAGGAACGAAAAACGATTTTATTTTTACTTTTGCAAGAGGTCTAATAAGCCGGTTTATTAAGCTAATGGTAAAAAATGTAACATATTGTGAATCTCAAGTTTGATATAGAAATAGTTAGATATGATAAAGAAAATCTAAAGGAATAATTAAGAAAACCAAAAGGTGATTTTTGTTTTTCCAGATAATTTGCCCGCAGACTAGCTTTTCCAATAAAGAAAACTAGATTGGTATTTACCTTTAAAGGAGGTTTTATGACTCCCACAATGCTACGGCAACTTTGGTCTTTAGTAGAAAATACTCAGGCAACGACTTTAATAGGCCTGGATGATGCAACTCTCGTACAGTGGTTAATCAAGCAGCTAAAAACCAACACTTCCCTAACAGGAAAGGAAACAGATCGGGCAATGGACTATATCCAGTCGCGAATATCTTTAATTAGGGACTTAGCAGAAGAACGCTTAACAGTGGATGCATCGGGATGACATTAGTTGCATCTTTAGAATGCAGCGCCAAACCTACTTATGACCATTACTCCTACTCAAACAAGCAGGCTGGGATCTAGACGATTCAGCCGCACATTTTGAGTGGAAAATCTCTTTTTAATACTTATAGTAATACTAGCATTCCCAGTAAAACGGCGACCTTGACGATCCAGCCGCAAAATGTAAGATAAAGAACGAAAACAAATTTTGGGCGATCGCCGGCTTAACAGCCTAGATGGCCTTAAGTCATTCGTCACCCTTGAGAGGGAGTGAAAAACTATGCGCAAATTAACTTCTGTGCTGCTGGCAACCATGGTATTAGCAGCCCCACTAACAGGCTGTGGAGAACCTGGAACCTCCGAAGCTAGTACCAGTCGCTTGGATACAGTCACAAGTCGAGGCAAACTAATCTGTGGAGTAGAAGGAAATATTCCAGGATTTAGCTTCGTAGATCAAAGCGGCAGCTACTCCGGTCTTGATGTAGATGTCTGCAAAGCAGTGGCCTCCGCCCTGTTTAACGATCCAAATGCTGTAGAATATCGGAACCTGGACTCCACAGAAAGGTTTACCGCCTTAACGGGAGGAGAAGTAGATATGCTCTCTCGTAACACGACCTGGACTCTCAGTCGAGATACCTCAGTGGGTCTGGAATTTGCCCCAACCACATTCTACGACGGCCAAGGAATGATGGTCCGCGCAAATAGCGGCATCCAATCCCTCACAGATTTTCAAGGTAAATCGATTTGTGTAGAAACAGGGACTACCACCGAACTAAACTTAACCGACAAAATGCGCCAAGCGGGGGTCAATTTCAATCCCGTAGTCTTCCAGGAGGCCAATGCCGCCTACGCCGCTTATGCGGAAGGCCGCTGCGAGGGCATGACCTCGGATAAATCTCAATTAATCGCCCGCCGCAGTACCCTACCCAATCCCAACGAACACGTTCTTTTAGACGTAACCATGTCCAAGGAACCCCTAGGCCCGCTGACGCCAAATAACGATTCCGGGTGGTTCGATACGGTCAAGTGGGTGACTTATGCCTTGATCGAAGCCGAAGAATTAGGGATTACTCAAGCTAATGTAGATGAGAAGAAACAATCGGAAGATCCCACCGTGCGACGTTTCCTCGGAGTAGAGGGAGACTTGGGCGAAGGTCTCGGTTTGAGTAACGATTTTGCCTATCGAGTTATTAAAAACGTCGGCAACTACGGCGAAGTTTACGAAAGAAATTTAGGTAAAGGTTCTCAATTTCAGCTAGATCGCGGTCAGAACGATCTCTGGACTCGTGGCGGTCTTCTTTATTCTCCACCTTTCCGTTAATAAGACAGCTACCCGATTTTCCGCTTCGTAGCAGGCACGAAGAACGCTTAAAGTTACGTTATTTTTAAGCACTCTTCCTGCTTGCTACAAATCTCATTGTCAGCGTAGAACGGGTCGGAATGCCAGTCAGTTAATAATAAATAGTTAGGCTTGCATAAATCGAACAAAAATAGATATCAGTCCCGGTGGCTGCTATTGAAGTAATGTTCGATTAATAAAGCCCGCTTAATTAATTATTAATTATTAATTATTAATTATTAATTACTTAAAATATGAGCAATAATCCAGGCGAAAAAATCCCTTTATTGCGAGACGAACGCTTTTGGCGCGTTGCTTTACAAGCATTAGCCGTAGCGATATTTGTGGCGCTAATAATCTGGCTTGCGATTAACTTTAGTCGCAGCCAGCAAGGGGGCAGAATTAATTTTGGCTTCCTAGGAAAAGCAGCTAGCTTTGGCATCGGTGAAGGTTTAGTTAGTTACAATCCTTCAGACCCCTACAGACAAGCTTTATTAGTAGGATTGGTTAATTCTCTGAGGATAACTGTATTAGGAATTATCCTCACGACAATTGTGGGAGTAGCTGCGGGCATAGCTAGTTTTTCTGAGAATTGGTTGCTGAGACAATTAAATCGAGTTTATGTAGAAGTAGCGCGCAATACGCCGCTGCTTCTACAGTTGTTTTTCTGGTATTTTGCGGTATTTTTTAATTTACCAAGCCAGGCAAATAGAATAGAATGGCTGGACTCGATCTATCTGAGCAAAAGCGGGGTGGCGATGCCTTGGCCGGAGAATCAATTAACAGTATGGTTGTGGTTAATAGTATTAGTAATAGGGGCGATCGCTGCTGTATTTCTCTGGCGGTGGCGGACTAAATTAATGGTAGAAAAAGGTACCTCCGGTAGCCCACAACTTATGGGTTTAATTGCGATCGCAGTTGCTGCTTTATTAATTATCATTTTCGCCCTGGGTTGGCAAGTACCAAAACCGGCTGAAACGGGAGAAATTATCGGGGGAGCAAATTTAACTTTAGAATTCTCCGCTTTGCTCGCAGGTTTGGTATTTTACACTGGAGCTTTTATAGCAGAAATAGTTAGGGGAGGAATTCAAGCAGTAGCTAAAGGACAATGGGAAGCGGCAAGGTCTCTGGGTTTAAAATCCGGTCTGGTAATGCGGTTAGTAATATTTCCTCAAGCCTTGCGGGTTATTCTTCCTGCTTTAAGCAGTCAATATATGAACTTAGCAAAAAACTCTAGTTTGGCGGTGGCGATCGGCTTCCCGGATCTCTACTCCGTGGCAAATACAACCTACAACCAAACCGGTCGCCCGGTGGAAGTATTTATCCTCATAATGGCGACTTATCTTTCAATCAACCTCATCATTTCTTTGGCCATGAACTACTTAAATAAATCTGTCGAGATCGAGGAAAGGTAAATGACTGCAACTAATACGGAACCAACTACCATAAATTCACCGCCCTCAGCCGAAACGAGCCCTACAGAATGGTTGCGGGAAAATCTGTTTAGTACCTGGTACAACAGCTTACTAACATTAATTTTATTCGGCATAATTATTGTTGCCATAAGTAATTTATTAGAATGGGCGCTTAACGTCGCCCAGTGGGAAGTTTTAAAAGTAAATTGGCCGCTGTTTTTTACAGGCATATATCCTAGAGACCAATACTGGCGCTTGTGGATTGATTTGGGGTTAGTTTGCTCTTTGTCCGGTCTTTCTTGGGGAGTTATTGCCAGAAATGCCGCCACTTTATTTGATGTATCGGTATTAATTAGCCTGGCCACAATTCCTGCTTTATTAGTATTAATTCCCGCGACAATACTATCCAAACTATTATTAGTAGGAATGGTGTTGCTAGTAGTAGCTAGCGCTTGGATAGGGAAACAATTAGGGAGAAAAAAACCCAGTTTGGCAGCTTGGCTGCCCTTAGCTTGGTTTGTTGCTTTTTTCATTTCCCTGTGGCTGATAGGAGGAGGATTGGGATTAGAAGAAGTCTCTACCAGTAAATGGGGAGGTTTGACGCTGACAATGTTAATGGCAGTTGTCAGTATTGTTTTATGTTTTCCTCTGGGGGTTTTATTAGCTTTAGGAAGGCAAAGCCAATTACCAGCCATCCGGGGATTTTCTATCGGTTATATTGAAATAATCAGAGGACTGCCCCTAATTTCAATTTTATTTATGGGACAAGTAATGATTCCCATGTTTTTGCCAGAAGGAGTCCGACCCGATCGCGTCCTGCGAGCTATAGTAGGATTAACTATGTTTAGCGCGGCTTATTTAGCAGAAAACGTTCGGGGAGGTTTGCAGTCTATCCCCAAAGGTCAAAGCGAAGCGGCAAAAGCATTAGGTTTTAAAACTCCTTTGGTTGTGAGTTTGATTGTTTTACCCCAAGCCCTAAAGGTAGCAATTCCGGCAATTGTCGGTCAGTTTATCAGTCTATTTCAGGATACAACTTTATTAGCTATTGTCGGGTTAAGAGAGTTATTAGGTATCAGTCGTTCTGTATTAGCCCAACCTGATTTTTTAGGAGATTATGCCGAAGTTTATTTATTCAACGGGGTAATCTTTTGGCTGTTTTGTTATGCCATGTCTCTCGCCAGCCGACAGTTAGAGAAAAAACTCAATACTGGTAATAAGTAATTAATAATTAATATAGCGATTATTGAATCGGTGAGCTACACCCCGATCGATCCCCCTAAATCCCCCTTAAAAAGGGGGACTTTGAAATTTTCCGGCTCCCCCCGATTCTGCGGGGGGCTGGGGGGGATCGAAAATGTATTTCACCGATTCGATAAATGCTATAATTAATAATTAATAATTAACTTTGCAAAATTAACGGTCAATTACCAGATATTCCGCCTGCGAAACTCGGTTTTTCCAAAAAACCGGGTTTCTGAGATACCAAAAAACGTAGTTTCCGCAACTTTATTTGAAAACAGAGAAACATTTTAAATAATTAGTAAATTAAAAAACTAAGAAAAATGGATATTACAAAAACAGAAACAACAACAACAACAGCAACAGAAACAATACTAACTAAAACAGATGGAGAAGTAGCGATCGCTGCCACCGACGTGCAGAAGTGGTATAGCAATAACTTCCACGTCCTGCGAGGAGTAAGCCTAACTGTCACCCGGGGGGAAGTAGTGGTGATTATGGGCCCCAGCGGTTCCGGGAAATCTACCTTTATCCGCACCTTCAACGCTTTGGAGGAATTCCAAAAAGGCAGTATCGTCATCGACGGCATTAGCCTCTCCCACGACCTAAAAAATATCGAGGCTATTAGGCGGGAAGTGGGGATGGTGTTTCAACAATTTAATTTATTCCCCCATTTGAGCGTCCTGCAAAACGTCACCCTCGCCCCGATCTGGGTGCGCCGCTGGCCGAAGGCGAAGGCCCAAGACGTGGCGATGCAGCTTTTGGAAAGGGTGGGAATATTAGAACAGGCCAAGAAATTCCCGGGGCAACTGTCTGGAGGGCAACAGCAACGGGTGGCGATCGCCCGGGCCTTAGCGATGCAGCCGAAAATTATGCTCTTCGACGAACCGACTTCGGCTTTAGACCCGGAAATGGTGAGAGAAGTATTAGACGTGATGCGAGGTTTAGCCGGTTCGGGGATGACGATGGTGGTAGTGACTCACGAAGTAGGGTTTGCGCGGGAGGTCGCCGATCGCATCGTGTTGATGGCGGATGGGCTTTTGGTGGAGGAAAATACGCCAGAGGAATTTTTCCAGAACCCCAAAGAGGAACGCACCAAACAATTTTTATCCCAGATTTTATAATGGCACCTCATAACAATTAACAATTAACAATTAACAATTAACAATTAACAATTAACAACCTTCTCAGTTTAGACCGTAGAACAGGCAATAGCCACGTTCTACGGTGGCAGGTTTTGCTTTATTCTCTACTTCTTATTAAGGAGATTAAATTTATTGAGAATAGCTGCATTTTCTGGAGATAATAAAGTTTGTAGTTCGGACATCTCCTTGAGGAGTTGCATTTCGCGGGCGCATTCTTGTTGTAAAATTTTTAGGTAGCGATCGCGCTGTTCTTCAGTAGTAGCATCCTGCAACATCCGAACGGCTAAATTAATATTAGACACGGGGTCGGAAATATCAGAAATCAACTTATTTAACAACTCCTCTTTAAGGTCTGCAGCTTGCTTGCTGCCTTCAGCCTGGAGAATAGTTTGTTCTATTTGTTTGCCCAACTCTTCGGCTTTCTTTCGTTCTCGGTCTAGATTTTCTATATAGATAGCCTGCCTTTGGAAGCGGTTTTCGACTGCTTTTAAAAGTTCTTCCGCCGCGAAGGGTTTGGTCAGGTAATCGTCGGCACCTAATTCCATGCCCATACGCATATCCGAGCGATCGACTTTAGCAGTCAAAAAGATAAAAGGAATAGTAGCAGTGGCATCCTTTTCTCGCAAAGCAGCCACTACTTCATAGCCGTCCATTTCTGGCATCATCACGTCGCAAATAATCAAATCTACTATCATATTTCGAGCCAGCTGCAACCCCATTCGACCGTTTTCTGCCGTTAGTACCCGATAATCAGAAAGTTCCAGAATTTGCTGGATGTTATAGCGTACTTGTGCTTGGTCTTCAATGACTAAAATTGTTCGATCTTGACTTTCCATCCCATTAACCTTCCATTGCTTATGTAGTAGTTTTAACAAAAGGCAAGGTAACGATAAATGTCGTACCTTTACCTACCTCGCTTTCTACTTTAACATCTCCGCCATGCAACTCCACGCATTTTTTCACGATAGATAAACCCAAACCAGTTCCTTGAATGCTTCCGACGTTGGTTGCCCGGTGGAAAGACTCAAATAGCTGTTTTTGGTCTTCCGTGGGAATGCCGATACCGCTATCTTTGACTAGGAAAATAAGTCGATCGCCCGCTACGTTGAAATCGAATTTCACCTCGCCGCCATCAGGGGAGTATTTAATAGCATTAGAAAGCAAGTTAGTTAGAGTTTGCCGCAATAGTTTTTCATCGATAATTGCCTGGGTGCAATCTGCAGTAGAGCCTGCGCTAAAGACAAGATTGTGCTGGGAAGCAGCTAGCTGTATTTCCGAGGTCAATTTTTTACAGAAGCTAACTAAGTTTATACATTTGGGCTGAAATTGTAGCTTTCCAGCTTCTACTTGGTTAACTAAGAGAATTTCATCTAAAAGCTTAGTAGTGTGTTTGATGTAGGCTTGGATCCTATCTAAATGTTCTAATTTTTGCTCTTCAGATAGCTTTTTAGCAAAAGTTTTGAGAATGCCCACTGAAGAAGACATCACCGTGAGGGGGGTTCTAAATTCGTGGGAAGTCACGGACATCAAGCGAGATTTTAGTTGGTTGAGTTCTGTTTCTTTAGCTAGGGCTGTTTTAATCTCTATTTCTACTCTTTTGCGCTCGGAAATATCTCGATAAAGCCAGAGGTTGCCGTAAAATTTTCCCGAGACAGTAATGGGGATATAATCTCGTTCGAGAGTTCGGCCGTCGCGCAACTGAAGTTCTTCGTTTACTACTGCGCTTTTCTGCTCTGAAATGTATTTAATTCCGGCGACAAATTCATCGGGTTCGATGGAACAATCTTTAGCCTTTTTGGTAGTCTCGGCGCAGATTTTTCCTATTAAAGTTTGGGGGGGAGATTCGATGGCGAAGACCTCGCAAAATTCTTGATTGATTAAAGTAATATAACCCTCTTCATTTTCTACTAAAATTCCGGCTTTGATATTTTGAATTAATTCTTTTAGTTGTGCCAGGGATATTTCTAGGTTGGCGGTGCGTTGTTTTACTTTCTTTTCGAGATTTTCGTTTAATTCTTTAACGCGATTTTGTTCTTGTTTGCGTCGGGCAATCTCCTTAGTTAGTTTTAGCTTAAGTTCGTTTACTTCTGTAAAATTATCTTGCAAAGAAGATGCCATAATGCGAACGTTAGCAACCAGTCCTTTCAGTTCTAAAGCCGAACTTTGTGGCATTTCAAATTCCACTCCTCTTAAAAGTCGTTCTGGCAGTTGCCGCGTTGCAAATACTAATTTGTCGATTGATTCTAATAGCTTTTGACTCAAAATGGTTCCGATCGCAGTTGTTAAAAAACCAAGAAATAGTATAGTCTCGAAAACCCTACCATAAATACCGTTTAAATAATCGGCAGCAGGGGAAGTCGGCAACTCTATTATTAAGTTCCACGGCAGGTATGTGTTTGTTTTCGGTAGGCTTTTATTCTGGTATAAAAGTTCTTTAAAAGCGAGGCCAGAAAACTTTTGGGTATCCGAGGAGATCGAGTTTAATATTTTCGAGTTCCGAGGGTTAGTTTCTTTTTCTAGGGCTTGGTTATATTGAGAATTAGGCTCTAAGTCTTCCCGGGTAGTGGCGATCGCTTTACCTAAAGAGTCGGTTAAAGTTAATTCTATCTGTAGAGAGTTATTGTCTTTTCTCCCTATAGCAGAAGCTTCTTCTAGTAGTTCCTGCAGGGAGTTCAAATTAATCTTTACCCGCACGCAACCCAGGAAGTTATTTTCTTCCACGAGGGGCCTGTTAATATTTAAAAATCCATCCGATACCGCTGTTTGGAATTGGCGATCGCAGCCAGTAAAATTCCCTGCTTCCCTAATTCCTTGCCTTTTGAAATAACTGGCAACCTTAGCACCCTCCGCTCCAATAACAGATACAGAATCGATATCTGGAAGAGTTACTACCAAAGTATTAATAGCAGACTGCAATTGGGGCGATGGTTTTAGATTTGATTCCATGGCAAACTGGGATAAATTTTCTATCCCTCGTCGGTATGGTTGATGCCAGATATCGATTCCTTCAGCTACGGCAAATGACAGAGTTTTTAATTCCGTATTCATATCTAAGTAGGTCTTCTGTACCATACTTCGACTATCTACCGTCATCAAAATTAATGAAGGAAAAAACACGAAAGCTACTAATAAATGAACCAAGGTTTCTTTCAAAGAAACTTCCCGGGCTAATTTACTACCGCCAATGCTTCTCAAAATAGGTAAATAAGTCAGCAACAAACTAGCCACTAAAACGTTAAAAATACAGTTAACCGGTTGCTTGAATAGAACCAGCAAAACTTCGCTGCTTTTGAGACCCATCCCCAGTCGATAGAAGAGAAAAATTAGAGGCATACCGATGCAAAGCCAGTACATTCCATCCAGCAGCAATAAACTGTATCGCCAATGCTTCCTGGACCAACTAACAAATAGAGCTTCGCAGGTAAAAATAATAATGCCATAAGGATGTCCCCAAAGTAAAAAGGTATAGCTACTAGCAATGGTGGCAGCGAATACTCCCCAAAAAATGCCATAAAGCTCGATAACTATGAAAACGGCAATACTACCCAGGAGAAAATCCACCCCAAACAATAGAGGCAGATGCCAATAGTTTCCTAATATTCCTAAGACTAATAAAGTTACTAGGGGGAAGTTGCGATTATAAAAAGAAGGAGTTGATAATTTCGATACGAGTCGGTCAATGGAGTTAATCATCGCGGGAGAGCTGCTGTTCTAGTATTTTTTTCTTTTTTACTGTTGGGCGATCGCCTAAATTGTAGGTAAGTAATTAATAATTAATTATTAATAATTAATTATTATTGGACTCCACTCATCACAGTGGCTAATTGCCGTTACTTATGGCCCTCAGAACCCGCGCCCAACAGCAATCTCTGACGATATTGGCTTCGGTTTCATTCTACCCGGCCTACTAGAGCGTAGGTCAAGCATTCCCAGAAAGCGGGTTTCTGATGGGGAAAATGCCGATCTTTCCTTAATAGAGCGCCAGAAGGCGCGGTTTGGCAGGCGGGAGTCTAGCGCCAGAACGGCTAAAATTGGTGACTAACTATTTTCGGCTGAGAATCTTGGAATGGGACAAGATAAAGCTTTACCCACCAGTTGAGCCTAGATGCCACACTACAGAAATTTATAGAAAAATGTTCTGAGCCAACATTTTTTTCGGAAATTGATTGCCAAAATGGGAGCGTTTTTGAGAAATATGGCATCAAATAAGTTAATAACCACCAAATATTCATAGAACTTACGCACTCGTAAGGTATTTCTATCGTTACTTGCTCCCACACGGGCAATTCTCCTGCCGCCTAATTTGGTTTCTCTTCTGTAAGTCCTGATTCATCTGCTCCTTTAGTTCTTATTCAAGATCGGGCACTTTCGCAAACGGGCGTTTCCTTTCGATGTATTCTAACACGACATTTTCAAAAAAAGCTAAAGGGAACTTATCTTCCACTTAGCTTGAATTGTTTGGGTTGTAAGGGGAAAAAGTAGAGATATTGGGGAAGCAATTTGCTTTTTTGGTTAATAGGTAATAAGCGATCGCTTCTTATAGAACTTGTATTTTAACAAATATCAAACGGGCAAAACTGAAGCTCCGCGAGGCTCCATCAAAGTAGAAGCTGATGTTGCTTAAGTGGAAGCTGACGATGCTTAAGTGGAAGCTGATGCTGCTTAAGTGGAAGCTGGTGTTGCTTAAGTGGAAGCTGGTGTTGCTTAAGTGGAAGCTGATTTTGCTTAAGTCAATACCTTCGCCATTTTTTTGTAGCATCTCGTAGGTTGGGTGGAGCGATAGCGCAACCCAACATCAACGGGAGCACAATCCAACGATTTTGTTGGGTTTCGCTTCGCGAACGCGCTACCTACAAATGGTATTTTTTATTTTGGCGAAGGTATTGTTAAGTGGAAGCTGATTTTGCTTAAGTGGAAGCTGGCCACCTTGAAGAGGAACCACCCAAACGCTATATTCGCGTTTAGGTGGATTTCATAAATTCGGCATTGAGAGGATGAATGTCCAACAATTATTAATTATTAATTATTAATTATTAATTACTTATGGGTTTTCAGGGCCTTAGTCCTGACTGCTATAGCAATCCCTTGAGGAGCATCTCATCGAAGCAAAAAACTCAGAATTGCAACTAACAACGTTCCAACTAGCAACTGACAAAAAGCGTTAAATTTTTGCTGCTCTTCATTCCCCCGATGCACCAAATTTAATTACCCATTCAAACAAAAGGAATAGTTACAGTAAAAGTAGTTCCTACGCCGACTTCGCTAGTAAAGCCAACCCGACCTCCGTGAAGTTCGACGCATTTTTTGATAATAGCCAAACCCAAACCAGTCCCTTGAATTGTTTCCACGTTAGTTGCCCGGTGGAAGGGAGTGAACATTTCTTTTTGATCTTCTATAGGAATGCCGATGCCGCTATCTTTGACTTGGAAAATAAGCTTTTCTTCAGCCATGCTTAGATCGAATTTCACCTCGCCCCCACCGTCCGAATATTTAATCGCATTAGAGAGCAAATTAATCAGAACTTGTTGTAGGAGTTTGATATCGAGTTCGGGCTCGATGTCTGGGGGGCAATGGCTGGCAAAAACAATAGTACAATCCACCGTACTGGTTTGCATTTCTTCCGTTAAATTCGCGCAGAAATCAACTATTTTAAGCCTTTGGGGATTAAAGCTTATATTCCCCGTTTCTGCCCTATTAATTAGGAGAATATCGTCTAAAAGTCTGGTGGTATGTTCGACGTAGGTTTGGATAGTATTTAAGTGGCTCAGTCTTTTCTCGTCCGTGAGTTTGTTATTGAAAGTTTTCATTATGCCGGCGGAGGAAGAAATCACTGCTAGGGGAGTTCTAAATTCGTGGGAAGTCATAGAGATAAAACGGGACTTTAGCTCGTTGAGTTCTTTCTCTCTAGCGAGGGCATTGCGAATTTCTTCTTCTGCCTTCTTGCGATCGCTGATATCTTCTACAACGGCAATAAAATAATCCTTATCCTTTGACGAACCCCTAACCACAGAGGCGGTAATTTTGCCCCAAAAAACCGAATCGTCTTTGCGCAGATAACGTTTTTCTCGGGAATAGGTATCTAATTCCCCACTTAAAAGCAGTTCTAAATACTCTAGATCTATCTCCCATTCCTCCGGGTGAGTAATTTTTTTCACAGTTTTAGTTAATATCTCCTCGCCAACATAACCCAACATCTGGCAGATACGTTCGTTAACTTGCAGAAAACGTCCGTCTAAAGAAATGCGGGCAATTCCCACTGCTGCTTGCTCGAAAATCGCTCGAAATTGTGCTTCGCGGCGACGAATTTCTTCTTGGATTTTTAGCCTTTCTGTGATGTCTCGACCAACGCAAATCTGGCTTCCATCTTCTGTTAAAGTAAGAGAAGTTTCTTGGACAAAATTAGTACCGTCTTTGCGGGTTGCAATGACCTCGCCGCGCCAGTATTTGTGTTGTTCCAGTACGGGGAATACATCCCGTTGCAAACGGAGCAATTCCGCAGCAGAATAAATGTCTTCCCAAGTTTTACCAATTAATTGCGAAGCATTTTCGTAGCCAAACATTAGGGCGTAAGCTTGGTTGACGTAAATATATTTATCCTTTTCGATAATGGCTATTCCGTCTTTGCTAGCTTCGATCGCTGCTAGTTGTTGTTGGAGTTTTTCTTCTGCTTCTTTCCCTTCGCTGATATCGATTTGAATTGCTAAATATTGCTCTGGCTTTCCTAGATCGTCTAAAAAGGGAACGATAATGCTATTAACCCAGTAAAAACTGCCATTTTTGGCTTTATTTTTAATTTCCCCGCGCCAAATTTTCCCGGACGTAATAGTTAACCACATTTCCTGAAAAAACTGTTGCGGATGATAGCTGGAGTTAACTATGCGATGAGTTTGACCGATTAATTCTTCTCGTTTATATTGAGAAAATTCCGAGAATTTGTCGTTAGCATAAGTAATAACTCCCCTCGCATCGGTAAAAGCAACCGAGGCGAATTGGTCTAAAGCTTGTTTGTGATACCTTAACTCTTGCAGTACGTCATTTAAACGTTCTTCAGTTTCTTTGCGAGCGGTAATATCTCGAAATATCCCCTGGGTGGCAGTGGGTTTTCCAGACTCCGAGCGACAGTTGATATTTCCTTCTAAAATAATTTCCCTGCCATCTTTAGTTAAAAAAGGAATTTCTAAGCGTTCGATTTGCTTGAGTTTTCCTGTTTGGAATTGACCTAAAACTTCTCTAAAAGCCTGTTGATATTCCTCCGCTATAATATCGACTACAGACAAGTTATAAATCTCTTTTTCTTCATACCCTAAAGTTTCGCACCAAGCCTGGTTAACATAGATGAAACGACCGCTCTCTAGAGAAACGCTCTGAACCAAATCGTTCAGATGTTCCAACAGATCCCGCAAGCGTTCTTCGCTATCCACCAGGGCAGTTTCCACCCGCCGCCGTCGGACAACTTCTTCTAGGAGTTCTTTGTTGCTATGTTTTAACTCCACGGTACGCTCTTCGACCCGCTTTTCTAGTTCGGCGTTGAGCCGTTGCAATTCTAGTTCTGCCTGCTTGCGCTGGGTAATATCCATAATAGTGCCAGCAAAACCGACTATCTGTCCGCGATTGTCCAGTTGGGGGACGCATTGACCGACAACCCAGACCATACTTCCATCGACATGAAGGAAACGGTACTCGGAACGAAACATGGAATGAGTCTGTATCCCTACGTTGAATTCTTCTAAGACCCGATCGCGATCGCTTGCGTGCAGCCTCTCGGTCCATCCCCTGCGGAAGACTTCATAACGCAAGAGCCCCACTAATTGGCAGGCGAGCTCGTTGGCGTAGATACAGTTACCATCCTTATCGTAGCGGAATATCCCCACTGGGGCGGTCTCCGCTAGGGTCGCATAAGCGGTTTCGCTCCGTTCTAGGGCCGTTTCTGCTAGGCGGCGATCGCTCATATCGATGCCGGTAGCCACTACATATTCTACCTCTCCCGCAGCATCCGTTAAGGCTGTATTGGACCAAGATATCCAAAGCCGGCAGCCACTTTTTGTTACCCAGTAATTTTCGTGTTGGTTGGGGAAGTCACCCGCCAACAACATCCCCCAAAGTGCTTTAAGGGACTCCACTTCCTCCGGTATCAGGAGAAAATCCCAGACGCAGCGCCCAAAAACCTCGTCAAAAGTGTAACCGGTAATTTGCTCGCAGGCTTTATTAAAGCGGATAATGCGCCCTTCTTTGCTTAAAACTAGAATTAAGGCTCCGGCAACGTTTAAAATCGCGGATAGCAAGTTTCGTTCTTGGGTGAGGGCCTTTTGTGTTTTTTCGCGAACCCGCACTTCCCATTGAGAATTTTGATAAAGGTTGGATTGTTGGATGGCCGTAGCGACCTGGGTTGCTAATTTTTCTAACAATTTAATTTCCACCGACTGCCACTCTCTCGGGGCTGCTGTTTGGCTGGCATTTATCAATCCCCAGAGGTAATTAGAGTTTGAGCCGTCTTCTGCTTGGCTTGTCAGGAAAATAGGAACTAGGATTTGGGCGCGAATTTGCAGGCTTTCTAGTAGCTCTATATGAGAAGGCGCCATGTCGCTGGCGTAGATATCGCTAACTACCCGCAAGCGAGGGTTTTGGTAGGCATCGACCCAGGTTGGCGCAAAACTGGGGTCGTGGATCCTTTTTCCCATTAGGGGTTTGATGCCTTCTTTGACGTCTTCGCCAACAACTACGCCGCCCCAGTCTGGGTCGAAGGGGTAAATAATGACGCGATCGCATTGCAAAAACTCCCGCACTTGGCTCACCGCACTTCCCACAACTTCTTCTAAGTTTAAGGATTTACGCATCTTAGCGGAAATTTGGGTTAGGAGGCTATCGGATTTAGCCTGTTGCTTCAATTTTACGACCCGCTTTTGTACCTTGGATTTGAGTTCTATCTCTTGTTTTTCTAAAACTTGCAATTTTTCGGTCTCTAACTCGGAGACTTTACCCTGCAACGCACCAATACTCTCGTACATTGCATTGGGGTTAATGGTTTTTAAAATATTTGTCGGTCCTATGGCCCCGATAATTTCTCCCGAGTCGGCTATAACTGCCAAACATGGAGCTTTGTTTTGCAGCAAAAGTTCCTGGGCGAAGCACAAGCTACTTTGCGGGCTGACGGTAAGGGGAGCGATCGCTACTTCCCCGACGGCTACTTCCGCTAAATCTCGCCCCAAACTGAGGCAGCGCAGAAGTTCCCGAGGCGTGAAGGCGGCAATTCCCGTTGGTTCCTTTTTCGCGATCGCCGCCCAACCAACTCCTGCTTCTGCCATTAACCGAACTACTTCGAGTACGGATACAGTAGGAGAAACTTGGAGAATTTTAGGCTCCATCGCCGACGCTACAGTTCTAAGTTCCAGGAAACGGGCAGGTTGCAGAACTCGATCTATAAAGGCAGGCGTCGCCAAACCGACGATCCGATTTAATTCGTCTGCAACAGGCAGGTTGCAGAGCTCTTGCTGGCAAAATAGGTTTAAAACGCTAAAAATATCTTTAAGTTGCGATTTATCTATTGTAATAGGATCGCGAGTCATTACTTCGCCAACGGCGATGGTTTCCAGGTCTAGCTCCCTGAGCGCAAGTCCCACTAAATCTGTTTCGGCGAAAGTCCCCACTAACTGCCCTCCCTCGACAATTAAGATGCAACGGGCCCCTTCTTGGTTCTTCGCCGCTTCCCTAAAGACGCCTTCGACCGATTCGGTTTCTGCCCTCGGGCGATCGCTTTTGTCTGGCGGGGAAGCACTCTCGCCCGAGGCATTCATTAACGAGATTACGAACGCCACTGACCTGTCTGGCGTCGCGACTATCGGCGTCGCGAGGAGTTGTTCTAGTTTTTCTAAAGATAGCATAACAATTAACAATTCACAATTAACAATTAACAATTAACAACGTTCCTATTAACTATTTCCGGAGCTTCGGTAATAGTTGGCTTTAACTAAGTTAAAAGCCTGGGCAAAGCCATAGAGACAATTGTTTTTTCTTCTTTTCTTTCTACTTCTAGCTCCCCGCCATAAACTTTCACCATCGTTTGGCAAATAGCTAATCCCAGTCCTGAGCCTTGTTGCTCGTACAATTTCCGCTCGAATTGCATATAAGCTCCTACTTTTGCAAATTGTTGGGCGCTCATACCTCGCCCCCGGTCGATAACGTCTAGCTTAAAACTGCGGTCTTTGACCCTACTGACGATTGTTACTGGGGTTCCGGGGGTGGAAAATTTGAGGGCGTTGTCTGTTAATTCCTCAATTAACTTGCAGATATGTTTTTGGGACATTGCCAGGGAGGCATCTTCTAAATCTAGGTGTAAATCTTCTTCCCGGTTGGCTTTTTTTGCTATTTTAAAAGCAGTTGCTCTGATGATATCCTTGACAAAACATTTCTCAGCCTTCTCCCTGAAAGCTTTTAAATTTGCTGGGTCTTTGCCAACGGTTTCTAAGTAGGCGTAAAGTAAAAAATTTTTGGTCATGCGATAAAGACGCTCGCCAGATGTTTTAATATGATGTGCCATCTCCCGAATCTCATCTGGCTCCACGGAGTCCGAGAATTCCTCCATAAAAGATGCAGCACTAATAATACCGTTTAAGGGAGTGTTTAACTCGTGGGGAAGGTGCCAGGTAATATTATTACGGAGTTCCTCCATTTGCATTTTCGTTTTTCGACCGACCGCCACTTTTTTTAACCTAATAGCGATCGCTCCTAACAATTCTTCTGGCGTAAAAGGTTTGCTTAAATAGTCATCTGCCCCCAATTCCATACTTTTACGAATATCGCTTTTTTCTGCTTTTGCAGTGAGAAAAATTAACGGAATATGTTCTGTTGTTATTTCTTCTTTCAAAGCCTTTAATACTCCATAACCATCGAGTTTTGGCATCATAATATCGCAAATTATCATGTCTGGTAAATGTTTTTTGGCCAGAGCAAACCCTTCCTCTCCGTCTTTAGCTACTATCGGTTCGTATTCCGATAGTTCCAGAATTTGTTCGATGTTATTGCGAACCATTGGTTCGTCTTCAATTACCAAGATTTTTGTCATATTTCTAACTTCTTCGATGGAGTCATAAAGTTTTCTAGCAATCGCTATGAGCGATTGGCTTGTTTGTAGTATAGCAGTCCTATTCTACTCGGGTCCAAAATCTAAAGAGTTGTTGGGCGCAGAGGCATTCGGGCGTTAAATACTGACAACCTTCCAACCTTCTAACCTTCCAGACGTGCAGTAAGTTATTGGTTTTCTTAATTCTCGATCGCCCCCCGACAAAACTCCAACTCAATTGGGAACTTGTTAATAATTAATTATTAATTATTAATTATTAATTATTAATTGTTATTACCCATTACCAATAACGAATCGTATTGAACTTCATCAAACTTTTGTTTGGCTAGAGCCTTCATCTGTGCTTGAGTTTCCACCCCATCCGCAACTATTTTTAATTTTAAATTAGAAGCTATTTTAGTCAAAGTTTCGATAATAGGGGAGTTGCGATCGATATTGGCGATTAAAGCTCGGTCTATCTTGATTTTATCGATCGCTAATTCTTGAAGATAATGGCAAGAAGTATGCTCTAAATTAAATTGGGAAAGAGTCACGATCGCTCCCATTTTTTGCAAATTCATCAGCTTAGAACCTACCCGGTTTAAATTAGAAGCCCGGGTAATAGTTGAAGCAGGAATTTCTAGTTCTAAAAACCCCGGCTTCAATCCAGCTTTTTGCAAACAAGAACTTATTTTCAATTCCAAACTTTCTTCGTTAAATAATGCTGGAAATAAAGTAACCGATACTTGCCTTTTTACTCCCCTATCGAGCCATTTTTTCCCCTGCAAAATAGCATTTTCTAACATCCATTCTCCTAAGGAAGCAGTTAAGCCAGATTTTTCAGCTAGGTCCATTATTTTGCTGGGGGATATTTCTCCCAAATAGGGATGGTTCCATTCGATAGTTGTCCCCGCGCCGACGGTCCTTTTATTGCGAGGATTGACCCGAGGCTGATACCCTACCTTTATAGTTTTTTGCTGCCAGGCCTGGTGAAATTCGGCTGCAAGTTTTAAGTCAGAATTTCTTTTATTTCCCAATAGTTTCTGCTTATAAATTAAACAGAGATTGCCGCCGTCCTTTCTGGCTTTGTTCAGGGCGATCGCTGCCTGTCTGCGCAATTCTTCTAGGTTAGTAGCATTGGGATAAAATGCAATACCAATACTCGCGGTAATCGGAACTGTTAGCCCTTCTAGCTTAACTGGTTCTGCTATTACACCGAGTATCTCTCTGCCTATTTTTACTGCGAGGCGATCGTCTTTGGACGGAGGAAAGACTAGGGCAAATGTATTCCCTTCCATTCTGACCGCAGAGATATTTTCCTTCAAAAATAAAATAAAACTTTGCAAGCGTTCTGCTACTTCTTTTATCAGTATATTTCCTTTAGAATATCCAAGCTGTTCGTTGATTTCATTCAATCTATCTAACCCTACTAAAAGGAAAGGAATTAAGCGATTTTCTCGATCTATCTGGGCGATCGAGCGACTTAAATAACCGTCATCTCCCCCTAAAGCTGACTCGTTTGGCAAGCCGGTTAAACGATCGACATCTCCCGCTTGCTTGAGTTGTTCTGTCATTTCTTCTAGCTTGGCTTTTTGCATTGCAGATCGTTCCAGACGGACTGCGACTGCTTCTAATAATTCTTCTGCCGTAAATGGTTTAGTTAAATAATCATCTGCCCCTAATGTCATCCCTTTACGCTGGTCCATTTTTTCAACTTTAGCGCTGAGGAAAATGAAGGGAATAAGAGAAGTTTTAGGTTCGTCGCGCAGATTTTCTAATACCTCTAAACCGTCCATTTCTGGCATCATTACATCGCATATTATTAAATCCGGCAAATGCTTTTTCGCCAATTCTAACCCTATCCGACCGTTAGCTGCGGCAATCGGCTGAAAGTCTCCAAGCTCTAAAATTTCTTGAATGTTGGTGCGGATTTGGGCTTCGTCTTCTATTATTAAGATAGCGTTCATATTGTCGAGCTACTACAATATTAAATCTGGTTGTACTTTTTGGAACGAGTCAAATTTATCTGGTTCTATTGTTTCTCTTTCTAATAGAAAAAACATCAGCAACATTGCTGAACTTTTTAAGTAAGTAATTGTACATAGAAGCGCGCAAATATTGTGCGTGTTTGTGCGTAAAAAAAAGTGGCGTGCCGATCGCTCTTGCTGCGAACGATGGGGGCACTTTTAACCGCGACTCTAGGAAGGAGTTGTGTTATAATGACTAAAAGAGCCAATGAAATCTATTAACTTTCCATAACTACTCATGCTTGCCACCAAAACTTTACCCCTAGTCAAAAACCCCGATCGCTTAGAAAGCCTCCTCAAGGAAATACCCCAAACCCCAGGAGTCTATCTAATGAAAGACGAGAGCGATCGCCTGCTCTATATCGGCAAGTCCAAAAAACTCCGGTCCCGGGTTCGGTCCTATTTCCGGGAAAGCAACAACCACAGCCACCGCATTGCCTTAATGGTACAGCAAGTGGCAGATATCGAATTAATCATAACCGACACGGAAGCGGAAGCTTTAGCATTAGAAGCGAACCTCATCAAGCAGCATCAACCCTATTTTAATGTCTTGCTAAAAGATGATAAAAAATATCCCTACCTTTGCATTAGCTGGTCGGAAGATTACCCCAGAATTTTTATCGCCCGCAAGCGCAGAAAAACTAAGGCAAAAGACCGTTATTACGGACCCTACACGGATAGCCGCTTGTTGCGAGAAACTTTACATTTAGTGAAACAAATATTTCCCCTGCGGCAGCGTCCCAAACCTCTATTTAAAGATAGGCCGTGCTTGAATTACGATATCGGTCGCTGTCCTGGAGTTTGTCAAGGTTTAATTTCCCCGGAAGATTATCGTAAAAACGTGCAACAAGTGGCGACAATCTTTCAAGGTAGGACGGGGGAATTAATCGATATTTTAACAGCGCAAATGGCAAAGGAAGCAGAGGCGTTAGACTTTGAAAAAGCGGCAATTATTCGCGACCAAATCGCGGGATTAAAGTCTCTTCATGCGGCACAAAAAGTTTCTTTACCAGACGATAGAGTGTCGAGAGATTCCATCGCGCTGGCAGCTAACGACCGGACTGCCTGCGTTCAGTTATTCCAAATTCGGGCGGGTCAATTGGTAGGCAGATTGGGATTTGTTGCGGAAATTCCTACTTTAGATAGCGAAAAAGTTTCGGCTACTAAAGAAGAATATGGAGCCATATTGCAGCGAGTATTAGAAGAACACTACCAAACCGTGGATGCTGTAGAAATTCCTTCGGAAATAATGGTGCAATACGAACTCCCTGAAGCAGAAATATTGGCAGATTGGCTGAGGGAAAGGAAGGGGAAAAAAGTGGAAATAATCGCTCCGAAAAAACAGCAAAAAGCACAGCTAATAGAAATGGTAGAAAAGAACGCCGATAGCGAATTGGCGAGGTTGCAAAAAATGAGCGATCGCAACTATAAATCTATGGAAGATTTGGCAGAACTTCTGGACCTGCCGGAATTGCCCCGCCGCATCGAAGGTTACGATATTTCCCACATTCAAGGTTCCGATGCGGTGGCTTCGAGGGTGGTATTTATCGACGGTTTGCCGGCGAAACAACACTACCGACATTATAAGATTAAAAACCCGGAGGTAACTTCGGGTCATTCCGACGACTTTGCTAGCATGGCGGAAGTAATTAAACGTAGGTTTAGGAATTACGAAAATTCGACGGATAAGCCGGATTTAGTAATGCTTGATGGCGGTAAAGGTCAGCTTTCTGCCGGGGTGGCGGTGCTGGCAGAAATGAATTTATTGGAGGAGGTGAAAATTGTAAGTTTGGCAAAACAAAGGGAAGAAATTTTCCTGCCCGGAGAGTCTCTGCCAGTGGCAAGCGATCGCGAACAACCGGGAGTCCAATTATTGCGCCGGCTGCGAGACGAGGCCCATCGGTTCGCGGTGAGCTTCCACCGGGATAAAAGAAGCCAAAGAATGAAGCGATCGCGCTTGGACGAAATACCGGGTTTGGGGTTCGAGCGACAAAAGCAATTATTGGCCCATTTTCACTCTGTGGACTATATTAGAATGGCAACCCCAGAACAACTGGCGGAGGTTCCTGGAATTGGTCCGCGTTTGGCGCGGGAGGTGTACAATTATTTTCATCCCGCTCTCTCTGGCAACTAACACCAAAAACAAACTAACAAAATATGAAAATAGCAATTATCGGGTGCGGATATGTCGGGACGGCGATCGCCCGTCGTTGGAGTAGGGACGGTCATACCGTTACCGCCACTACCACGACACCAAGTCGCCTGCCGGAATTAGAACAAATAGCAGGTCGGGGGGCGATCGCCAAAGGCAACGATCTAGACGCTCTCCAGGAGGTCTTGTCAGGACAAGATGCCGTATTGTTCTGCGCCGGCAGTCGCTCACCGGCCCACTACGAAGAAACTTACTTAGACGCTGCTAATACTCTGGTTGAAGCTTTGAAACAAAGCCCGACCGTCAAGCAGGTAATCTATACTAGCAGCTATTCGGTTTACGGCAACCAAGAGGGAAAGTGGGTTTCGGAAAACTCGGAGATCGTGGAGGGGGGCGAAAAGGACCGCATTCTTTACGAAACGGAAAGGGTTTTGTTGGCAGCAATAACTCCCCATCGGCGAGTATGTGTTTTCCGTCTGGGAGGAATTTACGGTCCGGGGCGGGGGTTGGATAGGATTTTCGGTCGGTTGGCCGGGACCACTCGCCCGGGCACCGGGGAATATTTCACCAATTGGATCCATTTAGAGGATATCGTTGGGGCGTTGGAGTTTGCTCGGGAGAAAAGCTTGCAAGGGTTGTATAATTTAGTCTGCGACGTCCCCGTTATGGGGCGGGAGTTGATTGATGCGGTGTGCGATCGCTACAATTTTGCCAAGGTTTCTTGGGACCCGGCCGCCCCAGAGACGCGGAGTTTGAACGTTCGGGTATCGAATGAGAAGCTTAAGGCGGAAGGTTTCGAGTTTGTTCGCCCGGAAGTGCTGCCGATTTCGTAGCGGTTGGTAGCGATCGATTGCCGTTAGTAATATGTAAGGTGCCCTCTGACGCACCTTACATATTACTATTACCTATTACCAAAAGACAATGACAGTTAAAATCGCTCTTTCACTACCAGACTCGGTGTACGATCGCGCCCAACAACTTGCCCAGTTTGGCGATCGCGACATTGCCGATGTCTTGACAGAGGCAATAACCCTATATCTATTTTCTGAAGACGTTTTTGAGACCGGGGGGTCGAAAACCAGTTCTCCTGCTGGTATCCCATCGGATATTCGAGGGGACTCGGTTCTCAAACCCGTCGCCTCTCTATCGGATACGGAAGTTATTGCTTTAAGCGAGTTGCAAATGGAACCACAGCAGGATCGAAGATTGAGCGAATTGCTTGAGAAACAGCAAGCAGGAACGCTGACGGAAGCCGAAACCCCAGAATTGTCGAGGTTAATGCAAATTTATCGGAGCCTGCTTTTGAGGAAAGCTAGAGCGTTGCGAGTGGCAGTAGAGCGCGGTTTGAGGGAGCCTTTGACACCATGAGTTCTAGTATTTCAGAGGAAGTTAGAGCTAGAGTTAGAGAAGAAGCAGGCGATCGCTGTGGCTATTGTCTCAGTTCTCAAAAGTATGTTCTGGGACTTTTAGAGATCGAGCATTTAATCCCTAAAGCAAAGGGAGGGAGCGATGATGAAGAAAACTTGTGGCTAGCTTGTCGGCTGTGTAACTGTTATAAAGGAACCCAAACTCACGGACAAGATCCCGGGACAGATCGGCGGATAAAGCTATTCAACCCCAGAAAACAGCAATGGTCGCGACATTTTAAATGGAGCGAAGATGGTGTCGAAATTATAGGACGCACAGTCTGCGGTCGAGCAACTGTTGTTGCCCTGCAATTGAACAACCAGGTAGCAGTCACCGTCAGAAAACAATGGGTAATGGCCGGCTGGCATCCTCCTAAAGAAACCTAAAATATGTAAGATGCGCGTCGCGCGCCACAGGGTTTCGAGCAATTGGTTGAGAGCATAGCCCGTATCTGACCGATATTTTAACAAGACGGCAATGCCTGGAAGTTGAGATTGCAGATCGATATAAGCCATATTCCGCTCTTAGTAGGGTAAAATGACATCATAACCGAAATTAGATAATACCATGAACCAACCGATTAATCTATTCGAGTACGAATCTCTAGCGCCGGAGCATTTGAGTAAAATGGCTCTGGACTATTACAACAGCGGTGCTTGGGATGAAATAACTTTGCGAGACAACCGCGCCGCTTACGATCGCTACAAACTCCTACCCCGAGTTTTAGCAGATGTGACCCACCGCGACTTATCTACGACTATTCTCGGAGTGCCGACGGAAATGCCTGTCCTCATCGCGCCCATGGCTTTTCAATGTTTGGCACATCCAGAGGGAGAGATGGCAGTTGCGAGGGCGGCGAAAAGTATGGGAGTGACAACGATCTTAAGCACTATGTCAACTACCAGTATGGAGGAAGTAGCGGGAGCGACGGATAAACTCTGGTTCCAATTATACGTTCATCGCGATCGCTCTCTTACCCGCGCTCTGGTGGAAAGGGCAGAAGCAGCGGGTTATAGCGCTCTGTGCCTGACGGTGGACGCGCCGGTTTTGGGGCGGAGGGAGCGCGATAGGCGCAACCAGTTTTTCCTGCCCTCGGGGATGGAGTTGGCAAATTTAACTTTCATGGCAGATTTGGAGGTTGCTAAAAGCGAGGGGGAATCTGGGTTATTTGCCTACTTCGCAAGGCAGCTAGACCCGGGGATTACTTGGAAAGATCTAGAATGGTTGCAGTCTCTGACCAAAGTCCCAGTAGTAGTTAAAGGTGTTTTGCGCGGCGACGATGCCCTCCGGGCCGTGGAACATGGGGCTAAAGCGATCGTAGTTTCTAACCACGGGGGCAGACAGTTGGATGGAGCGATCGCTACTATCGACGCTCTGGGGGAGGTAGTCGCGGCAGTTGGCGATCGCGCAGAAGTGCTAGTTGATGGGGGCATCCGCAGGGGGACCGATATCCTTAAGGCGATCGCTTTGGGAGCAAAGGCAGTATTAGTGGGGCGTCCCATTTTGTGGGGTTTAGCTGCCGGGGGCGAAACGGGGGCCCGTCATGTCTTGGAACTGTTGCGAGACGAGTTGGACGTGGGGATGGCTTTGAGCGGTTGCGCGAAAATTGAGGAGATAGATGTTAGTTTGGTGCGACGTTCGTTATAATAAGTAACGTCGTTATTACCAACCCAGGAAAAACCGTGTTTGATTTTCTCAATTTTTTCTTTGACAGGAACAGCAGCGATCGCAATATTTTTCAGTCCCAGTTTGACGGTAGGTCTTTAGGCGATCGCGACCCGGAAGCTATTAAATCCGTAATGCCTTTTTGGGAATGGTTTTATAACAACTACTTTTGGGTCAAAAGCGACGGTTGGGAACACGTCTCCCCAGAAGGGCAAATGCTATTTGTCGGTTCTCATAACGGCGGTTTGGCAGCAGCAGATATGCACATGAGTATGTATGAATGGTTCCGCAGGTTTGGCGTCTATCGTCCCCTTTACGGACTGATGCACCCTGCCACTTTTCAAGCTTTTGGTGCGGTCACCGATATGGCCGTTCGCTGCGGTGCCGTCTTGGCGGATCCGCGCGTGGCCTTGGCTGCCTTCGATAGCGGCGCTTCCGTAGTGGTCTATCCGGGGGGTCCTAACGATGTCTTTCGCCCACACCGGATGCGAGACAAGATTTATTTCGCCGGGCGCAAGGGTTTTATTAAGTTGGCTTTGCGGGCGGAAGTTCCTATAGTACCTGTCATTTCTAGCGGCGCCCACGATACCCTGTTCGTGTTGGAAGATATTTACCCTGCGATCGAGCAGTTGCACGAGTGGGGGATGCCTTGGTTGTTTGGTTTGGATCCCCAGGCCTTTCCTATTTATTTGGGGTTGCCTTGGGGGTTGGCGATCGGCCCTCTCCCCAATTTACCCCTGCCTTCGCCAATTCACATTCGCATCTGCCCGCCTATTGTATTTGAACGTTACGGACGGAAGGCAGCGCGCGATCGCGATTATGTGGATGCCTGTTACGATCTGGTCCTGAAGCAAATGCAAGAACAACTCGATTTGTTGATAGCTAATAATTAATAATTAATAATTAATAATTAATAATTGTTTTTATCGCAAATCGTTCGTTAAATACGTTGCTAGCTCAACTGAATTTTCGACAAACAACTTATCTATATAAATCGCTAAAGCGATTACTACAAACTAGCTTTTTTTCGGCTAAAAAGCCAACGTGTTTGTTGCGGAAATTAACGCCGTTATAATTATCGAGAAGAGTAACAGAAAAACCTAGATTTTCTAAAGCTTCTCGAACCAGTTCGCGGGGGTATAATTTTACCCCGTGAATTTCTTTGGATTTTTGATAGCCGTTGGCTGTTTTTCTGAATAAAGTAATGTTTCGAGTTAAGGTTGCTTCCTCAAAGTTTTCTTCATACTCTAGAAACATCGTCCACTCCGATCGTTCTACTATTTTTTTAGCGGACGAGTTGCCTCCTAAAATTCCGGGTTCGATTAAATCGAATAAAAAAATGCCGTTTGGTTGGAGGCTGTTATAAATTCTTTGGAATAAATCCGTTAAAGCAGCCCAATTATTGCGGCGATCGCTTTGATAGTTCAGACATTCTCCAATAGAAGTTACTGCCAGACATGGAGGGATGGCGAAATCTAAAAACGACGAGGGAATAAATTGCGCTTTGGGAGCTTTTTGGCGGGCGATATCGAGGAAGTCTTGGGAGTAATCGACACCGATAAAATCGTAGTTATTTGGACTCTGACAAATTTCTTTCGCAAAAATGCCGCTGCCGCAACCTAAATCTATTATTAAACCGGAGTTTAAGTTAGATGTTTCTAACTGTTGTAAAAGAAATAAAGCGGCAGCTTCAGCTATTTCTCCGTAGCCTAAATCGTGAACGTAAGCTAAATCTTTGCCGTAGAATTGCTCTGGTTGGTTTGTGTTTTGTGGCATTGTTTTTGAGCTAATTAATAATTTTAAGGTAAACTCCAGCCATTTTCTTGTAGGTTGGGTGTAGCGTAGCGAAACCCAACATAAGGAAAAGACCCGAACGGCCCCCCTTTGGGATGCGGGGGGGCTTTTTGTTGGGTTGCGCTGTCGCTCCACCCAACCTACGAATGGTATTTTTTCTGCATGGCAAAGGTATTGTTTGAGAAACCAGGTTTCTGGCTCCAAATAGCAGATACATGGTTTTAGTCCTCTTATATAACGGATAAAAGCTTGTATTTGCCCGTTTTACGAGTATCCCCGAGACAAGATTAAATTGAGAACGTTTAACTCGTTGGAAGTTAAAAGATAGCGATCGCTAAAAACATTCTCCCGCATTTGCTCCAAACTATAACTCCTGAAAATAACAAAAGGAAAATCCCGATATTTCCGACCAATTGGCAAAGTATTGTAGGCCGGATAGAGGTAATGAACGTAACGAGATAAAAGATTTCTAAATTCCGTTTCCTCCTCTTCCTCTGGTTCCTCTTTGAAATACTCTTTCATCACCTCAGCGCTAATAAAAGCAAACAGCGGTATCGCATAATATTGGTCTAAATTTTCGCTATTCAACTCGAACCACTGAGTCCGATCTATCCCGTCGCCCCTCAATAACTTAATTAACTCCATCGCCCCATTCTTAATACCAGAACCTAAATTTTCGGGATAATCTTTACCCTCAATAATTCTCTCCATTTGCCTCAGCAACTCATCATTATTTGCCACCTGCCTAATTTGCTCTTCCCACCGCATCTCATAAGTTTCCTCTAACCTCTGGTTCTCTATCGGAACTACTAATAAATTTCCCGTAATATGACCCCTTTCTATCTTACCAAAGTCTAATAACTTGTCCAGTCGCGTGCAGATGCGGGGAAACTCTTTATTAAAAGACTTTAACAGCGACAAATAAGAAGTTTTATCGCCCCTAACAGAATTAACTAAAACAAACTCCCCCCTCTTGAGAATTTCCTGGAAGCTTTCATAAACCAGTTTAATCTCTAACTTTTTAGGGTTGCGGCGATATTCGTTTTTCAACTCTCTAATTAAATTAGTCATCTCCCCGCTAAAGGTATTTCCCGCCGCCGAAACCGACTTACCGCCAATAGGAATCGTCATAAATTCTTTCCTGCCCAAACGACCGGCCCCCTCTATCCGCGTCATTATCGAAAGTTTGAGAATTACCAAAATATCTAACAAATTCAGAACGCTTTCTTCGATTCTTGCTTGTTTTTCCTCCCTATCGTTTTCCGGGTAATAGATAGCGCGATCGCCTAAATAAAAAACAATCTCTTTCCCCTCCCCATCCAGAGTTTTCCTTTCCCCATTTTCCCAATATTCGCCCCGGGCGCGATAGATTACCTGGATGACTTCCATCAGATTTCTCTCTATCTGAAACCGAGGAATTTCTACTAAAATACGTCTCGCTTTGGGAAAGGATAAACCACGACTCGCGGAAGATGTCATAAATACAACTTTGACATTTTGTTTGTACTCCTTAATCTTGTTTTTATCCGCCTCCGAAAGATTGGCGTGAATCTCCAGATAATCGGAATTTTCCTCAAATCCTTCCTCTCGCTGCTTCTGGATTTGTTCGATTAACTGTTGCAACCTTCTTTTATCTTGGATATAGACCAATAATTGCCCCGCTTTGGGATTATTTAAACAAGCATTGATGTCTGCTAAAATATGTTCTCGCACCGCTTTCAGCAATTTATTATCTGAAGATTTAACCTTATTTTCCTCGAAGCGTTCTACCTGGATGAAGAGTTTATAAGTAAGGTTTAAACTGCTGGCAGGATAGGAATTAGCATTAATAGCGATCGCTCTTTCTTTCCTCCCAAAATAAAACCGTTCCGCCGACAAAGGTTCCGCCCCACTTTTCGCCAAACGAAAATAAATTTTATCCGGTTCCGGCGAAGTTTTCGATAAATGCTGTTGGATGACTTGCGGTTCCACAATAGACGCATCGGCTACAATTATTTTAGCATTAAAACCATGCTTGGAGTTGGTTAATTGGTATTGTTTTAAAAACTTCTTAACCCCGTGTAAAAAATTAACCCCGCTATCATCTCCCGTAATTTCATCCACCATAATAAAAACGTGCTTTATCCTCTTAGATATTTGCCGCATTTTTTCCGGCATAACCCCTGTTTTACTATTGTAAGCACCTTGGAAAATTGTCTCCAAATGCTTGAGAGTATCGCCCCCCGGCGTTACTCGCAAAGATTGAGTGGAAACCGTGGCGATAATATTATTAGATATTTCCTTATCGATGGCCGTATAGATTCCCTGACAAATACTATTCAGCACCCCCGCACTTGGCTTGCCAATATCTTTAATCGACTCCTTATTTTCTCGACGCAACCGCTTTTTCGTACCGCTTCTTTTAGGGTTTTTCATATTACCCTTAATCGGCAGAAAATCTACATTATTTTCGATGAATTTATCCCGTCGCAGGCTGGATAAATAATTAACCGTATGGCGGCCGTAGTTTTCTCCAATAACTATGGAATTAGTATTGATGCAAAACAGTTTATCGCTGGTTAAATTACCATTTTTATCGCTAAATTTTTCGATTAAATCAATATTAACTTGTTTGCGCGGGCTGACATATAATAAGAGAAAACCCTCGTCGATATGGGATTTAAGGAAAGTAGCGATCGCCGTAGTTTTGCCTATGCCAGGATTCCCCGTTAAAAACACAAAAGTATCCTCCCCGTCCTCCAGCAGCGCCTTTTCAATTAATTCTGCGTGGGCATCTCTCAAGGTTTTACCTTGGGAAATATCTAAGCGAGTTGCTAACTCCTGGGGGACCGTATCTATAGAATTGAAAAAATCACCAATTTTTTCTGTATGGAACGCCTCAGCGATGCCACTTCCAGAGATATTAATCGGTTTTTCAGATAATTTTTGAATCAACTTATCCCCCTCTTTAAAACTTTTGGAAGCGTTGAGTTTAATTAACTCTAATACTTCCTTGCGGGCGGCTTTGATTTCTATATCTTTGGGTTCGTTTTTATAGATGTCCGAACAAGTAGCTAAAACGTCGATATTTTCCGGGCGAAGAGAAATAGTGCTGAGGTTGCGATCGCTATATCCCACCACGTTAAAAACCAGATTATTACCATCAGTTATTATCTCCGTTTCCTGCTGCAAAAACCGATAAAAACTGTAGGCATAACTCCCCGCTTGAATTAACTTAGTAGTTTCCTTATCTCCCCGCTTAAAAGCAGTAAAATAATTCTTTAATTCCCCAGAAAGATTAAAACCAAAATCCTCCCCCTTACCGGTATCTATCCGCAACTTAGAAAAAAAGCTTTTCGAGGTTATATGTTTGATGTCTTTAAACAACATTTGTCTAATATTTTCGATATCATCCAAAGCCACCAAACTTTCCGCCTCCCGGAGAGAAAATACCGACATATCGACGGAAATTATCCTCAAATCTTTCCCGCATCGCAACAACATTAAAGTATCTGCTTGTAAAAACTCTCCTTTTTTGCAATATTTAGTAACGTAACCGGGGAGATTATTATTTAGCAAATCCTCAGTCAAGAAACCCGGTTTATTTTCCGCTATTAATTGAGACAATAAACCTTTAGTTTCCTCATAGCGATCGCCATTGGGGTAAGTGCCGAAACTGTTATCCCCGCGAAAACTGCACTGGTAATATAAGATTTCTTTAGGTTTGGGAAATCTTCGGTCGTCCCATCCAGTAGAGTTGATATATTCCCCGAAGAAATTAAAACCCGCCAGGAAGCCTTTCTGGAGGAAATATTGACACCATCTTTCGAGATGTTTGAGACTCTCGGGGCTAGTAATTGTTTCCTCTGGGTTAGTTGTCTCTCTGGCGATGCGTTTGACCAGACTCGGCAACTTTATCCGTTCTAAATCTCCACGGTAAAAATTGCCGAAGTTGCGTTTAAATTGGTTATGTTCGATATAAGCGAGAATGCCAATATTAAAACCAATTTCAAAAATGCGACCTAATTTTTCTCCGATTTTAGCTTTGTTTTTGTTCATAACTTGTTTGGTATTGTTTGTAGTCATCGCTTTAGCGATTTTAATTATTGTTTGTAGTCATCGCTTTAGCGATTTTAATTATTGTTTGTAGTCATCGCTTTAGCGATTTTAATTATTGTTTGTAGTCATCGCTTTAGCGATTTATCAATATGAATCGCTGAAGCGATTACTACGAACGGCGATTTATTAATATTAATTGCTAAAGCGATTACTACGAACGGCGATTTATTAATATGAATCGCTGAAGCGATTACTACGAACGGCGATTTATTAATATGAATCGCTGAAGCGATTGCTACGAACGGCGATTTATCAATATGAATCGCTGAAGCGAT
>JAXHVR010000002.1:12692-19911 GCA_034189005.1 Cyanobacteriota bacterium | reverse complement strand
TACTACGAACGGCGATTTATTAATATGAATCGCTGAAGCGATTACTACGAACGGCGATTTATTAATATGAATCGCTGAAGCGATTACTACGAACGGCGATTTATTAATATGAATCGCTGAAGCGATTACTACGAACGGCGATTTATTAATATGAATCGCTGAAACGATTACTACGAACGGCGATTTATTAATATGAATCGCTGAAACGATTACTACGAACGGCGATTTATTAATATGAATCGCTAAAGCGATTGCTACGAACGGCGATTTATTAATATGAATCGCTAAAGCGATTACTACGAACGGCTTACCCGTTCCACCTAAAATTCTTCCACCACTTTATTAACCTCAATCAAAAACGCCAAAGAATTAAAATCAATCTTCTCCGTCATCTGGGGAAACACCGATAAACTACCCACCGCATCATCCCCAATAATATTCTCGTAAGGGTCTAATTTAAAACTAATTTTAGTTTTCCTTTCAAAGCGATAAAAATGGAAAAAAGTCAAATATTGCAAAATGTCATCTTTCAAAGGAGAATCGTACAATAAACCCTGGCGAATATCTTTATCCTCCATCACTCCTGAATAGAAATTTCCCAACAGCGTAGAATAAGAAATCACCCCATTATAAAAGCGATCGCCTTTTTTACCAACCGTAATGCCATTAAACAAATTGAAAAACACCACCGATTTTTGAGTGCTATCCTCCGCAATATTAGTTAACTCTTCCGTATCTTGAAGGTACAACGACTCCTCCTTTTCGCCAAACTTTTTAACGTAATATTTATCGAAAAAGACCGGATATATCTTAATATTTTCCCGACCTTTCTTCATCGCCTCGATAATCTTGGGCGACATAAAATACAACCCTTTCTCCTCATCAGTTTGGGTGAAGTGCAACGTACTCGTATGAGGCGCCCTGGCGACATATAAATAATGTTCGTAGCCTTGCTTTGTTAAATAATTCATCATATCTTCTATTAACACAGTCGGTTCCCGATACATCTTGCGCCGAGAATAATTAGCGGAAAAAGTTTGCAGCAACTTTATTTTAACCGCCCCATCTTCTAACCTTTCTATGCTAAATATTTCTCCTATTAAACTAGCCTTTATCCCTTCTCGGTTTTTGCTAGCAAAACGAGCGTCGCTTTCCTGACTCGAAACAATTATTATTGCCAATTTATCCAAACTGGGTCCGGGGGAATTTCCCAATACCCTAAATTTCTTTGGCAATACCGAATAAAGAGAATTTAAACCATTAGCGACGGTGAAGTTATTGGGAGTTTGATTAACCCGAAAACCTTGAGAATTACAGCGATGATTCTGGCTGAATAAATGACACAATACTTTAGAAAGATGCGCCAGAAACTTCTCAGCAGGACGAGGATTTTTATCCGTTCCTTGATGCAATCTTACCATGGGTACGAATAGAGAAGTCCTGCTTTTTTCCTCCAGCAGAAGATACAGGCAAATATAAGAAAGCAAGGTCCAGGCAAAGCGATAAACAAAAGCTCGATCTGACTTGAAACCGTTGTCAGAATTTAATCTGGTATTGTCGTAGCTAAATAAGATATGTTTGTATTGCTTTTCCAAACTACTTCGATAATGCCGCAAACAAGGAGTACTCTTAGGAATCCAAAACACGGGTAATGTTTTAATGCCTTTAACCTCCCATTCAAACTGGAACCTTTGCCGATCGCCCCCCAGAAAATAACGAATATCCTCTATCTTAATACTCGCTGGCAACTGACATAAAGCACTCTCCTCTACCGCACTCTCCCCAATAGAAATATACCTCAAACATTGCTTGGGATTTTGCCTTAATAAATCGACAAAAAATGAGCCTCGGAAAATATTATCGCTGTCTTTGGTGAGGATTTCTCGACTGACGCTAATTTGGCGGTTGTAAGTTCCAGTCGGTAGAATTGTCTTTGCTTCGATAAACTTTTTCAGCAGTTTGCAAAGACGATCCACTTTCGATTTTACATTAAATTTATCTAACCCCTTCCTAAACCCTCGAAAAAGTTCTCGTTTCGCTTCCTCATTTGACCCCTTAAGAATAGGCAAAACTTTTTCTTCAAATCCCGGTCTTGGGTCGTATTCTAACTCTAAATTTGGGTCGTAATTATTAGCTTTGGGATTGCAGCGAGAAGCAAAAACAAAGTAATATAAAAACACCCTAATCAATACTTTCCGGGCAAATTTTTCCCGGCGATCGCTATCCCCCAACTCCTGTATGTGTTCGTCGCTATCGGGATTAATAATCCCCAAATTATACTCAAAAACATCCTCGCCCTGAGAAGTTTGAACCTTCCCATCTAACTTCATTTTCAAACCCAAAACAAACTGAGTTTCGCCCTTAGCAATATCCGTACTTTCTCCCAAAATACCGGCTACGATCGGAATTACAGGCAAAGCATCCAAAGTTTCCGCCCTGGAGAAAATGTCTTGATAATTTACCATGGCCCCCCCATAATAAACCTCTAATTCTCCGCTAGCTTTCGAGTTAATATATTCCTCGATTAATTTCAGCCGACGAATCAAATCTCGCAGATAAATTACCCCTAAAGTATCTTGAGTTTCGACGTTATTTAATAAATGCTCTAAATAAACTATTTTAGCTTCCTTTTTCAGCTTCCCCAGAGTTTCCGCATCCACCAGATTTTGCAGTAAATTAAAATCCGATGATGGGTTTGCTATATCACTCTCCAGAAGATTATAAACGCCTTCTAAATCTTCTTCCTCTTCTCCTTCAAAATAGTTATCGATATGATTTTCCAATCCCTCATTTAGCTGTCCTTGAAAAGTCGTAACGTTACCGACAGCGATGGTAAGTTTGTGGAACTTCAGCAGGGAATTACTGCCCGGTTGGCGATCGCCTATTGTTAATTCTTGTTTCTGCAAGCCCCCAGAAGGCTTGTTAAAAGGATAAGATAAACCTAACTTTTCGGCTTCCCCCTGGAAGGATGCTAAGTCGCTGGTTAGATTATTAAGAAAATCTTCTATATCTTCTCCTGGGAGTAGAGATTCTAAATGTCTTTCCAAACGCTCTTTTATTTCTTTTATCTGGGCGGGAAAGTTATTTTCAAAACCCCTAGAAAAGTTAACAGTTGCCGATCGCACCGCCTTAGTAGCGCTTAACGGATTTTGCACCCGAGAAGTTGCCGCCGCTGCCGCTATCTCGTCGAGATTAATAGTTAATATGCGCTTATTTTCCGACACCGCAAACGGGTTTTGCTCTTCTAAAATTCTTAAAATTTGTTGCAGGATGCTGCTGTAATCTACTGGTACTAAATCGTCGTTACCCTGTCTTAGTTCGTTAACCATTTTTTCCTCTTTTAAATTAGTTTGTAGTAATCGCTTTAGCGATTTATCTATATGAATCGCTAAAGCGATTACTACGAACTTTTAGAAACCGGGTTTCTGGCTTCCTAAATCGTCGTTACCCTGTCTTAGTTCGTTAACCATTTTTTCCTCTTTTAAATTAGTTTGTAGTAATCGCTTTAGCGATTCATATAGATAAATCGCTGAAGCGATTACTACGAACTTTTAGAAACCGGGTTTCTGGCTTCCTAATTTTTCATAACCCCCGCACGGATTAATATGGATAAATCGCTGAAGCGATTACTACGAACGAGATTAATTTCTCATTTGTACCGGCATGATTAAATAGGTCATTTTAATCCCGCCCAGGGGAGTTAAAATTACCGGACTTGTCGCACTGTTTAACTGCAATTGAATTTCCGATGCCGAGGGAATGGCTTTTAGTCCGTCGATTAAATACTTAACATTAAAAGCAATTTCTGTCGGTTCGTCGGAGGTTATTTGCGCTTTCAAAACTTCGCGACCGCTACCAACATCTTTCGCATCCACTGATAAAGATATTTCCTGCTTAACGTTGTCGATGCTGCATTTGAGGATATTATTCTTTTGGTCTGCTAAAACTGCGATCCGTTCTACTGCGCTTAAAAAATCCTTTCTGTCCACAGATATCTGATTGGCAAATTTATCGGGCAATAGTTGTTCGTAATTGGGATATTGACCGTCCAATTTGCGGCTGGTTAAACGCTGTTCCCCTAGCTCAAATACTACTTGTTCGTCGTCAAAAACTAAGCCTACTGGTCCTTTCGATTGACGGCCGGCTATGCTGCGTTCGACTTCCCGGAACGCTTTGGCAGGAATTGTTACTTCAAACTCTTCCATTTCTTCTTCGACATCTTCCTCTTCCACTTCTTCGACATCTTCCTCTTCCACTTCTTCTTCGTCTTGGGGCTTTACTCTTTCAGTGACTACCACTGATAATCTGTGGCCGTCCGTAGAGGCAAATTCTAAAGTGTCTTGGCGGATTTTTAGATGAACTCCGGTCAATACTTGTTTGGTTTCGTCCGAACTCGTGGCAAATAGGGTTCCTTTTAGACCGTTGAGGATCGCTTCTGGGGGTAACTGGAGCCCTTCCCCCGTCGCCATGGCCGGCATATCTGGATACTCTTCGGCGGCCATGCCTCGGACTTCATAGCGTCCAGACTTGGATGCGATGGTGGCGATCGCCTCCCCTTCGTCATCGTCTATACTTATCTCGCCGTCGGGCAGTTTCGATACAATGTCCCCAAACAATTTCGCCGGCAAGGTAAAGCTGCCCCCTACTTCCACGGCCGCCGTGAAGCTAGAACGTATTCCCAGACTCAGGTCGAAACCAGTCAACTCTACTTGTTGGTTTTCTTCGTCTGCTATTAATAACACGTTTGCCAGCACTGGATGGTTCGGACGGGTCGGAACCGCACGACTGACTAATGATAGATGACTGTTTAAGTCGCTTTGGTTGCAAACAAATTTCATAGCTATTTTTACTTTTGACCTTTCTATAAAACGCGAACTTCTGGCAAAACTTGCCTCCATTTGAAATCCTATCATCCTTTAGATTCCCTCATCCACTCTCTGAATGGAAAAATATTGGGGGAAAAATCAACATTTGCCCGGCTTCTTTCGCCAGCGATCGCCTGTGGAAAATCAGAACCAACTCGCGCAAGTCTCTCTCTGCAACATTTTTAGCTATTAAAAAACTGTGGAATTCCTGTGGAAAAACTCTCTATATTTTTCCACAGAGTATTTTTGCTTAATTTCTGCATTGGGCAAAGCGGATACTTTTCCCCAAATTTTCCACAGTTTTTTCCACAGGATTTTAGTTGCCATACTTTGAGTCGGAAAACAACTAATACTAAACCCGAGTCCGTTGGTGGAAAGTAGCGATCGCCCCTTGGATAAAATTATGTTATTATGCGGTGGAGGTAGTTAGCCCGAGGCTCCCGGGTGTATTTTAGATTTACAAATAAACAAAGAAACCACTAACCGCTAATAAAAAACCATGACCGATCTTCTAACTGACTTATTAAGCGAACCACTCGGAGAGTTTTTCAACCTCTTTGGCGAAAAAGAAAGCTTCACTCTTTTCTTAGCGAAAGACCGCCAAAAAATCTTTAACGACTTCTTCGCCGCCGAAGAAGGTTTTAATAGTGACAAGCTTGCTTTTCTCGATAAAGGCATTGAAAGTTCCCCCTATCAAACGGAAGTAGAAAATTATCCAAAACGGTTAGAACGAGTTTCTAATTTAGCAATTCCTGGGGCGAAAGTTTATCCCAATATTGGGGAAATGCCCGAGATAGACGAACAAGCTTTAGACTTTTTGCATCCAGACATCAGACAAGCCTGCATTTGCGTAGGCGGCACGGCAGAAGGCCCCTTTAAAGCTAGTTGGTTTGGCAGAAACGCCCTCGATAAAGCGCAATATTGGAGCAGCACAAAAATTATTCCTATTCTGAATGTAATTAGCGCTCTGGAGAGGGAAATTGAAGGTTGCGCGATCGCCGACGAGGAAAACAGCTATGACTTGATAGAGGTGTTAGAAGATGCGATCGCTTACGAGGAAAAAATTGGCACTTCAAATGCTTTAGCCGCCATGTTGAAAACCTTCCAAACTTACGAAGGTTTAGAAACCTGGCTCAAGCAAATAACCGGCAACGCTAATACAGAGTTTAAAGGCTTATACGGCGAAGAACCTTTTATCGCTTGCCCGGCTATTAAAAAAGAAGGCGAAATCTTATTAAGAGCAGTAGAAGAAATCAAAGAACGGGAAACTCAACTAGGAGATAATGCTGTAACGGCTTACGATCTAACGAGACTGATGTCAGGGATAGGCTGGCACGATCGCTTGCCGGAAGCGGCTAAGTTTCCCGGTATTTCCTGGGATGATTTGAAACCGTTTATCTGCTGTTTGGGCAAAGATACCGCCCGTTATGCGGATGTTGCTTTGGAAAAATTAGGCTTGCAAAATAGCATTAACGATCCGGTAATTCTTTCTAAAATGGGTTTTGGTTATAGCACCCTTCGCCGGCGCACCGAGTTAACTTATACCAGTTTCATCCAGTTTGAGTATCGGGGGAAAGTTAAATCTTTGGCGATGACTTTACGCGCTGCCTCTGCTTTGGGAGATTTTGATAAAGAAGCAGTGACGGTGGATGCCCGGATGGCAGCAGAAGTTACGGAGATTTTGAGGCGTTTGGTGGAAGATGAATTAGGCGATCGCAAGCCAGGAATCTACTTGACTATGGAAGCCGAACGTTAGATTTTCCCAAAAATTCCCCCCCGTAGGACAGGCGTCTCGCCTGTCTAATTCCCAAAATTCCCCCCGTAGGACAGGCGTCTCGCCTGTCCTCCAGAAACAGGCAAGATGCCTGTTCTACGGTAACAGGCAAGATGCCTGTTCTACGGGAACCACAGGCAAGATGCCTGTTCTACGGGAACCACAGGCAAGATGCCTGTTCTACGGTAACAGGCAAGATGCCTGTTCTACGGTAACAGGCAAGATGCCTGTTCTACGGTAACAGGCAAGATGCCTGTTCTACGGTAACAGGCAAGATGCCTGTTCTACGGTAACAGGCAAGATGCCTGTTCTACGGGATCGTCTTTTTCCTTAATTGATGCTATCCTATTGAATAGGCAAGCCACCAAAAACTGCGTTCGGGCTTATCTAAAGGAGAACTTATGGCAATGGTAAAAGTTATGGATGTAGCAGCCTACATTCTCAAAAAACTCGGTCCTTTATCAGCAATGAAACTCCATAAACTGCTGTACTACTCTCAAGCGTGGTCTTTAGTTTGGGACGAACAACCTTTGTTTTCCGAAAGAATAGAAGCTTGGGCAAACGGACCAGTAATTCCCGA
>JAXHVR010000002.1:8319-12592 GCA_034189005.1 Cyanobacteriota bacterium | reverse complement strand
TATCAGCAATGAAACTCCATAAACTGCTGTACTACTCTCAAGCGTGGTCTTTAGTTTGGGACGAACAACCTTTGTTTTCCGAAAGAATAGAAGCTTGGGCAAACGGACCAGTAATTCCCGAATTATATAAGCATCACAAAGGACAATTTGAGTTGTCTCAATGGCCGGACGGGAATCCAGAAAATCTCGCCGACATCCAACGGGAAACTATCGATGCGGTTCTCGGATTTTATGGGGATAAACCGTCTTTTTGGTTGAGCGAGTTGACTCACAAAGAACGACCCTGGAGAGAGGCAAGAAACGGACTTGCACCAGGAGAAAGAGGTAACGAAGAGCTCTCTTGGGCGGCAATGGCGGAATATTACGGTAGTTTATAGGTTTAGAGCTTGTGGCAAAGAGCAAAACAAAAAAACCTAAAGCAACAGAAACGCCTTCACCGTCGAAGACACCAAAAACTTTCGTAGCTCCCAACGACTTCTACGAACAAAAACCCGCTTGGCGGGTTTCAAAAATGGTTATGGATGGTGATTATGGTTGGGAAATATTAGATGCCGAGAAGTTGATTTTTATAAAAGATAAGTTATCAAGTTTTGAGAGTATGACTTGGAGCGAAATTTTGATAAAGAATAAAAAATCTAATCATCTCGTAAAGGTTGGAGATTTGTCAAAAGAAGCTCAAGACTGTTTAGAAAAAATGGGTTTAGATGATGTAGATAGACTGCTTTCTTTACGTTTATCTGGTAAAGAAAGAGTGTGGGGAATACTTGCTGAGGGTATTCTCGATCTTCTCTGGTGGGATCCCCAGCATCAAGTATGTCCTTCTCTCAAAAAACATACTTAGCGTCTCGCCTGTCCTCCAGAAATTCCCCCCCGTAGGACAGGCGTCTCCCCTGTCCTCCAGAAATTCCCCCCCGTAGGACAGGCGTCTCGCCTGTCCTCCAGAAACAGGCAAGATGCCTGTTCTACGGGAACAGGCAAGATGCCTGTTCTACGGTAACAGGCAAGATGCCTGTTCTACGGTAACAGGCAAGATGCCTGTTCTACTCTGGAAGCCGAACGTTAGATTTTCCCAAAAAATTCCCCCCGTAGGACAGGCGTCTCGCCTGTCCAATTCCCCAAATTCCCCCGTAGGACAGGCGTCTCGCCTGTCCAATTCCCCAAATTCCCCCGTAGGACAGGCGTCTCGCCTGTTCTACGGAAACAGGCAAGATGCCTGTTCTACGGAAACAGGCAAGATGCCTGTTCTACGGAAACAGGCAAGATGCCTGTTCTACGGGAACCACAGGCAAGATGCCTGTTCTACGGAAACAGGCAAGATGCCTGTTCTACGGGAACCACAGGCAAGATGCCTGTTCTACGGGAACCACAGGCAAGATGCCTGTTCTACGGAACAAAATCTGTTAGCAATAACCCAATTATTAATTATTAATTATTAATTATTAATTATTAAAGCCAATTCCCCACCAGAATAAAAGCCGACCAATAATAAGGATTGGAGAGATAATCGGTTCGCAACACTTCCAATTGAGCGCGGCGGAGGACTTCAGCTTTTCTTACCTCCTGGGAAGCCAACTCCTTATAAAACCTGCTCATCAACTGAGCGGTGGCATCGTCGCTGACCAGCCAGAGAGAACCTAAAGTGCTGCGAGCCCCCGCCCGCACTGCCACTCCCGCCAACCCCAAGGCGGCGCGACTATCTCCCAGGGCAGTTTGGCAGGCGCTCAAAACTAGCAACTCGATGGGATTATCTCTGGTAGTTTCGTTGCGCAGGAGGTTATCTAGTTGGTTGGCGTTAATTTTGCCGTCCCAGGTTAGGACGAAGGTATCTTCTGCTTTGGAACTAAATTCTCCGTGGGTCGCTAGGTGAACTACGGGAAACGGCGACGAACCGAGTAACTCCTGAAAGTTGGAGTCGGTGAAAGATTGGTTGAGGATGATTTCCGTGGGGGCTTGAGTTTTGATGATTCCCAATTCTGCCTCCACTCCGGGAAGGGCGGAAAAACCTTGGCGGGCTTCGCTTAGGCCGGCGGAAAGGATTTTTAGTTCCTTTATGGCTAAGGCTTTGGGGTCGAGGAGTTGCAAGCCGGGGGTTAGGGCGATGCTGTATTTCTCAATGAGATATTTCTCGCCGTCGTGGAGGACGCTCATCGGTATGTTTCTGAGGGAACCGTCGGGGATGAATGCTAGGGTCTCGATGTCGCTGGCGGCGAGGTCGGTTTCTATCGGTCTTATCAACCAGTTGTAGAGAGTTTGGGCGGGGGGTAGGTATTGTCGCCTAACGGATGTGGGTCGGAGGGATTGCCGCATTGCGTTTATTACCCGTTCTATTTCTCTCTGGGGCAGGTCGGTGCTGTAATAGCGCAGGGGTTCTCCGGGGAGGGAGGCTATTACTGCTAGGCGATCGCTTAAAATAATTGTTGATAAAACCGCTGCTTTATTATCGACTCCATCAATATTTACTGGCTCGGCTTTTAAGCAGGCGTCTTTGAAAAAGTCGTCTAATTCTGCTAGTTGCAAGGATTCAATTAATCCTCTGGCTTTAATTAGTTTCTCTTGTTCTACTTCTCCATTAGCATCGGGCTTTAATAGCAATCCTATTAATTCTCGATAGACCGGTTCGACGCTTTCTTGGAAGGAAAACCTTGCTTCGGAGCTAATGGCTACTAGGTCGCTGCGGATGGATTTGAGGCTTTCTACTGCTGCGGTATAGGAGGCGATCGCTTCTTCTTTTTCCCCCTCGACCTTCAGCAACCTTCCTAATTGCCATTGCCACTGATAGGCAATATCTGGAGAGTTAATTCCTTGGGCTAATACTAACGCTTTTTCTGTTAATTTTTCCGCATCTTTCCACTGTAGGTTCGCTTCGTAAAGCTTCCCTAAAGTTCCTAAAGAATAGGATAAACTTCTAGGATTTCCTAATTCTTCTGCCTGCCTCGCTGCTGTTGCTAATATTTCCGCAACCTCGGTCATGTTATCCACCCGAAGTTCTCCCGTTTTTTTTATGTCTAATATGCTTTGAGCTAAATTAATTCTCCCGTCAATGGCAGTTATTCCCGGTGGTAATTTATTGAGATTCGCTTCTATTTCTGCCACTAAATTTACGACTCTATTCCATTGTTCTTCTTTTACTAATAAGCTCAGTTTATTGAGTTGAGAATTTATCTTAATTTCGGGATAAATAGCTAAATTTAGCGATCGATCGTACAGTTCAAAAGCAGCTTGATTTTTGTCTTCCAATCTCGCATTATTAGCCAAACTGAATAATGCTGTAGCCATAGCATTATAGTCTGCTAAATGTTCTGCTATTTCTAAACTTTCTCCTAAGAGTATTTGGGCTTTTTCTAAGTTTCCCAATAATTGATAGATATCGCCTAAATGGTAAAGGCTATTAAATTTAGTTAAGCTATCCGGTTCTTCCCTCAACCATCCTTCTACTTCTTCTAATTTCTCCAAGACTTTGCGATTTAATCCCAGTTGCCGCAGGGCTAAAGCTTGGTTAATTTGATTTCTACTTTTCCCAGAAATATCTACCAATTCTCCATAAATATCCGCCGCCTTTCTCCAGGTTTTAGAAGCAACATCAAACTGCCCGCGAGTCAGTTGCAAATTTCCTAATACTTCTAAAGATTGAGCTTGTAATTTTTGAGTTTCTGCGGAAAATGGTTGTTTTTCTACGAGGTCTAAACTCCGAGCGATCGCCCGATCGGCTTGAGAAATTCTGCCGAGTTTTTGATAAAGCAAAGCCAAATTTCTCAAAACCCTGGCTTGGCGGAACTCGTCGCCAGCGGCATCGTAGTCGGCGGCGACTCTTTCCAACAGAGCGATCGCTTCTTCCCATCTCCCAACTTCGTACAATTCTTGCCCCCGTTTTTCCAGTTCGACGGACACTGGCGAAGCCGATATTTCTTGAGGCGGTCTCTCTCTGGAGACTGTCTCCAGAGAGACCGCCGCCCCATCGCCAAACCAAATAACGCAGGCGCAGGATATTATCCCTATTATGAAAAAGGGTAGTTTTTTCATTATTTTTTAGTAACTTTTCGTAGTTCGTAGTATGGCAATTGGAGAATTGGCGAGGAAGGCATTGGGTTTCCCTGTAGTTAAGCATAGCATAAATCGTTTTTCTGCTTCTTCCTTCCAGAGCGCCTCCCCAAGAGCAAGACCGCCTCACCAGAAACCGGGTTTTTCCAAAAAACCCGGTTTCTCAAGTCTCCCTTCTTCCTTCTGGAGCGACTTACCAACAGCAAGACCGCCTCACCAGAAACCGGGTTTTTCC
>JAXHVR010000002.1:0-8219 GCA_034189005.1 Cyanobacteriota bacterium | reverse complement strand
CCAACAGCAAGACCGCCTCACCAGAAACCGGGTTTTTCCAAAAAACCCGGTTTCTCAAGTCTCCTGGAGCAAAACAAACTTCTACTTCTAACAGTTTCCTCCATAAAAAGTTAAAAACTTGCAACAGACCGCGACACCGGATGTTGGGTTGCGCTGCGCTCCACCCAACCTACACTCTAAGAGCCAATTGTTAATTGTTAATTGTTAATTGTTAATTGTTAATTGTTAATTGTTAATTGTTAATTGTTAATTGTTAATTGAAATCGCCTCCCCCTCCCCGCGAGGATCCGCCGCCCCCTCCAACAGCCCATCCTCAGTCAAAACAATAGCATTAGCATTCCCCCAACCCCGGCGCAACCGGAGCTTATGCCCCCGCCGCCGCAGCTCGGCCAAAACCTCCTCATCGAAACCCCCCTCCTCCACAGACAACTCATCGGGCAACCACTGATGGTGGATGCGAGGAGCGGAAACCGCCTCCTCCACATCCATCCCAAACTCAACCGCATTCAAAAAAATCTGCAAAACCGTCGTAATAATCCGACTCCCCCCAGGAGACCCCGCCGCCAAAACCAAGCGATCGCCCCGAGTCGCGATCAGCGGAGTCATGCTCGACAGAGGAGTCTTCCCCGCAGCCACAGCATTAGCATCCGTACCCACCAAACCATATAAATTCGGCACTCCAGGGGCCACTGCAAAATCATCCATCTCGTTATTCAACAAAATCCCCGTCCCCGGCACCACCACCGCCGCGCCAAAAGGACCGTTAAGAGTATAAGTCATGCTGACAACCAACCCTTCCCCATCCACCACAGTCAGATGAGTAGTATCCTCAGACTCCCGACCCAGAGACTCCAACTGCTCCCGACTCGCCGCCTTCACCTCCGCCGAAGGACGGGCCCTCCCCAACTCTATCTCCGAGCGACGGCTCCGCCCGTACTCCCGACTCGTCAGCTCCTTTACTGGAACCTCCACAAAATCCGGGTCTCCCAAAAATTCCGCCCGGTCCGCATAAGCAACCCGCATCGCCTCCGCCAGCAAATGCAAAGTATCAGCATTCTCCCGGCCCCACTCGCGCAGATCCGAATCCCCGATAATATTCAAAATCTCGATCGCATGAACCCCACCAGAAGAGGGCGGCGACATGGCGCAAACCCTAACCTCCCGAAACTCCCCGCAAACCGGCTCGCGCCAGATCGGCCGATAATCCCTCAAATCCTCTAAAGAAACCAAACCCCCTTCCTCCGCCATATCAGCAGCGATCGCCTCAGCAATCTCCCCCCGGTAAAAGCTCTGGGGCTCTCTCCCTATAATCTCCAAAGTCCGCCCCTTATCTCCTTGCACCAGCAAATCTCCAGAAGACAAAGCCGCCCCATCCCGAGTAAAAATCTCTCGCGCCGCCGCATTCCCATTCATCACCCCCAAACGCCACTCCAGCCGGCGCACAAAAATATCGCTCACCTCAAACCCATCTCTGGCATAAGCAACAGCCGGCTCCAACAACTCCTCCCAAGGAAGAGAACCATACTTCCGATGCACCTCAAAAAGCCCGGCAACCGTCCCCGGCACTCCGACAGCCAAATGCCCGTCCAGACTAGATCGCTCCCGAACCTTCCCCTCCGGATCCAAATACATATCCCTAGTTGCCAGCTTCGGCGCCCGCTCCCGAAAATCCAAAGCCTCGACGCGATAAATTCCTTCCCCTTCCCCCAGAGACTCATCTGGTGGAACTCCCAGAAGCAAAAACCCGCCCCCGCCGATACCCGCCGCAAAAGGCTCCACCACGGAAATAGCAAAAGCCGTCGCCACTGCCGCATCCACCGCATTGCCGCCTTTTTTCAACATCGCTGCCCCCGCCTCGCTAGCCAAAGGATGGGCCGAAACCACCATTCCTCGTTCGCCCGTTTCAACCTCCGCCACTGGAGGCAAAGTTCGATCGCATCCCCAGAGGAGAGCGATCGTCGAGAAAAAAACACAAAAACTATATTTCATATTCCCCATAACTCGTTCGTAGTAATCGCTTTAGCGATTGATAAATCTAATAGACTTCGTGGCAGAAGTAGGCAACAGGCAACAGGCAACAGGCAACAGGCAAGAGTTTTTAAGGAAAAAGGAACAAAAAACGATTTGATTTTTACAATTGCCACGAGGTCTAATAAAGATGTAGTACAGCAGTTCGTAGCGATCGCTTTAGCGATTTATAAAGATGAATCGCTAAAGCGATTACTACGAACAACTAACAACCAACAACTAACCTCCCAACAAACCCGTTGCCGCCTTATAATCCACCGGCTTCGAGAAAAAATAACCCTGCCCGTACTCGCATCCGAGTTCCTTAAGACTCGCCAACTGCCCCGCCGTCTCGATCCCCTCAGCCACCACATCCCGACCCAAACCGTGGGCGAGGGAAATAATCGTTTGGACGATTTGGTTTTTCTCCCCCTGCTTCCCCATCAACTCAACAAAAGAGCGGTCTATTTTTAAAGTATTAATAGGAAAGAGATAGAGCCGGCTCAACGACGAATAGCCGGTGCCAAAATCATCGATCGCCAGCTTCACCCCCAATTTTCGGAAATCTTCCAACATAGAAATCGCCAAATCGTCATTTTCCACAATCGTACTTTCCGTAATCTCCAATTTCAGACAGCCGTCGATCGCCTCCTTACCCTTCTTAATACCAGTCTCGATTAAAATTTGCTCCAATCTCTCCCTCAAATCTTTTTGCACGAACTGTTTCCCAGACAAATTCACGTTCATCCTCAACCCCGCTTTCGAGGGAAACATTTCTTGCCACTTTCGCAACTGCCGGCAAGCATTCTCCAACACCCACGAGCCCAGCGGAACGATTAAACCCGTTTCTTCCGCCAGGGGAATAAACTTTAGCGGCGAAATCATTCCTCGCTCTGGATGCTGCCACCGGACTAATGCCTCAAAGCCGATTATCTCATTTGTCCCTAAATTCACTATTGGTTGATAGTACAGCCGCAACTCCTCCCGTGCCAGAGCGTGCCGCAAGTCGTTTTCTAGCTGCAGCCTAGCGATCGCCTCCTCGTGCATGGTGCGATCGAAGATTACAGAATTAGCCTTACCCCGATCTTTGGCCCGATACATAGCTATATCAGCATCCCGCATTAATTCCAAAGGCTTGCAGCGAGCTATTGTTTCTCGATCGCGATCGCCGCTAAACACGATACCGATGCTAGCGGTAGAAAATATTTCCGTACTGTCGATGGTCAGGAGTTGGTTTAATTCTTTCTGCAGTCCTTCGACGATAGCTGGTAGTTGCTTGCGGCTCTTAACATCCCTTAGCAGAATGCCAAATTCATCTCCTCCGAGTCGCGCCACCGTATCTTTTGGCCGCCGGCTCGTTTCCAGCCGACCGGCCAGAGTCACCAACAGTTTATCCCCCGCCAAATGCCCCAGACTATCGTTAATGACTTTAAAACAATCCAAATCCATAAATAGCAGGGCAAAATCTTCTTCTGGAGACTCCTTTAGCTGCGCGAGAGCTTCTGCGAGCCTTTTCATAAACATGGCCCTGTTCGGCAATCCCGTTAAGGAATCGTGAAAAGCCTTATAATATAGTTGCTTCTCCGCTTTTTTGCGTTCCGTCATATCCCGTTGGATGGCGAGGTAGTGAGTCACCTCCGAGCGATCGTTGCGGATCGGTTCTATGTGCCACTCGTTATAAAATTCCGTTCCGTCTTTGCGATAATTAATCGCCTCCCCGTAAAAAACCTCCCCCCGAATCATGTTTTCCCGCAACCGCTCTAACACCGCCCGGTCCGTTTTCGGCCCTTGCAAAATTTTGGGAGTCTGACCGATCGCTTCCTCTGCCGTATAGCCAGTCATCCGGGTAAAGGCCGAATTCACAAATACTATGGACGGACCCGCTCCTTCCATAGCCGTCGTCGTTATCAAGATCGAGTCTTCCGCGTATTCCACTGCCGAAGCCAGCAGTCGCAATTTTCGATCCGAGCGATCGCGAGCTATGGCCTGGGATAACATATTCGCCATCCCTTGCAAAAAGTTTATTTCATCTTGACTAAAAATTCTATCTTGCCTCGCGTGGGCTGCCAACAGCCCCCACAACCGTACTTTTCTCCATCCTGACAAATTCTCGCTTGTGTTAGTATTGTTATTGTTTGTGTTATTTGCTTCGCGCGAATATTTGCAGGCATCGTCTTTATCCTTGTTTCGCTCCAATTCATAAATCGCAGAGCTAACGCTGCTTACTACCCCACGCTTCTCCAGCATCGACGACCAGTGTATTTCAGTTAGTGTTTCCAACTCTTCACGAGCATTCTTTTTTATACTCCTTTTAGTAGCCCATACACCCTCCTCACCACTAGCGACTGTTACCTTTTCTCTGGTTCCTCGCAGCCGCATAGTATTTCCATCTTCGCTATATTCCCAGATCTCGGCAAAATCTACATCCAGAGTTTCGCATACCAGAACAGTAGCTTGCCTCAGTAGAGTTGAAAGATTATTGCTTGCCACTGCCAACTGCCCCAAATGCGCTACCGCAGTCTGTTGCAGCAGTAGCGCTTCCCCTTGGCTATTTTTATTTGGCTCGTCTGTTTCCTCGTTAGCGGCCATTTTTAACGAGACGCCAACAGACTCCTCAGAGTTGACTTTGGCCTTTAGTTTTATTATATTCGGGTTCATATTAAATCCTTTAGTTGTTGCGGTCGAGCGATCGCTCCTGCCTGCAGTTTTTTTAGATAAATAAGAGCAATCCAGTTCTTGCTTCTTAAATTTTTTTAACAATTGTTAAAACATTCTAAATAAATTATAAAGTTTCATTACCTATAACCTCCTGTTTTTTCAATCCCTGCCAATTATTTTTCCCTAGTAAAGTAAAAAACTTTCCTTTATCATAAAATAAGAAAAAAGTCAACAGTAGTTGCGATCGAAAAAGATGCCAAATCTACCATCAAAAAGAGCTATAGAGTGGCAACAAATAGGCAATAGCTGGGTATTAATACCCAACAAACCCCAAGGTATTTTACATTTCTTAGGGGGTGCATTTTTAGCAACAGCACCCAACGTTAGTTATCGGTGGTTATTAGAAAAGCTAGCCGACGCGGGCTATGTAATAGTAGCCACTCCATTCGTAAATACCTTCGATCATTTAGCGATCGCCGGGCAAGTTCTCAACTCCTTTGAAAACTGTCACCGTCGCCTACAGGCCACGAAATCCATCAAAGAATACCTGCCCGTCTATGGCCTCGGCCACAGCATGGGTTCTAAGCTGCATCTACTTATCGGCAGCGTGTTCGGCGTAGAGAGGGCTGGCAACATACTAATATCCTTCAATAACTTTACCGCCCGCCAAGCCGTCCCCGGCTTAGAGCAAATTTCTCCCCTAGTAAACGTCGAGTTTACTCCCAACCCGCAAGAGACCGACCGCCTCGTAACGCAAAGCTATCAAATTCAACGCAATCTCTTAATCAAATTCAACTCCGACACCATAGACGAAACCGAGGGATTAAGCGATCTGCTACGCCCGAACTTTCGCGGTTTAGTCACAACCCTAAAACTCAAAGGCAACCACCTGACCCCAGTAGGTCAAGACGTTAACTGGCCAATCGGCCCTATTTTCACCCCCATAGATGCCGTAGGCCAGTGGGTCAAACAAGAAGCGTATCGGGACTTAAATCAACTAAAACGAGAAGTTCTCCGTTGGTTGAACCCTTTGGCATCAGTTTAAGAAGCCTAATGGGGATTTTGGATAGTTCCAAAATCCCCATTATCAATCTCGCTCTAGATCGGGAGCGTAATTTTTAATAATCAGCAAGCAATTGCGTGAGTCATTAGTGCGGGTGTAGCTAAGATCGTCAGCAATAGCCCGCATCAAACGGATCCCGCGCCCGCCACCTGCATATATCTTCGGGGCTGGGTGGTTTTTGAGCCACCCCTTTAAATCGAAGGGAGGGCCAAAGTCCCAAATTCTAATTTCTATGGAGTTAGAAAAAATACTGACTTCAAGATCGATAGGCGTATCTGGCGGTAATTCCCGATGAGCGTGGCGAACCGCATTAGTAAAACCTTCCGCCAGAGCCAACTCGCACTGCAACCAAAGGGTTTTAGGAATAGGCTTCTTATCAAGCCCCTCGAACCAGGACAAAACTCGGTCGTTGGCGCTGAGGCCCGTATTTAGTTGAATTTGGGCTTTACGAGGCTCAGGGGATTTATTGTAATCTGTTAATTTACTCACTCTCAGCAAAAAAGTTAAGCGATGTTTGGGCAAGTAGTAATCGTATTCTACAGTAAACTTTGCCACAGGAGTCGGTGGAGGGAACGCTTAAGGCCGAAGGAAGAGCCAAGAATTAAAAACGGAAGAAAAAAGATTTAATTGTTACAATTGCCGCGAGAGCTATTCTTCAGTTGAATTAGGATCGTAATTTCTAAGAATAAGCAAACAATTGCGTGAGTCATTAGTGCGGGTGTAGCTAAGATCGTCAGCGATCGCCTGCATCAGCTTAATCCCGCGCCCGCCACTCGAATCTATCTCCTGGTTCGGCGACTGTTTTTTGAGCCACCCCTTTAAATCGAAAGGAGGGCCAGAGTCCCAAATTCTAATTTCTATAGACTCAGAAAAAATACTGACTTCAATATCGACAGGAGTATCTGGCGGTAATTCCCGATGAGCGTGGCGAACCGCATTAGTAAAACCTTCGGCCAGGGCCAATTTGCACTTTAACCAAACCCTTTTAGGAATTTGCTTTTCGTAAAGCCGATCGAACCAGGACAAAACTCGATCGTTAGCGCTGAGACCTGTATTTAGTTGAATTTGGGCTTTACTAGGCTCAGGGGATTTGTTGTAATCTTTTAATTTACTCACTCTCAGCAAAAAAGTTAAGCGATGTTTGGGCAAGCAGTAATCGTATTGTACAGTATATCTATGGGCTGACAAAAGCAGCGAAAAACTTGGAAAAAAAATAATCCCTTGCCTCAAACCTCGCCTTTTAACTGTGATATCCGAGCTCGATATGTTTAAAATTCTAGTTATTGATGACGACCCCGCAATTGGGGAACTGCTAAGAAGATTGCTCGGCAAACAAGGTTACGACGTAACAATTGCCAGGGACGGTCAAGAAGGAGTTGAAAAAGCAAAAGAATTAAATCCCGCTCTGATTATCTGCGATTGGATCATGCCCAAGCTTACAGGCATCCAGGTGTGCAGTAAATTAAAAGCAGAAGCAGAGCTATCGACTACTTTTTTTATTCTCTTAACCTCCAGGAAGTCCGTGGCCGATCGAGTCAAAGGTCTCGATGCGGGAGCAGATGATTTTATTGCTAAACCTATCGAAGTTAACGAATTAAAGGCCAGAGTTCGAGCAGGTCTGCGCCTGCACCAACTCAGTGAAGATCTGCGACATCAAAAGCGCTTGATCGAGACCGAGTTAGCCGAAGCTGCTGATTATGTGCGATCGCTCCTCCCAGAGCCTTTGAGCGAACCGGTACGAATTGAAGCCAAGTTCGTTCCTTCTCGCCAGTTGGGCGGCGACTCTTTTGATTATTTTTGGCTGGACGACAATAACTTGGCCATTTATTTACTGGATGTGGCGGGACATGGCTTGAAGGCCGCATTACCCTCAGTTTCGGTCCTCAATTTGCTTCGTTCTCGGGCTATTCCTAATATTAACTACCACCAACCGAGCGATGTCCTTCGCGCTTTAAATGCTACCTTTCAAATGAGCTACCAAAATGATAAATATTTTACTATTTGGTACGGCGTTTATAACCGCTCCCAGAACGAAATCACTTATGCCAGCGCCGGCCATCCACCAGCTATTTTAATATCTGGTAATAACGGTTCTACAGATATTAAAAAACTCAAAACTCCTGGATTGCCAGTGGGAATGTTCCCCGAAGCAATGTATCTCGACGAGTCCTGTCCCGTGGGAGATTTAAGTTATCTTTATATTTTTAGCGACGGCGTTTATGAAATTCTTCAACCAGATGGTACCGTTTGGGGCATGGATCCTTTTATCGATCTTTTATCCGATAAAGCGGCTACGGAAGGTTTAGACGATATTTTAAATTTTGTTAAGGAGTTAAACTCCGGGGAAATTTTTGACGATGACTTTTCTTTATTAAAAGTAGGTTTTTAATTAACAATTAACAATTAACAATTAACAATTAACAATTAACAATTAACAATTAACAATTAACAATTAACAATTAACAATTAACAATTAACAATTAACAATTAA
>JAXHVR010000199.1:0-6290 GCA_034189005.1 Cyanobacteriota bacterium | reverse complement strand
ATACTAATTCCATGCCCAATGATTCGAGGTTATGAAAATCAAAGTCTTTAGGAAAACCAATACCATTATCTCGGACAATTAAAGTTATGGTAGAATTGGCATCTTGATGAAGTACCAGAAATACTTTACCATTTCGGCCCTCGGGGAAAGCGTGTTTGAGGGTATTTGATAATAATTCATTGACGATTAAAGCGCAGGGATTAGCCGTTTCTACGTTTAATAAAATTGGTTCTATTTCAAACTCAAATTGTATGCAAGTTTCGCTAATATTGTAGGATTGAAATAAATTATCGACCAAGTCTTCTAGGTATTCGCCGAAATTAATTTTGTCTAAGTCCGCAGAGCGATATAATTTCTCGTGAATTAATGCCATGGAGTGAATGCGATTTTGGCTGTCTTCGAGGACTTTGATAATATCTTGGTCTTCGGTATAGTCTGCTTGAAATTCTAGGAGATTCGAGACTACTAATAAATTGTTTTTGACTCGATGGTGAATTTCTTTGAGGAGAAGTTCTTTTTCTTTGAGGGATGCTTTTAGTTGTTCCCCTGCTTTTTTACGATCGCTTATATCAATTCCCACGGAAACGGCAGCAGTGCCGCGCTGGTATTTCTGCGCGACAATTAAATAAGTGCGCGGGCGATCGTTAATCTCTATCTCCACAGTAGCTTCGCCGGTAAAGGTATCGCGATCGCCCAGAAACCGACCCATAAACTCAGCAAACTGCTGGTTGCCCGGCAGAAAACCCAATTTTCGACCGACAAAAGCTTCTGGAATTAAATTAAACGCTCCCGCCAAATGTCGGTTAACGCCGAGATATCGCAGGTCAATGCCAACCCAAGAAACAAAGCCCGGCACCGCATCCAGCACGGCTTCGAGTTGTTCTTTAGCAGCTTGGAGAGCTTCCTCCGCCTGCTTGCGATCGATAGCGGCGGCCAGGACGTTAGCGACGCTTTGCAAAAAGTGAGTGTCGTCTTCAGAAAAACTAGGTTTGCTCTCGCTATAAGCAGCCAAAACGCCAAAACAGCTATATTTTCCCTGAATGGCGACATTCAAACCGTTGATAGTAGAGTAGCTGCGCAATTGGGGCGCGAGGGTTGGCGGTTGGCGTGCCGGACGCGAGGCGACGGCGTCCCGTTCGAGGATAACATAACTCTCGTCCGCATCGCGAATAGCAAGAGTAAGCAGGGTCAGTTTTGGGGAGACGAATTCTAAAACCTTGCAATAATCTACATTTAAACCCCGGCAAACGCTTGCCACAACTTCTGCAATTAAAGGATAAAGTTCCGTACCCGATAAAGCAGTCTCGCCGAGGGCAGCCACGATAGCTTGCTGGCAAGCGCTGATTTTAATTTCGGCCTCGGCTCGTTTGCGATCGCTAATTATTTCAGCAAACATGACAATACCGCCGATGTCGCCGTCGGGCTCGTGCCAGGGGCGAACTTCCCATTTTATCCACTCCAACTTGCCATTAGCAAGCTCCAACAAATCCTCTTCGCAGGTTTCGATCGCCCCTGCCAAACAACGCTGATGGGTATCTCTCCAAGATTGAGGCATTTTGGGCAAAATTTCGTAGTAGGAACGACCCACTATCGCTCTATCGCCGAGTTCGTAATCCGATAACCACCGCCTGCTGACAGCTAGATAGCGCATCTGGCGATCGAACATGGCCACGGCCGCCGGAGCGTGTTCTACGAACAGGCGAAATATCCCCTCGCTTTGTCGGAGGGCAGTTTCTATCCGAGTGCGTCGGGCAATTTCCCCGAGCAATTGTCTGTTGCTATCTTGCAGCGCTGCAGTCCGTTCTTCCACTCTCACTTCTAGTTCCTCATTTAATTCTTGCAGGGCAAGTTCCGCTTGTTGGCGTTCCCATGCCAGGGACACTGCTGCCACCGCAGAGCGCAACAATTCGATTTCTAAAGGTTCCCACATTCGTTCTTCAACGCAGTCTGCCAAACCGATACAACCGTAGAACTCTCCCTTAACGAGACAGGGCAAAATTAAGAGCGATCGCACGTCTGACAGTTCTAGAAATTCGCGCTGCTTCTGGGGCAGTTGGGCTACAGTTTTTGCCACCACTTCCCCCATAGCTAGGCTGCGAGCGGCATTGGCTAAAATCCTATCTAAAGGTAGATTGAAAAATGCATCCATCGTCGAACTAATTCCAGGGGCGCACCACTCGGCAGTTTGGCTAACTAGCAAGCAGTCCTTCTTTTTCCCTTTTTTCCGACCGTCGGGGGGAAAATCTAGTTGTCCGTGGTTCTCGAACATAAAAACTCGACTAGCCCCAGAAGCGCGCCCCAAGGGTTCGAGTATTTCCGAATCTATCTCTGGGGCGCTTTTCGTTTCGTTATAATTAACCCTTAACAACCGCTGCTGAATTTCCACTATAGCAGTCAAATAACGCTCCCGCTGGGCTAGAGCTTTTTCTGCACGCTTGCGATCGGTAATATCGCGAGCTACCGCATAAATGATATCTTCCGTCTCCGAAGGAATGGCCGACCACGCCAACCAACGATAAGAACCGTCGGCGCACCTGTAGCGATTTTCGAAGTCAAAGCTGGTAATTCCTTTATTTAGGTTTAAAAGTTCTGCTTTGCTTGCTTCTTTATCTTCTGGATGCGTGAAATCAAAACACGACTTTCTTAAAATTTCTTCTTTTGTGTAACCCAGCATGGATTCAAACCGGGGATTGATCCGTTTGAAATAGCCATCAGAGCCTATCAGACAGAGGATATCGAGGGAGAGAGCGAAAAAGCGCTTTAATTCCATCTCAGCTTGCTGGCGCTCGATCGCCATTGCCAGAACGTTAGCAACGGCCTGGAGAAAATTAACATCCTCGGGGTTGAATTTTCGATGCTTGCTGCTATGGGCGCTCAACACGCCAATTGGTCTTTCCTTACCTTGGATTATAACGCTGATGCCGCTGACCGCGCGGTGTTTGTGCAGCAACTCGGAAGGGGTGAACCTGGTTTCGATGCCCAAATCTTCTACTACCACGGGCTTGTTGGACTTGAGGGTGTAGCCTGCCTGGGACCTGTTGAAGGCGATGGTCGTTGCCCGAGCCACTATCTTCTTGGACCAGCCCCATCCCGCCCTAACCCACAAAGCCGCCAGGTTCGGCAGCAATTCTACAACTTTAGAGTATTCTACCCCCAGGGTTCTAGCCACAACTCTAGTGGCTTCGTTCATCAAGGCATCGATATCGGTCGTGGAGAGAGCCTGTTGGCCGAGGCGAGCTATGGCTTCTTGCTGGCCGGCGCGGCTTCTCAATTCTGCTTCTGCCTGCAAGCGTTCTTGGATTTGTTGGGTTAAGGTTTCGTTAGCTCGTTCTAAGGCGGCGGTTCTTTCTTTTACTAAGGTTTCTAGCTGTTCCCGAGCTTCTTGCCACACCTGTTCTATGCGCTTGCGATCGCTTATATCTCTGGCTACCCAAACGACGAGTTCTTCTGATATGGGGGAAATACTAGCCAAAAACCAAACAACTGCCTTACCAGCAACCAAGCTGTATTCAAAATCGACGGTCTGTTGCCTCTCTAAAGCTGCCTTAATGGGTTCCCTAAAACTTGCGGCATTGTCGCCAAAAAATTGTTCTACGGTCTTCCCTAGAATATCGTTGTTTGGCTCGTATAAAAAATCTGAATTAGTCGGGGCAATGGTTATATGGTCTGGTTCGGCATCGAGGACCAGTACGATGTCGCTGGTGGCTTCAAACACCCCCCGGATTTCTGCCTCGGAATTTCTCAACATCTTTTCTACCGATCTGCGTTCGGCGATTTCTTGCTGGAGGAGTTGGTTGGCGGCTTCTACTTCGGCGGTGCGCTGTCGGACTCGTCCTTCTAGCCGAGCGTTGAGCTTGAGAATTTCGCTTTCTGCTCGCTGGCGTTCTCTCAGTTGCGCTTGGGACTCTTGATAGAGCTCTGCTTGTTGGATGGCGATCGCTATCTGAGTTGCCAAGCTCTCTAGCAACTCTATCTCCCACTGCTGCCACTCTCTGGAGTCGGAACATTGGTTGGCACACATCAAGCCCCACAAGCGGTCCTTTTTGACAATGGGAACTAATAGTTTGGCCCTTACCTGCAATTTTTCTAAGAACTTGACATAACAAAGCGGCATCCCTGCTTGGTAAATATCATCTACAGCGCGAACGCGACCGTTTGGATAGCGATCGAGCCAAGTCCGAACAAAACAGCTATCCTTAATGGTCAGCCCCAAACACGACTCCCAACCTTCCCCGACTGACTCCGCTACTATAACCCCGCTCCAGTCGGGATTAAATCGGTAAATTATGACCCTGTCCGTCTGGAGAAACTGTCGCACTTCGGCAACTGTGCTGTTGAGGATCTCTTCGAGGTTGAGAGATTTTCTGATATTTTGGGCAATGTCGTATAAAATGCGCCTGCTTTCTGGCTGTCTGGCAAGTTCTGTCGTGCCGAGTTTGACTCGTTCTAACTCGGCGTTATAATGTTGCAATATTTCCCTTTTTTCTGTTTCTAAAATAGATATTTTTTTCTCTAATCCTTCTACTATTTGTGGCATTTTTTTCCAGAGACTTTGTGGGGTAATTGCTCCTATTAATTCTCCTCCCTTGTCTGTTACTGGCAGGCATTCTCTTTGCTGTTTCCGCAAGAGTTTAAAAACAGTAAAAATATTTTCATACTCGCTTAATTCCAGGGCGATCGCTCCCGAGCTCATTATTTCCCCTGCGGTTATTACCTCTGGGTTTTTGCTGGCCGTTGCTAATTTAACGGCATCTTCCTTTGCAAACATTCCTAACCACTGGCTGCCTTCCATGACAAAACATTGTCTTTCCCCCCTGCGATTCATGGAGGCGATCGCCTCTACAACCGGTGTCTGGGGGGCGGCAATACTAAAAGAACGATCTATTAGATCTTCTAAAGCGGGAGAGTAAATCGGCGAACAATTGGTTTTCATAGCTTGTTTTGGCAGTTCAACTTTGGCGATATTTTTTAATTATATCGCCCCCTTGTAACTCGGCATTCATACCGTTTAATTACCATAATAATTAATATAGCAATTCTAAATAATTGGCGATATTTTAGAAACCCGGTTTCTTGAAGAAACCGGGTTTCTGCCCTCCGCGTTTTTCATAACCAATTTAGGATTGCTATTACTAATTATTAATTGCCTTTGGCTAATTCCACAAAACAATTTTCAGTAAAAACAAGGAGGCGACGACCCACATCCAAATAGAAATATCTTGGAACTTACCTTGAAAGCTTTTCAAAAGAGGATAGCTAATCAAACCAACAGCCAATCCCTCAGAAATCGAGTAACTTAAAGGCATAATTAAAATAGTTAAAAATGCCGAAATAGACTCCGCAGGCTCCTCCCAACGAATATTTTTAACGCTGCCCATCATTAATACTCCTACAATTAACAAAGCAGGTGCCGTAGCAAAGGAAGGAATAGCTGCCAGTAGGGGAATAAAAAATATAGAAAGAACGAACAAAAGACCCACCACAACAGCAGTAAAACCGCTGCGACCTCCCTCGGAAACTCCCGATGCTGATTCGATATAACTGGTTACGGTAGAAGTGCCAAAAATCGCCCCTACAGTTGTACCAACTGCATCTGCCATAAATGCTTTATTAGCATTGGGCAATTCTCCTTTTTTATTCATATAACCGGCTTTCATTCCCAGTCCGGTAAGAGTGCCGACGGTGTCGAAAAGATCGACAAAAAGAAAGGCAAAAACAACGCTAATTAATTCCCCTATCTTAATTTTCCCAACAGATGCCAAGCCAATAAATGCTCCACCGAATAAATTAATTGGTAGTTCGGGAACGCTGATAATGCCAGTAGGCCAAGGGGCGATTCCTAAGAGCCATCCCAGCAAGGCCGTGGCTAATATTCCTAAGATTAATCCGCCTTTGACGCGACGGGCGATAAATGCTGAAGTGATGAAAATGCCAGCGATCGCTATTAATGTTGTCGGTTGGTTTAAATTGCCCATGGTTGTTATTGTTGCTTCGCTAGGCACGATAATTTCCGTGCTGGTTAGGGCAATATAAGCTAGAAATAAACCAATGCCAGCGGCGGTGGCGTGTTTGATACATTCGGGAATTGCTTTTACTATTTTTTCTCTAAATTTAGTTAAAGTTAAAACTATAAAAATTAACCCTTCGATAAACACTGCTGCCAGGGCAACTTGCCAAGATATTCCCAATCCTAAAACTACGGAAAAAGCAAAATAAGCATTGAGTCCCATGCCCGGCGCTAAAGCAAAAGGATATTTGGCATAAATTCCCATTATAAAAGTAGCTATAGC
>JAXHVR010000198.1:4531-6295 GCA_034189005.1 Cyanobacteriota bacterium | reverse complement strand
AAGCCACCCGGCGCAAAATTTCCTGCTTGTCGCGATAATCGATAGTTATTTTTCGGTCTTGCAAACTACGTTCCACATCCCATTGATGCAGCAACAATTTCGAGGCTTGGTTGTAGAGTTCCGCCCTGTCCCTCGGCAATTCTTGATTTCGATTCAGTATGGCCATCATGGTCAGCAACAAAGGATTTCCTGCCAATTGCCCTATAGCAGAAGACCCAGAAATAGACCTTTTTAAACGTTCCCGCTTCTTAATTTTATCCGCCTCATCTTGATAAGTTAAATCGTGCCAAATTTGAATAAAATTATCGATTTGTTTCGGTTCCAAATCCTCCAACATAAAATGACGAAACTCCGCATCGCGCAACTTTTGAGCCTTATAACCGACGACCCGAGAAGTGACAATAACCCGCAGTTGAGGATAATCGTTAGTAAAGCGATGAATATCCGTAATCACCTCCTCCCGTCGCCCCCGGTCGAAAACCTCATCCAATCCATCAAACATCACCAGAAAATTACCACTTTCTAACCTCTGGTGAAGTTCCTGCTGGGGCAAGCGACAAACAATGCCGCTACCTTTGTGGAAAAACTCCAAAAAATCCTTACACTGCCCCTCCTCGCGATTGCGAATATATCTGCGCAATTCTATTAATAAAGGAATTGGATGTAAGGAGCGATCTTTCGGCGATAAATTAGCCCATTCCAGAGCGAGATATTGCAGCAAAGTTGACTTACCAGAACCAGGATCGCCCAAAATTACTAAATATTTAAAGCTGGGATCTTTTACTGCTTCTAAAACCGAACGCGGGGACTGTTGAAAATAAGTTTGTCGGTATTTTTCCAACTCCTCAACGGAGAGTTCCGGTTCCAAATCGCCCATTTCCCTAAGCCGTCGTTGATGTTCCTTGGGAATCTCCAAAACCCGAGGCAAATACTCCTGACATTCCCGGACGTTTTGAGGGATAAAAACATTCCACAATTTTAATTCGTTATAAGCATAACCGCTAGAATCCAAACTTTCTAAATTAAGATTGCCATATTGTTCGAGAATACCTTCTTGATGCTTTTCTAGATCGAAATTAGGCTGCACCTCCACCCCAGCGGCAATTGCTTCTAAATTTTCCGAATCAAGAATTTTTCTTAACTCTTCATCTTCCTTGCGAATAGATTTAACTTGTCTCAAGTATCCTTTAGCCAAAAATTCCCAGTCAAACTCATCCGGCAGAGGTAATAGATCGAGTAGTTCCCAAGTTGCAGCCAAAGTTTTTATATCGATCGCCTTGCGGTCTTTTTCAAAAGCACTTCCCAAGACAGCAGCGACATCTTTATTCTTAGTCAACAGCAGGAATGGTTTGATGTATTGATGCAATTGTTCTTCGTCATAACCTGCATTTTCCAATTCTTGCTTTGAGAGTTTAAAAAATTCTTTTAAAGCTTTGTCGATCGCCTTCTGGAGAGGTTCTTTACTCAATCGCTTCACCAGGTCTCCTGGCAAACTTTTAAAAAAGTCTTTAACGTAATCTTTAGCAGCATCCCGAACGAGTTCTTTCAAAATAGGGCGAAGAACCAAACCCGCAGCTTGAGTAACTCCCCAAACAACTAACAAATCGTCAACGACAATCATAATTTTCCTCCTCAATAAACCATGCCCCAGTAGGGATAGGATCTATCATAGCACAATCGTATTGTTAGCCCAGAAACCGGGTTTTTGCAAAAATATCGCCGGCCCAGAAACCGGGTTTTTGGGAAAAAACCCGGTTTCTAAAT
>JAXHVR010000198.1:0-4431 GCA_034189005.1 Cyanobacteriota bacterium | reverse complement strand
TCGCCGGCCCAGAAACCGGGTTTTTGGGAAAAAACCCGGTTTCTAAATCCAATACCTTCGCCCGTGCATCCAAATTATTAATTATTAATTATTAATTGTTAATTGTTAAAAAACTCTTTGAGAGTTGCCAAAAGCCGATCGCCTCCCAACTTACAAGCATCATCGTGTCCGGCATCTGGAATTAACACCAATTGTTTCCGTGCCGAGGTCGCCTCGAATAATTTCTGGCTCATCTCCACTGGAACCGAGCGATCGCTGGTTCCGTGAATAAATAATACTGGCATTTCTAAAGACTTAATTTTATTAATAGAATCAAATTCCTGATGCAAAAGTAGATCTAAAGGAAAAATATTATAAGAACGCTGCTTTGCCGCATCTTTCATGCCGCTGAGGGAACTTTCCACAACTAAACCGGCTCCTTCTGGGTGCTGCTGGCATAAATGAATGGCGATCGCTCCCCCCAGAGAATGTCCGTAAACCAAAATTTTCCCCGGCGGCACTTGTTTTTCCCCTACCAAATAACTCCACGCAGTTTCCGCATCCTCATACACCCTAGCTTCCGTAGGAAACGGACCGTCGCTGCGACCGTAGCCTCGATAGTCGATGGTTAATACGGAAAATCCCAAACTATATAATTTCGCCACGCGATCGAGATTCCAGCTTTTCTCCTGGGCCGCCATATTTCCCTTGCTGCCGTGGAGGTACAACACAACCCCCGCCTCCCCCTCCCTGTTTTCCTGGGGACACCACCAACCGTGGATTTTTTGCCTAGATTCATTCCCGCCGCCAACAGGCAACCACAACTCCTCATAAGGAAGGCCGAAATCAGCAGGCGTCGCCACTACATCCGCTTTAGGTTTGAAAATAAATCTATTTTGTCCCCAGAGGTAAAACAGACAAGCAGCGATATAGACCGTCGCTATGCCCCCTCCTAGTATTAGGAAGGATTTTAATAAAACTGATTCAAAAATAGTAAAATGTAACATGAGTTTTAAATTAGGTATTAAGGTTATCTGTTTTTAATTATTCTGCCCTCCCATGGTTTCTTCTATCTCTTCTATGCCACTGTTTTCTGAGGCACAATTCCCCAGCCCCTCCATCGGGCTTATTGGACTTTTGCCCTCGATTTTTCCCGCTATCTGGCAATTGAAAATTTCCCTAAAACTACCTCAAACCCATTAACTCGATTAAATCTTCCTAGCACTTCCGTCGAATAGCCCCGTCCATCTCTGGGGCGAGGCAATTTCCAAACTGGCATAACGACCTAACATTTTGGGTAGTGGGTCAGAAGTAGCGTTCATGAACCATAAATCTAGTTCGTAGTAATCGCTAAAGCGATTCATCTTTATAAATCGCTTTAGCGATTACTACGAACTGTCACTGCTCGATTAGTTTAAAAAGTTTTTCTCAAATTCTTGACTTTCTGTCGGCTCATCAATACCATTAATCGCAGCTACTACTTCTTGAATAGCTGCAGCCTGTTCCCGAGTAGATCGAGAAATTTCTACAGAGCTCAATACTACTTCATTTATGGCTTGGCGCACTTCTATTAAAGCAACAGTAGTTTTTTGAGCGACATCAACCCCACAATTGACATTTTTGATGCTGCCATCGGTAGCGATCGCCGCCGCATCGATGGCCGTCTGAATGTTAGCAACTTGAGTATTAATTTGAGAAGCAGACAGCCGACTTTGGTTCGCAAGCTTGCGAATTTCCCCCGCCACAACCGAAAATCCCTTACCGTATTCTCCCGCGCGCGCCGCCTCCACCGCCGCATTGAGAGCGAGCATATTCGTCTGTTTGGCGAAGTCGCTGACTAATCTGGTAATGCTGGCAATTTCTACCGCGCTATCGTCTAGTTGGGCCAAGTGGCGGGCGATCGCTTCTACGCTTTCCTTGAGACTCATCATTGTTTCTAAAGTTTCCTCCACCGCATCAGTCCCCTCCAAGGCAGAGCTAGCCGCCATTTTCGCAGCACCGCCAACAGCATGAGTTTGTTCGGCAACTTCCGTCGAGGAGAACCTTAACTCCTCCATTTGCTCCAATGCCTGCTGAATGAAGTCGCTCTTGCGCTGTTGCTTCTCTAAAGCTTCTGCCTGGTATCGCGCTAAGACCGAATGTTCCTCAATTTGTTTTTCTAAAGCCTCGGTGCGAACGATGGCCGCCCCCGCCAGGGGACGGAGCAACAGCACCATGCCACCAGCACCTAATAAACTTAAAACTACGATTAAAACCCCTATTCTCGCGAGGCGATGGTAGATATGTCCGTAAAGCTCTTCGCCATCCATTGTCACCGCCAACCCCCAGTTACTATCCTCAATGGGACCGAAGGCGATCGCCGCTTTTGTTCCATCCATCTCTACCTCCACTATCCCCGCTTCTGCAAAAACAGCTTTTTCTATAGCTGCCAGCAACCCCCCATCCGCCAGAGCATCATTTCTTAAAGAAAAAAACAGCCGCACTTCCCCATCTCTTACGGTGCCTATAACTGTTTCTCCAGTTTCTCCCAAACCGGTGTAATCTTCGACAATATCTTGTAGAGCGGTAATTTTAAACAACACCATATCCGTTCCCACTCGTTCCGATGCCTGGTTAAGAATTGCCGCCCCCACCACTAAGTAATCTTCTCCCTCCAGCCGGATCGGACCTACCAGATCGGTTGTTCCGGTTCCCTCAGATGGTATTGCCCAAAGTTCCCTCGGTATCGGCAAACCCACTAAGGCAACTTCAGTACCATTTGCCGCAAGTCTCGTAATGCCAACTACTTCGGAAGATTGGTTGAGGGCGTCTGCGAGAATTCCGTTACTAACAGCTACTGTCTCCGTCAGTGGGAGTTGCCCTTGGTTGTATTTTTCTAGCTGTTGGCGGGCTCTGGTGCGACTGGCAATTTGTAGGGCGATATCTTTTGCTTTGGATAAAAATTCTTCTACTATTAGGGTGCGGGTTTTCACCGCAAAGAGCAGATTTCTTTGTTCTTGTTCGAGCAGTTGTCGGTAAAAGGGGATAATGCTGGCGATCGCTATGATGGCGCTGATGCAGAAAATTCCCAAGGCGGCGTAGATAGTTAGAGTTTTCTGCAATTTTTTAGAATCAGTAGAACCAGCAGTGCTGCTTTTTGTCATTTTTAACTAGGATTTTTCAGGTGGCTGTTGTTTTCGATCTATTATTCTATTGGATAGCCTTCCATCGCTCCTCATACTAATATTTCTACTCGCAATCATACCACTATCGAAAAACGCGATCGCCTTTTCGTTGGGATAATCTCGATCTTTGGACGGTCTTTTAATCTATGATTGACTCGTACCAAAAACAGCGAACCTTTTAAAGAACCTTCCTTTTCAAGGCGATCGCTCTTCTCAACCAACTACCCATATAAGAAAGATGGCTACAGACACGATTTTTGCCAAGATCGTCCGGCGGGAAATACCAGCAGATATTATTTACGAAGACGATCTAGTTCTTGCATTCCGAGACATCGCCCCCCAGGCCCCCGTCCACATCTTGGTAATTCCCAAAAAACCAATCCCCAAATTAGCAGATGCCTCCCCAGAAGACGGAGAACTCCTGGGACATCTTTTACTCATTATTAAGCAAATTGCAGCAGAGGAAAAACTTGACAGAGGTTATCGGGTTGTGGTAAACAACGGTGCCGATGGTGCCCAGACAGTCAACCATCTCCATTTTCATATTCTCGGAGGCCGTCAAATGCAATGGCCCCCCGGTTGATCCCGTTCTCGGAGGCCGTCATCTGCGATGGCCTCTGACCGTGGACTGTATTCATTTTCAGATTATGGTCGGCCCCGAGACGCAGATGCCACCTTTTATGTCCATTTATCTTTATTTAATACCGTTTTTCGTACTCGCGATCGTACTGCTAGTCTCATGTGGCCATTGACAGCACGAAAAATAAGGATTTGCGCCCTCAAGGGCCAGGTTCGATGATAAATAATACTTATTATTAAGTTTAGTAAATTTTTTCTTAAAACCCTTTACAAAACTCAATTTATTGTTTAAGATGTTAATCACGGTAGCAAAAGCGCTACCGATTCGTACCTTGAAAAATACATAGCAATTATATTATGACCACCACCTTACAACAGCGTTCCAACGCTAGCGTATGGGAACGGTTCTGCAACTGGACCACCAGCACCGACAACCGCATTTATGTAGGTTGGTTCGGCATCCTGATGATCCCTACCTTGCTAACCGCAACCATCTGCTACATCATAGCTTTCGTAGCAGCACCTCCCGTTGACATCGATGGTATCCGCGAGCCCGTCGCTGGTTCGCTAATGTTCGGAAACAACATCATTTCCGGAGCAGTAGTTCCTTCTTCCAACGCCATCGGCCTCCACTTCTATCCTATCTGGGAAGCAGCTTCCTTGGATGAGTGGCTCTACAACGGCGGTCCCTATCAGCTAGTGATTTTCC
>JAXHVR010000197.1:0-6553 GCA_034189005.1 Cyanobacteriota bacterium | reverse complement strand
AATCGCTAAAGCGATTACTACGAACTTTTGCTTTACTCACTATTTTAGCCGTTCCGGCAGCTACACCCAACCTACTAATGGTATTTTTCCTGAATGGCGAAGGTATTGGTTGACAAAACCCGCTTTCTGGGCTAGCCATGAGTTGTCAATATCCTATTTCGCCTTTATTCCTTTTTATGCTTGACCTCAACTACCATATGGACGTTACCCCGAGGAGCAAAATCTGCCTTCACAGTCGCTTCCAACGGGTCGCAGGCAGCTACAAAATCGTCCAAAATCTGATTGGCAGACTCCTCGTGGGAAATGTAGCGATCGCGATAGCTATTGATATAAAGCTTTAAAGCCTTCAACTCCACCACCTTCTCGTCTGGGACATAAATAATCCCAATCGTGGCAAAATCGGGATAGCCAGAGAAGGGACATTTACAAGTAAACTCGGGCAAAGAAATATTAATCTCGTAAGGCCGTCCGGTCCTGGGATTGGGGAAAGTAAATAGCTCCCCCTCCAAAATCGCCCGCTCTCCATATTTCATTTCTTCTTCGCTTGACTTTTGAGACAAATTATGCTCTGTTTGAGGGTCGTTCATAAAAATAATAGATCGATAAGCTCTGACTAACTAAACAAGAGAGTTGGGCAAAAAACTACTTGACTAAAAACGCTCTAACTGTTCTAATTTCAGTAATTATGAGGCATATTAGTAGGAAAAGACTTTCTCGCTGCCAAAAGGCTAAACTAAAAAATCAATTTTCTCACCCAATAGTTAAATATGCAAAATTCTAATACTTCCGGTCAAACAATACCAAATACAAATAACAACAACTACTCCCCCTCAATTCCCATTTCCCTATATAGAGAAGTCACAGCAGAATTGCAAGGGACAAAAGCCGAACTAGAATCAGTCCAAAATCAAAACCAACAATTAGTCCAGCAAAATCAACAACTGCGGCGGGAAATAGAGAAACTGATTGGAGCGGCCATGCAGTTGCAACAGACAGCCAGCACCGCCAAGGCGGCCAGTAATGCCACGGTTCCTCAGAGGCCCGAGGTCCAGAATAACGCTCAACCCGAAATAAAAGCTCCAGCTTTTGCCCCAACCCTGCCTTCTCCCGTTTCTCAGGTTTCTCCAGTTTCTCCCGTTTCTCCCCCGCCGGTCTCCCCCCATTCAGAACCCCAAAATTCCCAACAGCCATCGCCATCCCTTTCCCTACCTACCCCCGAACCCCAAACGCCACCCGTAGAGTTTCCAGAACATTTATTTACAGAATTGCCAGACGAAAGTCGCGATCGCCCCAGTCAAAGCAAACAAACCCCAGACATTAGTGGAGTGTGGTTGATCGTAGCGATTTTTCTAATTGTAGTGGCCTTCTTTGGTGCTGGCTATTGGGTAGTGCGTCCTCTATTGCAACAACAGCAACAGCAACAGCAACAGCTATAGTTGTGGGCTTTTCTCATACCAACAATAATCCCACGACAGTCGTCGTGGGATTATCTGTTTAAACCAAACATAAAAAATAAAAGTTATTTTACTTGGCTGCGGGAGCCAGCAGCTAAACCGTTTCCAATAAACGGTTTAGTAGTAGGATACTCTTGTTGTTCGGCAGTCTCTAGGATGCCCATCTGAGGATCGAAACCGCGTTTGATTTCCTTCATTTTCACCTGTTTAGCTTGGAGAGCGTTTTGCAGGATTTCTATAGCGCGGTGTGGGTTGCCGCGACCGCAGAAAAATAAATCAGCAGCAAAATAACCTAACTCGGGCCAGGTATGAATAGCAATATGCGACTCTGCTAATGTTGCCGTTGCCGTTACTCCATGAGGACTAAACTGGTGAACGCATAGATCTATGAGGGTTGCTTCTCCAGCGGCAATTGCTTCGATTAAAGCGCGACGGATTATGTCGGGGTCGTTGAGAATATCTCCAGGACACTGCCAAGCGTCAACGACCAGATGGGTTCCCAATTCTTTCATTCTGCGCGGTTTTACCTATAGCCTTAATGGTCTTCCAGTTTTTTAGTTTATCACGAAATACTTTTTCTGGGGAGAGACCCCTTCAAAGAGTAGCTAAAGCTTGTCGGCTCGAAATAACTTCTCTCATGGCTATATGCCGCAGAAAGCAAGACCCACTGACTATAAGTTTTGCTTAGGAAGCATAGGTCGAGCCGTTTGGCATAATTGCACCTCTTAGGCAGGCGCGTTCCACATTAGCCAAACTCAAATTGGTCCCAATCAGATTAGCTTCGGAAAAATTGGCCCCTGTTAATTCTGCTCCTTTCATGGAAGTTAATAGCAAACCTGCACCAGACATATCGGCATCGGTCAGATCCGCTCCTCGCAAGTCCGCTTCTTGCAAACTGGCTCCTGCGAGATTAGATCCTTTTAAAGAAGCTCCTAACAAATTAGCCTTGCTTAGAGCCGCACCTCTTAGATCTGCACCCTGGAGATTAGCTCCACTCAGAGAAGCTCTGCTCAAGATGGCGCCTTGCAAATTAGCTCCTTCTAAATTAGCGCCGCTTAAATTGCTCCTTGTCAAGTTGCTTCCTGGTAAGTCTGCTTCTTTCAAACAAGCAGCACGGAGATCTGTTTCTGTAAGAGTTGCTTCGCTCAAGTCGGCTTGGAATAAATTGGCTCCACTCAGGCAAGCTCCATTTAAGTAAGCTCGAATCAAAGTTGCCCCAGTTAGGTTAGCGCCGCTGAGGTCTATTTGGCTCATAATTGCCCGATTTAAGGTGGCTTGGGTTAAATCTGCGGCGCTGAGAATGGCCCGAGTTAGGGTAGCACCGGTAAGATTGACGAATCGGAGTTTGGAGCTACCGAGAAAACAAGCTCCAAACATACTGGCTGCTATGAAAATGCTGTTACTCAGGTCCGCCCCAGAAAAAATAGCTCCGCTGAGGATCGCCCCGCTTAAATCAGTTCCAATTAAGATCGTGCCTGTTAGGCTGGCATGGCTCAAGTTTGCTTCTATTAGTTTCGCACGCGAGAGATTGGCTCCACTTAGTTCGGTGGCTGTTAGGTTCGCGGACACGAGCTTTACTTTCGTTAAGTTGGCATTTCTCAAATTAGCGTTGCTTAAATTGCTTCGATTCAAATTTGCTTTGCCTAAATCTATCGCTACGAGGTTTGCTCCGTGAAAGTCTCGCTGTCCTTTGGCGTGTCGAGTCAAAAGTTCGTTAGCACTTAATAGCTCGCTGACATTCATAAAATAAGTTTGTGGATTTTTTTTTGTATTGATGTTGATATTCCAAATTTTCCACGAATTTAAAGTAGAAAAAGTTCGTGGAATCTGGTTTTTCTCGAAGTGTTGACTAGAAATTATTGCGGCGGGTGGCGATTAAATTCAACCCATAACATTAGGTGCAGCCCCATTTGGGATGCTCCAGGTTTTTATGGCATTCCGGCTCTTGGCTAATCGCTTTTTTCTCGCCTTGAGGTCTGTTACCAATTGTTTGATTTTTCATCTTTATTCCTGGGACACTGCTGCTTGCATCCTTGCGGTCTGGAGACCCTAACGTGGCTGGGGGTCTATTCAGCTAGTGTCACCCCCTCTGTATTGGATGAGATGGCAGGAGTGGAAGTTTTTTTCCGATTCTTTTTTGGCCAAGTAGCTTCTATCGTCTGATGTCGAGAGTTCGGCATCGGAGTACGCTTCGATTTTCTTTTTGCTACATAATTCGGCTTGGTCCATTACTGCCTAATTTTGGCTTGAGGTAAGCTGCCCCATAGATAGAGATGGTATCCCAGAATTGACTCTCGCGCAAATTTCTTTTTAACGAGCGATCGCCTTTTTATTTGCTCTTTTTTTGACCTTTTTACTTAAATCCGATCTAATTAATCGCTCTTAATTTGAGTTAAATGTTATTATAAAAGTTTGCCTAAATTTTCGGTCAATTTTCTATTCTTTATAAATTGGGAATTTTACCTACCATGAGCGTACGAGCATTAGCTGAAATAAAAACCCTGGGAGACGGGGCATCGAAGGCGATCGAACAATTTTTTAGAAAAATTCTACAGCACGAAGCAGAAGTTCTTAAAGACGAAGACCCGGAGGAACTCCATCAAATGCGAGTGGGAATGCGCCGCTTGCGATCGGCAGTGGCGGGTTTCGCCCCTGCGGTAAAGTTGCCGAAGCAAGTTAATGACAAAAATATTGGTAAGTTTTCTCGCTGTTTGGGAAAGTTACGAGATTTAGATGTACTTTCCGAAGCGCTAGAAAATGACTATAAACCCATTTTGCCTCCAGAAGAAAAAGCTACTTTAGAGAAGGCTTTAGCTAAAATTAAGAAACAGCGCCGCCGCGCTTTTAAGGAAGTTCGATCGCTGTTAAAAAATTCTAAATATTCTAAGTTTAAACAAGCATTAGAGGTTTGGTTAGAACGGCCTAAATATCGGGCGATCGCTTCCTGGCAAATCGTCGATGTTATTCCAGATATATTATTACCTCAAATCTCTCAATTATTTCTCCATCCAGGTTGGCTGGTAAAAGCAGAACATAATAGATTAGAAAGTAACAACGGTTCCGACTCCGGGCTACCTACTAATAACGAGGATAGTTCTTATTTAACCTTTCAGCCTGAGGAAGAAGAGAAGTTACACGATTTGCGCAAAGAAGTCAAGCGAGTCCGTTATTTGATGAGTTTATTTACGGATTTTTACGGGCAAACTTACGATGTTTATTTGGAAGATATGAAAGCTATCCAAGAACATTTAGGCGAGCTTCAGGACAGCGTAGTGTTAGAGGAATTTATGGAGGATATTTACGGTAAGAAAATCAGCGCCCTTTTGCCTAATTTGTTAGATGAATTAGATAGAAACCGTTCTCAAAGTTGGCGCAAATGGCAACTTTTACAACGCCGTTATTGCAACCCTGCAATTCGCCATAATTTCCGTTCGGAAATCCTCAATGGATGCGATTAAGAATTAACATTTTCTGGGTTAACAATTAATTGTCGAACAAAAGCTTAAAGAATAGCTAACCTTTTCATTACCTAAGCTTTATCTGGCTGGAATAAGCTAAGAGCCATGTAACTCTAAACCAGTATTTTTAAGCTGGCATTTTTCAGCATGGCTCTAACTTCCACAGAAACTTTAGAGACTCCACGGCCTTCGGCAGAAGTCCAGCGTCACTTGCACCTTTTTATTAAAGGGGAAACCATTCCTGAGAGGGAGGCTGGTATTTGGCAAATTTGTCAGGGTTTAGTGAGGCTAAGTACCTTTTATCCCAGGGGGGAAGAAGGGCTTTTGGGTTGGGTCGGACCTTCAATGTGCTTTAGCGCCAGTTTTTCTTACTTACAAAGTAACCGCGCAACAGCGATATCAGATGTTTGCTTGATGTGGTATTCAAACGGGGAAATTGAAGCATCCCCAGAATTAGCCCAGGAGTTGCTGCCTAAACTGGGGCGGAGGTTTAGGCAAACGGAGGCTTTGTTAGCGATCGCCGGTTTGCGCAGAGTGGAAGATCGCTTGCAGCAACTATTACTATTATTAAAACAAGAATTCGGTCAACCAACAGAAGAGGGAACTCGCTTAAGCATTCGCCTAACCCATCAAGATATTGCAGGGGCAATTAATACGACGCGGGTAACTGTTACCAAACTATTAGGCAAATTGCAGCAGCAGGGGTTAATTAAGCGAGACAAACACCGTCATTTTATTATCGCCAAAGATGCTTTCGCTAGCTCTTCTAATTTATGCGGGTATGTGCGATAATAGAAAAAGCGTTAATCCCGGAGACTCTATCGATGGCAAATTTTTCTCCCCATCAAGGGTGGAACATCAATGAAGAACAAAGAGAGGTTTACAGGCAGCGGTCAAAAGCATCTAGTTTGGCTAAAAAAAAAGCTCTTTCTGGAAAGGGAATTAAGCCAGTTCATTCTATTAACGTTCCAAAATTAAATCCAGAGAAACTGATGCCGCCGTTGGGAAAAAACGGGTTGAGAGCGCTCTCTTTATTCAGCGGTTGCGGCGGTTTAGATTTAGGTTTTGAACGAGGAGGATTTAGTCACGTTGCGAGTTACGATCTTCTGCCTGCTGCGGGTATTACTTTAAGAAACCTTCGCCCCCATTGGCAAGTTTTTGCAGGGGTAGAAGGAGATGTGAAAAAAGTAGATTGGCGACCATTACGCGGCTTAGTAGATATTATTCACGGAGGGCCTCCATGTCAACCTTTTTCTATTGCAGGTCGCCAGAAAGGTAAAGAAGATAGTCGGGATATGTTTCCCGAATTTGTTAGAGCCGTTTTAGAAATCGAACCTTTAGGATTTGTTGCCGAAAATGTTGTCGCTTTAGGGAGTAAAAAGTTCGGCGAATATGTTAAAGAAGCGATCGAGTCGCCCTTGGAAGAAAAATATAAATTGACTCGATTTATTTTAACTGCTTCTGATTTTGGAGTGCCCCAAATCAGAAAGCGATTGTTTATCGTCGGCTTTCGAGATGAAAAAATTATGGCTAAATATCGGCCGCCATTACCTACTCATTATTGGCATCATTTACCTACAGATAAATCTAACAAACCAGTTCAACTTAACTTATTTGATGATTTGAACTCACCCGAAAAAC
>JAXHVR010000196.1:0-6743 GCA_034189005.1 Cyanobacteriota bacterium | reverse complement strand
CTTGCCAATAGTTGATGCGACGGCTATAGTTGATGCGGTGGAGATGTTAGAAAGGGATAGTTTATTAAAGGAAAGCCTCTCGGAAGGTTCCCACAACTTCGCAATAAAAAACCTCGACTGGTACAAAAACAGTCAATCCCTCAAATCATTTTACGAGTCGCGATTTTAATATATTGTCGGGATACCAGAAACCCGGTTTCTGAGACAATACCTTCGCCATTTAGGAAAAATGCGATTCGTAATAGGGCAGCACAGTTAAAATTGTGGGCCTACTTCGTAGGATAGCTTGTAGTAATCGCTTTAGCGATTCATAGATATCAATCGCTAAAGCGATTACTACAAGCTAGCCAACAGCGTTAAAATTTACCTATTGAAAAAATGGCGAAGGTATTGTTAGAGAAACCGGGTTTCTTATATTGTTGGGGGTTTTCCTACTCCTATAGCAATTATCGCGCTCGGTGAAGTACATCGAGCGATCCCCCCCTGCCCCCCTTAAAAAGGGGGGAGCCAGAGCAAATCAAAGTCCCCCTTTTTAAGGGGGATTTAGGGGGATCGATCGGGGTGTACCTCACCAATTCAATAATCGCTATAATTATTAATTAGCAACGGACACTTCAACTTAACCATGCCCAGACGAACGTGGGATCCATCCTTCAAAACCGCCTCAACCAAAATATTCGCCTCTGGCGGAAACTCGATCGTCTCCATCTCCCCCCAGAAACCGCAATGTTGGGCGTAAGGATACTGTGGATTAGCCTGGCCCACATCCAAACGAGGCAAATTAGCCGCAACCTCTCGCAACAACTCGCCCCCGCAAGTCAACTTCACCGTCGTTACTGGATACTTCTTGCCAATTATCCAGCCCCCAATAGAAATAGAACTAACATTTTTATAAGTTCCTTCCTTCGGAGTGTCGATCGCAAACCCGACTATCTCCGCATCCTTCTCATAAAGAGAAATGCTAGCTTCCACATCGGTTACAACCCGCAAACTAAAATCATCCTTCTCCCGAGTAAAATGGCGGTTGTAATAAGGATCCTCCTCGATCGCATTCTGCCACCGCTGCTTCATAGTCTGTAACTCCTTCTGGAAGCGCAGTTGTTTTTCCCCGGTATCCTCAACCCCGCGACTCTTAGACTCGTAGTGGTACAACACCGCGTGGGGCAAATAAACGTTGCGATAACCTTGATGAGTAATTTTCAAACAAAAATCCACATCGTTAAAGGCTACTGCCAACTCCTCGTCAAACCCGCCCACAGCATCGAAAACCTCTCGCCGACACATCAAACAAGCCGCCGTCACCGCAGAATAGTTATTAACGGAAATAATCTGCCCGTGATATCCGGCATCCGTGGACTTAAACCCTCGGTGACTGTGGTCGCCAACGCTGCGCAAACCCATAACCACCCCGGCGTGTTGGACCGTATTATCGGGATACAGCAGCAAAGGACCGACAGCCCCGATCGCCTCTCGCTGGGCCTGTTCCACCATAGCTTCGATCCAATCTGGCGTAATAACCTCGGTATCGTTATTTAGAAACAACAGAAAATCCCCCGACGCCTTCTCCACCGCGAAATTATTCAGCTTGGCAAAGTTAAAAGGAATATCCAACTCGTGACGCTGGAACCTTTGGGATTCTAATTTTTCCCATTTCTCGAAAACCTGCTTAGTTGCCGGTTCGTCGCTGCCGTTGTCGATGACAATAACCTCGTAATTCGGATAAGTCGTCTTCTCGAAAATAGACTCCAGACAGCGATCCAATATCTCCCCTAAATTCCTGGTAGGAATGATAATGCTGACCGGTTTGTAGTCGGCGATGTCGTAACGAACCCGATAAAAACCAGGATGATTCTCAACAACTTCCACCTTTGCTGGTTCTCCCCGACGGGCGATCGCCTCCTCCAAAGCCTTCTTACCAGATTCTTCCCGTAGAACAGGCGTCTCGCCTGTTCCAACATCGATTCCCCGATGGTAAAGAACCTTAGAAACGTGATAAATCCGATCCGATTTCTCGCTTAACCGCAGGACCAGGTCGTATTCCTCCGATCCCTCAAAACCGCCGCGCAACCCCATCAACTCGTTAACCACCAAATCCCGGCGATAAACGCAAAAACGCCCCACATACATCCGAGACATCACCGACTCGGGACTCCAGTCCGGTTTAAAATAAGGTTCCGCAAACTCGCCGCTGTCCGTCAGTCGGTCCTCATCGGCATAAATCGCGTCTGCCTTTGGATACCGATTTAGCAAAGCCGCCATTTGGTAAAGGGCATCGCGAGTTAAAGTATCTCCGACTTCCAGCAAACCAAAAAACTCCCCGCCTGCCAAAGACAAAGCAGCATTAACCCCCGCTGCCAAATTACCTGGTTGGGGATTGGGCAGCAATTTAATCTTGCTATTGATTTGGGCATATTCATCTAATACGCTTTGAATCTTGGGAGAGACGCTATCCGCCACACACCACAACTCCCAGTAAGGATAAATTTGATAGGCGATCGAGTCCATCGCCCCTCGCAAAGACTCCTCGGAAGTATTTTTACCCACCGGCATCACCACAGCAATAACCGGTTTTACCCGGAAAGTCTCCAATATCTCAGCCATCTCCCCCAATTTTTCGGGGGTAGGAAGATTAGCTTTTAACCACAATTTATAAATTGGCGACGAGGAATTGGGAATTGGGCTACCTCCTTCCTCCGGCATCCCCCGTAGAACAGGCGTCTCGCCTGTTTCCGCCGTCTCCCGTAGAACAGGCGTCTCGCCTGTTTCCGCCGTCTCGCCTGTTCCCGGCGTCTCCCGTAGAACAGGCGTCTCGCCTGTTTCCACCGTCTCGCCTGTTCCCGCCGTCTCCCCCCTTCCAAAGGGCGGCCGAGAGGGATTCCCCGTTTTCAACTTGTCCAAAGCAGCTTGAATCTCCGAACTCTCTGGATTAATCTGCAACCCAACCTGATAAAAGCCGATCGCCAAATAACCCTTACCCTGCCTTACCAAAGCATCCCCCAACTGCAAATAAAGAGTCTCGTCCTCTGGGGCAACATCCAAAGCCTTGTGATAAAGGTCGATATTATCGGGACTAGCCTCGATCGCCTTGCGGTACCATTTTATTGCCCCGTCCAAATCCAACCGGGCCCGTTTGTGTAAAGCCTCTGCCAAAAGATGATAAGCCTCGGGAATATTTTCTTCTAACTTTAAAGCTTCTTTTAATGGGGCGATCGCCTCTTGCCACTCCCCTAAATTCCAAAAAGCCTTACCCAAATTCACATAAGACCAAACAAAATCCGGTTTTAATTCGATCGCCCGCCGATAAACTGGAACTGCTTCTTCCCATTTTTCCAACTTCATCAAACAATCGCCAAAGCTAATTTGCGACCACGGAAAATCTGCATTTAACTCCGTCGCCCGCCCGTAAGCCTCCGCGGCCTCTTCCCATTTTTCTAATGCCTTCAAAGCATTACCCAAATTATTGTAAGACCAGGAAAAGTCTGGATTTAACTCAGTAGCTTTGCGATTCACTTTAACCGCCTCTTCCCACTCTTCTTTTTCTACTAAAATCTCTCCTAATTTCTGATAAACCACATCCACATCGGCGTTCAAATCTACCGCCCGCCGATAAGCAGCGATGGCCTCTTCTTTCTTCCCTTCCTTTTCCAGTTCTTCCCCTTGCAAATAATAAACCTTTCCTAATTTATTACCCGCATCTTGTTTCTCTGGTACTAACTCTTTCAATTTTTGATAATTTTGCAAAGCGGCATCCAGTTGCCCCTTTTCTACCAAAGCATCCGCCAATAATTGATAAGCTTCGGCAGAATTAGGATTGGCATTAACCAGAGATTGATAATAAGCGATCGCCTCATCCCAGCGCCCCAATTGTTGCCAAACCTCAGCCAATTTATTCTTAGCAGCCGTCAGATTTGGATTTAACTTAACCGCATTTTGGTAACAATTAACCGCCAAATCGAACTTATCGTTTGCCAGCAAACGATTACCCATCTCCAGATATTCCTCAGCCGTAGCTTGGGGCTTCCTTAGCAAAGTTTGATATTGATATTCAACAGCCTCCCCAGTTCGATTAAGCTTGCTATAAATCTCCGTCAACTTCCGGTTAGCCTCAGCAATTAACTCCTGGTTTGTTCCTGGAGAACTTTCTTGAATGGCAACAACTTTTTGATAATAAGGAATCGCCTCATCAAACTGCCCCTGACTGTTGAGAAATTCCCCTAATTGATAGATAGCCTGGATAGAATTAGGGTTTAAATGAATTGCCGACCGATAACAAGCGATCGCCGCCTCCGCCTTCCCATTTTTCAGCAGAACATTTCCAACCTCCAAATATTCCTTTTCCGTAGCGCTTTCCGGTTCCCTTCGCATTACCTCATACAAACATTCCGCTTCCTCCTTCTGCTTCTTAAGCGCCCCGAAAATCTTAGCCAAATTCCGATAAGCCCCAGTAAAATCAGGCTTAATCGAAATCGCCTTTTGATAAGCAGAAATAGCCCGCTGCCACTGCTGCTGCTGGGCAAAAATGCTGCCGATATTGGCATAAGCCTCCGGGAAATTTGGTTTAATTTCTATAGCTTTCGTGTAGCTGCCGATCGCCTCATTAATCTTCCCGCTTGCCTGTTGGGCGTTGCCAATTATTTTATAAGCCTTAGCATCCGCTTGATGCCTGATAATTTGTTGCCCCGCAGCGATGGCCTCCGACCATTTCTTCTGAGAAATGTAAGCCTCCGCCAGCATCGTTAAAGCTTCTAAATCTTGCGTCGTTATCCCCATATTGGTAGCAGTAACTCCCCCAAGAGTATCCCCAATATTTCCCTTACTATTTCCCATAGAAGTCGATGCCGCCAAAGTATCTCTGGGATCTACCGTAATAGCAGCCGCCAAAGTATCTTTGGAGTCAGCCGCATTATTAGTATTAGAAATTCCCTCCTGCCCGGCTGCCATTAAAGTATCTCCTCCGGTCTCTCCAGAACTAATAGAATTCAACTCTATAGCCCGGCGATAGCATACCGTTGCCTCGTCCAACTTGCCCTCTCGTTTTAAAGCCTCTCCCAGTTTTTGGTAAGCCCTCGCCGATTTTGCGTTAATTTTAATCGCGTTTTTATAACAAGATATTGCCAGACTTGTATCTCGTTTTTTAATTAACTCATCCCCTAAATTTATATGTTCCTCATCCGTAGCCTTTTCCGGTTCCAGACTTAAAGCTTGATATTGAGATTTTATTGCTTCATCATGGTACCCTGCCAATTCCAAAACCCTTGCTAAATTGCGATAAGCCCCCGCAAAGTCTGGCTTAATTGAAATAGCTTTTCTAAAAAATTCTACTGCCTGCTGCCACCCTTGCTTTTTCGCATAAATACTGCCAAGATTGGCATAAACCTCCGGCCAATTCGGTCTAACTTCTATAGCTTTCTTGTACCAATTTTCCGCTACGTCTAATTGCCCTTTTCCTTGTAAAACATTACCGAGAGTTTTGTAAGGTGGGGCATAAGTCGGTTCGATTTTTATAGCTAATTCGCAAGAAGCGATCGCCTCATCTAATTTCCTTTGGGCTAAATAAACTTCCGCTTGTTTGTGAAAGTTTTCCGCTGCTGTTGGTTGTTGATTTTCTGAAGACATATTTTTCAATTAACAATGAACGACGAACGATTAACAATTAACAATTAACTAAAATATTTGGAAATCCCCAGCATTAATTGGGGTACCTGACGAGACTCGGGCGATCGGAACTTCATCACCGGTACCCGCCGTCTCGTTAAAATAAATTAAACCATTAAACGAGTCATAAATAATGGCTTGGAGAAACCCGCTACTTTGGTTTGGGAAGAAATTATCGATTATTTGGAAGTCATTTGGTGCCAAACCTCCCGCAGGCAGATTAAAACCACCTGAAGCCGCCAGACCAAAAACATCTCCTTCCGCTGAATTAAAATCAGTTATAGTATCAGTCCCGAAGCTACCATCTGGGTCAAAGAAAAAGAAAAAGGTATCTGCCCCCACTCCTCCAGTGAGGAAATCATCGCCCTTGTCTCCAGAAAGCAAGTCATTGCCGTTATTGCCGTTGAGAGTGTCGTTATCTTTACCCCCATAAAGAGTGTCGTTGCCCGGCCCTCCGCTGAGTAGGTCTATCTCCCGATCGCCATAAACAACGTCATTCTCCGAACCGCCCCTAAGAGTATCATTATCCTTACCCCCTCTCAAGGAGTCATTCCCCGGCCCCCCGTCCAATAAATCGTTACTGCGATTGCCAAAGAGAGTATCGTTACCCTGCCCGCCAAATATTCGATCGTTGCCCGTATCCCCTAAAAGAAAGTCGGGCCCCGCAGTTCCTCGAACTTGACTTTTGCGTCTTATAAATTCTTCTTCAATTGGCGACATATTTTTATTTTTAATATTGTTCGTAGTAATCGCTTCAGCGATTTTAATTGTTCGTAGTAATCGCTTCAGCGATTTTAATTGTTCGTAGTAATCGCTTCAGCGATTTTAATTGTTCGTAGTAATCGCTTCAGCGATTTTTCCGGTAGTTCGTAGTAATCGCTTCAGCGATTTATCTCGTTCGTAGTAATCGCTTCAGCGATTTTATTTTTACATTTTTTCTTCCTAAAGCGATCGCTACCAACCTTCTATCGCTAAAGCGATTACTACAAACAATCGCTAAAGCGATTACTACAAACAATCGCTAAAGCGATTACTACAAACAATCGCTAAAGCGATTACTACAAACAATCGCTAAAGCGATTACTACA
>JAXHVR010000195.1:231-6825 GCA_034189005.1 Cyanobacteriota bacterium | reverse complement strand
CGCTCTACTTAAGTGGTTATATTGAAACCGAGTCCATTTACGCAGGAACTCGTACCATAGTCTATCGGGCTATAAGAGCCAGCGACGGTCAACCCGTCATTATTAAAGTCCTGCGGAACCCGCACCCGAACTTCAACGAACTGGTCCAGTTTCGCAACCAATACCTTATAACCCGCCATTTGGAACATCCTGCCATAGTTCGGTCCCTAGCACTGGAGCGCTACGGCAACGGTTATGCCTTGGTGATGCTCGATGAAGGTGGGATATGCCTTTATAAGTATTGGCAGGAAAAAGAGAGTTCCCTAACCGAATTCCTTGCCATAGCCATCCAACTGAGCGAAGCACTCCACTATCTGACCCTAGAGCGCATCGTCCACAAAGACATCAAACCCAGCAACATCCTCATCCACCCCGAAACCCGCAAGGTAAAACTAATCGACTTCAGCATCTCCACCTTGCTGCCGAAAGAACAACAACAACTAGCTAACCCCAACGTTCTCGAAGGAACCCTGGCTTATATTTCCCCAGAACAAACCGGACGGATGAACCGGGGCATAGATTATCGTACGGATTTTTACTCCTTGGGGGCGACATTTTTTGAACTGCTGACCGGCCAGCTACCCTTTTCTAGGAGGGATTCGCCTTCTCTATCTTACACGCCCCAGGCGAAAAGACAGAAAGAACTGGAATTTGTACACTGCCATATTGCTGAGGCGGTGAAATTTCCAGCCTGCAGCGAATCGGGGGCAGTGCCAGTTGCGTTGCAAGAGATTGTCCTCAAGTTAATGGCAAAGAATGCCGAAGACCGATATCAAAGTGCCTTCGGGTTGAAGCACGACCTAGAGAAATGTCTCGAACAATTAGAAGCCACGGGAAAGATTGCAAGTTTCGTATTAGGGGAGCGGGACTTGTGCGATCGCTTCAACATACCCGAAAAGCTCTACGGACGGGAAGCCGAAGTGCAAAGGTTGCTTCATGCCTTCAATCGCGCCGCCAATGGTGCGACCTCCATGATGCTAGTTGTCGGCTTTTCAGGGATTGGTAAAACTGCCCTCATCAACGAAATTCACAAGCCCATCGTCAAGCAAGGGGGCTACTTTATCAAAGGCAAATTCGACCAGTTTAATCGCAATATACCCTTCTTTGCCTTCCTGCAAGCCTTCGGAAACTTGATGGGGCGACTTCTGGGGGAATCGGACGCTGACTTAGCCAATTGGAAAGCGCAAATCCTCAATGCCTTGGGAGACAATGCCCAAGTCATCATCGACTCGATTCCCGAATTAGAAAGGATCCTCGGCAAACAACCCCCAGTAACAAAACTATCAGGCAGTGCGGCGCAAAACCGCTTTAACTTACTCTTTGGCAAGTTTGTTCGCGTCTTCAGCACCATCGAGCATCCCCTGGTTATTTTTCTCGACGATTTGCAGTGGGCCGATTCGGCATCGTTGAACTTGCTGAAGTTGTTGATGAATGAGGATGTTTCAGTCTTTTCCCCGGCGACGAGCCAAAGACAAGAAACAAAAGCCGGTTCTCTGCTGGTCCTTGGAGCCTATCGAGATAACGAAGTGTTTCCGACCCATCCGTTAATGCTGACTCTCGATGAAATAGCGAAAAAAGGTACGAACATTGATACTCTAAGGCTCCATCCTTTGTGCGAAGCGGATCTTACTCGTTTGGTTGCCGATACTTTGCTCTGTTCGACGGAAATCGCCGCCCCTTTATCCAAGTTGGTCTATCAAAAAACTAAGGGAAATCCATTTTTTACGACCCAGTTTTTAGTCGGGTTGTACGAAGATGGCTGTATTACCTTCCATGCTGACGATCTTTATTGGCAGTGCGATTTGACTCGGGTGCGGCAGTTAGCCCTAACGGATGATGTGGTAGCCTTTATGGTGGGGCGGTTGCGGAAACTGCCGGAGGCGACGCAATCCGCCTTAAAACTGGCGGCTTGCATTGGCAACCAGTTCGACTTGGCGACCCTGGCGGTGGCGTGCGAAGGAAGCCAAGAAAAGGTTGCCGCTTCTTTGTGGGCCGCTTTGCAGCAGGGGTTTGTCGTTCCCCAGAGCCAAACCTATAAGTTTTTCCAGGGAGAGCAAAGGGAGGAGAAGAGTATTGAGAAAGTTTCGGTTAGCTATCGTTTTTTGCACGATCGCGTCCAACAAGCAGCTTATTCCTCGATTTCTGAAGACCAAAAACAGAGCGCTCATTTAAAAATAGGAAACCTGTTGTTAAATAACACTTCTATCGAAAATCTTGAAGACAAAATTTTTGATATTGTCAATCAAATAAATCTGGGTTCTGACCTCATTAAGCAACCTTATAAGAAGCGTCAGTTAGCACAATTAAATTTCAGGGCCGCAAAAAAGGCCAAAACTACCACAGCTTACACCGCTGCCTTTGAATATACTGAAATAGCACGATCTTTGCTCCCTGAAGATAGTTGGCAACAAGATTACAAAGAAGCTTTATCGCTCTACAAACTAGCGGCAGAAACCGCTTATTTGGCTGGAGAATCGACTAGGACCAAAGAGCTAATAAATATTTTATTAGAAAATGCTAAAAATGCCTTAGACCGAGTTAAAGCTTATGAAGTTAAAATCCAACTTTTGATGTCCCAAAACAAACTCTTAGAAGCGATTCAAGTTGCCTTAAAATTTCTTTCTCTTTTAGGTATTGACTTACCTAAAAATCCAGATAAAATTGATGTAGAGCGATATCTGTCTGAAATCGAGGGAAAGCTCTCCGGCAAGTTCGTTGAATCTTTAATCGATCTGCCGATTATGACCGATAGAAAAGGATTAGCATCAATGCGAATTTTATCGGCAATTTTAAATGCTGCTTATTTGGCACTTCCTAATTTATTACCTATTATTGTAGCCAAACAGGTAGATTTATCCATCGCTAGCGGACACGCGGATGTTTCCCCGTCAGCTTATGCAAACTATGCTTTAATTCTTTGCGGTATTGCCCAGGATATCGAGTCTGGATATCGCTTTGGAAACTTGGCTCTCAACCTGTCAAATAAAATTGAATCCCAGGAATTCTCTGCTAAGACTATAGAAATTGTTTGCCTTTCTGTCAAACACTGGAAAGAGCATATAAATTCTACATTAGAACCACTTTTAAATGCCTATAAAATTGGCTTGGAATGTGGAGATTTTGAATCGGCATCCTTTGCTGCTTTAGATTATTGCGCTCATTCTTTGGTCTCGGGGAAAAATTTAATCGATCTGGAAGGGGAAATGTTTAACTATAGCTTACAAATAAGCAAACTCAAACAAAAAATGGTATTTAATCTTAACGAACTTTATAGACAAACTGTTTTGAATTTAAGAGCAAAAAATCCTAATCCATCTGTTTTGAAAGGAAAGGCTTATGACGAAGAGAAAATGCTGCTACCCCGCCAGAAAGATAACGACATTAGTTTGATGGGAGCGTTTTATATAGATAAACTATTTCTTTGCTATCTGTTCGAGGAGAGCGAGAAAGCGATAGAAAATGGCGCTATAGCCGAATTTTACCTAGAAGGAATACCAGGTCAAGTATTCGTACCTTTATTTTATTTTTATGATGCTTTGTCGCATCTTAATAGATATTTAACCTTAGAAGAAATGGAGCAAAAAGAAGGGATGGCGCGTATTTTATCCCATGAAGCAAGGATGGCAAAATGGGCAGATTGCGCTCCCATGAATTACGCTCACAAACTAAACTTAATTCGAGGGGAAAAACATCGAGCGTTAAAGGAAAAAGTAGAAGCAATGGAGATGTACGATCTTGCTATAGCCGGAGCTAAAGAAAACGGCTTTATCCAAGAAGAAGCCTTAGCCAACGAGCTCGCGGCGAAATTCTACCTCCACTGGGGCAAAGCAAAAGTAGCCGCCGCCTACATGGAAGAGGCTTATTACTGCTACGCGCGGTGGGGTGCGAAGGCAAAAACCAACCAACTCGAAGAAAAATATCCCCAACTTCTAGCCCCCATCCTCGAAAAAGCCGAACATCTTTTCAATCCCCGAACCCGGAGCGAAAGCATCGATACACTCACTACCATGACTTCCGTTCTGGACCTCACCTCCGCGATCGAAGCCTCCCGAGCGATCTCCGAAGAAATAGAACTCAATGCCTTGCTCTGTAAATTGATGCGCGTCGTTATCGAAAACGCTGGAGCGGACAAAGGCTCTTTAATTTTAAATAATTCCGGCACTTGGATCCTCGCCGTGCAATGCGATCGCCGCAACTGTAAGCTATCAAGCATTCCTCTTAACGAAACCGAAAGCCTACCCAGGGAAGTCATTAATACCGTCAAACGTACTAAAAAAACCTTGCGCATCAATAACGTCGAAGAAGATAAAACCTTTATGGGAAACTCCTACTTCATCCACCACCAACCCAAAAGTCTCATCTGCACCCCTATCTTCACGCAAGGTAAAGCCATCGGCATTCTCTATCTGGAAAACAACCTCACTATAGAAGCTTTCACGGCAAACCGCGTCGAAGTTCTCAACCTCCTCATCGCCCAAGCTGCCATCTCTATCGAAAATTCCCAACTCTACGAACAGGTAGAAAATTACACCCAAACTTTAGAAGCTCAAGTGGAGGCGCGCACCCAAGCTCTAGTCCAGAAAAACCAAGAGCTAAAAGAAGAAATTAAACGCCGTAAGACTATTGAAAAGGCTCTCCAAGAGGCAAATGCTGCCTTACAGCATTTAGCAAATTTGGACGGTTTAACCCATGTGGCCAATCGTCGCTCCTTCGATACCTATCTTCAGGAAGTTTGGCAAGAGAGCCAAGAAACTCAGCAACCCCTTGCCCTCATTTTATGCGATGTGGATTGTTTCAAGCAGTACAACGATCGCTACGGCCATCAAGCGGGCGATCGCGTTCTTCAAACAGTTGCCAAGACTCTAGAAAATGTGGTTCGGCCTTATCAAAAAGCCCAAGTGTCTCGTTATGGAGGTGAAGAGTTTGCTGCTATCCTTCCTGAAACCGAGCTAGAGGGGGCAGTAGCGATGGCAGAACGAATCCAAACTGCTATTCGCGATCGAGCAATTTCTCACGAATGTTCTGTGGCAGGGGAGATTGTGACTCTGAGTATGGGAGTTCATAGCTTAATTCCTAACCCCGAACAAAGCGTGGAAAAGTTTATTGAGAGTAGCGATCGCGCCCTTTATCAAGCAAAACAACAAGGTCGCGATCGCTACTGCCGTGCAGTCTTAGAACCAATTAACCACTGACAATTAACAACTGACAACTACCCAATTCTTACCATGACAAACACTACTTCCCTGAAGCCTTATCCGACACAAAACCTCCCGATCTATTCCTAACAAAATAACAGTATATCATTCTACCCAATACTCCGGTTTACTGAGTGCATCGGCGCAAATAACCTGACCGCGAACAGAGCCAATTACCCCTGGAGAAAGCTCTCGAACCATCCAGGCATCTGCGTGTTCCTCTGGAATGGGATAAGTAGCATCAAATCCCAGACAGCCTGCCGGTTGGAACCCGTGGCGCGTATAATATTCGGGATATCCCAGAACGAATACCAGTTCCACTCCCGATTTCGACAACAACTCCAACCCCTCCTCGATGAGCTTGCCGCCGATACCTTGCTTTTGAGCGTCGGGCACTACTGCTAGCGGGGCTAAAATTGCTGCTTTCTGGGAACTGTTTGTTAGACGTGCCGTTGTAAATAAAATATGTCCGACAGGGCGATCGCCTTTAAAAGCCAGCAGAGACAAAATAGGTCGCGCGCTCGTATCTTGTAAAAGTTCCCTCACTAATTCAGCCTCGTTATTACCACCAAAAGCCGATCGTTCCACAAGTAGTACATCGTTTAAATCAGACTCAGAAGCTTTTCGTATATCCATTTATGCTTTTCCTTATTGTTTCTTGCAAGAGCCCCCCTTGCTTAATTATTCCCCATTACCCATAACTATTTTTGTCTTTTGTAAATAAAAATATGCAAACCGCTGCCCGAAGTTGGATTGAAAATAGCATCGGTTTGAAAAAGTTCCCAACCATCATCGCCCAAATTATTTAAAGCCCTTTCTAAAACATCCCGTTCTGGATCGCTGCCCACAAAGCCGGGAGTGTAAGTAATTTTATATTCATATTTATTCCCTCGACGGCTCAACTTTTCGGGAATATCTAACTCCATCGGTTGCGCCCTATTGGATTCTATTTGGGGCGCGATTTCCGTGGTAGTTGCTAAACTGCGCGTCGGCAACAATACGAAAGCTGCCGTTAGGAAAATAATGGCAACGTTTAACACGATTAAATTAACAACAATCAGTTTTTTGAGACTTAAATTTTTCATAGTTTTGTAGAACAGGCGTCTCGCCTGTTATCCTGTTTGTAGAACAGGCGTCTCGCCTGTTATCCTTTTTGTATCTCGCCTGTTATCCTTTTTGTAGAACAGGCGTCTCGCCTGTTATCCTTTTCGTAGAACAGGCGTCTCGCCTGTTATCCTGTTTGTAGAACAGGCGTCTCGCCTGTTATCCTTTTCGTAGAACAGGCGTCTCGCCTGTTATCCTGTTTGTAGAACAGGCGTCTCGCCTGTTATCCTTTTCGTAGAACAGGCGTCTCGCCTGT
>JAXHVR010000195.1:0-131 GCA_034189005.1 Cyanobacteriota bacterium | reverse complement strand
TATCCTTTTTGTCTCGCCTGTTATCCGTTCAGTCGTTAGTTGCAAAAAGAATTATTTGCACAACTGACCTGCTCCCAATCAATCTCCTTTAATTAAGGGGTTTAACCCCTAACGCAAGTAGATAGTTCTTC
>JAXHVR010000194.1:0-7053 GCA_034189005.1 Cyanobacteriota bacterium | reverse complement strand
AAAAACCACCGTTGCGTTTAGTGCTTGGCAAGTATGCTTATAAGACTTTTCGTCAGAAGATTAAGTCTTTAACTATGGAGTTGGATGGTTGGGAAGAGACTGCTGCTAATACTGATTTTGATAGTTAATAACCCTTTTTGTAGAACAGGCATCTCGCCTGTAGCGGAACAAACGTAAAACAGGCGTCTCGCCTGTAGCGGAACGAACGTAGAACAGGCGTCTCGCCTGTTAGTTGTTAGCGTCTCGCCTGTAGCGGAACGAACGTAGAACAGGCGTCTCGCCTGTTACTTGTTAGCGTCTCGCCTGTAGCGGAACGAACGTAGAACAGGCGTCTCGCCTGTTACTTGTCATAATAGGCAGAAAAAATGTATTTACACTCGCTGACTTGCTCCAGTTCCAATTTTTCCAATACTTCTTCTGGCATTTAGAAAAATATCCGTACCATGATATGTTTTGATTGGGGAAGTTACCCAATTAAAATCTCAAATAATTGTAGTTAGTCTTGTTGGGTTCCACTTCGTTCCACCCAACCTACAAGAGCTAGCTAATCCCTTACCAAACCATCAACAACTTAACATTCCATGACAGCAGAAATAATTTGTGTCGGCACAGAAATACTCCTGGGAGATATCCTCAACAGTAACGCTCAATATTTAGCCCAACAATTAGCCAACCTCGGCATCCCCCACTACTACCAAAGCGTAGTCGGCGATAACCCCGAAAGGATAAAGCAGGTCATGGCGATCGCTACCCAACGTTCCCAACTCCTCATCTTCACCGGCGGACTAGGCCCCACCCCCGACGACCTCACCGTAGAAACCATCGCCGACTTTTACAACGTCCCCCTAACCGAAAGGCCGGAAATTATCGAAGACATCACCACCAAATTTGCCCAACGAGGCCGGGTGATGACCGAAAGCAACCGCAAACAAGCTTTAATTCCCGAAGGTGCCGACGTTCTCTATAACCCCATCGGCAGCGCCCCAGGGATTATTTTTAAAAGAGATAAAGTAACAATTCTGACCTTTCCCGGCGTCCCCGCAGAGATGAAGCGGATGTGGGAAGAAATAACCGTGCCCTATTTACGAACTAACGGTTGGTGCGGTCAGACTATCTACAGTCGCAGTTTAAAGTTTTGGGGCACTACCGAGTCTGCTTTAGCCGAAAAAGTAGCTCCTTTGCTGGAATTGGAGAATCCAACAGTGGCCTCTTATGCCAATCATGGGGAAGTGAGGTTGAGAATTTCTGCCCGGGCCGAGTCCCGAGCGGCGGCCATGGAGGCGATCGTCCCCGTCGAAGAAAAAATCCGCGAGATAGCCAGCGCCGACTGTTACGGTATCGATGAGGAGACTCTGCCCTCGGCCGTTGGCAAGTTGTTGTTAGAAGCTGGTCAAACTTTAACGGTGGCCGAGTCTTGTACTGGGGGCGGCATTGGCACCGTCCTGACCGAGATTCCCGGTAGTTCTAAGTATTTCTTAGGCGGCATTATTGCTTATGACAACCGGGTTAAGGCCGAGTTGTTGAATGTCAGTAAAGAAGATTTAGACCGCTTTGGTGCCGTCAGCGATCCAGTAGCGCAGCAGATGGCGGCCGGAGTTGCTAAAAGTTTGGGCAGCGATTGGGGATTGAGCGTTACCGGCATTGCGGGGCCGGGCGGTGGAACCGAGATTAAACCTGTGGGTTTGGTTTATATTGGCTTGGCCGGACCAGGGGGCCTGGTGGAGAGTTTTGAGTATCGGTTTGGTTCCACCCGCAGTCGGGGTTGGATTCGGCGGGCCAGCGCTTCTACGGCATTAGACCGCTTGCGCAGGAAATTATTGGCCATAAATTAATGTTTTTAAAGGCCATTGTGGCTGTCGAGCTACAATGGTCAGAATTTTTACCTACATTAAAAAGATATCTAATCTAATTTTAGTTCTGGGCCAGGCTCCTTTATGAAGAAAAAAGGCTACAGATAAAAAAGGCGATCGCTGCGTTTTCTCGAATTGTAAAGAAATGTTAAGCTCTTTAATTTTAAGGAAATGTACGGCTCAAATTAAAGAGTTGGGTAACAAAAGTTGTGTAGCAAATAAAAAGTAACTAAATTTCTAGCGGACAAAACATCGCTTAAGGACGTCCTTCTATACCTTGCTGCTTTAAAAAGATTTGTTAAGATATGAGTAAATAGACAGATGGGCAGATGAGCGAAGGCCATAATTTAGCACTGCAACAGAAAGACCAACATAAAGAAAGTTGGGACTTCAAAGGTGCTGAAGCGAAACCAAGCAAATCGACCGTCTTATTTATTAAGGCAAGCGGCATTTCCCGCCCCGCTTACCGATCGCTAACTAATCAAAAAAAAGTTAAGCTGATAGTAGTCAGCGGGAATTAGGATAATCATGGATTACATAGATAAGGTTCTCGAAAAGGTAAAAGAATTGCTAGGCAAAGTAATAGAAGCCTTGCTAGGCCCTGAAGCCGAACCAGTTCCAATTCCAATACCGGTTAACGATCGCCGTTAATCGATGACGACGGTAATTTATTAACAAAACACTTTTTGCAGTTGTTTAGCATCTTAGTATTGCACGGGCCAAATCTGAATCTCCTGGGGCAACGAGAACCAGGAATATATGGAAGTGCAAGTTTAGAGGATATAAATGGGCTGCTAGAGCGAGAAGCCTTAGGGCTGGAAGTAAAAATTTATATACTGCAATCTAACCATGAAGGGGCCTTGGTGGATGCCATTCACTCAGCGTGGGGGCAACACCAAGGCATACTCATAAATGCAGGGGCATACACTCATACGAGCGTGGCCATAAGAGATGCTCTAGCAGCGGTTAATATTCCGACGGTAGAAGTACATCTGAGCAACATTTACCGACGCGAAGCATTTCGACACCATTCTTATATCGCGCCAATAGCTATTGGTCAAATTAGCGGTTTTGGTTCGGATAGTTATTTATTAGGGCTAAGAGCTTTGGTGAATCATCTTAACAATTAACAATTAATAATTAACAATTAACAATTAACAATTAACAATTAACAATTAACAATTAACAATTCAGTAAATAAAATAAAAATCTCCAAAAACAAGAGGGGTGCAGATCTATTTAGTTCGAGAGAAAATAGATATGCACCCAATAATAACTATGAGGTACTCGCTCTTAAGCCAATTTCAAGGGACTTTATTAGGTGCAATTTTAGGAGATTTTATCGCTGGGGAATTAAGTATTGTTCCTCTTGGTAAAAAAGAAAGCGGTAAAAAAGAAAGCGATAATTTAGGTGACAGCCAAGAAAAATCGTCTCAGGAGCTTGGCAACGATAGAGAAATAAATAGAGCTATAAGTGGAGAAATTGCCATAATTAGCGCTCGTAGCTTAATTAAGTATGAGGGTTTAGATATAGAAGATTGGCAAGAGAATTGGAAAAAATGGAAAGGTAGGCAACTGTCAGAACACCCAAATAGCAGGGTGAGTTTGAAGGGTACTTCTGAATTAGAAAATAGCGAGCTAGAAAAAATTTCATCGTGGGAGTGGGAAGAGGCTAAGGCATGGGAAACAGCTATTGCTTGCTTACCAGCGGTCATGCTCTACCACGAAGAAGAAGCTAAACTGCGAGGGTTCTTAGAGCAAATATCCGAGGTTTGGCAGGGAAGATCGGATCTAAGGTTAAGTAATTTAGCAGTAGGATATGCGATCGCTCTGGGACTTAGAGAAAAACTACACCCCCAGACTCTCATCCCTAAAATCATAACCATCCTAGAAGAAGGCCCTCTAGTGGAGCAGTTAAAAGAAGTTCAAAACTTGTTAGAAAGACGCTCGGATTTAGAAACAGCAACGATCCAGCTATCAAACAAGGCAAAAGCTATGAAAGAAGCATTAGGCGATCGAGGAGAAGAGTCAAGAGAAAAAGAGGCGATCGCCAGAAACATTGGCTCCTCAATCCCTATATCTTTGGCCTTCTATTGCTTTCTCAGTACCCCCGAAAATTGGCAACTGGCCGTACAGAGGGCGGCTAGAACGGGGCGAGGTTATCAAGTCTGTCCTCTAGTGGGGGCAATCTCAGGAGCATACAACAGCAGTGCTGGAATTCCTGTAGAATGGCGAAGTGCCCTAAATTCTTGGCTCCAGAAAACTCCGGCTCTAACGCTAGAAGCTGTAGCTAACGAAGCAGAGATTATCAAATTAGCAAAAACCCTCTGGGCATTGTGGTGTGGAGTCTATAATCCAAAAATAATGGAAAACCAACTAAATTTAGTTCCAGCCGTTGCAGCAAGCAATGTAATTCGTCCTCGTTGACGGTGCTAACGCCGCTGTAGGTACGAGCGATCGCTCGTAGTTCCTTGCTTGGGTGAAATTACTGATGCAATTAGGCTATGAATAAAAGTACGATTGCGGCTGCGGGATAGCTATCCCGCGCAGGAACAGGACTATAACTTCCACAAACAAATAGTAAGGTATGCAATAGTCAGGAAATATGCATCTGACAAAAATACTGGAAACTAGAAATCGCTCCCAGAGCAAAAAACAAAAACCAAAATCGCACTGGTCAACTTTTACGGCTTCGCCCCTGTTGGTAGTCTTAGCAATAGGAAGCCTAACGGCTACTTCTGGCCAGCGATTTTATAATCAGCCGAGGTTAGATGAAGGAACAATAGCTCCTCAGACCATCGAGGCTCCGATGGATGCGACAGTCCCAGACGAGAAAAGGACGGAAGAAAGGCGCAAAGCTGCCAGACTGGGAGAAGTAAAAGTATTAAAGACTCAGGAGGCGATCGATAGAAAAATTGCCGCCGAGTTAGGAACATTGCTCGAAGTTGGGGACGAGATTCGCAGGGAAATCGCTCCCTTTCCTTTTGTGGACAGGGGAATTTTATCAACCGCTACCCAGGGTTACTTGCGGCGGGCAGGCCAACAAAATTGGGAAAAGATCTTGCAAATGGTAAATTTGCAGGTCCAACAAAACTTGCCCCTGTTTCAATTAAACAAAAGTCAAGACAAGCAGAACGTACAAGAGTTTAATGAAACTGCCCCAGAAAGCCGAACTGCGGAAATAATTCCCATACCTATCCCAGAGACACCAATAGAAATAGAAATAGAAGAAGAACAAGAAGAAGAACAGCCCTCCATCGACGCGAGAGAACAACGAGCCATTTCCGAACTGGTCGCCTACCGTAAAAAGGTTTCTGCCCGGGAATATGGAGAACTAATAGAACGAGTCTTGGAGGCTCGGGAAAGTTATGCGATCGCCTGGGAGATGCTGGTGAGCCAACCAGAAATAGAAGGGAGTTTCGTTTATGATGCTTCTTTTTTGGAATTATCAGAAGAAGCGTGGGAGGAAACTAAGATCGGGATCGAAACCGTAGCAGAGCGGATGTTGGCTCAAGGTATTTCTGCGCATTTCCCTAGAGAAAACTGGGTTAGAGCCTTGAGACTTCAGGTAAGAGGAGCGGTGTCTCTGGAGGCAGAACCCCTAGCAATTAAAATTTTACAAATATCTTTACAGGCGAATTTAGTACCAGACCCAGAGGCTACTAAAAAGTTAGCAGAACTGGCGGCGCAAAAAGTTAAGACTGTCCAATATAGCGTCCGATCGGGAGAAATAATAGTTAGCAGGGGACAAAGAATCAACCGCAAGGCTTTTGTGCTGTTAGACCATTTTCAACTGAGCCGAAGGGAAATCGATTGGCGAGGATTGATAGAATTAAGCTGTCTGGTAACGGGAGCGGTAGGAGTGGTTTTGCTGGTGGAGAGCAGGTTTAATCGGAACTTGCGCAAGCGAGACCACGTTTTATTGTTGCTCTTGACTTTGACTACCCCATTGCTGCTGACTTTTAAGATACCTTGGACGAGTTTGCCGGCGGTTGGTTTGTTGGCGGGTAGCTTCTACGGTTCCCCCGTAGGGGTAACTGTGGTTGGGTTGCTGTCGGCTTTGGTGCCTTTTGGCGTTGAGGTAGAAAGAATTCATTGGCTGGCTAGTCTGGCGGGGGGGTTGGTTGGTAGTTTGGTAGCTTCTAGGTTGCGATCGCGCGAGGAGTTAGCTCTTTTGGGCGTGGGGGTCGGATTAACTCAAGGGGCTGTTTATTTCTTGTTTTCGTTAATTGTCAGTCCCACTGCGGGCATCATCTGGTATTCGGTTCTGGGTGTTGCGGCCTTGGAAGCGATGTTAGGATTGGCTTGGAGCGTGGTAGCTTTGGGTTTGAGCCCTTATCTGGAGCATTTGTTCGATCTGATTACTCCTATCCGTTTGGCGGAGTTGGCTAATCCCAATCGACCTTTATTGAAGCGTTTGGTCTCGGAAGCTCCTGGAACTTTTCAGCACACTATGTTTGTAACTAGCTTGGCTGAAGCCGCAGCAAGGGTTTTGCATTGTAATGTCGATCTGGTAAGAACGGGAACTTTATATCACGATATCGGTAAAATGCACGACCCACAGGGCTTTATTGAAAATCAAATGGGCGGTCCTAACAAGCACGATGAAATTAACGATCCTTGGGTCAGTTTGGATATTATTAAAAAGCACGTCACCCAAGGGTTAGTTATGGCTCGCAAACATCGCTTGCCCAAGGCAATTAGGGCTTTTATTCCAGAACATCAAGGCACTATGTCGATCGCCTATTTCTATTACCAAGCAAAACAAATCGCGGAAAAAGAAGGCTTAACGGTTTCCGAGGACGATTTTCGCTACGACGGACCTATTCCTCAGTCGCGGGAAACCGGTATTGTGATGTTGGCAGATTCTTGCGAGGCGGCTTTGCGATCGCTGAAAGATGCCGGCCAAGACGAGGCTTTGCAGATGGTTAATAAAATCCTCAAAGCTCGCTGGCTGGATAATCAATTAGCTGAGTCTGGCATCCAAAAGGAGGAAATGCCAAAAATTGCCGAAACTTTCGTACAGGTTTGGGCCCAATACAATCACAAGCGCATCGCCTATCCTAAAGGCGCTTTAAAAGAGTAGAACAGGCGTCTCGCCTGTTTCCCGTAGAACAGGCGTCTCGCCTGTTTCCCGTAGAACAGGCGTCTCGCCTGTTTCCCGTAGAACAGGCGTCTCGCCTGTTTCCCGTAGAACAGGCGT
>JAXHVR010000193.1:0-7243 GCA_034189005.1 Cyanobacteriota bacterium | reverse complement strand
TGAATAAACCGAAAGGTAAGGGTAAACTGGATTTTTTAATTAAGTTTACCCGTTATTTGTTAACATTGAAAGTAGCGCCTAATACTTTAGAAAACCAAACTTCAAAAGATTGAACTGGGTATTTTCTAACAGTCTCGTTAGCATCCAACATAGGTTCGACTAGGATAGTAAACATACCCAAACGATTACCAGCCAAGACATCAGTAAAAACGCGATCGCCTACCATTGCCACTTTCTCTGGAGGCAAATTCATAGCTTCGACAGCGCGTTTTAATTTGCGACGGGAAGGTTTAGCAGCACCAAGCATATAAGGCACTTCCAAAGAATCTGCAATGCCCCCTATTCTCGACTCGCTTAAATTATTACTAACCAACCAAACAGAAACAACAGATTTAGTCTCTTCGATCCATTGACTTAATTCTGGAGAAGCTTGGCTTTCCTGGATAGGAACTAAAGTTTCATCTACATCTAATACCAATCCCAAAAGATTGTGCTGTTGAATGATTTCCGTTGTCAAGGTTAAAATCGAGCTGCCAAGAGCTAAGTCTGGCTCTAAAAGTTTACCCAAAGTCATAAAAATAATTGTTAATTGTTAGTTTTACTATCGGTCGAGTCGAGGGTCAATTATCAGTGAAATTCAGTTTAATAAATTAATTGACCCTTAACAATGATTCTGCCATCGTTTATTGAGAATAAAGCGCTCTTTCGACCTCAGCGATCGCCGCATTGTGTTCTGCCAGAGTACGACTAAAGATATGAGTACCATCATATCTTGCCATAAAATACAAATAGTCAGTTTCTTCTGGATAAATAGCTGCCTTTAGACTTGCCAAACCAGGGCTGGCGATCGCTGTTGGTGGTAAACCAACATTGAGATAAGTATTATAAGGAGACGGAGTTTCTACCTGTCTAATAGTCAGAGGCTGGTCCTTAGTCTGGCGGATACCCAAGCCGTATTCTACCGTCGGATCTGCTCCCAAACGCATACCTTGTTGCAAGCGATTATTAAACACGCCCGCTATAATACCTCTTTCTGAAGAAACCACAGCTTCTTTTTCCACAATACTAGACAAAGTAACCCATTCTTGGAGATTCAAATCCGTTTCTGTTTTCCCTTCTCGATAAACTGGTAGTGCCACTTCCTCGAAGAGACCCAGCATTTGTCTAATCACCTTTTCTGGAGTAATATTATCGGCGATAATTTTGTAGGTATTTGGGAATAAGAAGCCTTCTAGGTGAGGGATATCCTCCGGCAACCAAGGGAAATCGCTATAAGGGATATTTTTGCTAGCTGCGATAAAATCCGCCGCTGAGAAAAATTCTTTTTTCTCGAAATATTCAGCCATTTGCTGGATCGACCATCCCTCTCGGATCGTAAAACTGAGCTTAACAACATCACCACTGAGAATTTTATCCGCGATCGCCGATAAAGGTTCCGTTGGCGAGAGTTGGTAAGTGCCTGCTTTAAACTCCATATCTCGATCTTGCAGCCTCAACCAGCGCAGCCACAGATCCCAAGCTTTAGCCGAACGAATAATGCCCGCAGTTTCCAAATCTTCGCCAATTTGCTGACCGTAAGTTCCTAGAGGGATTTTGATGGTAACTGCCATTTCTTCTGGCGACTGGGCAACTGATTCTGCTTCTACTGGCGCGCTGCTTACCCAACTCCACCAAGCCCAACCTTGCCAGGCGAATATACCGCAGGTAACGGGGAGGATTGCCCAGTAATACCATGTCTTTTTAATCTTTTCAACGGCTTTCATTTGAGATCTTTTTCTTGGATTTCTACAAAAATTTCTCTACACCTCGTTCGTAGTAATCGCTTTAGCGATTTTTTATTTACTTTTTTAAATCGCTAAAGCGATTACTACTAACTGTTTTTTTTATCGCTAAAGCGATTACTACTAACTGTTTTTTTTATCGCTAAAGCGATTACTACTAACTGTTTTTTTATCGCTAAAGCGATTACTACTAACTGTTTTTTTATCGCTAAAGCGATCGCTACGAACGATCGCTACATCTTTCTTGATTTATTATAAACCGTCGAATACTTGCTCTTCAAACATATATTGAAGAGTAGGTTCGATTTCCTGAAACTCTTCTTCGGATAGCAAATCTAATTTACCATCAGAATCTTGACGGGCAGGAATCAAAAAAGGATCCAGAGGCGTGTAAACAGAATATTTGCGGTTTTGATGGCTAAAAGTTGCCAATTCTTCGTAGTAAGTGGAGTCATCATTATCTTCCTCTTCTTCCAGTTCCAGAAAATCCTCCTCGTCCCACTCCGGCAAATCTCCTTGGACTGTCAGAGTTACGGCAGTACGTTGGAGAGTTAGACACTGTTCTTCGAGGACCACTTTAGCAGTATCAAAGATTTCGTCTATTTCCCTATCTTCTTCTACCAGGACTGTGGGTCGTTCCAAGTCCTCTTTTGCCCAGGTAAAGATTTCTACTGGCAAGTCCACAGGGAGTAGGAGTAGATATTCTTTGCCTTTTACCTCCATGGTGTATTCCACCGTACAAGATAGCGATCGCCCCGAGGTATCGCTTAGAGTGACGTAAGTTTCGTCAGATTGACTGTTTTCTTCTGGATAAGAGGATGAGAACATTTTATGTTTATCGTTTTTTATTTCCCGAAGGTTGTAGTACGAATCAATTTAGGGAGATCCAAAGTTTACATTCCGCGCAACTCTTCAACAATATTGTTGGGTTCCACTCCTTTACACCCAAACTAGAGTTCTATTGTTTATTTGGATAACCTAAGACGCATTTCAAATACACGGCCCCTGTTGCCTGTTGCCTGTTGCCTGTTGCCTTAGAAAAAATCTCGATGGGCAGTTTAAATGCTTAAGAGCTTAACTCTTAGATTTTACGACGTAGGTCTAACCATTGTTGCAAAATCAGAGAAGCTGCCTTACGGTCTATTAAACCTTTATTCCTAGAAGGCGAAACACCTTCTGCTTTTAGCATTTCCTCCGCTTCTACGGAGGTCAGTCGTTCGTCCACATACTCCACTGGGAGTTCCAGGGCGGCTGCTACTCTTTTAGCGTAATTTTGTACTTTTTTGGCTTGGAAGCCCAAATTTCCTTCCATAGAATATGGCAACCCAATTACTAGGACTTGTACCTCCCTTTCTTGGACTATCCCTCGCAATTGGGCCAAATCCTCGATAAAGGAGGTACGCTTGATGGTTGTAATACCAGAGGCTATTAAACCGGTACCGTCGCACCCAGCGACTCCGATCCTTTTGCTACCGACATCCAAGCCTAGTGCTGAAATTCTGGAATTGGGCATTGCTAATTGTTAGTGGTTAGTTGTTGGTTGTTGGTTGCTATTCGGTGCAAACGCACCCGCCTATTCCCCGGTCGGGGTTTCATGTCTTATTTTTACCCTTCTGTGCGACGCCTCCATCCCCGTGTCTCCGTGTCTCCGCGTCCCCGTGTCTAGCCTCAAGAGAATGAAACCCACCTGCCCCTATTCCTCTTCCCCTCCTCCATCTGGGGAATTGTGGTTTGGTAAGACATTTTCAGAATTAGAGTTAGAGTTTTCGCTTCCAGGTAAGCGATCGCCTTGCTCTTTATGTTGCTCGAACCTCAGCCAAGAGGTCCGGCTGGGAATTGGTTTGCGTGCGGGTTGGAAGCCTTGGAGAACTTCTGAGAGTTGCAGTTCGGAGATCACAGACTTAGATTCCCTCAACTTATGCCAAACCGAGCGAGACATCAACAGAGTATGTTCGACTCTCTCGGCTCCTACTTGTTCTAAATAGGCCTCTCGTTCCGGCTGATAGTCCGCAGAGGCCAGTTGCAGAGATTGGGCTGGGAAATCCCCGGTCATTCTGGCCATTTGAGCCAAAAGTTCTGGATAAAGCCAGGTGTAAGCCGGGTGTACCGTTAGTAGGGCCTTATGGTTTTTTTCACCGTCCTTAGACAGTTGAAGTTGGAAATAACCGATGGCAGCTTTGCGTTGGGGCTCGAATACATAGCCGCTTACCACCTCAGTTCGGTCCATCGACTGTCTGAAGCCTTCCACCAAAGCAGTTAAAAAGCTACTTTTGAAATCCTGGATATGGCGATCGAATACTTGGCGAACCTGGGGCGGCATGGAGGCGGTATCCAACTGATAGAGCAACTGAGCGTCTGCATTGCTTACGGGCAGTAGATTTGGTAAATCTGAACCTGACAATGCTAATTCTTGTAGTTGTTCGGGAGCGATCGCCCAGTAAGTGTTATTCGCCAATGGTTGAAACCCATTCTGTCGATAAAGAGCCAGAGTATCTTTATCGTTGACGTTAACTTCTAACAACCAAGTCCGCGCTTCCCAAATTGCTTCAAAGCACTGGCGCAAAAGTTGAGAACCTATAGAAGTTGTCTTCCCTAATTCTGTTACCACTCTCTCTACCCGCCAACTGCTGCGGGTACGATTTACCGGCTTTACCTGAATAACTCCTTTTACTTCTGAGTCTAATTCGGCGATATATGAGTTTAGAAGGTACTGGCAAGGGTTGGGAAACCAACTCAAAAACTTTAGCAGCCAGTACCAGCGCCGAATCTGGGGTAGTTTTTGGACTACATCGATAGGAGAAAGATTAAAGGTTGGGTCTGGTCCCTGAACTTTAGCTGGGGGAGTTTCCTCGCACCATTTTTCGATCGTTTCTAGGTCGCGATATTGTAAGGGGCGGATAACTACCCGCCCGCGCTCTTGGGACAATAATTGACTCATCTGATTTGGTTTATAAAAATTATTTATTGCTGGTGGTTTTATTTCGATAAAGGTCTGATTAAAACCACTGGAGTTTGCTCGTCGGCATTTCCTGCCGGGTTACTTTTTAGAGCTTCCACTAAGACTGGCAGGGAAATGTCGGGAGTTGATGCTAATATTTTAACTGCTTTCAAGTCGTTAACATCTACGATGGCCGCTCCCAGTCCCGTTTCCGCTTCGATCCGTCCAACTATTTCTTGAGGATTTTCCGGCCCCAGGACAATAAACTGGTCGTAAGGGGGTAAGGTTCCGGTCACATCGTCTATTAGCCTGGCTTGTTCTCCGGCTAGTTGATAAAAAACCCCTGGCTTGCCTAATACTTTGGCGATCGCCCCGAGAATAAATGCCCCAAAAACTCTGACAGGCCCCATTATATCCACTAATGCCTGCATTCCACAGGCTGTGGCCAAACTCGATGTTGGGAGGAAAAAATAACAAATTCTTTTGGCTACCCACCCCGGTTTTATTTCGCTAGGGTGGCGAAAGCGTTCTTGCATCAGCGCTAATGGCGTTTCTCCGATAGTTACGATATCCCCTGGTTGGGCGTGTGGCGTTACATAGCGCTTGACAATTTCTACGGGGTTGTCTAGTGGCGTTAGTAAATGGGTCTTTATCGGAAATACTAATGCTACTTCGGTTTCTCGTTTGTTAGGACTGGTATTTGGTTCGGGATATTGCAAAGGTACGATTATATGCCTGACTTTGGGAATCCTTCCTTCCGGGCCGTAAGTTTGATAGCTTACTTGAATCCAAGCGGATTTTAGCTGTTTTAAATCCGGTCCTTTAATATCTACTGAAACTTTAATTTTTGTTTTTTTGCCCGCTTTGACGATATAAGCAAACCAGTAATCATCTTCTCTGGCGGGTGCATCTTCGTGGCAGGGTATAACCCTGGTTTCGCAGCTTACTCCTTCTTGACTGGCATCGGAGAGTAGTTTTACTCGCGCTTCTACTTCTGGCACCATAATTTCTAAACTTTTGGTGCGGTTGTGAAACTCCATTTCTCCTACTAATAAGTAACGATCTGATGTGGCTATTGGAGTTTGCCATTGCCCCACTGTAAGCTCTAGATCGTTACCAGACCGCCTGCGGTATTGCCATTCTGCGGCCAACCACCCCAATCCTACTATTCCTACCGTCGCTATTCCAATAGTTAAGCCCATTTATTATTACTTCCTGTATTACCACTTTTTTAACTAAGCAAGTTCAGTTCTAACCTACTATGTCTTGATTTTCAAGCTTGGTGGCTCATCTCATAACTAACGATCTATCTCGAAAGCCGTTATATCTAAAATCTAAAAAGAATCCTAAATTAAAGTTAATGTTTGGCGAAATTCTTTGTAAAGATTTATAAACTAAGAAGATATGCTTTGTTGGCTTCGTAGTTTTACCGTTCGAGAAAAGATCTATTTTAGTTTTAGGCCAAAACTATTAGAGGCTTATGCTGGTTCGGTATCTCAACGCCACCAGCGAAATATTAAATTTTGAAACTTTGAGCTTTGACTTAATGAAGACGACTCCTATTCCTAAGAAAAAATTAGCGATCGCCGAGAGCATCTGCCTGATAGCCCACATCGCGTCGATGGCCTTTGGGCTGGCAGGGTTATTGGTGGTATTGCCCAATCCCGAACTAATAATGAACCTGCCACCAGTGGGACAACAGTTTTTTCAATTGAGCATGGCAGGAGGAGGAGTAGTATATATCCTCTTTGGCGCGGCCGCGTTAGCCCTCTATGCCCAAAGAACTCTGGGATTTAGGACGACCCTGGCCTTTATGATACCTGCGGTATGTTTATCCTTAAGCAGCGAACTATTAGGAACCAGTACGGGCTTTCCCTTCGGTCATTATCAGTATTTGAGCGGTTTGGGCTATAAAGTCGCAGGCCTTGTCCCGTTTACCATACCTCTGTCTTGGTTTTATCTTGGTTTGGCCTGCTACCTCCTGGCCCGCTGCGGTTTGAAAGTTAATACTACCAGTTCTTGGTTGAGTCATTTGGGAGCGATCGCCTTAGCGGCAGTCCTCCTGACTGCCTGGGACTTCGTTCTCGACCCTGCCATGAGTCAAACAGCTTTTCCCTTTTGGCAGTTTCAAGAAGAAGGGGCTTTCTTTGGGATGCCCTACCGGAATCTTACTGGTTGGCTGGGCACTGGAGCTTTATTTGTGGGTGTAGCTGCTGTTTTGTGGAGAAAGACAGAGATTAAACTTTCCCGCCCTCAACTGACACTTCCCCTAATTGTTTATTTAGTTAACTTCGCCTTTGGGGCAGCTATCACTGTCGTTGCCCTCGATAGTAGATTTCTCTTCCCTACTTTTCTCAGCGTCTTATTGGGAGTTGTTCCGGCCGTCTTTTTGTGGTGGAATGCTAAGGGAGTGAATTTCGCTGAGATAGATACAGCCCCAGAAGCTAATGGGATGGATAATAATTCTCAAGTGCCGATTCCACAAGTGGAAATAGCGACTAAGTAAGGTTCTATTTTAGAAAAC
>JAXHVR010000192.1:4836-7374 GCA_034189005.1 Cyanobacteriota bacterium | reverse complement strand
AATCGCAATTGTTCGTAGTAATCGCTTTAGCGATTCATATTTATAAATCGCAATTGTTCGTAGTAATCGCTTTAGCGATTCATATTTATAAATCGCAATTGTTCGTAGTAATCGCTTTAGCGATTCATATTTATAAATCGCTAAAGCGATTACTACAAGCAAGATTTAACGTTTCAATTACGTTATTTGGTTTTGCTTAAAAACCGGTTGACCTTGGGGGCTGCGGATTATTTTACCCTCTTTATCCCGTTCCACATCAGAGAATAAAACAGCACCATACTCATCTCGTTTTAAACAAAGTTTGCCTCCGACAAATGTATATAATGGCGGACGAAATTGAGGGATGCCTTTACATTGGAAAATATCGCCCCGTTCGTCTAGCAAAACCGGACAAACAACTAATTGACCCTCCATATCTAACACCCAACCGTCCGTTTCCGGGTCTCGCAGCGGAGTAGGATAAATAGGCAAACCATCAACAGTTTTTAATAGTTCTCCAGCTTCGTCGGTAAGGGGAGAAATAAAGACTGGTTCTCCTTGAATATTATAAACAAGTTCGCTAGTTTTCGGGTCTCGCAAGGGCATCGCACCGGGGGTAGGAGGTTCCGGTAAATCTAATTCGGGATGGGGTAGATGCAGGGTTGGCAATTCTTCATTTTCTGGTACTTGATAATGCTTGCTAAATTGAACTGCTGCTTGGGTAAAACCAGCCCTTTTTAATAATGCTTGTATTCCCGTTTGGTCCGCAGCAATTAATAAATCTATATCGCTAACTTGCATTTCTTCTGCTTTCTCAATGCCCGCATTTGCTATTAATTGAATTGCTTCCGGTTGGCGGTGTTCTGGTTCGACGTACATTCCTAAAACCGAACCCACTCGACGAGTCATAAAAGGATTTTCTAATTCGTGTTCTTCTAGCATTTCTATTGGTAACATCGGCGGCGGCGCTTCATCGTAGAAATAAATAAAAAGACAGCCAACTATTTGAGGAGACTTGCGGGTTTGGTATTCTAAAACAAAGCAATAGGAGAGGGGTTTATTCAGTTGATGGGCGACGTATTTTTCAAAGTCGAAATTAGGTTTGAGGACCATTGAGGGGTCAGCGGCGGCCCGTTCTTCGGCAAAGGCGGCCCAGAGAGGAGCGATCGCTTTAGCATCTTCTATGGCGGCCAGTCTGTGGGTGTAAATCGCGGTCATTGGTTTGATGGTAGTAGCAGTCATGGTTTTTGTTGTTAGCGGACATTAGCGGGCCGGGGCAAGGCTAATTTGCACCCTTCTATTATTTCTGTTGGGGGAAGAAGGGGGTTTTTTACGCCAAATTGCCGTTTTTGTAATAAAACTTTACCTTGCCAGTTCGTAGTAACGACTAAAGTCGTAAAGACATCGCCCCCCACAAAGCGATCGGCAGTTCCCAACCGACCAATAATTCTGGGAGAGTTAATGTATCATTGCTGGTTAGTTAATATCGTTTTTTTAGCAACAAAAACAATATATTTTATGCTTTTAAATACTTATTAACGTGAGTTCGTAGTAATCGCTTTAGCGATTTATAGATGTTCGTAGTAATCGCTTTAGCGATTTATAGATATGAATCGCTAAAGCGATTACTACGAACTAGGCGATCGCTACGAATCTGGTAGAGGATTGCTATAATGCTTTAAAATATTGATTCAAGCATTCAACGATCGAAGGAAAAATGGGAAACATTTATGTTATCGGTCCCACCGGGGCGGGAAAAACAACTTATTTAGCAGGACTGGCATATTGGCCGGATCGCACTAATTCTAAATTTAGAATTACCGGCATTACCGAGGATGCGAAAAAAATCGCCGCTAAAGCAGAAACAATTATCCTTAATGGAGCATCTTTAGAACCGACAATTATCGACGGGGTAAAAATTAAAAGTTTTTACGACTTGCCACTCTATTCTTTTGAAATAGACATCAAACGCCAATGGTGGCAAATGCCAGAAAAAATTAACTTAGTAATGAGAGATTATCCAGGGGAAATATTTAACGAATTAACCGGAGGATTTTCTAATCCTTTGCATCAAGAATTCCTCGATGAATCTATGATAAAAGATGTCGTTGGTTGCTTAATACTTTTTCATAAATGGGAAGCCGGCAGCGACTTATTTTACGCTCAAGTAATCGAGAGATTTATTAACTTAATGGACGAGCGCGATCGCACCCAAGATTTGCGACTGGCAGTGGCAATGAGCAAATGCGAAAGAGGGGAAATTTGGCCCGGTCGTCTGGAACCAGAATTGGACATATTTAAACTGCATTTGCCGAGAACTACGAGCATTTTACGCCGCCGAATTCCCTACAAAAACTTACAATTTTATGCTATATCAACTTTTGGCGTCTTGCACAGGAACGACCCCCGTCCAAATCGCACGGACGAGTTGGGCAGTCCCCACTCGATCTTGCGGGAACCCCTTAAGTGGCGACCTTATGGTATGATTTCTCCGTTATACTGGTTGAGTAAAGGCAAGAAAATGGGATTAACAATTAATAATTAATAATTAACAATTAA
>JAXHVR010000192.1:0-4736 GCA_034189005.1 Cyanobacteriota bacterium | reverse complement strand
AACTAACAATTAACAAGGAAATGGAAACTATAGAAATTCACGAATTTAGTACCGGGATAATTCCCGAAAAAATGCCCGACGGTCAATGGCGATCGCGAGGTTATAAAGTAGGGGAATATATGAACTTAACCTTAGCGCAAATTCCCAACAGTATCGAAAGAGCTATTGCTAATAAATCCTTCGAGGTTGCCAAAGATCGTCGCAGTCAAGACCCCACATTCGTTGGGCGGGTAATTTTAGGGGAAAAAGATGGGGACTGGTCCGTAGTTTCCGTCGTAACTTCTGGGGAAGATGAATACGGGCGATCGCCTTCTTTTTATCGTTATTTCCTCTGTAAAGGAAGGGATAGTTTGTGGAAAATATTAGAGTGGATGGATGCAAAAAAACAGCAGGGAATAGAACCAATTTTTAACCCCTTCGACAATCGAGAAATAGGCAAACCGCATCAATATAAAATAGGCAATAGACCTCAAAAAACCCTGGCAGATGACTGGAAAAAATGGCTAACAAGTCAGCCCGTACCAGTTATAATATCCCGAGGTTATTATACCTTGCAAACCATTAACGAAATGGCAGAAATGAAAGCAAAAAATAGAGAAACTGCCTGGGTTTATAACGTCGATGCTGTGGAAGAACCGGAACAGTTTATTATTATTCATCCAGCGAATGTCGAGGCTGAGGCCCGTCTAAAACAAAGCGCGGCAAAAGCAATGGAGAATTTACCAAAAATTAACGCTCCTAACGTAGATTTAGCCGCGATGGAAACAGCCATTAAAGGCTTAATTAGTCGCTCCCAAATTAAGCCCGAATGGATTCTTAATTTAGTAAATATTTTAAAAGTCGGTCGAGTGAATTCGGAATATCTCAAAAATATGTTCGATCGCTTGGGGGCGAGTAGCGGTATGAACCAAGAAACTGCTAGCGAGCAAACCATCAGACTTTTAACATTAAGAGCGATCGTAATTCCCGAAACTTTACCCGAATATCTCGACTGGTTGCAGATAAAAAGCAAGAGCAAAAAAGAGAATAACAAGCAAACAATATCCCTACAATTCCAATCTCAATTGCGCAACTATGTAAACTTATTAGAACCATTATTATCCCAGGGCATGAACAGCGCCCTAGAACAAATTTTATCAGGAAAAATGCCAGTCCCCGCCTTCACCTGGTTGTTAACTTCCCAGGGTAGTTTGTGGGCATCCTATCGAGGCACTCTCCGGCAAAAAGTACGCAATGATTTAGACGCGATTAAAAACTCTTTATTAACTAGGGGTATTAACCATCCTTCAACTTCCTTTAATTGTGGAAATACAATTTGGAAAAAACTACAAACTTCGTTGCAGTCTGGGAAAAATCGTTGTAGTTATTATCAACCCTTTGCCGATTTATTTGCTCGACTCCCAGACTACGAATTAGCGGCGTACTTTTATCAAATAAGTCATGGTAAAGTCCCCAAACAAATATTTGTCGAAGCATTCGATCGCTCGAAATATGCTTTAGAAGCAACTGTTTTTGGGCTGACAGTTTTCCGACAAGTCACTTTAACAGATCGAGCAGTTTTATTTATGAGCAAATATGCCTTTGGTTTGGCAGTAACTGCTTTATTAATAGCTTCTCACGGCATCATTTTTGCAGTAGGGTTTAATGTAGGGAAATTAAACGAGGAGAAAATAGCCGACAGTCAATTACCAACAGTAACAGAAACTCCAGAAGTATCAGAAACTCCTGGAGAAATATCGCCGGCAGAAATGCAAACAGCCCTGACAAATTTCTCCACAACCAGCCAAACGATAGAGCAAATTGTTAACGATTTGCAAGCTACTTTTTTAGAACAATTCCCTCCCCCGCAGCCTCCAGAAAAATTGTTTTTCGATCTGGTAGGAGCAATGAAAGAATCTTTAGGAAGCAATTTAGATTTACAATATGGAGGGGCAATTGGGGGAGGTTTTGCTGGGGAACCAGATAGATATATTAACGCTCAAAAAGAATGGATCGAAGCAATTTATTTATATCAAGAACAATTTTTAGAGGGAGGTTTGGGATACATCGAACCCGAACAACAGACCGCCGACAAATTAAAATGCGACATGGCCGATCGCCTGGGAATTGACTTACAACCAAGACCGCAATTTTGCTCGTCAAATAATCCTCCTACACCGGATGCCGACCCCTCGCTTTAGATAGGCAGCATCGGGGGAATGAAGAAAACCAATAAGAAACACGCTTTTAGGCAACAGGCAACAGGCAAGAGGCAATAGGGAAAAGAGGTTTTCAGTTATTTACGAACGGGCTGCCAACTCAGGTTTGGAAAATTGTTAATTGTTAATTGTTAATTGTTAATTGTTATGAGAATTTACCTTTACGTTTTATCGGGAATAACATCCGCTTTAATTGGCTGGAGTCTCGGTCAATTCCTACTAACAGACTTGAACTGGTTGCAAAAATTTCCCGAACTAGCAATGTTTCCTTCCGTGGCAATTTTCCTCGCCATTGGCATAGTTGGTACGGATATTTTTATCAGCAACCCGACTCGCCTGAAACGCAATTTGCGCACCGGTTGTTTGCCCCTAATTATAGCTGCTATTTTGGGATTATTAATTGGCATTGCTTCTGGGGCGATCGTGCAAATTTTATTGCAACCAGAATTGCGGGCTAAATTATTTGTAATTCCCGATTTTTTGGTCAGAATAATTGGTTGGGTATTAATAGGAGGGGCTGTCGGTCTTGCCGAAGGATTTACTTGGCGGTGGCGCAGCGTAGAAGCGGGAAATAAAAAGCGTTTTGTGCGGCGTTTGTGGGTTAGTTTGTTTGCTAGTATTTTGACTGCTTTGGCGGCCGCTTTAATCTTTGAATGGTTGCGACAGCAGTTAGGAGAAATGCCTGAATTTTTAAAAGCTTGGGAAGATTTGGTAGGGTTTTCTTTGCTTGGGGGATTGTTAGGTTTGGTATTAAGTGTTTCTACTACTCCGAGTCATATAGTTGCTCTGCGGGCTGGTTCGGGTTTTGAGTATGCGGAATTATCGGCAAATGAAACTAATAATTCCTTAATAGAAATTGACGATTATCCGCGTATTTTTAAGCAAATCAAACCGGAATTACAATTTGTCAGCAATCATTTTACCGAGAGAATAGAAGAGGGTTTATCTATTCAATTACCAGCTAGGGGAAGAGTAAGAATTGGTTCGGCTAAATTGCAAACTAAAGAAGAAAAAATATATGGCGTACATATTTATATACCCGGTTTGCCCCTTCATGTGGCAGATTTAGATTTAAGGTCGAGGCAAACAACTCTAGTTCCCAATCTGAAATTTTTTGATAGGATAGAGTATGGAGGCGATCGCTTAACCGACAGCACGCCTATTAAGTTAAAACATAACGATTTAATAACATTTTATGCCGAAAAAGGGGGCTACAATGAGAAAACACTTTTCCGATTTGTCTATTACAACCGTTTCTTGGATCCGCAGGGCTAGCTTATCTCTATTGCTGTTAGTTTCTTTGAGCAAACCTGCTTTAGCTAAAGTCGAAAGCGTGGAGGTTATCGAGGCAATTCCCGATAGAAATGAAGGGAAAGTAACTTTGCGGGTTAAAGCTTTAGACCGCAATAATAAACCGGTTATGGGATTGCCAAAAAATGATTTTAGTTTAATAGTTTGTCCCCCCCAAGGCGACCCAGATAAAGGAGAATGTCAGACTCTAAACCAAAAGGATACTAAATGGAAAGTTCCCCTACCAGAAGAATTACCTCCAGCTTGGGCGATTGTTTTGCTGGATTTTAGCGGCAGCATGAAGCAATTAGATAGCGACGGCAACGAAACAAAATTAGAGGGGGCAATTGAGGCAATTAGAAAATTTGAAGCCGACCTGGACCGACGGAGTAATAATACTAAAATAGCGATCGTTCCTTTTGGGGAGGGGGGAAGAAACTGTCCTGGAAATAAAGTAACGGACCGCCAATTAAACAACTTCAAACCGACGGGAAATATTGAAATAGAAAAATATCTAAAACAGTTAGAAAGTAAGGTAGAAAATCTTTGTGCCGCTACCAATATTTACGAACCACTGCGGGCAGCAATTCAATTTTTAGGCAATCCCAAAGACCCCCGCTTTAACCCACCGGAAGACTCGGGCAAACCTCGCCCCAGGCGATCGATAATTGTACTTTCCGACGGCTATCATAGCATTTATGGAGAGGCCGATAACGAGAGCGAATTAGAAGCGCAAGATTACGAAAAATTGGTCTTCGTATTGAAAAGTTATCCAGGGATAACGGTGCATACTTTAGGTTACGGTTTAACCCCGGAACAATTGCAACAAAAATACGGTCTCAGCCGACCTCCTACTATTAAAGACCTTCGCAGCGGGGTGGTGGCGGAGGAAGAATTTACTAATCCCGAAAGATTGAAACAAATTGCTAAGGAGGAATTTGTTGACCAAAGCCGCTTGAAACAAATTGCTAATGTAACTAGAGGTATTGCTTTATTTTCTGGTAACGCCGAGGATGTTTCTCGCAGCTTGACGGAGTTTTTAGAAGCGATGTTTGATGAGTATGAAATTAGTTATATTCAGCCAACAAATGCCGACAGAGGTTCTTTGCATAACGTCCGGGTTGCGGTCAATTCTTCGGAGAAAACGGTAGAGTCGGAACCAAAAGCTTATGTCTTTCCTTGGGTGCCGCGATCGCTTCCGGGAAATATTCGAGCGATCGTGTTATTATCGGTATTAACAGTTCTTTT
>JAXHVR010000191.1:0-7485 GCA_034189005.1 Cyanobacteriota bacterium | reverse complement strand
CCCCAGCCCCCCTTAAAAAGGGGGGAGCCAGAGCAAATCAAAGTCCCCCGTACATGAAAACCTTCTTCCTCTGGCCTCCCCCTTATCAAGGGGGACGGGAGGGGGATCCACAGGGGGACCAACGGGGGATCGATCCGGGTGTACCTCACCAATTCAATAATCGCTATACCAGAGCCAACGCCTACATTAGACATTTAAGAAACCGGGTTTTTTGCAAAAACCCGGTTTCTGGCGCGGGAATATTCCTATCCAAAGGAGACAAATTGGGAAAATGTTAAAACCATGAAAAAAATTTACTGGCTTTTCGCCGCCAACATCGCCGCTTATTTACTCCTAATTTCTTGCGACCTTTTTCAAAACGAAACTCCTCCAGATATCCAAACTTCCGCAACCCCAATTGAAGAAGAAATAGAACAAGAAATCCAACCTTCACCCTCACCAGTTGCAGTAGTTCCAACTCCAACTCCCACTCCAACTCCCAGCCCCACTCCACCTCCAATTCCCGAACCAACCGAAGCCGTAGTTGCTGTTAGTTTGAGCCTAGAACCAAATCAAAGCAACTCCGAAGATACTTTAAAACCAATTCCTCTAGCGGGAGAAGAAACAGAAGCATTTTTAGACATTCGCGGAGTCGGAGATTCTGGCATGGGATACACCCACACGCAACCTTACAAATTGACAGATAAATTTCGCGGAATAAGGACTAATTTTGCCGAAAGACTCGATAACTTCGACCCCGATGGAAAAGCCTATCGCGGGGATTTATCCTTTATCAATTGGGAAAGTACCATCGGCACCATTTGTAAAAGATTTTGGGCACCGAGAAAGCGGCGAGCATTTGCCTTTATGTCTCACCCAGATAACGTAGCTAAAGTTTATGAAAAAGGCTTTAATATTATTGGTTTGGCAAACAATCATACCCGCGATTGTCCGAAATCCGATAATGGGGAAAATGGAGCTTTAGTTTCCGCAAACTATATGGAAAAGTTAACCGAAGAATTGCAAGCTAACTGGTTGTGGCACGGAGTCGGAACTCAAAAAACGGCACGAGTTAGAACCTTCGATATTAAAGGTCGCAAAATAAAAGTTGCTTTTGCTAATATTTATTTAGCCGGGGGCGACTGTACCTACGTTACTTGTCGCAGCGACAAATTAACAGTATTGCGATCGCTCCGAGATGCCGACGCCGACGTGCGGATTTTATCCACGCACAGTTGGACGAAACAAACCCAACGAGAGTTAGTTAATACAGGAGTAGAATTCATTAAATATTACAACGGCGACATCGTATTCGGTCACGGCCCCCATCACGTCAAACCAGTCAGAGTCGTAGAATCTCTCAACGGTAAAAAAGGAGTAATGTTTCAAAGTTTAGGTAACTTTATCCACCCTTCCCTCGCCGCTAGCAACGACCATATTATCGGGCGAGTTTTGTTCGATTTAGAGACCCTTGAATTGCGACAAATCCAGATTATTCCTATTGCCGTTAGTCGGATTACCGTCAGTTTTAATTCCATTAATCCCCTCAAAGTTCCCGCTAATTTAACTTGGCAATCCCTTGACGGTCAGACCTGGGAAAGCGGAGTTAATTCAAAGGTGAGAGGAGCTTATTCTAATATAAAAGAATAGGTTATTAACAATTAACAATTAACAATTAACAATTAACAATTAACCGTAGTGGGTCACAAGTAACGTTCTAAAACCATCGATCGAGTTCGTAGTAATCGCTTTAGCGATTTATCTATATCAATCGCTAAAGCGATTACTACGAACAGTCGCCTAACTAACAACTAACCACTAACAACTGACAAAAATAATTAATTTTTTGGTTCTTTTACAAATATGAGATGCTCCCCCATTATTAATTATTAATTATTAATTATTAATTATTTAATCGTGAATCTCTCCAGAAGGCATCGTTGCCCCCTGCAAAACTGCACCCGTTAAATTAGCAGTGCTTAACTCCACCCTAGTTAAAATGCTTTGGCTCATGGTGGCATGGCGCAGAATAGTTCTAGCGAGGTAGGCGTCGGTTAAATCTGCACCAGTTAAATCCCCTTGATTCAAATTGGCGCGACTGAGATCTGCTCTGATCAAATTAGCCCTAGTTAAATTAGCCCTCGTGAGATTTGCTTTACCTAATTTGACATCGGGCATGACAGCACCAGCTAGATTGACATCGGCCATTTCCGCATCCATCAATCCCGCCCTCTCCATTTTGGCATTTTTCATCACCGCCGACGACAAGTTAGAACCGGCTAAATTAGCTTCCGTGAGAAACGCGCCTTCCAAAATAGCTTTACTCAAATTTGCCTTGCTCAATTTCGCTCCTCGGAGGATGACTTCAGTTAAATTTGCCTCCCGGAGATCCGCTTTAGTCAGATCTGCCCCCGTGAGGTTGACGCCGCGCAAGTCCGCACCCCGGAGGTTGGCACCGCGAAGGTTTGCGCCTTCGTAAGCTCTCCTTTCTGCCCGCAAGTTAGCACCGCGCAGACAAGCGCCCCGCAAGTCTGCCCCTTGTAAATTCACTCCGCGCAGATCGGCTTCGCTCAAATTAGCATCCAGCAGAGTTGCTAGGGGCATATTTGCCATGCGACAGTCTGCATTTTGGAGGCTGGCACCGTGAAGATCGGCGTCGTGGAGATCTGCTGACTGGAGGTTTGCTTGGTTGAGGTAGGCGCCGCTTAGTTTGCTATTTGATAAGTTGGCATGATTAAATTTTACCCGACTCAAGTATGCTAATACGAAGTTAGCGTTTTGCAAGTCCGCATTGCTAAAGTTTGCACCAATTAGATCGGCTTCGCTAAGTTGTATGCCTTTGAGGTTTTTGCTTTGAAAATTGCTGCTTCCGGCTGCGTATTTTCTGAGTATTTCTCCAGCGTTCATAATCGATGTCCCCTAATATTGAACTACTTTTGTCCAAGCTACTGATTTATTTCCTGACTGCCTGCCGTGTATTTTGACATTTTTTAGAGATTCAGATTTTAAACTGATAATTTTTTGCTCGACAAAGGGAGCAAAGGATTGTTGGTTTGGTACTTGGTCTGATTCTAGGATAATATGCAGGATGTCGCCCTTCCAACCTGCGATGGTGGATACTCCTGTGGGCTTGATTTCTTGATTTAGGATTGAGGCGATCGCTTTAGGGTTTCCCTGCTTTGCTAACTCTATAATCTTTTGTTGAGTACCGGTAGAAATTTCTGTTTTGTTTAAGCTCGCTTCTAAGGCATCTTCCCCCTTGCTTAGATCTCTTTTGTTTCTCTCTTCTTTCTCCAACTGGCTGAGAATTTTTTGAAATTTACTCGACATTTCTATGGTCTTGCTGATAAATGTACCTAAAGCTCGATATTTCACAGACAAATGTTTTTCTTCTTCCTCTCCTCCTAAGGAGCTTTCCAACATATTTTCTAGCTTGCTAAACTCTTCTTCCATGCTCTTCGTCATGGCATTAACTCCATTATCCACTAATGCTTTAACCTCGTCTTGCAAGCTTAGTTTTTGTTTGATTGTTTCTAAAATATTCTTGCTTTCTGATGCTTTTGCTTCTCTTCGATATATTGAATTTCTGACAGGTATTTCTTGGTTTTGCTTCCTTTCTACTGGCTCGAAATCAAATGATTTAGCTTGAGATATTATAGTTTCTTCACTATCTTCATCTTCTTCATCTTCTTCATTTTCTTCAACTTGCCTAACTGTCGAGTCCGTTGCTTCTCGGTAATTAGTAAACCCTAAAGATGATAAATTTCGCTCTGATTCTGCATTATAGCTCGTCGATCTTTCGTCATTTATTAGGGTGATTTCTCCTCCATCAAAACTAGCATCATCCTCTATATTTTCTTCGCTTTCCTCAAATTCATTGAAGGTAGTTCCCCCTTCTGGATATTCTTTATCGGGAGCGATCGCCTCTGGGGAGCTATCCGCAGAAACAGGAGCTTTTTTCTCCTCTAAAACCTGCGGTCCTGCACTCTCGTAACAACGCTTGAACGCTTCGATAATTGTGCTGGCTATTTGAGTATTTTCGTCTGGGTCTTCTAGGAAGCTTGCCGCGCTATAAAGCTGAGATTCTAAATCTGTTAAATTCGTACAAACATTAAACAATTGTCTGAGCAAATTATCCAGGGTTCTAATCTTTAAATTTAGCCAGTCGCGATCGCTAAAATTAAACGTCCTTTCTACAGCAGAAAAAATCAATATTTTCGCCTTCAAAGGATTCGAGTTTTGCATAATTTTTTGTCTGACCTCGAACAGTTCGCCAGGGTCTCTTTCGTTATAAACTTCCTCTTCTTCAGCATCGTTTAAAGGTTCGTCTAATTGAGTAGCTACTGGAGAATCCCACAGATTAGAAATAGTTGTTTCCATGGTAGTTACTTCTTGTTCGTTAGCATAGAGTTTAGCAATATTCTCTATAATCTTATTAGCTACCAAACCATATTCTGTTTTTTTATTAACCTTGGATACTATCCGCGCTAATAGATCGTCAACCACTTCTAAACTGCTATTATTTTCCCACAATTCAGAAATCAAACCTCGCAAGTCGTATTCTTCTATTTTTCTGGTGTCGTTTTCCCATTTACCCCGCGTAGCGCAAAATAGTATTTTCTTAATTCTGCTGCGGTTTATATCGCCTTCTAGTTGCTCGACCACCTCATTTAAAATAGATGAATTTTCCATCTTTTTCTCCATCCACAACGTACTACAAGTTAATTTATCGAAGGGCAAAAACTAAAAATTCCGCCTGTTTTGTAACCAACAAAAAATTATTAACGATCGTCCTCAACTATATTACTATTAAAGATGAGAAGCACACCTCTTAGCCCGCCTAAAATTTTCAAAGGGGTTAAAGCCATCTTGTCAAAACTTACATAATCCGATCTATGCACGATTTTGATGTAATTGTAGTCGGTAGCGGTATCGGCGGCTTAGTGGCCGCCGCTATGCTGGCCCGCTACGGCAAAAAAACTTTAGTTTGCGAAAGCCATACCATCCCCGGAGGCGCTGCCCACAGCTTCCAACGCGAAGGATTTCACTTCGACTCTGGTCCATCCTTTTATTGCGGCCTCGCGGCCCCCGGCAGCCTGAACCCCCTCAAGCAGGTTTTGGACCTTCTCGGGGAGTCGGTGGCAACTGTCCCCTACGATCCTCTGGGCCATTATCACTTTCCCGAAGGCAGTTTGCCGGTGTATGGCGACCCTAACCGCTACCTGGAGGAGGTTGGCAAGTTTGCCGCCAACGGGGCCCGAGAGCTAGAAAGGTTTCAACAACATTTATTGCGCCTTTATGCCGGGTTGCGGGAAATTCCGGCCATCAGTCTCAGGGCAGATTTTGGGGTTGTTCCTATCTTACTAACTCGCTACGGTTTTTCTTTATTAAAGCAGTTACCGCTGCTGCCGGATATAGCCGGTTCCGTAGGTAGAATTATGGATCGATATGTAACGGATCCTTGGGTTCGCAGGCTTGTAGATATAGAATGTTTCCTGCTATCGGGTCTTAAGGCCGAGGAAACCATCGCCCCAGAAGTGGCTTTTATGTTCGGGGAACGTTCTAACTCGGTTATTGAATATCCCAAAGGCGGCAGCGGGGCGATCGTCGATGCTTTGGTTCGCGGCTTGCAGCGCTGGGGGGGAGAGTTGCGCTTGGGTGCCCATGTGGAAAGGGTTGTGGTAGAGTCCGGTCGGGCGATCGGGGTCCAGTTGCGGCGGGGCGAGACGATCCGCGCCCCCATCGTCATTTCTAATGCTACGATTTGGGATACTTATACTAAGCTGCTTTCCTCTGAAGATTTACCGACTTCTTATCGGGATGCTGCCTTGGCGACGACCGCAGTTGATAGTTTTATGCACTTGCATCTCGGTATTAATTCAGAGGGTTTAGAAGATTTGACCGGTCATCATGTGGTGCTACATCGGGGGGACCTAGATATTGCCGCCCCAGGGAATACTTGCATGATTTCTATTCCTTCGGTTTGGGATGAGAGTTTGGCGCCGATGGGGTATCACGGGGTTCACGTTTATAGTTTGGAACCTTTTGAGGGTTGGCGTAGGGACGAGTTTTACGAGGAAAGGAAGCGAGAGAGGGCCGAACCTTTATATCGGGCTCTGGAGAGGGTTATTCCCGATGTCCGGCAGCGGGTGAGTTTGGAGTTGGTCGGCACGCCCCTTACTCACAGTCGGTTTTTGCGCCGCTATGCCGGGACTTACGGGCCAGCTATTGCGGCGGGCAAGGGTACTTTTCCTGGCCCTCAGACTCCGGTTGAGGGTTTGTTTCGCGTCGGAGATAGTACCACGCCGGGTATTGGGGTGCCTGCTGTGGCTGCTTCGGGGATTTTGTGCGCTAATTCTTTGGTTTCTCTGGGGGAGATGTTGCGAGTAATTGATTAGTAGTTTGGATATCTAAGAAACCCGGTTTCTTAAACAATACCTTCGCCAAAAAGAAAAAATGCCATTCGTAGGTAGCGCGCTCGCGTAGCGAAACCCAACAAAATCGTTGGATTTTGCTCGAAGATGTTGGGTTGCGCTATCGCTCCACCCAACCTACAAGAAAATGGCGAAGGTATTGTTAAAGAAACCCGGTTTCTGGTCCGCGCCCAATTTTTTTATTTATGTTTCAATTACGAACAAATCCAGTGCTAATTGCTATATAATAGAATAATTAATACTCGACATTTAAGCCTCTATAATCAGTCATGCCTTACAGCAAATTCACGTTAGAAGAACTGAAAAAAAATTTTAATTTAACCTTTAGCGAAACTCTAGGTAAGTTTAATAATTTGCCAGAAGTTGCCCCCAGTCAAATACTCCAAGATATCTTCAAATATTATATCCCATTAGGACTTGCTATCGGCTCTGAGAAAGCTAAATCGGAATTTATTATTGCCCCGATATTAGCAGAAATTAAACAAAGAGAAGGCGATGGAATTAGCCTCTTTTCCGGACTGGAATTTAATGTAGATGTGGAACGAGGCTTGAACGGTTTTTGCGATTTTATTATGAGTAGTTCCCCAGAGCAACTCTTAATCGAAGCACCAGTCGTTACTTTAGTAGAAGCTAAAAACGATAATCTCAAATCTGGTTTGGCTACTTGTATTGCTGAAATGGTTGGCGCTCAAATTTTTAATGAAAGAGAAGGTAACGAAATTACTAAAATTTATGGTGCGGTAACTAATGGCACTAATTGGCAATTTATGGAGTTAGAGTCTCAAACTGTAATTATAGATTTAGATGAATATTATCTCAGTAATTTACCTAAAATTTTAGGCATTTTAAGCAGTTTTTTTTAGTTTTGAAAAACTGGCATATTTTAGTCTATCGTAGAACGGACATATTGGGAGCATCTCAATTTTGAAAAAAACCAAAAATTTAACGCTTTTTGGTAATGGGTATAGCAATTATTGAATCGGTGAAGTACATCTTCGATCCCCCCCAGCCCCCCTTGAAAAGGGGGGAGCCGGAACAATTCAAAGTCCCCCTTTTTAAGGGGGATTTAGGG
>JAXHVR010000190.1:4902-7522 GCA_034189005.1 Cyanobacteriota bacterium | reverse complement strand
AGCCTACATTCTCAACAATAACTGCCAATCTCTAATCGCATTCTCCGACCACATCCAGTGGTGAGAAAGCTCTAAAGCTTGAAAATTCACCGGAGCATCGCTTATTACTTTTTGGCGAAATTTAATCGCTTTACTCAATCTAATCGATCGCTCTTCTGGCGGTAACTCTTCTGCGGATTTCATTAATACTAATCCGATGCCTGCCGATGCATTGAGAGACTCTAACTCTTCAAAAGATGGCTGCGCTGAAGAAGTAGTAGTAGAAGAAGTTGGTAAAAAATGTACCTTGCCAGAGGCATTTAACATATCTGTGACCTGCTCCCAAACTTGATAAGCTTGAATAAATCTGCCTTCTGCATAGAGGGCAAAGCCTAAAGCATTAAGATATTCAATATTAACGGGATTTTGTTTGACAGCACTTTGCCAATAGCGACGGGCATCGTCTATGCTATAGTTGTCATTGCCTCGCCCGACGAACTCCCAAGCCAAGCGACCTTGAAGAAAGAGAATGGCCGACTCATCGCTCAATTCTGGAGGAACCACTGCAAGAGCAGCTTTTGCTTCTGGTAGGGCGCCGCGATCTAGGAGAGATTCTACGGCTAATTTCGCAGCAGAAAGGTTGTTTTGATTGAATAGCTCGATCGCGATCGCCGTTACCTCCCCGGTAGGAGTGGTGTCGAGGTCCACCGACCCTTCTGTTGGTTCGAGGTTGTGAGTTTCTGCGACTATTGCTTTGGGGGGAAGGGAGGGCAATAAATCTCCCGGTTGCGGGCCTCGCAATAAAGAAAACCAAGTGCCAACCGCTGCTGCTGCAACTAAAGAGAAACCAACAGCTAAAGGATTGCGCCATCGGGACTTACCTATTTTTGCTGCAAAATTTTTCTTTCTGGTATGGGTTTTTGGTGGCTTAGTTGTATTTTCCCTACTCCCAGTAATTGCTAAACTTCCTTTTTGGGATGAATTCAAGGCGATCGCTCCCCCCGCAGGCGGTCCTTGTGGAGGTAGAGAATTAGTCACTTGTCCGAAGAGTTCCGCAACCAGAGCAGAATCTTCCGCCAAGCGATCGTCATTTTCCGCTCCTAATTTATATACAGGCAGTTCTAATTCTTCTTCCAGGTCGTCATTTATAGGGCGATCGAAGTCCGCTCCTTCCCCGCTATCTGCTTCTGGGAGCATTTCTAATTGAGAAGATAAAGCCATTATTCCCCGATCGCCTCCGAGCAGTTCGGGCATCGATTCAATATCTTCTCCCTCCGACCCTTCGTCGCTATCGGCTTCTGGCAGCATTCCTAATTTAGAATATAAAGCCATTTTCTGATGGCGCTTCCACTCTCGAACAGATTCAGCACTTCTTTTCTTAGCATCCTCGCTGTTTGGGACGTCATTCTTTTCCCCGAGCAAATAGCCGTCAAACTTTGAATGAACGTAAAGAACCGGTAAAGCCCAGTATAATTGCTCGGAACCGTAGGCCGAAACAAGTCCTTGTCGCGCCCTGCTCAAGCTCTCTACCACGGAAGCGGAACCTTTGACGAGGTTGCGATAAAAAAGTCGCGTTAGGGCGATCGACACTCCGTCGGGAATCCGTTCTGCCATGGCAAGGACTCCTGGAACGCCTCGATTGACTATTGCTTCGGCTAGATTTGGCGGCGTTTCTCCGTTCGCCCGGTCTCCCAGTTCGCTGTACGCACCCCGGCAGGAGTTAAACACGGCGACTTGAATGCCGTTGTTGACCAATAACCCTGCGATATCGTCGCCGCTCAAGCTTTCCGTTAAACCAGTTTCCCTGCTTACGAGGTCTATTTCCCCGCCGGCAGTTCCCCAGTTGCTATGACCTGCGTAGTGGAAAACTTGATATTGACCGCGTTCGAGAGCTTGGGTGAGTTCTTCTCGACCGGGTTGCCGGATAATGTCTAGTTGAATTTGTCGTTTCTTGCTGCCGGCACCCAATAACGCCTGCTGGATCGTCGTATCTCCGGTATTTAGGTCCCTAAGTTCTTCTTTGAGTTCTTCATATTCTCGTTCTAGTTCCAGACTTTCTCGATCGCTCGGTGCGGCGATCGCCATTAAAATTTTTAGCGGTTCGTTAGCTGGAACTTTCCGGATGGAACCTAGCAAACTGGTACTGGGTTCATAGCGAGAGAAGACTACATCGGTGCCGGTTGCTAAAGGGCGATCGCCACGGTGCATGATTTCCCAGGGCAACTGCGGCAAACGTCTATCTTTTAGTCCTTTTAGTCCCAAACGTAAATGCAGCACTTCCGAACGATTATGAGCCACGCTTTGAGCGCAATTCCAGCTATCTCGGAGAGCGCCGTCTAATAGGCCGCGATAAAGCTCTTGGCCTAATGTCACCAGATTCTTAGTTTCCCGTTCTTTTTCATTTATGGTATTAGGTTCTGGAGTTGCCCTTCCTTGCAACAAGTCCAACACCGGGTCGTTTAAGTTTTGGCGAGCTTGTCTGAGCCAATCTTCTACAGGCCAGCTTACCTGTTCTTCTGCTAGGGGTACTCCTGGTGCGACTCGTTCGGTGCGCACTAGATATTTTTGCTCCCCCACTGGAGTTACTGAAATTAAAAATTCGTGAGTCACGGTTTTTGCGCCCTCCTAATCTCAATTAACA
>JAXHVR010000190.1:0-4802 GCA_034189005.1 Cyanobacteriota bacterium | reverse complement strand
TCGATCGGTGATGCCCTCCCCGTGGTTTGGAGTCCAATTAGGATTTACAGCCTCCATTTAGCCTGTTCGGGAGGTTTTTTTTATTGGCCATAACTTGTTGCCGCGTCTGTTGACGATTTTCTTTGGGAAAAGTGCCGGGGGAAGGTTAAGAGGCTACAACGGGGGAGCGATCGAATGTGACTGTTTGTAGCGATCGCTTTAGCGATTCATATTGATAAATCGCTAAAGCGATTACTACAAACAACTAACAACATTACAAAGACTCAGGTTCTTTACCCGCTACTACTGGGGCTGTGGCATTTAATTTTAACTCCGGGCGATCGCCTTCTACTTGCTGACAGTTCCACTGATTTTTAAACAACAAAACCGGCCGTCCCCAACTATCTTTTACCGTCACGGTATTAAACAAACGTCCGACTTTTTCCAAAGCTTCCCAACCTCCTGCAACCCATCTCGCCACGCTAAAAGGTAACATTTCTACCCGAGTTTCCACTCCGTATTCGTTCTGCATGCGGAACTGCACCACATCCAATTGCAATTGACCCACTGCCGCCAAAATGGGGTCTCGTTTCGACTCGTCTGCCGAATACATAATTTGCACCGCCCCTTCTTCGCGCAATTCGTCAACTCCTTTACGAAATTGCTTGAATTTAGAAGGATTTGGATTGCGCAAATAAGCAAATATTTCTGGAGAAAAACAGGGGATACCTTCGTACTCTAATTTCTTACCATTGTAGATAGTATCGCCAATAGCAAATGCTCCCGGATTGTTCAGACCAATTACATCCCCAGGATAAGCATTTTCAATCGATGCTCGGTCTTGAGCAAACAACTTTTGCGGGCGAGATAAGCGCACTATTTTACCGGTGCGGGCGTGATTTACCGTCATGTCTTTTTCAAATTTCCCGGTGCAAACGCGGATAAATGCTACCCTGTCTCTATGCCTGGGATCCATATTAGCTTGTAATTTGAAAACAAAGCCGGTAAAATCTGGATAACTAGGAGGAATTTCCCCGATCGTACTCTGATAAGCGCCAGGTTTTAATCCGTATTCTAAGAAGGCATCTAAGAATAGTTGAACGCCAAAATTAGTCATGGCACTACCGAAGAATACAGGCGTCATTTTCCCTGTATGAATCTCTTCTAAATCTAGTTCCGAACCTAATTCTTCTAGCAGTTCCAAATCTTCCTTCAATTGATAGTAAAGGTCTTCTTCTAAAAGCTCTTCAATACGAGGATCGCCGAGGTCGATTATCGTGTTTGCTGCTTCCTTAGTACCGTGGCTGCTACGCTCGAATAAATGGAACTGTTGCTTGCGCCTGTCAAACACGCCTTTAAAGCGATCGCCCATACCAATAGGCCAGTTAACGGCATAAGTTTTTAACTGCAATTCTTGCTCGATTTCGTCTAGCAATTCCAAAGGTTCTCGCCCCGGCCTGTCTAATTTATTAATGAAGGTAAAAATCGGCAAACTTCGCATTTTACAAACTTCAAATAACTTGCGAGTTTGCGGTTCTAAACCTTTAGCGCCATCCTCCAACATTACGGCATTATCCGCCGCCGCCAAAGTCCGATAAGTATCTTCGCTAAAGTCTTGGTGACCGGGAGTGTCTAACAGATTAATTTGATATTTTTCGTACTCAAATTGCAAAACTGTCGAAGTAATAGAAATTCCCCGTTGTTGCTCCATTGCCATCCAGTCGGAGGTGGCATGACGCTCGGCCCGGCGGGCTTTCACTGCACCTGCTTGGTGAATGGCTCCTCCGTACAGCAGGAGTTTTTCTGTTAAAGTAGTCTTACCCGCATCCGGGTGGGAAATTATGGCGAAGTTACGCCGACGTTCCACCGCTGTTTCTAGTTCGCTGTTGCATTCAACAGACATATCTAAACCTCTTAATGGTATTTGGATAAATCCAACGGCTTCCTATTATAGAGACAAACTGGAAAAAAGCAAAGGCCGTGCTATAATCCAAGCAATAATAGGCATCTGGAATTATGAATTTTTTATTAAGGGGTCTCTTGGCAGGACAATTCATTCCTCACGGTCATTGCTACCTTTGGAAGCCCGAGCTAATCTGGTTTCATATATCTTCCGATTTGTTAATTGCCCTAGCTTATTTTTCGATTTCTATCGGTATTATCTATTTTTTACGCAGGCGAAAGGATTTGCCTTATCCCGAAGTATTCCTCTTATTTGCAGCCTTTCTTATTGCCTGCGCTCTAACCCATTTTATGGCGGTCTGGACTCTATGGCATCCCGATTACTGGCTGTCGGGATTTATTAAAGCTATTACTGCCATATTTTCTGTATTGACGGCAGTAATTATAGTGCCTTTGATTCCTAAAGCTTTAGCGCTTCCAAGTCGGGTACAACTAGCGGCAGAAATTAAAGAACGCAAGAAAATAGAAGCCGAGTTAAATGCCTCTAAAAAACGTTTTTCCGGCATACTAGAAATTGCTAACGATGCTATTATTTCTACAGACGAAAACCAAAAAATTATTCTGTTCAATCGAGGGGCGGAAAGAATATTTGGCTACGAACCAAAAGAGGCTTTAGGACAATCTTTAGATTTGCTTTTGCCGGAGCGTTTTGCGGCACAACATAGAGAGCGCATTGGAGAATTTGCTGAGGGTGCCTCGGATGTATCTAGAAAGATGAACGAACGGCGTGGCTTATGGGGTTTGCGTAAGGATGGAGCGGAATTTCCGGCAGAAGCTTCTATTTCTAAACTGACTCTGGGAGAGGAAAAAATATTTACGGTCATTTTGAACGATATTAGCGATCGCCTGGATGCAGAAACTGCCCTGCGAGAAAGCGAACATCGCTACCAAAGTTTAACGGAAGCCTCCCCAGTGGGAATCTTTCGCACGGATCGGGCTGGAAACTGCTCGTACATTAACGATCGCTGGGCTCGGATGACGGGCATTCCGGCGGAGGAGGCGAAGGGAGATGGTTGGACGCGATCGCTCTACCCGGCAGATAGAGAGCGGACTTACCGAGAATGGCGGGCATTCGCGGGAAGTCAGCAGCCATTTAAGATCGAGTATCGGATCCAAAGGGTCGATAACGGTGAAGTTCTCTGGGTGTTTGCTCAAGCAGTGGCGGAAAGGACGGAAACTGGAGAAGTTATCGGTTACGTCGGCACTATTACGGATATCAGCGATCGCAAGCGGGCAGAAAAACAATTGGCCAAGCAAGAAAAAGCTCTAAAAGCTATCCTCAATAACGCTCCCATTTGGATTTGGATGGCGGATACTAACGGTAAGATGCAGTTTGTTAACAAGACTTTCTGCTTCGATGTGGGGGTTCCCGAATCTCGCTTTTTGGCGGCTTCTCATTATTCGGAGGTTTTGGGCGAGGCGGAGTCGGCAGCCCTGATATCTGCCGATGCTGCTGCTTTGGCGCGAAATACTCCCTATAACTCCGAAGTGGCTTTTACTTTTGTTGACGGTCAGTCCCACGAATTAGAAACCATTACGGCTAAGGTTAGAGGTAATAATGGAGAGGCGATCGCTTTAATTGGTTTGGCGGTGGATGTCATGGAACGCAAACAAACGGTCCTGGCACTTCAGCGATCGGAGGCTAAATATCGAGAAATTGCCCGACATGAAGAATTACTCAACAGTTTGGCCAATCAAATTCGCAATTCTCTCGACTTGGATACTATTCTAGAAACTGCGGTTTGCCAGGTCCGCGCTTTGCTGCAAATCGAGCGTTGTTTTTTTGTCTGGTATCATTTTGCTGCCGATAAAAAGGAAGCAGATTTTTCCATTTCTATTCTTTCTGAAGATAGTTGGGAGGTGGTTAACGAAGCTAAAGAGGAAACTTTGGCTAGTTTTATCGGAGAATATCCCCTCTCTCAATTCGGTTCTTGGTTGAAAAAGTGCTTGGAGTTGGAAATTGTCCGGGTGGACGATGTTAGTTCGATGTCTGACACCCAGATGGGAGATTTTCTCCTCAGTCTCGGCATGAAGTCGTTTTTGTCTCTGCCGATTCAAACTCAGTCCGGTCAAATCGGCGTTTTGGTCTGCGCGCATCACGCTTGCGTCCGCAATTGGCTGGAGACTGAGGTGGAATTGCTTCGGGCGGTGAGCGATCGCTTGGCTATTGCTATAGACCAAGCCCAACTCTACAACCAAAGCCGCGAGGTTGCCTCTCAAGCTAAGGCACAAGCTAAAGAATTGGCCGATGCTTTCAAACGACTGCAACTAGCTCAAACTCAATTGATTCAAACTGAAAAAATGTCTTCTCTGGGTCAAATGGTGGCGGGTATCGCTCACGAAATTAATAACCCGGTTAATTTTATTTATGGTAATGTCAGCTACGCTAGCGAGTATGCCCAAAATATCTTGGGCTTAATCGACCTCTACCAGCAGCATTACCCCGATCCGCTTCTAGATATTCAAGAGGAAATAGAAGCTATGGAATTAGATTTTTTGCTGGAAGATTTCCCTAAAGTTTTGAGGTCTATTAGGGTTGGTGCCGATCGCATTCGTCAAATTGTTGTTTCTTTGCGCAATTTCTCCCGTTTGGATGAGGCTGAGGTTAAGGCGGTAGATATCCACGAAGGCATCGACAGCACTTTACTAATTTTACAAAACCGCCTCAAGGCTAAACCGGGACTGGCCGACCTTCAGTTAGTGAAGGACTACGGAGAATTGCCAGCGATCGAGTGTTATGCCGGTCAGATGAATCAAGTTTTTATGAATATTATTGCTAACGCGATCGATGCTTTAGAAGAAAAACGCCGCCAGTTGGGAAGCGATGGGGATGTTTTGCCCGATACCGATGAAGCTTTGCC
>JAXHVR010000019.1:74580-76339 GCA_034189005.1 Cyanobacteriota bacterium | reverse complement strand
TGGCGCAACCTTTGGGGCTTAATATTTATCGTTGCTTTCCTCTGGTCCTTACAGCAAGCAGGTTTTCTCCAGCGAGATTTAATCAACCAGGGCGGGTGGAACCTAGTTAGCAGCTTTCTGATAGCAGCAACCCGCCCCCAACTCGACCCAGAATTTCTCCAACTCGCCCTCGATGCCTGCATTCAAACCCTCGCTTACGCCGTTTGCGGTAGTTTTTTGAGCGTGACTCTAGGTTTTATCGGCGGTTTGCTCTCTTCGGAAGTTTGGTGGCGGTCCCTCGGGAGCAACCAAAGCGAAAACCGCACCCCCACAACGCCCTGGTTGTTTGTCAGAGGATGTTTGGCAGTTCCGAGAGCCATACACGAGTTGATTTGGGGGTTATTTTTCGTTAATATCTTCGGACTGGATCCTCTGGTAGGGATTTTAGCGATCGCCATCCCTTTCGGTGCCATTACCGCCAAAGTCTTCTCGGAAATCTTAGACGAAACTCGGCGCCAACCCCTCAACAGCCTCCTCCACAGCGGCGTTTCTCCCATCAACGCCTTCGCCTACAGCTTAATCCCCCAAGCATTTCTCAATCTACTCTCCTACAGTTTCTATAGATTTGAGTGTTCTCTTCGCTCCGCCACCGTCTTAGGAGTCATCGGCGCGGGGGGTTTGGGCTATCAAATTCGCCTCAGCCTCCAGTCCTTGCGCTACGAACAGGTCTGGACTCTGTTGGTAGCTACCATTTTGCTAACCGGCACGACGGATTTTTTAAGCGGTTTTTTGCGCCGCAGTTTCAACGCCCCCACTCGCTTAGATTTGAATTCGCTCAAAGATAAGTCTTTATCAGCCCCAGGGCGCTTTTCCCAGTTTGGGAGTCAATGGGGGAAGGTCTTGGTTTTGATGGCACTTGCGTTAGTAGTTTTTTGCTTCTGGTACGTTCGAGCGGATTTTAGCAAGTTCTATTCGCCGCGAACTTGGCGACTGCTAACACAAATTATAGAAGATAGCTGGCCGCCGGATTTTAGCGAGTTTTCCCAGATGTTCGCTTTGGCGAGTCAAACTCTGGCGATGTCGGTTTTGGCAATAACTTTTGCAGGAATTGGGGGTCTGTTGCTTTCCTTTCCCGCCGCGAATAATTTCCTGCTGCCTGGAGGAATTTTTGTTAATGCCGCCAGCGCGGTTAGCGGTTGGTGGGGGTTAGTTGTTTTGTTTGTTTGTCGGTTTTTGCTGCTGGTGGCGCGGGCAATTCCCGAACCAATTTGGGCCTTGCTGCTGTTATTCGGGCTGTTTCCCGGAATTTTGCCCGGGGCGATCGCTCTTGGTTTGCATAATTTCGGGATTTTGGGCAGGTTGATGGCGGAGGGGATCGAAAATTTAGACGATAAACCGGTCAGGGCGATCGCTAATGCCGGCGCCACGGCCCCACAAACTTTTCTTTACGGAGTTTTACCTCGGACTTTGCCTCGGTTTGTTGCTTATCTTCTTTATCGTTGGGAAGTTTGCATTCGTTCTACTGTTATTGTTGGTTTGGTAGGCGCGGGGGGTTTGGGGCGCTTGCTGGCAGAACAGTTGAGTAGTTTTGATTATTCCGGAGCGATCGCTACTTTAGCGGTGTTTATTGCTTTGACTTTTGCGGTGGACCTGATTAGTTCTGCAGTGAGGCGATCGCTGAGTAATTAATAATTAATAATTAATAATTAATAATTGTCGGACCTTCGTCGTCTTACTGGTGATGAAGCGTTAATAAAGGTTCCGACAGCCAGTAAATTTT
>JAXHVR010000019.1:70304-74480 GCA_034189005.1 Cyanobacteriota bacterium | reverse complement strand
AAAAATGATTTTGTACGACTGCTTACGTTAATCGCCTCGTATCGTGCTAAAGTCTCCAGGGCCGAAGTTATAACTTGACAAGTTTTAAGGGCTATGGCCGCTAAAATCCGAGCAACTGGCCCCGCAGCCACGCTCCTCGATAATTTGCCAAATGCTCCAACTCGGGAGTAACCCATGGCCGCTCTTCTCTAATAGTTTGGAGGGGTCAAAAACTGGTTGGAGCATAAATTATCCTGTTATATTCTGCTTCTAACTCTAATTGCCGCTTATCATAAAGAAGGCCGTGGGGAGAGAAAGCCAAAATAAGCAGAGAAATTACGGCCAAGCTAGCAAATTATCCAGTAAAGTAGGTAAAGTAAACTATAAGCTAAGTTAAATTTAACTAAGTTTTGCTTGGGCCAGAAAGCTCCAAGACCAACTACTATAAGCTCATTTACGATGAGGAGATAACAGACTTATGCCACAAATGGAAGCCGTTGCAGCTATTGATTCAGCTATTGATTTAGCTATTGATTTTCAGAGCGAAAACTACAAAGATGCCTACAGCCGGATTAACGCCATCGTCATTGAAGGCGAAGAAGAGGCCCATGCTAATTACATTCAACTGGCCGAAATGTTGCCAGACAGCAAGGACGAGTTAATTAGCTTGTCCAAAATGGAAAACCGCCACAAAAAGGGATTTCAAGCCTGTGGCCGGAATCTGGCAGTAACGCCAGATATGGAATTTGCTAAAGACTTTTTTGCCCAACTCCACGAGAATTTCCAGGATGCCGCTGCTACTGGCAACGTTGTTACCTGTTTGCTGATCCAGTCTTTGATTATTGAGTGCTTTGCGATCGCCGCCTACAACATTTATATCCCAGTGGCAGATCCCTTTGCCCGCAAAATCACCGAAGGGGTAGTTAAAGACGAATATATGCATCTCAACTTTGGCGAAAGGTGGCTAGGAGAAAACTTTGAAGACTCCAAAAAAGAACTCCAGGAAGCCAACCGCAAAAATCTACCCTTGGTTTGGAAAATGCTCAACCAAGTAGAAAAAGATGCTGGTATCTTAGGCATGGAAAAAGAAGCTTTGGTAGAAGATTTTATGATTGCCTACGGCGAAGCTTTAGGCAATATCGGCTTTAAAAATATGGAAATTATGCGGATGTCAGCCCAGGGTTTGGCTGCTGCATAATTAATTGTCTAATAGGTAATAGGTAATAGGTAATAATTTAATTGGGAATGCCATTACCCATTACCCATTACCCGTTACCCCCCAACCCAATTCTCAATTCCCAATTTATAAAAATAACTGACAATTAATGTTTGGTCTAATCGGTCATCTTACAAGCTTGGAACACGCCCAATCAGTGGCAAAGGAGCTCGGTTATCCAGAATACGCGGATCGCGGGCTGGATTTTTGGTGCAGCGCTCCTCCGCAAATTGTCGATACAATTGAAGTAACTAGCATCACGGGTCAAAAAATACAGGGCAAGTATGTAGAGTCTTGCTTCCTACCAGAAATGTTAGCTAATCGCCGCATAAAAGCTGCTACGAGAAAGGTAATAAATGCAATGGCCCACGCCCAAAAAAACGGGATTGATATTACCGCTTTGGGTGGTTTTTCTTCGATTATTTTTGAAAATTTCAACTTGGAAAAGTTGAAACAAATCCGCAATGTTACTCTGGAGTTTAAACGCTTTACTACAGGCAATACCCACACGGCTTATGTGATTTGCCGTCAGGTAGAACAAGCAGCAGAAAAGTTAGGAATAGAACTATCAAAAGCAACGGTTGCAGTTTGCGGCGCCACGGGGGATATTGGCAGCGCAATTTGCCGGTGGTTGAGTGCGAAAACAAGCGTAAAAGATCTATTGCTGATAGCTCGCGATCGCGATCGGCTTAATGCTTTACAAAGCGAATTGGGGCGCGGTCAAATCTTGGATTTAGAAACCGCTTTGCCCCAGGCAGATATCGTGGTTTGGGTGGCGAGTATGCCGAAGGGGGTGCAAATTAATGGGGAAGTTTTGAAAAAACCTTGCTTGTTAATCGACGGCGGTTATCCGAAAAATATGGAAACCAAAGTTCGGCACCCAGAAATATACGTTCTCAAGGGCGGCATAGTCGAACATTCTTTAGATATTGACTGGAAGATTATGAAAATAGTCAATATGGACGTACCAGGCCGTCAGTTATTCGCTTGTTTCGCCGAGTCGATGCTGTTGGAGTTTGAGAAAATATATACCAATTTTTCCTGGGGCCGCAATCAGATTACTGTGGAAAAAATGGAGGAAATAGGAAGGATATCGGTAAAACACGGTTTCCGTCCTTTGATGCTCTCGCCAGGGGAAATTTAGTAGAAAGGAAGGGGCAAGGTGGGCTAAAGTCTGTCTTGCTTCTTTTTGTAGTTGAGAAATAGGATTTATGAAAGCAGGTTTCCCAACTATAGCAATCCGTGCAGGGATTATGAAAAATTTGGGGGCAAGAAACCCGGTAACTTCTGCGAAACCGGGTTTCTAAAATATCACGAACGATCTACGGCTTGCTATATAAGTAGTCGCGACCGACGGAATGTTCGTTCAAAAATTCCCCTGCGGACGACGCAATTATTAACGCTTTATCGCCACCCTAACGAAACGTCCGACAATTATTAATTATTAATTATTAATTATTAATTACTTAATAAATTAGCTCTCAAGCGTAGCGTCGAAGTAGCTAATTTTCTCTAACCTACCAGGGGACGGACAACTGGGGCTATAATTTTAAGGAAAAGATGAAGTGACAGTTTGTAGTAATCGCTTTAGCGATTTATCGATATGAATCGCTAAAGCGATTACTACAAATTTGACGATTGGTTGGGCAATTTATCGATATGAATCGCTAAAGCGATTACTACAAACTTGGCGAGTAGATTTACCCTCCGTTGAGTTTGCCCTGGAGTGTCGCGATCGCCGTTCCAAGTCTTACAAAAGACCTTACTTTTACTTTTCTAACCAACTTGCAAGATCGCAGCTAGAATTAAAATCGAATAAAGCCTCGCTTAACTCATCTAAATCCGTAACAGATAAATTAGCGATCGCCCCCATCGCTTCATCAGATATTTCTCCTATTTGGCGAGTCAATAACCGCATAATTAAATCAATTTTCCCCTCTTTTATTCCCTCTTCTATTCCCTCAAGTCGTCCCTCTTCTCTACTTTGTTGAACTCCTTCTACTGTCCATGGCAACATATTATTAGACTCATCCCACCACCGCAACCAATAACCGGTTACTGATGCCTTTGTACCTTGCCAAACCCCCAAATATAAACCCAAGGACGCAATAAAATAACGTCCGTTAGCATCCGGTTGTCTCAATTCATAGCGTCCGTCTGCTAAATCGTGTACTTCTAACCTTCCCTCGGCCTGCTCAAAAATGACATAAATCGGTACTCGCACAATCCGTTCGTAAAAAAACCATTTCCCATAAGGATAAGTAGGTTTAACCGAATATTCTCCTTGTTCGGTATCCGAGATAAATTCCATCACCACCGCCGGAATATCTCCCTCTAAATTAGGCGTGTAACTCCGTCTCATAAAAGGCGATGGAACTGGTAAAACATTGGGAACGTAACACCAATCCGGTGCTTTTACTACGGTTTTTTTATTAACCGTGGCACAGATGGCAAAGTTAGAAACTATTAAGGCTGTCGGTCCAATTAAACCTGCAATTTCTAAAATTTCTCGCAATGCTGACGCTAATAAAGGATGATTAATATTTTCCACTGGATCGTCTGGTAATTTAAAGTCATCTGGCAATTTTTCCCATTCAATAGTATAGGATACTAGGGGTTGTCTTAATTGAGTTGCGCTCATAATTCCTTAAATTAATTCTTTTTTTCTTCTTCCAACTGGGAGTAACTTACTTCAACTGCGGTAACATCAACAGTGCCCGGAGGAGTTAAACGCATAAACTTACCCCCTTCCACCTGTAGGGGTTCGCCGCAATTAGCGCATTGACACTGGGTTTTATTTAAAGCGGCAAATTCATAGCCGCAAACGGGGCATTTATCTTCTATTAAATTGCGACTCAACCACCACCGCAGAAACACAAAGGCGATCGCTGGAGTCACTAGCAAAAATGCGATTAAAATCAACACGGAATTAACTACCCATCCCAAACCTACCGAACCCAGCAACCAGACAATTCCTAACA
>JAXHVR010000019.1:31085-70204 GCA_034189005.1 Cyanobacteriota bacterium | reverse complement strand
CACCACCGCAGAAACACAAAGGCGATCGCTGGAGTCACTAGCAAAAATGCGATTAAAATCAACACGGAATTAACTACCCATCCCAAACCTACCGAACCCAGCAACCAGACAATTCCTAACAAAATTAACCAGTTTTTAATCGCCCCTAAATTTAATTTAAAAATTTCATTATTTTGATTCACTGTTTTTTACCTCTATTTATAATTGTTAGTGGAACCTTTTTTAGCAAGCAGGAAGAGTGCTTTAAATAACTTCATTTTTTATCCCTAAAGCGATCGCTACGAACAGCAAACATAAGTAGGTAGGCAAAAATATTTACATAAAATTATTCCTGATTTCCCCGTAGAACAGGCACTCTTAAATAATTTGCCTGTTCGGATATGTAATTAATTTTGCACAGGTACTTAAAGAGTGGTTTCAATAACTTTATTTTTTAAATCGCTTTAGCGATTACTACGAACGAACCCTTACTACGAACGACTTAAAAGTGGCTTCAGCCTCTGGGCAAAAGCAGCGGAACCAAAAACCCGAATAGTTTCTTCGCGCAACCACTCACCGTCGCAGCGCCGATCCTCCCCCGCGAGAAGTTCCAGACAAGCAGCCGCCACCGCTTCTGGGTCTCGATGGGGGACGCGCCATCCCAACTTACCATCTTGTAAGGGGTCGGCGGAACCATCCGCATCTCCAGCCAAAACCGGCACTCCACAGGCCATCGCCTCTAAATACACGATACCAAATCCTTCTTGAGACGGCATGACATAACCATCGGCCAACCGATAATGTTCGACTAAATCTTCCGTCGGCACGAAACCGGCAAATACTACCCGGTCTCCCATTCCCAAATCTAAGGCCAGTTTTTCTAATCTGGGGCGATCGTCTCCCCGTCCGACGACCAAATACTTGACTTCGGGAAACTTTTCTGCTATTGCGGGCAGGGCGCGAATCGTCACATCCACACCCTTATAAATGTCTCCAGACCACAATCTCGCCACGGTCATTAAAACTTTTGCCCCGTGGAGGTTGTATTTTTCAATTAAACTCTCCCGTTTGGGGCCGGGGGTAAACCGGTCGCCATCCACCATGCAGGGCAAAAGTTGGAACTTATCCGGGTCGAGGTTGTTATTTTCGCAGCAGCGATCGCGACTGTAACGGCTAATCGTCCAAATACTCGCCGCCTCTGCCAGGGCTGTTTGTGCCTTAGCAGGTAAAGGTGCCCAGACCTCCTTACCATAAGTCAAGACCGCATAAGGAATCCCCAGAGGAAGGCAGAAAGTTCGTACCAGCGGTGCCAAATTAATATGACCGCAAAATACTTGTTGGGGCCGCCGCCACAGCAAAAACCAAAATAAAGTTGCCGCCATTCTCAAACGCCCCAACCAAACCGGTTCCGTTTTGAGATAAGAAAACTTGAGGCTTCGGGACTCAAAAGGATTAATCGACTCGGGACCGTCTCTCAAGAGCAATATTTCTGCAGGTGGAACTTGCTTCGAACTTGCCAAAGATTGATAACCCCGAAAAATATCCTTGACATAAGATTGAATTCCACCTTCTTTAGAGAAAATTTCTAGGAACGCCAGGAGGTTGACTCTATTGTTATCCAGATTGTTATTAGTGGATGACATATTCAAAGAAATAAAAATAAAGAACGCCCTTTGTCGTTTTCCCATAGTACATCTCGCACTCCTGAAAAAACCCACAAAGGGCGTTATCGTCGATTAACAACTCGAAAGTCTTAGAACAGACCCAGAGTCAAAGATTCGTCGATGGGGAAAGTAGCGCCGATACCCAACCAGAGAGTTACTAAAGTTCCAAAAAGGAAAACTGCAGTAGCTACAGGGCGGCGGAAAGGATTTTGGAACTTATTGACGCTTTCGATGAAAGGAACCAAAATCAAGCCCAGAGGAATACCAGCCATGATGGCAATTCCTAATAATTTATTAGGTACTACGCGCAAGACTTGGAAAACCGGCCAGAAGTACCATTCTGGGAGAATTTCCAGAGGAGTTGCGAAAGGATCTGCCGGTTCGCCAATCAAGGCAGGGTCCAATACTCCCAAACCGACGCAGAGGGCGATCGTCCCCAGAATTACGATGGGGAAGGTATAAAGCAAGTCATTAGGCCAGGCAGGTTCGCCGTAATAGTTGTGGCCCATGCCTTGGGCTAGCTTGGCCCTTAATTTAGGATCTGCTAGATCCGGCTTTTTCTGAATGGACATAATCGGTTGTTCTCCTTTTTTTTATTAACTGCTGCCAACGGTCGTTTCGAGCTCTTTGCTCTATTCTACTGTTAACTCAGGACCGGACTTACAAAGGACCGGAGATGCCTTGCTTGCGAATCATCAAGAAGTGCAGCAGCATGAAGACTGCGATTAACCAAGGCAGAACAAAGGTGTGCAAGCTATAGAAACGAGTTAGGGTAGATTGACCGACGCTGGCGCTACCGCGCATTAGTTCCACAATTAAGGGACCGACGACGGGGATAGCTTCGGGTACGCCGGAGACGATTTTCACAGCCCAATAACCGATTTGGTCCCAAGGCAAAGAATACCCGGTCACGCCAAAGGAAACGGTAATCACGGCCATGATTACGCCCGTAACCCAGGTCAGTTCACGAGGATTTTTGAAACCGCCGGTGAGATAAACCCGGAAGGTGTGCAAAATCATCATCAGTACCATCATGCTGGCAGACCAGCGATGGATGGAACGGATCAGCCAACCGAAGCTGACTTCAGTCATGATGTATTGGACTGAGGCCAGGGCTTCTGTTACGGTGGGCTTGTAATAGAAGGTCATGGCAAATCCAGTTGCAAACTGGATGAGGAAGCAAACTAGGGTAATCCCGCCCAAACAGTAGAAGATGTTAACGTGGGGGGGGACGTATTTGCTGGTAATGTCGTCGGAGATTGCGTCTACGTCGAGACGTTCGTTAAACCATTGATAGGTTTTTGAGTCGGTGACCTGCTTGGTAAACATGATGAGGCTAAATTTCCTGAATCAATATTGCTGTTTTGTTTTGGCCCTTCCCTTCGCTGAGGGTTTGGTAAATTTTGAGCCTCTATCTAATATTAGAATAAAACCTTATTCTGTTTTTGGGGGAAGGAAGTTGGTGCAACATTTAACCGCTTTCAAAGCTCAGAAAGCTTGAATCTGTATGGCATTACCAGTAATGGTAATGGCTGTTGCCCGCATAGTCCCGTTTTTAATGGGACGCTTTTATTTGGAGGCAATTAAATGCTTGCTCGGAACTCGCGTCGAGTCGTTAGAGCTCTTCCTGTATAAAAAACTTAACATATATTTGAGTTTCTTGGGTCTCTCTGCCTTGCTATCTCAAATTAATCCCAAGAAAGGATTGACAAATTACAATTTTTGTGGTATGAAAAAAAGTTTCCTTGAAAGCTCGGTTAAAAAAGCAATTTTATTCTTGCTACCAGCGGCCCTCTGCTTTGGTTTTTGGGCATCCCCGGCATTGGCCATGACTCAAGAACAGAAAATCTTAAACGAGGCCTGGGGTATAGTCAATCGCGCTTATGTTGACAACAGTTTTAACCATCAAAATTGGTGGTTCGTGCGCCAAGATTTAATGAAAAAGTCCCCAGAAAACCGAGAGGAGACTTATGAAGCCCTTGAGGAAATGCTGGCAAGTTTGGAAGATCCCTATACGCGACTGATGAGGCCCGATCGCTACCGCAGCTTACAGGTGGATACTTCTGGGGAACTGACGGGGGTTGGTTTACAGATAGTCCAAGATCCGGATACTCAAGAAATAGTAGTAGTAAGTCCTCTGGAGGGGTCTCCAGCAGAGGCGGCGGGGATAGCATCGGGCGATCGCGTCCTCAAAATTGATGACTTTTCCACGACCGAACTCAGTCTGGAGGATGCGGCAACGAAAATGCGGGGCAAACCTGGTACTTCTGTAGTCCTGAGCGTTATGAAAGAGGATGGCGATCGCCCCCAAGACATAGAGCTAGTCCGAGAAGTAATCAGCATTAACCCGGTTTACGCCTTCTTAGACGAAAGTCCCGACAGCATACCCATCGGTTATATTCGTCTGGCTCAATTTAGCGGCAATGCCACGGAAGAAGTGGCCTACGCCATCGACTCCTTGGAACGGGAGGGAGCCCGGGGTTACATTCTGGATCTGCGCAACAACCCAGGAGGACTCCTCCAAGCGGGAATAGAAATTGCCCGCCTCTGGTTGGACTACGGCACCATCGTCTTCACCGTCAACCGCCAAAGCGTTCTCGGTAGCTTCGATGCCTACGGGCCAGCCCTAACTGAAGCCCCCTTAGTTGTCTTAGTGAATAAAGGCAGCGCCAGCGCCAGCGAAATTCTGGCAGGAGCCCTGCAAGATAACGACCGCGCGTTATTAGTGGGGGAGAAAACTTTTGGTAAAGGTTTGATTCAATCTTTATTCGAGCTTTCCGACGGTTCGGGGTTGGCCGTTACTGTTGCTAAATACGAAACCCCCAACCACACGGATATTAATAAGTTGGGCATAATGCCCGACAAGGTAGTAGAGTTAGAACCCATTACTCGCGCCCAAGTGGCCACGGAAGCTGACAAACAGTATCAAGCGGCAGTGGAGCTTCTCAACGCTTCGTAGAACAGGCATCTTGCCTGTTCTACAAAAAACCGGGTTTCTTGGCTATGGGAATTTCAATAGCATCTTGTAGGTTGGGTGGAGCGATAGCGCAACCCAACATCAACGGAAGCAAAACCCAACGATTTTGTTGGGTTTCGCTCCGCTACACCCAACCTACAAATGGTATTTTTGATTTTGGCGAAGATATTGGATTAAGAAACCCGGTTTTTCCAAAAAACCGGGTTTCTTGGCTATGGGAATTTCAATAGTTAGAAGCATCCGTTGTTTCAGCGCCACCAACAACATCTTTTTCCACCCAAATAACAGGAACCTGTTGGGGATCCATAAGATTGCTTTGTTCTTGCATAATAGTTGTCACTTGAGAGGGGTCGAAATGACGGCTAAAGTCATCTTTTTTCTCAACTAACCGCTCTTTGGCGTTGGTTAATTCCGCATCGATCGCCTGTAACTTTTCTTGAGTAGATTGATAATGAGGCCAGAGTTTAATACCTGCTGAAGCTGCACAAACGCAGAGGATAATATTAGTTAATAATTTGGCAGTTGTTTCTAAAGCAATTCCTTTATGGGGGTTTGCAGCGGATCTTTGCCTTTTGCCTCGCGCCGCTTTAGGAGTTGCCTTTAATTCTGGTGAAACTTGTTTGGTTCGTTGAATAGCTTGCATAGTTTTTTAAGTAATTAACATTTTCTGGATTAACATTTTCTCAAAAGGAGATTAATAATTTCCACTATCCTGCTGCCCAAAAAGCAATCCCGACACTACTTTTGGTTAAGATACCAGACAATCTACTGCAAAACTCAGAGATCGTCTAGCCACCAGAACTAATGTCGGGACTTTTTTTAGCCTTGCCTAATTGGGGCGGCTTTTATTTGTAAAGTTCGGCAGAGAGGCGGAAAGCCAAGATGCCAGGAATTAAGGCGATAACTAAAGCAACCCAGACTTGAGTATCAGTCATAGTTTTAAAAACTCCGGTTTAATTGATGGACTTTTAAGCGATCTTTAATATTCTACCTGGTGTTGGTAGCGCTCGTTTGTTGAGTATTGTTACGATTTGAAACGCAACCGGGGGCTTTCATAGTTGTTGTGGTAGCGATTTGTGGTATTCATTGGAAAAAAAGCGATCGAATCCTTTATCCCTTACTCTATTATTGTTCCTATGAACTTGTCCCCATCAAAGTTTAATCCCTATCGCCATACCCAGAAGCCCGATGGCTTTTTCTCCTTTGCAGAACTCTACCAGCACCCCTGCCCCCTCAAGGAAAAAGACCGGGGGGGTTCCCGCAAACAAGTTGGTATTATCGGCGGTGGTATTGCAGGGCTTACCGCCGCTGATGAATTGAGTCAACTGGGCCACGAGGTAACAATTTTAGAAGCTGGCGATCGCTTGGGGGCGCATTAATACTTATTAAAGTTCTTGCAAAAGTAAAAGTTAAATCAGATGAAGTCTATTTTTACTCAAAATCTATCCCTCCGTTCCCTGTTCCCTCAACTTCCGACAACTACCACTACTGTCTATTATGTCAGCGACGGCAGCTACTGGGAATTAGGGGCCATGCTGTCTGTTTTCTCAATGGATTAATTTGCGGCGCGAAAATTATATTTACAAAATATGCCAAGACACGATCTTTACCATGATGTCGTCAAACAGGCCCTTACTAAAGATGGTTGGGTTATTACAGACGACCCCTTCATCATCAGATATAAAGGTTTGCGCTTGTATGCTGACCTTGCTGCGGAAAAACTAATTGCGGCGCAAAACGGCGAAAGTAAAATTGTTATAGAAGTTAAGGTTTTTAGAGGACCATCACTGATTACAGAATTAGAAAAAGCGGTCGGTCAATATGGAATTTATCGGACTCTACTTCAGAAAATTAATTCAGATTTAAAGTTGTATTTAGCCATAGATAAAGACATTTTTCAGAGCTTTTTCCGAAGACCAGCTATTGAAGATATTGTTTCCGACCACCAGATTAATATGCTAGTTTTCGATCCAGACTTGGAGGAAATTGTAGAATGGATAAATTAAATCGTTACCGACAAATCGTGCAAAAGATTGTGGCGCACCACGCCCAATATAGTGCAAGTCAAGACGAGATAGAAGCTTTGTCAATCTGCGATGTAACGAATGACAACTATTTGTTATTGGATATTGGATGGGATCGAACCGGTCGAGTTCACGATATTGCCCTGCATTTGCGGATTCGGGATGCTAAGATTTGGATTGAGTGGGATGGGATCGAAGAAGGGGTAACTCAAGAATTGCTGGAATTAGGAGTTCCCAAAGAAGACATTGTTTTGGGTTTTTATCGTTCCCAAAGACGGACAATGACTGAGTTTGCCGTTAATTAATCGACAACAAGGAGACGATCGCTATGGTTGGTTTGACGGTTAAAGATTTAGATAAACTGACTGCAGATTATCCCGATCTGAGGATGGAGTTGGTAAGCGGGGAAATTATTGTGAGGAGTCTTTCGGGGTTGGAATCTAGCGAAGTGACCGCAGAGATTATCGGGCGGTTGTCGAACTGGGTACGTCCTCGCAAGTTAGGGAGGGTAATAGGTTCTAGTGGAGGTTTTCGGTTGCATGGAGACGTGCGATCGCCAGATGCTTCGTTTACTCTCGCTGAAAAATTGCCTCGCCCCACAGAAGATGGTAGTGGTAAAGATGTAGTGACAGTTCGTAGTAATCGCTTTAGCGATTTATCTATATCAATCGCTAAAGCGATTACTACGAACTTGATTTTGAGGTTAGAACACTACTTGTGACCCACTACCCAGAAGATTATGCAGAGTTGGTTCCCGATCTGGTTTTTGAAGTGAAATCGAAAAGAGACAGTTTAAAGAAACTGCGCCAGAAGATACAGGACTTTCTCGACGCGGGAAGTCAAGTTGGGGTTTTAGTCGATCCGCGAAGTCGCACTATGGAAGTTTATCGCCCCAATGCAGAGAAAGTTGTGCTGGGAGATGGAGAGGTTTTAGAGGTACCGGAGTTGCTGCCTGGATGGGAATTACCTGTTGTTGACGTGTGGGCGCCGGAGTTTTAATAGAATGGGAAGGTTGGTTCGCCTGTTCGCCGAACAGGCATTTCGGCCTGTCCTACGGTACTTAACGCGATTTATACTTTTTACTTTCTAACAACAGGGGATTGAGACTATACCAACTGCCATCGTCGTCTTGGTATTCAAACACGAATAAACTCCTCAAGAGCTTTTGATATTCAATATCTCCTTTAACTTCTTGCTCCTTTTCTACTTTAAATAATAACTCCCACTCTTCTTCGTCAATAGCTTTTAATAAACCATCTCTTTCCTGTTTTATTGCCTTGTCTAAAACTTTCGCTGAAATGGGCGGGGTATCTTTTTTAAGACAAGCACGCAACATCCCTACTAAGTTCCGAACGTGACCCCCGCTCACGCGACACAATTTGTCTAAGGCTTCCATGCTGTCAAAAAGTTCCGTTGCCAGTTCGGGACATTCTTCTAATTTAGCGTCGGGAAAAGCCCTTTTTACTACTAGATATCGCAATAATTCCAGACCGTCTAAATCGTCTTGGCCTTCTCGGGTTTTCACGGGGACCATTGGTAAAATAATCGGACTGCTGCCGCCGCCCAAACGACTTTTCAAGGCTTCCCGTTCGTTTGAATAATTCAGGGCTAAGGGGAGGGTATAGACTAAATGACAGTTGATTTTGCGCAACTGTTCTCCCCTATCTACAAATAGATATTCTGGTAAAGGTTTGTTGGATGATGATGTTTTTTGATATTGAATCCTGTCTAAGTTATCGACGATTACTACCAGTCCTTTGCGCCCTTTTTGTTTTAATTGTTGTTGGGCTGTTTTAATAATTTCTTCGTTAATTAAGGTTAATATTTTATTAGTTTGGGGTTCGAGATGTTGCCTGAGTTTGGAGCGGGTTTGCTGGCTGTCTTTTGTCTTGGCGGTAATTTTAGCTAGACCTAGAGGTAGAGAAAATTCTACACCTTTTTCGCTGCTTGCTGTGATTTTAGCTCCTGCAATTTCGGCTTCTCCAGTTAACTCGATGGGAGTTTGTAAAAAGTCTGCTGTTTGTTGGATAAATGCTTTAAAACCGGTGGGTTTTAGCTGGATTTTACTTTTTTCTAAACTGGCGCTAACTTGACGGGCGATCGCTAATAAGATGTCGGTTATATCTACATCGGCAAGGTCTAAATCCTCTGTTGCTTCAAAATAAACTACATGAAAACTATCTTCTTCTAATCGAGCTTTTAGTTGGGATAATTCTGTGGATTTACCGCAACCGATATGACCGGTAAATAACTGACAAGAGGGTTGGTCTTCTGAATAGGAAATCTCTTGCTGGAGTTGTTTGATAAGGTTTTCTCCCCGGACTTCGGCAAAGTTAATATAGTACCGTTTTTGGTCGGTATTGGTTAGGTCGAGAGGGGCGGGGCTGCAAGCTTGGAAAAATCGCTTGAGGTCTAATTTCATAGTTTTCGGATGGTAATTGGATGAGTGTTGATTATATCATAGAATAAATCTTTCTGCTGTCATTGCTTTTTGGGAATAGTCTCGCGCCCAGAAACCGGGTTTTTTTAAAAAACCCGGTTTCTTAATTCTGTAGGAGGCGATCGCTTTACCATTAAACCCTTGACATAACGCACAAAATAACTTAATCTAATAAGCATATGTCTCGCGAAAATTCTTATATAATAAAAAGAGTTCAAATCTATTGCTGAAAACTATGGAAAAGTTACAAACCCCAGTCGAGTTTACTCTCGATGTTGCGAACATCCCAAAAGATGTTCGCCGAGAGGCTGAGTTGAAAGCTAGGGAAGTCTATGTGATGACTTTGCTAGAACGCGGTATTATTTCTAGCGGAAGGGCCGCGAGAATTTTAGGGATTTCTAGACTGGAGGCGATCGCTTTAATGGATAAGTATGGTATCTCGGTGTTTGCTCCTCAAACCCGAGAAGAGTTGGAGGGTGAAGTTGCAGAAACTATAGCGATGTTGGAGGAGTATAAAAAATGATTGTTGTTTCCAATACTACACCTTTGAGCGAACTGGCAAAAGTAGGAAACCAGATAACGCAAGCGTTTGACGCATTCGCGATAAAAATTTACGGTATTATCCATAGCAAATCCTCGTTGTCAAAGCCGATTGATTATGTAGCGATCGCTTGCGTACCCATTTACTGAGATTCAAAGCGATCGAGAAACAAAGCGGGCGTTCTAATTTGGGTGCCGTGGAAGTTTTTTAGGAACAGCAAATCGTTATCTAAGGAAACTAGGTAGTCTGCCTTTGCTTCATAAGCAGCAGCTAAGAACTTATTATCATCTGGATCGATGTCATCGAGTCTTGTTGACTCATAAACACCTGGAATTTGAAGTGCTATCGAGCCAATAGCAGCCACTAAATATTCGATTTCTTCATCGGGAATCTTACGTCGCACAAGCACCCCAACTAATTCTTGGAGTAATTGAGGTGTCATTATTAAAACGAACTCGCCGCCATACCAAAAATTTAATATCCGGCGCGGTGCAGCATTGTCCGACTTGCTGAGAATGGCAGAAACAAAGACGGATGTATCTAAGACTACTTTAAGCATTAGTTATTATCTATTCTTGACATTGACAGTTATGTTTCTATGAAAAGTCACCCCATTTAGCTGCTATCCTAGCTCGAACCGCTTCAAATTCTGCCCAAATTTCCGATGCCGGACGTGGGGGTGCTTCCATTGCCCGTTTTAACCCTCGGGCAATAATGCGATCGGCTTTTTGCCGTTCGCTTTCTGTTAGCGGCTCGATTTTTGCCTCGTGGAGCGACTCCACAAAGTTAAGAACCTCCAGTTGTTTGTCGGGGGATAAGACTCGCAGCTTTTCCAATACTGCTTCTTCTATACTCATGGTTGGCTACCTCGTTTGTTTTGAATGAGTTTTGTCTATTATATCAATTGCTGAGGAAAAGTCAGGGATCGCCGAAACCGTCCCGTAAGTTAGACCGCCTCTCTCTCCTAACTTCCTTCACCAAATCGCTAATTTCTTCGAGACTGGGGCGATCGGGATCCGGTCCCAATTCTTCGATGTGTTGAAAGCATTCATCGACATCCATCGGTTGTAGAATTTTCTCCAATACAATCGAGTTATCTGTCATCGAAATCTGGTAGCGATCGCCTGGTTTAATGCGATGTTGAATTTCCGGGGGTAAGTCGAGTTTGCCTTCTGGCGTTACTTCGACTACCGCATTTGCCTCCATAATTTTATGCTCCTTTCTTGTCGTCGGTGGATAGTTCGTTATTATATCAATTGGTGGGGGAAACGAGTAATTTTTGCGTCCCGTTGCCGGCTAAAAGACTTACCCGTAGAACAGACCGATATGTCTGTTCGGTATGTAATTTTACTCAAACACTTACCGGATAAAAAGCGGAATGGCTCTTGACAGTTTCTTTTTTTTGAGATATCGTCTTTAGTTGAAGTGTATTAAGGAGCAATAGCAGATATGGGGCAGTCTAACTTTTACCGAAGCTCCTTTGGAGAGGAGCCGCCAGCTTTGAATGAGCTATTAACCCCAGACGAGGTGAATCAGAAAAGGGAAAAATGTGGTGGTTTAGAGTATGTCGGTCCCACAGGAGAGTATGATGAAAAAGGGCTAGCTAAAAGGGTTGTCTTGGCTCTCGACGATATTGATGGACTCCAAGAAATCGAGCAAGAAGGCAGCGTTATCAAAATTACAGGTAACATCTCTCCAACGGCAAAAAAGAAAATAACTCTGGTACAAGGAGTAACTGGTTTGCAAACCACAGAGCGAGATCCTGACCCTCACGATCCCGATCCATCTAAACCCCCTTCCAAAACCAAAGACCCTCACGATCCCGGTCCAGACCGAAGAAGGACTTAGCATCTGGATTAAAACTCATCGCAGACCGACAAATGACCGTTTGTTTGCAGATAATCTTTCAACCAATTGCAGCCACCTTCTAAAAGTTTGTCGAGGTCATTTAAGGTATGCACCAGATTTTCAAGTTTTTCTCGATCTAGCTCCCATAAATTAGCGGTTTGATGACCTGTGACAACAAGTTGTTTGCCATTAGGAGCAAATAAAATATCTCCCTTATGTACAAAGATTTGCTCATGGATGCTTTGAAGTTCAGTGCCATCAAGGCTCCAAAGCTTAATTGTATTATCCAGGCTCGCCGACGCAACAATCTTACTGTCAGGACTAAAATTGACGCTCCAAACTCGCTGGTTGTGTCCTGCCAAGGTTATGATATAAGTGCCATCAAAGCTCCAAAGCTTAACCGTGTTATCCGCACTAGCCGTAGCAATCATTTGACCGTTAGGGCTAAATCTGATTTCATAAATATTTTGTTCGTGGGCGGGGACACTTTCTAGCATCTCTGCGTCGGTAAGCCTCCAAATTTTCATATTGCCATTCTTGGTAGCCGAGACAAGCAATTTAGCGTCTGGACTAAAACTCACCCGGGAGATATCCTTATCCGAGGTGGCGATCGCTCCTGGAGAAAGAGGAGCCAACTCCTCAACGCTCCAAAGGTAGATATTGCCATTCCTGTCGAAAGAAGCCAGAAACCGACCGTCGGGGCTAAACACAACGCTAACAATGATAGCCGAGGTTTTTGGTAAAGTTTGCAGCAAGCGGCCGTCAATGCTCCAGAGCTTGACTTGCCTGTCCTTAAATGAAGCCAAGGTTTTACCGTCAGGGCTCAAACTTGCACCTTGACCGGGATTCGGCAGATTTAGTTTTTCTGGGAAAGTTGTCTCTAAGTTGCCATCCATAGTCCACAGTTCGAGAACATCGCCGCTAGCTAACAAAACTAAGATTTGACCTTTGGAGTTAACCTTCGCATCTAATATATTTTCTGTATCTTCCCCTGGTTCTCGGAAAGATTTCAGCAAGGAATTTTCATATTTCCAAAGTCTTACGCTAGCATCTTCTCCCGCCGAGGCAATAATCCCGTCTGGACTAAAACTAAGATCGAAAATCGCTTTAGTATGACCTCGCAAAGTTGCGAGCTTAGTTCCACTACGATGCCACAGAATTATGGTCTTGTCTAAACCTGCAGAAGCCAGAGTTCGGCGATCGGGACTAAAGACAACCCTCAAAACGCGATCGCTGTGCCCCTCCAGAGTTTTTAGTAACTTACCATCGCGACTCCAAAGCTTAACCTTGGGGTCAGAACCTCCAGAGGCAAGAAGTTCTCCATCGGGGCTGAAATCAATACTTCGCACGCATTTATCTTCATCTTCTAGTGCAAAATCTTTGATAAAAGTGCCCCTAGGACTCCAAAGTTTGATTGCATAGCAACTAGCAGAAGCAAGTTCCCCCCTCGGACTAAAACTGACGCTATTTACGGGAAGATCGTGTTTTCCCAAGTCTTTAGAAGTGACATCAAGGAGATTCCAAAGCTTAACAGTTGTATCCTGACCTCCTGAAGCAAGACTCAAGTTATCGAAGCTAAAATTGACCTCAAAAATCCACCTATCATGTCCTAAAAGCTCTTGGAACTCTTGATATTTATCGTTTTCCTTCCTCCATAGTTTAATTTTCCCATCAGCACTCGCCGAGGCAAAGATATTACCGTTAGGACTGAAGCTTAGAGCTATAACATCATCCTCATGGTCTTCAATATTTTGCAGTAAAGTACCATTACTACTCCATAATTTAACAGTATCGTCATAGCCAGCAGAAGCTAAAGTTTCCCCATCAGGACTGAAACTGACCTCGAAGACTTCATTGGTATGCTTTTCTAGACGGTTGCTTTCTTGAATATTGCGAAATACTTCTGCAAGTTGCTTCTTTGTATCCATTTCTAGTTCCTTTTGTGGGGAGAAAAAAGCCAAAACTGGTGAGATTTCCTTGAAAGTTTTACCTGCTCTAACGCTACTGACCAAAGCATCAAGCTGTTTGTTTGCTGAGAACAAAGCTTCCGAGCTGGTATTTAAGGCTTTAATCTCGGCAACTTGAGCCAGTCCTCTGTAAGTCTCCGATGTAATTGCTAAAACAGTCATTATTAACGATACGGCAATTGAACCTCTAATTGTCAATTTTTGCCATCGCCTTTTTTCTTCTCGTTCCTGCTGCAACTCCAACGACTCCGGTTCGTACTTCCGCCGCACAAACGACACCAAATAATCATGTACCAACTGATAAAAATTCTCCGGCGTTTCCGGCACCTCCAACACCAAACCAGAATCGACCAAAACCTCCAACACCAAATCCAGTTTTTCTCCCTCTTGTTCTAAATCCTCTTTTAACTCGCTTTTCGTTTTCAAAGGTCGCGTATTCTGAGTATTAGTCAGCAAAAACAAAACCAACTCCGCCGCCCTCTGGTTCTCCTCCCCGCAATCTTTAACCGCCTCCTCCAAAAATCGCTCCACTAATATTTCTTTTGGTTCCTCTCCCAATTCGCGATACCGTTTTAAAGTCCTTATTTCCTCAGTCTCCAACTCCGCCCCCACTACCTGAAATTCAATGGGACGCACTCCATCAAATTCTCTCGCCAAATCTGCGACTAATTCCTCCACCAAATCAGACTCCAAACTAATTTTAGACCGTTCCGTTAAATTATTAATCGCCCCCCTAGCATCATCCCGACTAAAGTTGCCTAAATAATAGAGAATATCCTCGTAATTCTTATCAATATTTAACTGGGCCTGGCGGTCAAACTCCAATAAATAATAGATGTAATCCTCCCGCAAAGATAAAATAACCTTTAAATAAGGAATCCTCAAACACTCCTCCAAAAACCGATAAAACTCACGCCGACTATCGGCATCTGGATTATCGAAAAAGAACTCCTCAAACTGGTCAAAAACCAAAATAGTTAATAACCCCCGATGTTCGTTTTCCCGCAACTGGGATAAAATCCATTCTGGGGAAAGATCGACGCGATCGAGATTTAAAACCTCCACCAACTCCTGCCCCAAACTATTAACCCAATCCTTATAAAATCGCACCGAGACCGGCACATAATCTCGCCCCTCAAAATAAGTAAGTTGCAAAGTCGGTATCAAACCAGCCTGCAAAATCGAACTTTTACCAACCCCAGATTGACCGTGAATTATTGTTAACTTATGCTTCGGATTTTTCATCCTTTCTACCAAACGTTCCAAGTCAGCCTTACGCCCAGAAAAAGCCTCTATTTGCCGCACCAATTCCCTCTTTTCCGCAGCAGTTTTTCCCGGCAAATTAATTACTGGCGGTTCCAACCTCGCCGCCCCCACAAACGCCCGCCAACCGTATTGAGTCTCGATTTGCCTCTGCAATTGTTTGTTATTAAAAGCAGCTAAATATTGCTTTTCTTCTAATTGCCAAACCCGTAACTTTGTCAGAATCTCAACGTGCAACTTAGCATCGTATTCTCCGAGATTTTCTTGTCTGGCAAATTCTAAATTATCGCCAGCCGTTTTTAAATAACTTATGGCCTCCCCAACCTTCCCCAACTCCGCTAAAGATTGCCCTAACAAAAACCCAAATAAACCCCGTTCTTTAACCATAATCTCAGAATCATCAACAGCCAAAGCTTTCCGAGCAAAATCCGCCCCTTCCCGCCAACGAGACTGATGCAGCGCCACCTCTGCCAACCAACCATAATCTCTAGCAACTAGCCGCTTTTCCCCCAGACTTTCGTGCAAATTTAAACCCTTTTCTGCCAATACTTTTAACTCGTCCCACTGGTTTAACTTAACCAGCATTTCCCCCAAAAAGCCCAGATATTTTCCTACTAAATCCTCCCGCTTTGCCGACTCAAAACAAGCCAAACAATCCCGCAAACAATCCCTCGCTTCCTGCCAACAATCTTCTCCTTTTTTCTCCAACACTAAACCGAGATTTAGCAACGCCAAACCCTGCCTTTCAAAATTATTATTTTGCATCCAAAACTCCCTACATTTTCGATATTTATCAACAGCAGCATCTATCCGATCGCTTCTTGCCAAATCCCAACCCAAAAGAAAAGTAAAACAAGCCCCACTTTCCCCATCCAAAACCCACTCGCGTTCTTCTAAATCTCCCTCCAAAGCTTTAATTTCTGCGGATTTAATCTGGAAATTAGCCGCATCGCTTACCGCAGCATCCACGCGATCGCAAATTAACGCCCCCAACTCTTCATCTGGCAGAGAAAAAGGAATGGGCGCACCGGTAAAACTATTAAAATCCGCTGCCAGTTGCCGCAACATTTTAAACAGGGCATCGCTTCCCCAAATAACCACAGGAAAAGGCAAACCCAGAAAAGCATCCCGAACGTTATTAGTAGCGGCCAAAAGCCGTTCTAAATCAACCACAGATTCTAGACCCAAAACCATGAGGGCATCTGGTGGATTGTTTGGGAAGCGATCGCTTATTTTACTATAAAGATTAGTAGCAGATGCCGGCAGTTCTAATACTTCAAAATTAACCGGACATTCCACCCGCAAACTCTCTAATATTTCCCCTTGCAAACTATCGTAATTGCAGCGGCAGTAAATAAGAGTAAAGGAACCTTGAGATAATTGCAAAGTTCTTTTTAATTCGTCTAAATATTCCTCGTTATAAGCCGAAATCTTTTCTAATTTATTAGAGTCAGTCATAGCCTTAATAATTTTGTTTCAACCCAGAAACCAGGTTTTTCCAACAATACCTTCGCCATTTTTTCAAAGCTAATTCGCCCGCCAGAAACCGGGTTTTTTTGAAAAACCCGGTTTCTTACATCTCCATGTAATGGCTAAAGCGATTTACAAATCCCGATGAGTAAAGGCCTTAGCATCCTTACCCGCATAAGTCGCCACTACATGACCGTTGCCTACCACTTGATATTTATAAGTAACAATGCCCTCCAGACCCACCGGACCTCGGGGGGACATCTGTTGGGTACTGATGCCAACTTCGGCGCCAAAACCATAACGGAACCCATCGGCAAAGCGAGTGGAACAATTATGAAACACTCCCGCAGCATCCACCAAATTGAGGAAAGTCTCGGCAGCGTCTTTATCCTCAGTAGCGATCGCCTCCGTATGACCGGAACCATAGTTATTGATATGGGCGATCGCTTCCTCCAAACTATCCACCACCTTAATGGACAAAATCAGATCTGTATATTCCGTCGCCCAGTCTTCCTCCGTCGCCGCCTTCAGCGAGGGCAAAATCTGGCAAGCAAGGCGATCGCCCCGCAACTCCACCCCATGCAGCAGCAAGGCCGGCATCAATTCCGGCAAAAACTTAGAAGCAATATCCGCATGAACCAACAAAGTCTCCACCGCATTACAAGCAGCGGGATATTGAACCTTAGAATCTACAGTAATTTTCACCGCTTTCGCAATTACCGCAGACTTGTCTATATAAACGTGACAGATACCCTCCGCATGACCCAAAACTGGAATGCGAGTATTATCCTGGATGAAGCGAACGAAAGAATTAGAGCCCCGGGGAACGATTAAATCTACATACTCATCCAGTTTTAACAACTCCAAAATTTCCTCTCTGGTAGTCAACAACTGAACCGCATCCGGTTCTACCGCCGTTTCCGCCAACCCTTGGCGAATTGCTTTCACCAATTCCCGACAAGAGTTAGTCGCTTCCTTACCGCCCTTGAGGATGACCCCGTTACCGGACTTGATCGCCAAAGCAGAAATCTGGACGACGGCATCGGGACGCGCTTCAAATACTACTCCCATGACTCCCAGAGGGCAAGTAACCCGTTTGAGAGTTAACCCATCATCCAATTGGCGGTGAATTTGCACCACTCCCACCGGATCGGGCAGTTTGCCCACATCCCGCAAACCGGCGATCGCCCCTTTGAGTTTAGTCTCGTCCATTTTTAAGCGATTATATAGCGGTTTGGGGATACCCTCAATTTCTGCCGCCTCGCAGTCTGCTTTATTCGCCGCCACTATCTCTGGGGCCGCTGTTTCTAAGGCGCGGGCAACTGCTTCGATGGCTTGATTTTTTTCCTCCGTCGATAATACTGCTAACTTTTGGGCAGCTTGACGGGTAGTTTTGGCAATGTCAATTAATGAAAGTTCGGCAATCATTGATTTTTCCTTCTTAGTAGTAATTGTTAGTAGTAATCGCTTCAGCGATTGTTCGTAGTAATCGCTTTAGCGATTGTTCGTAGTAATCGCTTCAGCGATTGTTCGTAGTAATCGCTTCAGCGATTTCCAACCACTCATATCTTAATCGCTAAAGCGATTACTACAAACTTTTTTCTCTTTCCAACCACTCATATCTAAATCGCTAAAGCGATTACTACAAACTTTTTTCTCTTTCCAACCACTCATATCTAAATCGCTAAAGCGATTACTACGAACGTTTTTCTCTTTCCAACCACTCATATCTTAATCGCTGAAGCGATTACTACAAACGTTTGTAAAAATTTTTGCTAATTAGACTTAAATTCAAAACCATTGGCTTCGGCGTAACGGTTGAAAAAGCGCATTACTCTCTCGAAAACTTCTTCCGAATCAACTTCAAAAGCACACTCTACTTTAGAGAGTTGCTCGTTATCGCTAGAGTAAAATTTAATGCCGCTTGGGATAACTTTAATATCCCCTTCTTCGTCTCGCAACCAAAGATTTTCGATTTTATTAGTAAAAGACCGGAATTTGTCCATAGCTTTCAGTTTATCGAACATTAAAACTACTGTTTTAGTATTAGAACTGGGCTTTTTTCTAAGGCTGATGTTGCTAATTTCCTCATCCAGCCCCTCGATGAATTGAACGGATACTGTCATGGTATTTTCGCTTCTTAAAGTTGATTGTTAACTCGTTCGTAGTAATCGCGAAGAGCGATTTTAATGAGACTTTTAAGAATCGCTAAAGCGATCGCTACGAACGCTATTCTACACCATCATCGTGCTTTTGACAAGAGAACTGCTGACAACTATCTAAAAATCCTTGTGGAATCTCAGCCCTACCGCCCCAGTGGAGGTGAAGATAAGAAGCGTGGACTCGATAAATTTGCCATCCTTCTAATTTGGCCGTACTTTCTCTAGTTTCCTCATCGCTTCGCCAGATTTTCAATAGCCCCGTAGAACAGGCGTCTCGCCTGTTTCCTGTTAATTCCAAACTCCTGTTTCCTGTTAATTCCAAACTCCTGTTTCCTGTTAATTCCAAACTCCTATTTCCTGTTAATTCCGAACTCCTATTTCCTGTTAATTCCGAACTCCTATTTCCTGTTAATTCCGAACGGTGGAACTCGTGAGCGAAAACCTTATCGCCTTCCTTTAATAAAACGCTATTTTTAACAACTATTGCCTGGCGATATCCTAACGTTAACTTTTTCCTCATCGCCGCAACCCGAGGGAAAATTCCTACCATCTCCCATCGGTTATTATTAAAGTCGATAATAGCTTGGCATAAATACATCAAGCCGCCGCATTCGGCATAAGTTGGCATTCCTTCAATAATTGCCGTTTTTACAGACTCGCGCATTTCCCTATTTTCGCTTAACTGTTTGGCAAAAACTTCGGGAAAGCCGCCGCCGAAATATAGTCCTTGGGTTTCTGGGGGTAAAGAGGTTTCTTTCAGGGGGCTAAAAAAGATTAATTCTGCTCCCAATTCTTCGAGCAAGTCGAGGTTGTCTTGGTAGTAGAAATTAAAGGCCGCATCTCGCGCCACTGCTAGGACAATTTTCTCGAAATTTTTTGATTTATTTTCGGGAAAACTCTTGACAAATTCCGATTGAGGAGTTACGATACGATCGGGAGGGATATGCATGGTTAAATGTTGGTCTGACCCCTCATCTCGACTTTTTAAAAGGGGTAAAAGTTCTTGCCAGTTAAAACAATCTTTCGCCAGACGAGCCAGGTCGTCTATTAAAGTATTAAGTTCTGGCATTTCGTCCGTGGGAATTAAGCCTAAATGTCGGTCTGGGATGGTAATATTTTGATGCCGGCGAAGTACGCCGAGGACGGGTAAATTTAAGGGAGCGATCGCCTTTTGGAGCAGTTGAAGATGGCGATCGCTGCCGACGCGGTTTAGAACCAAACCAGCAAATTTAATTCTCGGGTCGAAAGTAGTAAAACCGCGAGCGATCGCCGCAACGGAACCCGATAACTTGCTACAATCTATTACTAATAAAACGGGTAAATCTAACAGCAAGGCAATATGGGCCGTACTGGCAAAATTAGAGGTAACAGGCGAGACGCCTGTTCTACGGTGGGAAGGAACAGGCGAGACGCTGGCAAAATTAGAGGTAACAGGCGAGACGCCTGTTCTACGGGGGGAAGGAAGAGGCGAGACGCTGGCAAAATTAGAGGTAACAGGCGAGACGCCTGTTCTACGGTGGGAAGGAACAGGCGTCTCGCCTGTTTTGCGGGGGATGCCGTCGAACAAACCCATTACACCTTCTATTAAGGAAAAGTCGGCGGTTTGACTGTGGCGGGCGAAACATTCTCGCACATAAATTTCCGACGTCAGCACCGGGTCCAAATTGCGGCAAGGTCGGCCCGTAACGTAAGAATGAAACATGGGGTCGATGTAGTCCGGGCCTACTTTAAAAGATTGTACTGGCAGAAGTTGTCGTTTTAGATATGCCAGAAGGGCGAGAGTGACAGTAGTTTTGCCCGAACTGCTGCGATCGCCTCCAACTATTAAACTCATATTAATATTTCCTGGGTTAACTCGACAGTGCATTGTTAATTATTAATTGTTAAAACTTCACCTTCTCAACTGGGGGAACCCGCCAGCCGAAGTCCGTAGGTGCGATAGGTTCGATCGCCCGATCGAGACCCCCTACCTGAGTTACCCGCATCACCAATGCCTCGGCACCCAGTTGCAGGAAAATCATGGTAATGCGATCGGCGGCCAAGCGGGGGAACAGCGACGGCCAACTGACCGCCGTCTTCCATAAAGTCTGGGCCGGGGTTTCTACTGCAAAACTGCCCAAAGTCGGCGCGTTATATTCCCAGTCCGGTCGCACTATCCCCATAGGCGTCAGTTCTTTATCCAAAGATTTGACCCAACTGGTTAGCTGGATAAAGTTTTGGGTTTGTTCCTCTTCTGGATGCTCCCTCAACCATTTAACGATGAGACGGTTTAAAGCAGATTTGGCGATAGTCCTTTGCAAGGCCCAATACATGGCCTGGTTGGAATCTTGGATGCAGGAATTGACCGGAGTAACGAAGGTGATGCCGGTGCCGTCGCCGATGCGATAGCGGGCGGCCATGATGTCGAGCTCGTAGAGGATCTCGTCCAAGGGGGAAAGTTCGGAGCCTTCAAAGTTATACTTTCGGGTTAAAGGCTCGAATTTAATGATAATGTCGGATATGGGGCGGCTGCCCAACCATCCAAACTGGCGATCGCCTAAATATCTCGCCCAAGAATTTCTGCCGGCAATTATCCCATCTATGTTGTGGGTGTAAACCTGTTGGTACTCGATCTCGAAACGCAACTCCCCCCCAAGAGGATCCCGCACCACTTCGGCGATGCCGTAGGCGAAGTGACCTAAAAATAATCCCATCGGTGCAAATTCGGCTTTTTCGCCGCCGATGCCCCCATAGACGTGCATTAACAATGCCCGATCGCCTTCTTTCCACTCGGTCTCTGGGACTTCTGACTTTGGCGGCGCTTCGGGTTGCAGCAAGACGGTTTTGACTTTGCCTTTTTGCGCCTTTACCTTTTGCCAATATTTAAAGTTAATATAATTGATGGTGGCTTTTTCTCCAGAAACGACCTCCTGGGGCACTACAGAGAAGAGGGCTCGGGGGGCGATCGCTTGCACGACGAAGTAACCCTCGCGATTTTTTGCTCCGTAAACGTAGAAACCCTTTGCATTGGCGGGGGATTTTTCCAGGTCGCGGTTGCTGGATGGATAGACTCCGTTGCGGTCTGCCATAACGGAAGGAATATAGACCGTTTCTTCCGGGCCGTCGAATTTTTTAGTTTGGCGGTTGTAGTGGCGTACCAGGAAGAAATCGTCTTGCTGCCGTCGGGCGATCGTCACCAAAGCGTAATAGCGCCCGGTAATTTGCACTGGTTCGCGGCTGATATAGATCGACGGGCGGTCCTCTCCAGTATCTACCACTTCCACTGGTTCGTCCAGCTTGACGATGACATCATCCACCGGCCGCGCCCCAGCCAAAGATTCCAGAGGATCGACGTTTTCCCAACCGTCGAGGCGATCGGGGTGGATAGTGCCTTTTCCCTTGCTGACCCGTACTTGTTCGGCAAAGTTGAGGTCTTTAGTTACCAATTTAACGTAAGTTTGGACCCTTGGAGAGTCGTCCCATCGCAAATTGACTACTTGTCCGACGCGGTGTTCGTTTGCTTCGTCGGCGCGATAGATTTCAAAGAAAACCCCGCGCACCCACTCCCGTTGTTCCTTCGCGGGTAAGATCAAACGTCCCATCCAGGTAGCGACTGGTTGATAGAGTTCGAGGTTAACTTTCTGGTGGAGAGGATAATAACCGTGCTGGTTAAATAGAGCTTGTTTGAAAAGTTCGTAATTGCTAAAAGTTTTGATGTCGTTGGGATCTAATCCCGTTTCCTCCCAGTCTCGCGTTACGATCGCCGCGATGAGATCGACGGTTTTTTCCAAGCGGGTGCCTCCTTCTGGGAGGGTAGTTTGTGCCATAAGACCTTGGGGGCCGTTGTGACCCATATCTGGCTGGGAAATAAAGTGGATTTTGCCCCGACGCTTGGCGCGGTTCCATCGCGATAAAATGGCGATCGGCCACCGTCCGGGAAACATGATCGGTCCTATTTTCTCCACTATATCTTTATCTCCCACCACATGATAGAGCCGTTCTACCTCCATAGTCCCGCCGTTGCCGCTTATTACTCCGGCTAAGGAAATGACTTCTATGGGTGCTTTGGTAGCTTCTTTGAGAAAGGGCACTGCCCCGAGGGACATTTGTCCGCCGCCGCTATAGCCGATCAGAGTAATGGGGGTTTGGCTGCCGACTCGATAGCCGAAGTAGAGGAGACTTTCAAAGATAACTTGTGCCAGAGCTTGATTTTGGATCGGACCGTAGCGCGGGTCGGCGGCAATGGCGACGGCGACTACGTTGCGAATGTTGACTATGGCGCCGATGGGGTTTTTGGGATTTCTTAAGCCCATGGAGTCGATGATGCGCCAGAGAAAGGATAGAGGTCGGTTTTTTGTCAGGGGTTGATTGCCAACGGAGTAGGGCATGAGTCCCTTTACTATTAGCACGTCCGATGGGGTTGCGGATGCTAGGGTTTCCAGGAGTAGATCGACTTCCGGCAGGTATTTATGGGAGCCCTGGTTGATGCCGTCTAGGTAAACTACATAGCGAGAGGCGGGGAGGTCGCCTTTGGGGTCTTTCACTCTGGTTCCCGGATATTCCAGGGGCCGTTCTTCCGACCAACCTGCCCACCAGCTAAGGGCTTCTAGGGGGGTGAGGACGATGGAGACGAAGAGGGCAATGATGGCGATGACGGCGAGATCGATTGCTATTTGTACGCCTCTGGTCAGGGCGTTATACCCGAGGAAGAGCCAGCTTTGGGATAAGGGGGATAAGAGGATGGCGATCGCGAAAGTTATTACTCCTAGAGCGATAAGGCCGATGGGCGGCTTCTTTTTTTTGCTCTGGTTAATAGGTGTCAGAGCTTCGGCTAATATATCTTCGTTGACGTAATTTACTGTATTTTCTCGACCGGTCCTGACTATCTGTTTGAGTTGTTTCCAGTCCGTTACCAGTTCGATGCCGGCGGCGAGATTTAAGAGTCGCTCTCCTAAGATGACGATGGGGCGACCCAAGGTCCGCTCGAAGAGTTCTAGTACCACCCATCCCAACCCCGTGCAAGCAAAGGCACTCCAGGAGCCGAGTCCGGCAACGACTTCCATGCCGTAAACTCCCGATAGCAAGCTCCAGATGGATAGCAAGATGGAGATGGGGATGCCTAAGTGGGGCAGACCGATGAAAAAGGCGAGGGTTTGGGGCGCGTAGCTCAATGCCAGAGTGCGGGCAACGGTGAGGAAAGATAGATGAACGTTGAAGAAGATGTTGCTAACTAACCAGATGCTCGCGACCCAGAAGCTGTAGGTCAAGACAAAGAGGATAGAAGAGACCGCTAAACTAAATATAAACCGAATGGGTTTTACTTTATTAATAAAAAGAACGAGGGATTGTCCGAGGGCTTGGGAGAAACCTGCGATTAATACTGCGATTAATGCGGCGGTGGTTCCTTGGGGCAGGACGTTAATGTTATAAAACCCTTGAGGATTTAAACTTAACCCGGACCATAGTAGTTGCCAGAATTGGTTGAGAGCCGTTTCACTCATGATAAACCTACAATCTCAATGGAAATATTCTATTATAAACCATTAGGTGACAACTGGCAAATTGACAATTTTGCGATCGAGTAGGTAGGCAAAAATATTTAGACATATTGAACGGACGCTTTGGTCCGTTCAATATGTCCAATTAATTTTGCACGGGTACTTAGTATTCTCAAAAGTAGAAATAAACTTAGAGGCAATGAAAAAATGTTTCAGTCAGTAGAAGGCGTTTACCGCAATGGTAAAGTAGAATTATCAGAAACTCCTCCCCAAATAGAGGGGGCGCGAGTAATAGTAACTTTTCTGCCGGAATCGAGTAATTTGGTAGATATGCAAGCTCGCGGCATCGAACCAGAAGCGGCGGCAGAATTGCGAGCAAAATTGCAAACCTTTGCACCAGAATGGGAACGACCGGAAATGGAGGCTTATGACAATCTATAAACGTGGAGATGTTGTGCGGGGCATATCTGCGTGCGGCAAAACTAAGTTTAAGAAGAGCGCTTTTTGGCGCGATAAGCGTAACTATGATGTTGCATTCGCAAGTCGCGCCCCGCGAAACGCCTCTGGTACGAACTCCCATGAGGAAATCTCAGGAATTGAGAAGGCGCGGTTTTTACTGCAAAACCGCGCCTTCTGGGTGGGCAGCGGACGAAATCGATGGGAGAGGCAACAGGCCCAAACGCTCTGTTGTACGAGGGGCGATCGCCCTTTGACAACAGAAAAATAATTTGAGGAGCGATCGCACAATGCTGTATAATCGGGAGCAACCCACAAAAAACAGCATCCACTTAAAACAATGACAGCAGAGCCACAAATAGGCGATCGGGTTCCCGGACTCAAAAACGCCTTCTATGGTATAATGAAAAACTACAACCAAGCCGCAAAAGAATACGCCATCCGAGTAACCGGAAACGATACCGGATTGGGCATTTATGTCAACGGCGTGGAATTTGACGGCATCGAAGGCAGACTGCTATTAGATGCCAAAAATGCCGGGGAGCGATCGTTCTACGACGTCACCGGCAGCGATAAGTTCACGGAACGGATTAAAATACCCGAAATCGTGCGACAGGCAATACGACAATCATCTGCATTGGAGGGCAGCGGCGCATCGGGTATTGAATGGCGGGTCGCTAACCAGCAAGTAGCAGAAGGTTTGGAAGATTTGTTTGAAGAACGAAGAATCTCTATTACTGTTAAATACGTTCCTTAGTTTACCAAGGAGAAAAAGAAATGAACGACTACGCTATTACCATCATGTCCTTCTCTCCCAAACAACCAACAATAGTCAAATCCGTACTAGCTTGTCCCACAGTTAGCAAGTTGGTTTTTCCTGCTTTTATGTACACCCATATTGACGGTGGGATAGACTTTAATTCTGCCTCGGAATTCGAGCTTAATTTAGTACCCAAAGAATACTATGCCGAAGGTCTTGTCAATATTCCCATAGATGGCAAAAACGGCATCAAGTTTTCCAGCACTATTTATGAGGGGGAAACAGTCGTGCCTAATGTCGTAATTATGAAATTTAACAGCCAGCATTTAGAAGAAGGTATAGTCAACCAAGACAATCTCCAAGCATTGTTAACTGAAATTATCCCCATTTTCGATACAGACCATGCCTCAATTTATCCCCGTCGAAAAAAGGGAAGTAAAAGAGTGCCGCCTAAATATTATCGCACTCCCGATTACAAATCTTATCCCCTAGATGTTGCCTGGATAAATTATTACGGGCCGGAGATGATTAAGCTCTTAGGTCGGTGGCGTTTTAATCGGTTAAAATCTTGCGCTTACAAATACGATGTTGGGGAAGGAATTATGATGATTTTGCAAGAGGAACCTCTGGATAAAGATAACGAAGAACATCAAAAACGGATTGCTAAAGCAGAAGCAGAAATGGGCTTTGCCGAATTATTAGAATCCGATTTAGTAGTGGAAGTTTAAAGGTTTTTAAGGAGGCGATCGCTCTTGCTTTATAGTAATAAAGGAAAGCTCAGTTGCATCCGCAACGCCCCGCGAAACGCCTCTGGTACCAACTCCCATGAGGAAATCCCTAGAATTGAGAAACCCGGTTTTTTTGAAAAACCGCGCCTTCTGGTCGGTGGAGGAAATCTATTAATAAAGGAAAGCGATGTTGCACGCGCAACCCGGGGTGCGTTTCATGTCGCGCAGCGAAACGCCTCAACCTCCATTTGGGAAACAGGCGCTTCTAGCCGCCAATTTTTGTGGTGAGTCTCCAGACTCCCTACCAGGAAAAAGCGATCGCCCGCCACCAAACCACTGCAACTTATTTTGTCGTATCTTCCTCAAAATAATCCCTAGAACTTTCCAAATCTAATCTAACTCGCCGATAAAAGTCTGGGGTCTCTTCATGTAAAAGATCGAGTAATTGATTAACAGTTAACGGTGGTTTTCTCAACCTCCGAGATTGCCGCCTTACTACTTGCACCATCGAAGCAGAATTAAGAGCGTACAAATTAGTAATAAAAATGGTAGTGGTTCGTAAGTAGCGATCGGTGCAAATAAATCATAAAAAAAAATTAGTAGTTATTTTGAGCAAGACTTTAATTTATTAAGAATAATTATTCTACCTATTATTTTATTAAAATTATTTTTGGGGGGGCTTTATGCTAATCTTGAAAAGTCAATAATTCCAGTGAATTTTTATGAACAATAGCTCGACTAAAAAACCACCATGTCCATCCTGTGCTTGGGAAAATACAGTAAAAAATGGCACTATTCATAACAAGAAACAAAAGTTTAAATGTAAAAAATGTGGAAGGCGATTTGTCGAAAATCTGACAAATAAGGTTATTTAAGCAGCAACTAAACAGGAAATAGAGACTCTTTTACTAGAAAAAATATCTTTAGCTGGAATAGTTAGGCAGACCAAAGTCTCTAAAAGTTGGTTACAAAAATACGTTAATAAAAAATATTCTGAAATTCCTCGTCAAGTCAAGATTTCTCCTAAACCTAAAGGGAAAAGAGCTATTGAGTATGATGTTCGGGTGGTCTTTTGTTGAAACCAAAAAGAAAAAGCAATGGATTTGGTTAGCTTTAGATAAAGAAACAAAAGAAATAGTTGGAGTTTATATTGGAAAAAGAGACAAAAATGCGGCACAAAAACTGTGGCAATCTTTGCCTCCAGTCTATCGACGAACGTGCAGGAAAGTTATACATACTTTGGGAAATCTTATGCAGAAGTAATGGGAGCATCTCAATTTTGAAAAAAACCAAAAAATTAACGCTTTTTGGTAATGGGTAATAGGTAATAGGTAATAGGAAAATTTTATTTTTGCAAATATGAGATGCTCCCGAAGTAATTCCAGGTAAACGTCACAAAGCAGTAGGAAAAAGAACAGGCTTAACTAATCATATTGAAAGATTTAATAATACTCTTAGACAAAGAGTTGGTAGGCTTGTCAGAAAAACATTGTCTTTTCCAAAAAATTAAACAATCACATTGGAGTTATTTGGAATTTTATTCATCATTATAATGCATCTTTATCTTTGTCAGGCTGATAAAAGCGTCACTACTTGCAACCCACTACCCGACAGCTTTATAGGATTCATCTGCTTATCCATATTAGACTTCACGCTTCGGCTAAGTCCTTCGGACGACCTAGCGGTAGGACCCTAGTTCCTGGGCCTTATCCTACAAAGCGGCCATGCACTTAGAGTAATGGACGCTACCCCATTAAACCTGAGCCTTGAAGTCACCCCCGTTCCCAAGGGGAGAGGAATTTAACCTCCATGAATCGCGAGTTATCACCTTAATGGCTAATGCCATTAAGGGTGGGCCATGTCGCTAATGGCTTATGAGGCCCAACGAATCGCACTTGTTAATTGATATTAGGACTCAGAAAGTCCTCGGCAGTTAAGAGACTTGACTCTACTCCCGAGATGAAGGCCAAACGTTCCGAGTTAGACTCAATAGCGGTACCGCCAGATTCCGCAATCAAAGTTAGACCGTCAAAAGCGATGTCGCCCGACAGTTGCAAGAAGTCGCTACCGTCCTCAAAGTCCAGAATAATATCGATACCGTTGCCAGGGGCTAAGACAAAGCGATCGCTACCTTCACCGCCGACGAGAGTATCGTCTCCCACGCCGCCGTCGAGGAAGTCGTTACCCTTCTCGCCCAAGAGGGTGTCGTCACCGGCACTTCCTTGGATGCGATCGCTACCTTTACCTCCATGCAACATATCCTCGCCTTCGCCGCCGTCGATCGCGTCTTGACCTCGGTTGCCGTTAACCCAATCTCCACCTGCTTCGCCGCTAAGAGTATCGTCATCGTTATCCCCGTAGAGGATATCGCGATCGTCGCCGCCCATAACTAAATCGTTACCTTTACCCCCATAAACGGTATCGTCGCCCGCATAGCCCATCAAGATATCGTCGGCCCGCATACCTTGGATCCAATCGTCGCCCGAACCTCCTAACAAACTGTCCTCAAGATCGGTGCCTATCGTCACCCGGTCTTCGTCGCTGCTTTCTAATATACCCTGCTGCGGGTCGCCCGGAAAGTTAACCCCACTACTTTCTGGTAGGAGAGCGATCGCGTCTTCCCCTACAAACGGGTTTAGGATCGGTTGCTCTTCCTCTACTTCTACATCTGGAGTCGAGTCGCTATCCCCATCCTCTTCTGTTTCCGGGGTCATGGTATCGGCGGCCTCGATTAAATCCTCGTCATCCTCCTCGGCGACGACACCTTCTTCCTGCGGGAAAAACTGTTTGAGAATCTCGGAAGTCGGTATCGGCGATGGAAGCGTTGGCAACTCCTCCTCCGAAATCGGGCTTCCTCCCAGGGGCGGGGCGTATTGCAAGCCGAAGTTGGTAAATAATTCGTTGGCATCCCGAGGCAAAATGTCGCTGTCGAAGTTGCGATCGTACACTTCTCCGTAATTGCCCACCGCTTTGATTATCTCTATTGCGTAATCGTTAGATAAGCCAAGAGCTTCGCCTAAAATATCTTCCACACCGAGGAAACGACGGACTTCGGGATCCGTGCTACTGGCAGCGATCGCTTCGACGTTATCTCGGGTGATTCCCATTTCTTCGGCCTGTACGAGGGCGCGAGTCACCCACCGAACTACATCCGCCCAGTCGGACTGATTTTCGTCGATTACTAACGCTAACGGCTCTTTAGAAAGAACTTCGTTGAGGATGCGATGTTCCGACGGGTCCGATAATGTAGGTATTCGGCTGGTAATAATAGTTAAATCCGTTACCACTGCATCTATCTCGCCGCTATCGTAAGCCGCAAACACTTCCTCGTCAGTGAGAAATTCCACCGGAACGAAACTGCCTCCCACTCGTTCTAGGGCATCTTCGAGGTTTTGGCCGACGGTCGTTCCTTCTACTACCCCTACTTTGCGACCGTTGAGCATGGGTAGGGAGGCGATACCGCTATTATCTTTTACCAGTATTCCTTGACCGGTGTAGAGATAGGTCGGACCGTAATCGATGCCGGCACCCGCGTCTCGTACTAGGTTTTCCGAAACTCCCATTGCGGAGACATCTACTTCGCCGTTGGCGACGTTGGGGAAACCTTCGCTGAAGCTTTGGATAACAAACTCTACTTTGGTGGGGTCGCCGAATAACGCCGCCGCTAGAGCCCGACCTAAGTCCGCGTCGAAGCCCTGCCATTCGCCGTCGATTTCTTCGGCGAATCCGGGGTTGTTACCGGTTACGCCGACGCGAACTACGCCGCGATCGCGGATTTCTTCTAGGAGACCGCGTTCGTCGTTATCGATTAACTCGGTCTCGGATGGGATCGTTCCCGAGAAGGGCGGAGAATAGAGCGAGCCTCCATTTTGCCAGGTTTGATTGCGGTTGCGTTTTAATCCGGGGAAGTTGCGATCGTAGAGTTGTTCGTAGTTGCCGACGGTTTTGATGACGTTTTCGGCGAAGTTTGGCGGTATGCCTAGAGTTTGACCCAGTTCTCCTTGGACTCCTAAGAAGCGTTGGATGGCGGGGTCGCTGTCGGCTTTGAATTGCTCGATGTTATTAGAATTAATGCCAAATTCTTCCGCTTGAATCGGCGCGTAAGTTACCCACCGCACTACGTCCGCCCATTCGGATTCGTTTTCGGGCAGGGCTAGCGCGATCGCCTCAGTCGCTATTTCTTCGTCTAAAATGATGTGATTATCTGGGTCGGAGAAGGTCTCTTTAATGTGGATTAAGCTAGTGCGATCGAGGGGGAAAGTATCTACCAAACCGCTGTCGTAAGCCTCGAACATTTCCCGACCGCTGGCAAAGACTACGGGTTCGTATTCGATGCCGTGACGTTCCATGAAGGTTTCAAAGTTTAGCTTGCCGGTGGTATTGTCGGTGAGTCCGACTTTTTTACCTTCGAGGTTCAGGGCGCTTTCGATACCGCTATCGGCGCGAACGATAACTGCCCGGGTGTCGTAAATGCTGATGGGAGCAAAATCAACGTCAAAGCTAGCATCTCGTAGCTGGTTTAGGTTGAGGTTAGATGTAGCCACATCGGCTTCCTTGGTAGCAACTTTCTCGAAGGCTTCCGACGAACTGCCTGCGGGAACGAATTCTATGCGATCGCTATCGCCGAACAAACCGGCAGCGATCGCGCGAGCCCATTCCACGCCGTAACCTTCCCACTCTCCTTCCTCTTCTATGCTGAATCCCTCTCGTCCGGTTAGGGCGGCTACTTTTAAGTAACCCCGGTCTAAGATTTCTTCTAATAAATTAGTCGGCTCTCCCGGGTTATTGCGAGTTTCGAGCGCGATAGCTTCTAGTTCTGATGGTTCGGTAGCCGTAGAAGGAGGATTCTCGGGAGTAGTAAGATTTTCTTCCCCTTCCACGAACTCTATTATTTCTCCTAAATCTTGGAAATAGTTATAGCTTACTCCTTCGTTTTGGATGACTGCGATCGTTCGTTCTTGGAAGTACAAGTTGCCGCCGATGAATTGGAAATCGTCGAGGTTGTCGCTGCCGAATCCTTGGGAGTTAATAATAATTTTGTCGCCCTTGCTTCGATCGAAATCGAGGATGATATCGCTGCCTTCGTCGGGGGAGTTGAAAACGAAGTAGTTGGCATCGTCTCCGCCGTTGAGTATGTCTTCCCCTGCTCCCCCGATGAGGATGTTGTTACCCGCGCCGCCGACGAGCCAATCGTTGTTTTCGCCGCCTTTGAGGGTATCGTTACCGTCGCCCCCTTCGATGTTATCGCTGCCCTCGCTCCCTTCGATCGCGTCGTCGCCCGCGTTTCCTTCTAACAGGTCGCTGCCTTCGCCACCCGCGATCGTATCGTTACCAGAACCGCCGATGATGCGATCGTTGCCGCCATCCCCCGCTAAGGAGTCGGAATCGTAGTTACCTTCGATGCGATCGCCGCCTTCGCCGCCAGAGATGCTATCTCGACCGTAGTTACCTTTCAGCACGTCGGAGCCTCCTTCTCCTAAAATTAAATCGTGGGCGTAGCTGCCGCTCAAGCTGTCTGGATTTTCCGTGCCTACGATCGTATCGTCGCCGATGGTTCCCTCGAAGACTTGGGAAATTTTGTTCTCAACGTCTGACGGGTCTTCGTCGTCGATGATGTTAATGACTGCAACTTGCATTGAAGGATCGATCGCGAAACTTTCCGCCCCGTAGCGCAGGTTTAAGGTAATGGCTTCCGTCGGTTCGGCGATCGCATCGTCTAGGGGAGCGATCGTGAAGGTAACTTGGCTTTCCCCAGGTTCGACATACAATTTCCCGGGTTCCTCCCGCCCGACTATCTCGTAGTCTTCGCCCTCGGTGGCGGTGCCGGAAAGGTTGTAGAGGATATGCACTCCTTGATTGGGGGCGGGTTCTCCCAACTCGATAACGATTTCTGCGGTGTCATCGCTACCTTCGTCGAGGTCTGCGGTGGCGTAAGCTTTGACGTTGCGGGTGTCGCCGATCGCTTGCTGTTCCAAACGGTTGCCCGCTTCCAGACCGGCGGTGAATTGCGATCGCGCTTCCGCCGCTGTTAAATCTCCCGCCGCGAGTTGTTCCGTTATTTCTGCGAGTTCCCCTTGAGTCGTACGCTTGACTGGTGCCACGGCGGGCATGACTAAATCCATCGTTTGCTCCCGCGCTTGGGCTGCCATTTCATCCACCAGAGCGTTAGCTTCCGCCACCATCTCGGCGACGGCGGTAACTATTTCGGAAGAGATATCTTGACCCGCGACGATTTCCATTAGGATCGCTTCCACATCCGCCGCATCGCTTAAATCGAAACTGGCTTTCTCCGATACCAATGCTTCTGCAATCCCTTCGGTGACGGCATCTTCCCCACCTCCAAGCAGGGCGTTACCGTGGATCGCGAGATTTTGCAACTCCACATGACTCAGATAAATCGCGATCCCCGCTCGTTGGACGCCAGGGCGATCGCCACCGATAGCAGCGATGGGGTCGTAGTTTCCTAAATCCGGACCCGATGGCAAACCCAACTTCTCGCTAATCAGGGTTTCTGCCGCTTCTGGGGAGGGGGCGTACTCTGCTTCCGTTAAGAAATTTTTCAGATTAGTCAGGGGAGTTATCTGAGTAGATTCCGCGCTGGCGGTCATTTTGGTGCTTACGGGAACGCCGCTAGAAGTATCGATGCCTCCCATCGCTACGATTTGCCCTTCGTCCTCATCCAGTTTGCCGTTACCGTTGGTGTCGTATTCTTCTATCTCGAACTCTAGGTTATACTCGCCGTTGCTATTGGTGAGGGTAACGGGTTCGCTATCGTCCAACATTCCGTTTAAATTCCCATCCAGGAAAACCGTCGCCCCCGCGATATAGCTACTAGAGAACTTGCCGCCCAACACCGAACCGCTAAAGCCAGACTCGTCGATGCGGAATTCGGCTAAGTTAAAGCGGGCGAACTCCTTCTCCCAGACCGTTCTCATTATTTCAAAGAAACCGACATCGATACCAACCCGGATTTCTCCCTTGAGGTAAGCATCGATGCTTCCGTAAAGCTCGAATAACGACAGCGGGTTGCTGATGCGGGAGATTATCTCCGAACCTCGGATTTTACCGTCGCTGTTACCGGTTTTCTCGCCCACGTCCTCGATGTCGAAACCGACGCGACCATCGACGCCTCCTTTTAAAACCGCTTTTGCTACCACCACGCTAACGCTCATTCCCGCGCTGAGATCGCCGGTTAAGACGAACTCTTCTTTATCGTTGCCGTTTTCATCGAGGTCGTCCAAGTAGAAGCCATCCAAGACAAGATAAGCTTTCGCGGGGTCGAAGTCGTGTTCGTTTTTCCACTTGTTAATACCCGCAGTGTCGAAACCGACCGCTAAATCGGTTGCGATATTGATGCCGCCTCCCAGTTCGCCAGCAATGATGGGGGGAGCGTAAACGGGGAAACTTCGGTCCATGCTGAAACCAAAATCGATATCGGGGATGTCGTATTTAATCAAGTCGGCATCCTTGCCCAAGAACAGATAGAGCGCGTTGACCGGTTTTTCGATGAGAGGAATGGAGATTCCTTCCAAGCCGCTAAATGCTTTGTAAGCTTTGTTGTTATTAGCGTTTTTGAGGGGGGTGCTTTGGGGCCGGCTGACGGTTTTGAGGGAGTCGCTTTGATTGCTGGCGCTATCGGCATCGTCCTGACTGGCGGCGTTGAAGTCTGCCAGGGAGTAGTCTCCTAATGGAATGATGACATCTCCTTGCTGCTCGCCTAAGACATCTATGATATCGATGATGCCGTCGAGAGTCCTGGCAAATTTAATCGCGGTTTTGATTTTCGGGTTGCTCGAACCGACCAGGGTTTCTGCAATTTCTAGGATCGAGATACCGGGTTTGCCGTCGGTATCGAACTGGTTCTCCAATCCTAACTCCGACAGCAGTTTGGTGTCGGCTTGCAGGGCTTTGATAACTGGCTTGATGGGGTCGATAATGTCGTCAACTTGGACGATTATCGGTTGGGCGAAGTCGCTCAAGAAAGTACCGAGGTTGAGTTCGATGTTGTTGAAGGCGACATCGAAGTCGTTGCTATCGGCTTCTTGCTGGCTGCCGTAGTTGAATAGGGGCAGGTCGGCGGCGATATCGACGGAGAAGGAGGGGAAGGCGGGGTTCCCGGCGATGCTGGTTTCGGCTTTTAATCCTAAGTTGGCGTCGCCTTTGAATTCGTAGTCGAATAAATCGGTGAAGCTGTATTCGCTGTCGGTGGCGACGATTCCTAAGTCGGGTAGGGTTAGGCGATCGCCGTCTTCCACCGCCACTAATTTCCATTTATTGTTTTCGCGCTCTAACCGGATCGCTCCCAGGGCGGGGAAGGTGCCTTGCAATCCGAGTTTGCCGTCGGTGGATTGGCTGACTGCGATATCTCCCGAGATGGTGATTCCCGAGGAGTTGCTTTCGATACCCGGTAGGAGGGCGGCGATTTCGGCGAAGTCGCCAAAGGTGTTTTGGTCTAAAGTGACGGAACCGATGCCGGAAAATTCGTAGCTGTTGTCTCCACCGACGCTAACGACGGGATTTTCGATCGCTAGGGAGTTTAATTCGTTTGGCAGGTTCAAGCCGACGAGGTTGGCGAAGTCTCCGACGCCGATTTTACCATCCACGCTCAAACTTTTCTCCGTGGGGCTAAGGGTGGCATCGACGGTCCAGTTTGGTAAGGTGCCGTTTAAGCCGAGCCCGCTGGTAACGATATTGGCGATCGCTCCAATTGGGAAGTTATCGACTTCTAAAGTTGTTTGCCCTTCGGCGTCTTTGGTGTGGGCGATGGCTTTGTCGTCGTCGGAGAAACTAAAGACAGTCTCTCCCGCTAGGGTGACGTAGCTCAAAGTCGGATTGTTGACTTGCAAGGAGACGTCGTAACCGATAATCGGTTCGAGGAGTTTGCCAATGTTGACGCTGCCATCTAAACTTACTTGTTTTTCGTTGGGGGCGATGCCGACATCGAGGGTTCCGCCGAAGATGTCGGTTGCCCCGGAAATGCCGAGTTCGGTTTCTAACCAGTTCGCCAGGTCGCCGACGGGGAAGTTATTTACCTCGAATTCGTATTGGTTGTTGGTTTGTTTGCTGTAGGTAACGCTCGCGTCTTCTCCCAGGGTGAAGGCGTATTCTCGTTTGAGGCCGTCGTCGCTGTAACTGAGACTGGGGCTGTTTAAGTTGAGGGAGGGGATGGGGAGGTCGGGGTCGTTGGCGATCGCTTTTACTAAAGCACTGAGGTCTAAGTCGCCGTCGATGGCGATCGCTTTCTCGTCGGATGCCAAACTCAGATCGAGATCGCCGGTAATAAAACTGCCGATACTTTCGATTCCCAACTCGACCTCTATCCACTCGGTAAGGTCGCCTACTGGTAAATCGGTGACGTTAAATTCGTAAGTATTGTCGGCATTTTTGACGTAATCTACCTTCAGGCTGTCGGTGCTAAAGGTGTATTGTGTTTTGTCCGCGTCGGTGGCGATGCTGAATTGAGGGTTATCGACTGCGAGGGAGGGGATGGGGAGGTCGGGGTCGGAAGCGATCGCTTTAACCAACTCGCTAACATCCACGCTACCGCTCAAACTAAATCGGTAATCGTCGCCCTCTTTAACCAAGCTGACATCCGCATCGTTAAACGTACCGCTCAGAGCGATATCGCCGTTTTCTTCTTTGACCAGTTTCGCAGTTTCAATTGTTATTGGAACCGGCAATCCTAAAGATTCTAAATCGATATTCCCCAGTTCTAATTCGTAATTTTCTCCCTCTTTAACCAAGCTGACATCCGCACCGTTAAAAGTACCGCTCAAACCGATATCGCCATCGGCTTCCTTAATAAACTTCGCATTGTTTATTATTACTGGAACCGGCAATCCTAGAGATTCTAAATCGATATTCCCCAGTTCTAACTCGTAATTTTCTCCTTCTTTAACCAAGCTGACATCGGCATCGTTAAAAGTACCGCTCAAACCGATGTCGCCATTTTCCTCTTTAACGAGTTGGGCGCTTTCGATGGTAACAGGAATCGGCAATCCTAAAGATTCCAAATTGACATTGCCCAGAGATAATTCGTAATTTTCTCCTTCTTTAACTAAGCTGACCTCCGCATCGTTAAAAGTACCGCTGATACCGATATCGCCATTTTCTTGTTTGACGAGTTGGGCGCTTTCAATTACTACTGGAAGCGGCAATCCAAGGGATTCTAAATCGATGTTACCCAGAGATAATTCATAATTTTGACCTTCCTTAATTAAGCTGACCTCTGCATCGTTAAAAGTGCCGCCCAAACTCAAGTCGCCGTTTTCTTCTTTGACCAGTTTGGCGCTTTCAATAATTACGGGAACCGGCAATCCCAGAGATTCTAAATCGATATTCCCCAGAGATAGTTCGTAGTTTTCTCCTTCTTTACTCAAGCTGACTTCCGCATCGTTAAAAGTACCGCTCAAACTGATGTCGCCATCGGCTTCTTTGATGAGTTTGGCACTTTCAATAGTTACTGGAACCGGCAATCCCAGAGACTCTAAATCGATATTCCCCAGAGATAATTCGTAGTTTTCTCCTTCTTTACTCAAGCTGACTTCCGCATCGTTAAAAGTACCGCTGAAACCTAAATCGCCGTTTTCTTCTTTAACGAGTATGGCGTTTTCAATAATTACTGGAATCGGCAATCCGAGAGATTCTAAATCGACATTACCCAGTTCTAATTCGTAATTTTGACCTTCTTTAACTAAACTGACATTGGCATCGTTAAAAGTACCGCTCAAACCCAAATCGCCATTTTCTTGTTTGACGAGTTCGGCACTTTCGATGATTATTGGAATCGGCAATCCTAAAGATTCTAAATCGATATTGCCCAGTTCTATTTCGTAATTTTCGCCTACTTTATTTAAGCTGACTTCGGCATCGTTAAACGTACCGCTTATGCCTAAATCGCCGTTTTCTTGTTTGACAAGTTTGGCACTGTTAATGGTTACGGGAACTGGCAATCCGAGAGATTCTAAATCGATATTGCCCAGAGATAGTTCGTAGTTTTCTCCTTCTTTACTCAAGCTCACTTCGGCATCGTTAAAAGTACCGCTTAAGCCGATGTCGCCATTTTCTTGTTTTACGAATTTGGCATCGTTAATGGTTGCGGGAACCGGCAATCCGAGAGATTCTAAATCGATATTACCCAGAGACAATGCGTAATTCTCTCCCTCTTTGCTTAAGCTGACTTCGGCATCGTTAAACGTACCAGTTAAATCGATATCGCCGTTTTCTTGGCGGACGAATTTGGCATTTTCAATGGTTAGCGGAACCGGCAATCCTAGAGAATCTAAATCGATATTGCCCAGTTCTAGTTCGTAGTTTTCTCCTTCTTTAAATAAGCTGACTAGAGAATCGTTAAAGGTACCGCGTATGACGGTATCGCCATTTTCTAATTTGAAAAGTTCGGCGCTTTCAATGACTACTGGAAGCGGCAATCCCCAAGATTCTAAATCGATATTACCGAGTTCTAGTTCGTAGCTTTCCTCTCCTTGAACTAAACTGACTTCGCTATCGTTAAACGTACCGCTTATGCCTAAATCCCCATTTTCTTGTTTGAGGATATTAGCACTTTCAATAGTTACTGGAAACGGCAATTCGAGGGATTCTAAATCGATATTGCCCAGGGATAGTTCGTAATTGTCTCCTTCTTTGCTTAAGCTAACCTCGGCATCGTTAAACGTACCGCTTATACCGATATCGCCATTTTCTTGTTTGACAAGTTTTGCATTTTCAACAATTACTGGAATCGGCAATCCGATAGATTCTAAATCGATATTACCCAGAGATAGTTCGTAGTTTTCTCCTACTTTACTTAAGCTGACTTCGGCATCGTTAAAAGTACCGCTCAAACCGATATCGCCATTTTCTTGTTTGACGAGTTTGGCATCGTTAATTGTTACGGGAACTGGCAATCCTAAAGATTCTAAATCGATATTACCCAGAGATAGTTCGTAGTTTTCTCCTTCTTTACTTAAGCTGAGTTCGCTATCGTTAAAGGTACCGCTCAAACCGAGGTCGCCATTAGCTTGCTTGAGAATGTTTGCGCTTTCAATGGTTAATGGAATCGGCAATCCTAGAGATTCTAAATCGATGTTGCCGAGGGAGAGTTGATATTCGCCATTGTCTAATTCAGTAAAGGCGATTTCCGAGTTATTAAATTGACCGACGACGTTGTAGGAGCGATTAGCGGCATCCCCAGAAGCCTCGATCGCCGCATTCTCAATTTCTATCGGTAAAGGAATCCCTAAATCTTCGAGTTCGAGATTGCCTAGGGAGAGTTCGTAACCCCCATTTTCCAAGTCTTGATAGCTAACCTCCACGCCGTCGAGCGCTGCACTAAATTTATAAGAGCGATCGCCCTCATCCCCCGAGATTTCCAAATCGAGACTGCTGATGGTGGGTAGGGGTAGGGGAAGGTTGGTATCGCCGGCGATCGCTTTAACCAATCCTTCGAGGTCTAAATTGGCGATCGCAACTCCTACTTTATCGGCATCGACGACAAAATCTATACCTACATCGCTACCCAGGTTCTGGGCGACATCGGTCAATCCCAGGGTGTCTTCCAAGAAACTAACCACGCCCGCAACATTTACTCCCTTCAGCGAGAACTCGCTACCTTCGACGTAACTAATTTCTGTATCGTTCAAAGAACCTTGCAACTGGGTCCACTGGAGTCGGTTGTCGGCCGTTGCTAAAGTTCCGTTCAATGCGATCGCGTTGCTGCCAACGGTTGCATCGGCGGAAAAAGCGTAACTTTGTTGCGTTTTATCGTAAACTAGCTTAACTTCGTTCAACGTCAGGGCGGGTAAGTCGTCGAGCCCTATCCACTCGGAGAGATTGGTGTCGGTTTCAACCGCAAACCGCACTTCGGCATCGCTATCGGCTAATTCGACCGTAATGCCGTCGGGCAATACGCTGTTGAGGGCGCTAATTCCCAGTTCCGCGAGGCGTTGAGTCAGGGAATCTCCGCTTAAAGTTTCTGTCGAACCCGATCCGTTGCGACGTTGGATTAACGAAGAGCGATCGCTCGTTTGAGATTCCTCTTCTTCCTGGGTTTCTCGAACTGCGGCAGATTCGGCTTTTTGCTGTTTGTTTTTCCGATTCTTAGACTGTTTGCGAGCGGTTTCTTCCAAAACTGTTTCTCCAGTCGCAACAGTTTCCTCGCTTTCTTCCAAAACTGTTTCTCCCGCCGCAACAGTTTCCTCGCTTTCTTCCGAAACTGTTTCTCCCGCCGCAACAGTTTCTTCTGTTTCTTCCAAAACTGTTTCTCCAGTCGCAACAGTTTCCTCGCTTTCTTCCAAAACTGTTTCTCCCGCCGCAACAGTTTCCTCGCTTTCTTCCGAAACTGTTTCTCCCGCCGCAACAGTTT
>JAXHVR010000019.1:30859-30985 GCA_034189005.1 Cyanobacteriota bacterium | reverse complement strand
TTTCTTCCAAAACTGTTTCTCCAGTCGCAACAGTTTCCTCGCTTTCTTCCAAAACTGTTTCTCCCGCCGCAACAGTTTCCTCGCTTTCTTCCGAAACTGTTTCTCCCGCCGCAACAGTTTCCTCGC
>JAXHVR010000019.1:6122-30759 GCA_034189005.1 Cyanobacteriota bacterium | reverse complement strand
TTTCTTCCAAAACTGTTTCTCCCGCCGCAACAGTTTCCTCGCTTTCTTCCAAAACTGTTTCTCCCGCCGCAACAGTTTCCTCGCTTTCTTCCAAAACTGTTTCTCCCGCCGCAACAGTTTCCTCGCTTTCTTCCAAAACTGTTTCTCCCGCCGCAACAGTTTCTTCTGTTTCTTCCAAAACTGTTTCTCCAGTCGCAACAGTTTCCTCGCTTTCTTCCAAAACTGTTTCTCCCGCCGCAACAGTTTCCTCGCTTTCTTCCAAAACTGTTTCTCCAGTCGCAACAGTTTCCTCGCTTTCTTCCAAAACTGTTTCTCCCGCCGCAACAGTTTCTTCTGTTTCTTCCAAGCTGACTTCCAAAACTGTTTCCTCGGTTTCTTCCAAAACTGTTTCTCCAGTCGCAACAGTTTCTTCTGTTTCTTCCAAAGACTCATCGTTGACCTTCCGAACTTCAGACTTCCTCGCCAACGCCTTCTCAATAGCTGCCTCATCTGCTACAATCTTCTCTGCCAAAATCTCGTCGCTGTCAGGACCGGAAACTTGTAGGTCGAAATCTTCGGCGCTGACGCGATCGAGAAACTCTTCATCCAAAGTCGATTCAGAAATCGCTATCGCCTCCCCACGATCGGAAGTAACGCTCCTCGTCTGGATCGCGGACCCCTTCTGGATGTCATCGATATCGTTCAAAGTCGCCGTAAAACTAACCTCCAACTTAGTAGGATTCTCCGGATCGTCCGCAAAATCTAAAGCCAAAAATCCCAAACCGCCGCGACCCGCGAAATCGTCTAAATCTACCCGGATACCGGCATCCAAAAAAGTCTTCTTCGTGTCGAGGTAGAAACCGAACTGCTTGTGGATGCCGAAACTCAAAGACAGATCGAAATTAAAATCGGCATTGAGATTGCCCTCGGTTTGCAAACCCAAGGCGGGTATCCCTAAATTGGCATCCAGCGGCACGTCGAATTCCTGCTGCTTGCTCAATACCAGATCGACGACGGTTTCTCGATCGTTGACTTCAGTGGTAACGTTGAAAAACTCCAAACCTAGATTCTGGAGAGCGCTTTCGATGATTTCCTTCAACTTACTGGCGGTAAGTCCCGTTTGACCTTCTGTATCTTTAGCCAGGGCGTTGCCCAAATCGCCGATAATAGCAGGATTTTTGCCCTTGAGTTTACCCACCAAAGGCAGGCTCATTTCGTCGATGCTGTCTTGCAGCAAGCCCAAACCTTCCCTCATTCCTCGGGCAGTTTCTTTAGGGTTGAGGGCGCGATCGACTACTTCGATAGTTTGACTCGGTACGAAGATGTCGTTGTAATCATCGTCGGCGCTGCTAACTTCATAACTAATAGAAGTAGTATGGAAAATTCCCGGTTCCGTCTCATTGTCTTGGCTGCCGCTGACGGTAATGGGTTGCAGTTTGAACCAGTCTTCCGGTTGAATGGTAATCGACGTAGTTTTCTGGCTGACCTGCTCTACTTCGCTGTTTATGGCTATTGGTACTTTTTCACCGTTGACTTCCAGGGTGATGCCGTACTCGCCGTTGGGATTTTGGTCTAACTCGTACAGCGTAACTTCTCGCAAGTCGTTCCAGTTGCCCGGTTTGCTCTCGCCGGTAACTTGGTTAACGATGCTGTCGTCGGTGGTAAAGGTCAGTTCTTTTAACGGACGGCTGCTATCGTTAGGATCGACGTCATAAGTATCGTAGATTTTAACCTCGATATCGCTACTGGGTTCGTTCTGGAGTTCGATCTCGAAAGCTACTGCGTCTGTGCGATCTGTATTAACGAGGCTTTCGAGTTCGATCTCGAAGGTCAATTCGCCCGCAGAGACCGTTGTCGAGTCGAAACTGTATATTTGCTTTTCGACTACCTCCGTGGTGGGTTCGAGGGGATCGACGAATTCCACTTCGGCGCCGGGGGTTAATTTTAGCGTAACCGGGGCTACCGGTTCGCTGAGGAGGGAGATGGCAAAATCGGCTGTTTCTTCTTCGCCGACGGTGGTGTTTTCTCCCACTTGCACGATCCTCACCCCTGGTACGTCGTCATCTTGGATCGCTAAGGTTGCTTCTACATTTTCTTCGCCGAGTTGGTAGCCTTCGCCTGGTAGCAGTTTGACTCCGACGGTTTCTCCTTTGACTTTTGCTTTCGTTCCCGCCGCGATCGCGCCGCCGTCTTCGTCGTCAACTTCCACGGTTAGCGTTTCCGTCAAAGGTCGGTCGATAATTTCTACTTCGATCGCAGACGCGCGATCGTTCCAAGATACCTCCTCGGTCTTCCATCCGAAGATCGGAATGCGTAGCGAACGACCGAATATCTTGATAGTTCGGTAGCGGACTATTTCCCAGGTTCGCTCTTGCCCCAAACTGAAGTCCCTTAGGTTGTTGCTATCTTCCGTCAGTTCGAGAGAGCGACCTTCAAAGTCTGCATCTTCGTACAGAGTAACTTTTAATCCTTCCGGCACTTTCAAGGAAGTGAGGTCGTCGTTGCCGATTTCTAGGTCGCCGACATCGTATTTTCCCGGTTCCAACTCTTGAGCTTGACGTCGGTAGTCTAAACCTTGGTAGATCGTGGCGCGTTCTGCTCCCAAGTTGAAATTGAAGTTAGAATCTACCACTTTAGCAGCGATCGCCTCCCCGTCGGCTCCTTGCAGTTGCAGTTCGCTGCCTTCTAAAATCGCTGCTATACCGTTGGCGGGAACTGACGACTCGACGGTTAATTCTAAATTTTGCTTGCCGGCGGCAGCACCGTTTTTACTTTCTACCTCTGTAACTTTTACCTCCAAATCTTCGACCAACTTATCGTCAACGGGCACGATAATGAGGTTATTCTGAACTTCCCCGGGGGCGATGCGAACGGAACCTTTCTTAGAGGAACCTTCATTATTTACTTTATAATCTCCCAGTTCGTCGCCTCCTTGCAGTTGGGCGGTACCGCCGATGATTTCGTAATTTACTTCGATACCGGTGGAACCGTTTTTAGTCGGTAGGGGAGCGTCGATCGCGATCGTAAAATAACCGGGTTCGGAAGAAATTTCGGCGGCGGTGGGGCCGGAGATAATTTTAGCGGTAGGCAGATCGTCGTCTATTATCTGCACCTCCAGAGGCTCGACCTCGCTTTCTTCGTATTTATAGCCTTCGTCGCCGATAACTAAATCGTATTCGAGATTCGACTGTTCGGGACTAAATACATCTAAATAATATTCCCCAGCTTCCAAACCGCCGAGGTCGATCTCGCTGCTGCTAGATTTAACTGCTTCGGTCAAATCGTCGCCCTTGTAGATATTAAACTGGATAGAGCTTTCACTGCCTTCGGTAACGCTGACTCGGACGAAATCTTCCGCAGTGGCGGCGTCGGCGAGGGAAAACGTAAACCAATCGCGTTCGCTACCCCCCAGGACGAGATTTTTCCAGGTATAACCGCCCTGAATTTCTCCCAACTCGATCGCGCCGCCGGAACGTTTGTTATTAGCTTTCGACTCGAAATCCTTATATTCCCCGCTTTCTACGTCAAAATCTATCTCCGTCCGATGGATAAACTCCACCAAATTATCGTCGAAAGCGCTAACGCGAACCACCTGCTCTACATTCCAGTTAGTGTCGTCGAAAACCAGAGTCAAGCGATCGCCGTAATCTTCCTCGTTCAAGCGAATCTGGTCGTTATTCGGATCCCCGATGACCCGCACTTCTCCCGTAGGCTGACTGGAGAGCTTCACCTTATAAATATTCTCCCGTCCTTCCGCAACCCCCTCACTCATTTTCTCGACCGTCACTTTCGCCTCGTCAGCATCGTCATTGTTAGTCAGCGCGAACCCTTCCACATCCAAGCCGCGATATTGACCGTCCTCTCCTTGCACGGTCGCAATTATTTTATAAGGAACGTCGCCATCGTCAATATCGTCGTCAACCCCGCTGACGGTAAACTCTTGAGCTACATCCCAGTTATCCGGCGTAAACTCTAACATGACGACATCGGCTTTTTCTTGAGCGTTCGCCTCCAGCACTCCTTCCGTCTCGTCGCTGCTGCCGAAATAAACCTCAACCGGTGCGGTGGGTTGGGTATCTAGTTTGACGCTGTAACTCAAACTGTCGCCAGTTTCCGAAGTAACAGTTGCATTTTGATTAGCCTCAACCGTTACCCCCGCCGTATCGTCGTCAGCAATAGTTAAATCCGCCTGCCCCTCCTCAACATTGACCTCGTAACCGAAACCGCCATCGAGAGACAAACTAAAAGTTTCTCCCTCTCCCTCATCAATAACATCCGCGATCGGTCGCACTGCAACTTCTTTAGTCTGCTCTCCAGCTTCAAAAACCACACCTTGAAACTGTTCGAGATATTCGATTCCATCCTCCGGCGTACCGATAAAAGCATCCTTATCCCCATCTTCATCCACATCCGCAAAACCTAAAGCGCTATCTGGCGCGATCGCGACATCCCCCAAAGGCTTGCCATCGGTCTCGATAAAATTCGGTCGTGTCGCGTCGCTATTTCTCAAATACTCGATCTCGCCCTCGCCGTCAGTAACCAAGAGGTCTAAATCCCCATCCAGATCCCAATCGATTAATTGGGGCATAGCATTTTCCCCGACATCGATCGCTCGCACCCCGGAATTAGGATTGAAAACCGGACCCTCTGCGGTTCCCGTATTAAAATAGTAAGTTACCGAACCATCCGCCGCCCCCAAAACCAAATCTGGCAGACCGTCGCCGTCGAGATCGCCAAAAGTTGGCACGCTGTTACCGTCTGTTTTAAGGCGTTTGAAGGGATTGGGGATATCGGCAATTTGAGTTACATCGAAGAAAATCGTATTAATGGAATCGTTCTCGTAAGCGAAATAGTTGACATCGCCGTCAGCTTCCCCAACTACCAAATCTAAATTCCCCTCATCGCTCTTATTCACGAAATAGCGGAGATTGCCGTTAGCCTTTCCAACTATCAAATCTAACTTGCCGTCGCCGTTGAGATCCGCGAGGGTGGGAGCGGAGTTGGAACCGGAAGCGAACGCGCTAAACGGATCCCCCGCCCCCACCCGGGCTTCAAAGTTACTGCTGCCGACGTTTTCAAAGTAGCCAATCGCACCCTCGGCAGTACCCACCACCGCATCCGCGTCGCCATCGCCGTCGAGATCGCCGAAGGCCGGTTTGGCAGCATTCCCGAAACTCGCCTCGCCGAAGGGATGGTCGAACAACTCGGTACCATCTTCGGTGACGGAATTTATAAAAAGCTTGTTGCTCAAATGATAATCTTCTCCCTCCGTCGCCGTCTCGTCGCTGGCGCTAAAGTTAACTCGTACCGTTTCCCCCTCCGCTACCGGTTCGCTGAGGGAGATTTCTACTGTACCCGCCTCCGTTTCCGTCATTTGTTCTAAAACCTTAACGCTGGCGGTGGGTAAATCCGGATCGGGGATGGCGGCTTCTATTTCTGCCTCGTTAAGTTGAATTTCCCCAGTTTCGTCCGCATCCGTATTGACAACGGAAATTGCCGCCGCCCGACCGTCGAAGTTTGGGTCGGTGCTTTCGGCTTCGAGAGCGATCGCGTATTCCACATCTTCATCGACGACGGAGTCCGCTTTCCCGGTAACGGTAACGTCTTGATATTCGTCCCAGTTATCGGGGGTAAAGGTTAGTTGGGTGGGAGCGACCTCTCCTTCCGTGTCGTCTATATCGCTCAATTCTACCGTAACCTTAGCGCTCGGACGACTGGGAAGGCGCACGCCCACGGTTTCCGACGCACCCTCTTCGGAGGTTTGAACTTGACTAAAAGTGGAAGTGTAGGTAGCGGTGGTTTCTCCCGTTTCGGAATCCGTCGATTCTACTTTATTGGCGAGTTCGAGACCCAGGGGGTCGTCGTCGCTTATTTCTATACTTGCCGTCTCCAATCCGGAGTTCAAACTGTAACCGCTACCGTTTTGGAGAGTTACTTCGACGGTTTCTGTTCTCTCCCAAATCTCGTCATCTACAGCAGCGATGGGTAAAACTGCCCCCATCGCCCCCGCTTCGACTGCAATGGTATCCGGCAATTCTTCGTAATCTGCCCCTTCTTCCGCGTTCCCCGCCATTGAGTATTCTACTTCCAATCCTCCTTCTGGGGCGGGGGCGGTTAAATTAATAACAAATTCTCCCGGTCGCCCGCCTCCTTCGCGAGAGTCTAAAGTTCCAGCAATGCTGACTTCTGGAGTTACGGGTTCCAAATCTGCCGCGCTACCCTCTTCGGTTTCTAAAAGTTGGGGGGCGATCGCGGTTAAAGGGAGATTGCCGGCGTCTTTGTAGTTGTAACTCAAAGTCGAGTTCGGTGTCAAGCCTTCCAAGGTCAGAGTTTGAGGCTCATCCCAGTTACTATCGTCGAAGGTTATGGTTTCTCCTCCAACCTCAATGACGGCAGATGGCGAAGGTTTCCCCGCGAGCTTGACCGATACCGTAGCGTTGCCCTCTCCATCGACGTATAAAGGATTGTTGTTGTCAATGGGGCGATTGTATTTATCGAGGAACAGCACTTCATCTCGATAAGCATCATTATCTTTTATCGTAAATTCGCGAGTTTTACTGCTTGTATCGTTTCGGTAATTAGTGTTAGAATCGCTGCTCCCCGACTCGTCGTCAAAATTGTGAGGTTTGAGAGTTATCTTAACTTCCTCGTCCCCTTCGTCGTACTCGTCGGGATTTGCCACGATATAAATGCGACCGGAAGTTTCGCCCTGGGGAATAATAATCCCATCTCGTTCCGAATCCGCATCGGTAGATACCCGACGATAGCGGGAATTAAAGTAATCTTTATCCTGTTCGGCGCTACCGTCGATATCGTAATTCACCCACAAACCCTGGGAACCCTCAAAAGGTTTGTCGAGGTTGACTTCGATATAACCGATTTGCGGTGCGGGATTGTCGATATAGGTCAACTCGCCGTCGTAACTGCCGCGGTTATCGTTACCGGAAGCGTCGTTGAGGTTGTTTTCAAAACTCCAATAACCCACCAAACCGCTTTCCTCCCCGGTCAAAGGAGTCAGCATGGCGTTTTGAATTTCTGCGCTAGTGCGGGCGACGTTCCAGAGGCGCACTTCATCGATCGCCCCCTCGAAAGTATTGTTTCCGTTGCGTCCGATGTCGAACTGCTTGCTGCTAAAAGGTGTTTTGTCGGCGTATTCGTCCGTGGAAGCGACTTCCGTACCGTTGACGTAGATTTTGTAATCCGTACCGTCAAAGGTCGCGGCGACGTGGTTCCAACTGTTGGGGTTGAGAGCGTCGGTAGATTGCAATTCGTTGTAGCGATCGCCGTCTCCGAAGCCTACAATAATATCGCTATTTTCGAGGAAAATCTGAGGAAAAGCGCGGGCAGAGTTAGTTTCATAAGCGCGGTCGCCCGCCACGGGAAGGCGACCCGTACCCGTAGGATAAACCCACGCTTCTTGAGTAAAGGTTCCCCTCGCCCCAAGGTCTAAATCCTCGCTCTGCGGTAAGGCGACGTAATCTCCCCCGTCGAGAGCGATCGCCGCCCCCAAGTCTTGAATAGTGCTGCCGAAACCGAACCCTTCCTCCGGCATTACCACCTCGCCCAAAGATACCGTCGGTTCGTTATCCGCGATCGTCACCGTTGCGGTATTGTTGCTGCGATCTACTCCGTAGAATTCTTTGGTAGAGGAGGTCGAGTCTGCGTGGTCTAATAAAGTAATTGTAACCGTCTCCTCCGGTTCCCAAAGCAAGTCGTTAATCGGTTGGACGCGGAGTTTAATATTTGTAGTACCCTGGAGGACTTTAAATTGGTTCGTACCGGGTTCTAAAGAAGCGCTGTTTAAGTTTTGAGCGTTTTCGTCGAAGAGGTCGTAAAACAGTTTGTAGTCGGAGTCGGCGGACGGCGCTTTGAGAGTTCCGAGTTTAGCGCTGCTGCTGCTTTCGATTCCGAACCTCAAGTCAAAATCTTGGAGACTGACGTTCGTGAAATCGATGCTAAATTCTCCCGTCGTCCCCGCTTCTTCTGCACTGGCGGTAGAGGCTATCGCCAGTTGCGGTTCGTTGTCTTCTGCCGTAACATCTACCCGCGTCGGATTGCCCTGTCGGTAGGAATTACTGTCAGCCGCAACAGATACTCGATAATCTTTATTACCTTTATACTCTTCATCCTCCGGGACGGTAGCGGGAACATTAATAGACGTTTGCCCCGGCAAAACCGTTACCGATCTATTAAAAGAGATATCCGAACCGGTGCTATTGAGATTGACCGTCGTCGTTTCTTGAAAACCTCCATTGCTTACATTTAACTGAAGGTTTTGCGTACCTCCCTCCGCTATAGAACCCGGTCCGCTCAAGGATACCGACATATCGTTGTCGATAATCGTCTGAGTCGCAGAATTGTTAGAGTTGAGGAAATAGTAGAGATTGGGATTGGAAGTATTGCGTCTCGGTTCGATAGTAACTTTAACCCCCTCGCCGGATTCAAAATTGCTATCGTCGATGACGGGAATATCTAAATAGTTATTTCGATTCGCTCTAATAGTTATAGACCCGCTATAACTCCCTAAGTCTGCATTATTTGCTCCATTTAATCCGTCAACCTTGTAATGTACTACCAACCCGCTACTGGGAATCGAACCGCTGTAATCGATCTTAAAGCGAGCGCGTTCGCTCTTCTCCGAAGCACTTACCGCGATCGCCGAAAGCGTCGGCGGGGGTGCGTCGGGAACGAACAAATCGCCAAAATCTTGCTGCCAACCGCTTCCCGGCTTTCTCACTTCAAAACCGACATAAGCGTTTCCCCCGATTTCATAGGAAGAAACCCTCGTTTTATAAGCCCTGCCCCTTTGCAAGCCGCCGATAGTCTTAGAGCTCCAGTTAAAGGAATTGAGCCATCCCGTACTTTCGTTTGAATCGCCGAAATCTCCATCCCCGTTGAGGTCTATTTCAAATCGAACGCGATCGTCTGCCCTGTAGCGAAATTGATAGCTGCCCGTCGTCGGCGGCACCAACCATCCTTCCCAAAAACCATTCCAATAATCGTTATCGCCCCTCGCCCCGCTAGGTCTGCCACCTCCCCAGTTATCGCTAACTCTCGTATCGCTGCTATCTATTACTCTTCTGGTTCCCGAGTTTATATTATCCGGACGCTGCTCTTCGTGACGTTTCTTCCACCACAGCCTCCCGGTAGTCCAGCGGCGGGGCCCCGAGTTGTCGTAATAAGTTTGTCTTAAACCCGGTCGGAGGTCCAACACCCCTTGAAAATTATTCCGGGCCTCCCGACTCAAGAGCGAACGGGCCTCAATCTCCCCGGTTTCAAACTCAAACTCCCAATCGCCACCAAAGGCAGCGCTACCGGTCAAATCTTCCGAGGCAGCTACGTCAACTCCCACGATCCGACTCAACTCCTCCACGAAGGACTTACCCTCATCCCCCGCCGCGACGCTGCAACCATAAAGCAGAATATCGCCGCCCGGTGCCATAGCGTTGCCCCACTGCTGCAACTGAGCGCTATAATCCAGCAAATTACTGCTGTCGAGTCGAGTGGCCCCCATAAGTAACGCGCCTTGACTCCCGTGGGACAGAATTTGGATGTTGTTGAGATTCTGCCTCCGGGCTAGAACCTTAGTAATAGTCTCGATGCCATCCTTACTAGCATCGATGAGGACGACTTCGGCCTCAGGGTGGATGCCCTCAATTAACTGTTGGTAGTTGGAGATGTTGGTATCGATGAAAACAAGGGTTGATTGAAGTTTATAGTTCATTTTTTTTGAATGGGGAATGGGGAATAAGCTGTTGTGCGATTTTCACGGCAATAGGCTCCTATAGCAAGCCGTAGATCGTTCGTGATATTTTACAATACCTTCGCCAAAATAAAAAATACCATTCGTAGGTTGGGTGGAGCGACAGCGCAACCCAACAAAATCCTGGGTTTTCGCGCTCGAAGATGTTGGGTTTCGCGCTCGCTACACCCAACCTACAAGAAAATGGCGAAGGTATTCATTTTAGAAACCCGGTTTCGCAGAAGTTACCGGGTTTCTTGCCCCCAAATTTTTCATAATCCATTTAGGATTGCTATAGCAGTCTGTGGCAACGGTCCCTGGTATGAGACCAAATCCGTTGGTACTGCGCGGGAATCCTAGGTCAGAGCGCCGCTACAGACCTTTCACTGCCGATTAAAAGTGTCTTCCCACCGTCTTGGAGTTATTTCCTCTGTGTAGCATTGCATTCCACTTTCGTCAAGACAATTATAGACTAAAGGTTTCTCTCTGTACCCACGGGTCGAGTGCTTCACTCAAGGTGCCTAAGCATCATCTTCCTTTCATCACAGTTTCTCGACAAGAAACATTCCCTCGTCGTTATCGTAGTACGGCCCGGTTATTGTGCAAATTGACCCGTACTGCTGCACCAGTTTCCTACTTCTTTAGGAAAAAACTACGCAAGGCCATACCTAGTTTGTTAGGTAGTTTATTGTTTAAAGCTGTCGATCTGCAAAGGTTTTTAGGGCTTGCGTAGGATTTTGATGGTAGGTCATTAAATGGCCTCGGGTAGTGTTTGGGAAGTTAAGTTGGAGTTAGGTAATTGGTGGTTTATTGAAAAACTACGCGAGACCACGCTTAGGAGGAAAGAGGGCTTTATTAATTGAAACTGTTGAAATGCAAAGGGTTAAAGGTCTTGCGTAGTGCTTGATGGCCTCGCGTAGTGTTTTGAATTAAGTTGGAGTTGGGTTTTTATGAAATTCGTCGAAACTACACGAGGCCATGCGTAGTTTTTGAAGCGCAATTGGGGCTGGGAGTTGAGATATTAAAGCCCGCCGGATGCAACCCAAAAGCCAACCAGCGAAGCCATAAAGCTTGAAACTACAAGACTTAAGGCTTCTGGGAAACAAGGTTAAGCAAGTCCAAATCTTGCTCGTTGAAGTTGGCATTATTGGCCAAGCCGCTATTAATTGCATTTTTGAGCGATCGCTCCCATAAAAAGGCCATAATCTTCCCTAAATCAAACCCATACTCCTGGTAAGCAAGATAAATTAACTCTATTGCCGTCTCGGGAGCGATCGCCTTTAGATGTAAACCAGGAAAAAAGAGCTCCACTACCAAGAGTTCCAGTTCGCTTAAGTTAGAGCGATCGCCCCTCCCGGTCATAAATGTTTTTATATATTCCCAAACATTTGTAACCACCCGAATAAGTTCGTCCCACCCACAAGAAATGCCTATTTTCTGCCCCAAACAACCAGCCAGCTTAGAAACTTGGCCGACGCTCCACTGCAATTGTTTTGCCACTGCATTTCTACCCGGTTTATCTTCTTTAGCCACTGCCAGAGAAATAACCCGAGTCAACCCCGCAACTTTCTGTTCTTTTTTGGGCGATGCTTCCAGACAGACTTGAGTCATTTCTAAGACTTCAATTTTTGCGCCGGGGTAGTAGCGAGTTATTTCCTCCAAGCTGTAGGAGTCGCCAATTAAATAGCAAACGAGTTGTTGGTAGATGCGTCGGTGCGATCGCAACCGACCGACTGCTTGTGCTAACATTTCACCAGCCATCTCATCGCGCAGCCAAGCCTTAAACCGTCCGTCGTCCTTCCCCACTATTTCACCTGTTAGCGTTTCAAACTCGGCTAACTTAGCACCAATATTAGACCAGAACTCTCCCATTAGAGCCAAAGCATCGCAGTGTTGGAATTTATTGCTGCCCCGACTGTCGTGTCCGTAATAGCCAGAATTTAACCCCTCTAATCCCTCATAGTTTTTAAGGTGAATTTTGTGGTCTAGGATGCCCGGGTTGCGGTGATTTTGAATTAACCAATTAGCAAAAGCGATCGCCCGCTGTCCTGCTGTATATTCAGATTCGTTGCGACGCTGTTTTCCAAATCCTGCCCCCTTTATGTACTTAAAAGTTAGGTTAGAATAAGCAGGCAAATCTTCAGACCTAACCTTAATAGTCACAATTTGGCGTTGCCAAATCCGGGATGTTGGTGCATAATAGTTAAAGAAAATTTGGGAGGTAATTGACCATGAAATGTCCACATTGTGGCTCTACTAATGTTCGTAAAAATGGCAAACCTAGAGGTAAACAAAACTATCTTTCTAAGAACTGTAACCGTCAGTTAATTAATACATATTTTATTCGTCATAAATATCCAGATAAAACCAGAAAAATGTTTATAATTGTATTATAGTCTGAACGTTGAAACCGTAGAAAGATCGGTAACGCGAGTAGTGTTACTATAAGTAAGTTAAGCAGACAAAAAGGAGAGAACTTAAGTGACGCTCCAGAGTTAGACACTGTACCAGAGGTGGGTGAAGTTGATGAATTGCAAACTTTTGTAGGTTCAAAAAGAAATAAGGTATGGATTTGGACTGCCGTTGACCATTTTAAAAAAGGAATTTTAGCTTGGGTAATAGGAGACCGAAGTGCTAAAACTTTTGAGACTCTATGGCAGATAATCTCTTGGTTGCAATGTTACTTTTGGGTCAGCGATAGATATAAAGTTTATCCAAAATTCTTTTCGTAAGAAGATCGTATTGTGAGTACAACAGACATGACGAGAGTGGAGGTAGAAAACACCCGCTTGCGTCACTACTTAGCTCGATTGCATCGAAAAACTTTGTGCTATTTTAAGTCTGTCGAGATGTTAGAACATTCGATTAGACTGCTGCTTCATTATTTGCATAACGGCGGTGTCGTTCTTGCAACATGACGACCCGACCGTATTTGGCAACGCCACAAAATTATAACACCACCACCCCTGAAAATCTGACGGCAGCAGCATAAATTTCCTTGGCGACTCTCCGATACGAACTCCCATCAGGAAATCTCAGGAATTAAGAAACCGGGTGTTGTCAAAAAAACTCGCTTTCACGGCGGTGGAGGAAATCTATTAAAAAAGCCCGTAGGTTAGGTTTCGTTCCTCAATTATTAATTATTAATTATTAATTATTAATTGACATGACCCCAACCATGGCCAAAATATGGCAGAATAGTAAAAGAGAAACGAAAAAGTCCACTTAGTCCAGGCAAACCATGACCCAAAACATACCAGAACTAGCCACCAAATACGACTCCTTCGCCACCGAAGCCAAGTGGCAGGAATATTGGGAAACCCACAAAACCTTCAAAGCAGACCCCAACCAACCCGGGGAACCCTACTGCATCGTCATCCCCCCCCCCAACGTCACCGGCAGGCTGCACATGGGCCATGCCTTCAACAACACCCTCATCGACGCCCTCATCCGCTACCACCGGATGCGGGGCGACAACGCCCTCTACCTGCCGGGCACCGACCACGCCAGCATCGCCGTCCAAACCATCCTCGAAAAACAACTGCGCGAAGAAGGCAAAACCCGCTACGACATCGGACGGGAAAAATTCCTCGATCGCGCCTGGGAGTGGAAAGAAGAATCAGGCGGCACCATCGTCAACCAACTCCGTCGCCTGGGAGTCTCCTGCGACTGGACTCGGGAACGCTTCACCCTAGACGAAGGCTTATCCAAAGCAGTCATAGCAGCATTCCTTCGCCTCCACGAAGAAGGTCTGATCTATCGCGGCAACTATCTGGTCAACTGGTGCCCCCAAAGTCAATCTGCAGTTTCCGACCTAGAAGTAGAAAACCAAGAAGTCAACGGCAACCTCTGGCATTTCCGCTACCCCCTCACCGACGGCAGCGGTTTCGTCGAAGTCGCCACCACCCGCCCGGAAACCATGTTGGGCGATACGGCAGTGGCGGTCAACCCCAAAGACGATCGCTACAAAAACCTCATCGGCAAAACCGTCACCCTCCCCGTCATGGAACGGCAAATTCCCATTATCGCCGATGAATTGGTCGATCCGGAATTCGGTACCGGTTGCGTCAAAGTCACCCCCGCCCACGATCCTAACGACTTCGCCATGGGCAAGCGCCACGAATTGCCGTTTATCAATATTATGAATAAAGACGGCAGTCTCAACGAAAACGCCGGACCTTTTGCCGGACAAGACCGGTTTGAGGCGCGCAAAAATGTGGTGGAACGTTTAAAAGCGGACGGGTGTTTGGTGAAAATAGAAGAATATAAACATACAGTTCCTTATAGCGATCGCGGCAAAGTACCAGTCGAACCCCTCCTCTCAACCCAATGGTTTGTCAAAATTCGCCCCTTGGCAGACAAAACCCTAGAACTCCTCGACAAACAGAACCAGCCGGTCTTCGTTCCCGAACGCTGGAGTAAAGTATATCGCGACTGGTTAGTCAAGCTGCAAGATTGGTGCATTTCTCGCCAACTCTGGTGGGGCCATCAAATCCCCGCTTGGTACGCTATCAGCGAAACTGATGGCGAAATTACCGACGAGACTCCCTTCGTCGTCGCCGCCAACCAAGAGGAAGCGCTGGAGAAAGCTAAAGCCAAATTTGGTGCCGAGGTCAGATTAGAACAAGACCCCGACGTTCTCGATACTTGGTTTTCGTCGGGTTTGTGGCCGTTTTCAACTTTGGGCTGGCCGGAGGAGACCTCTGACTTGGCGACTTATTATCCCACCAATACCCTCTCCACTGGTTTCGATATCATCTTTTTCTGGGTTGCCAGAATGACGATGATGGGAGCCCACTTTACCGGACAAATGCCTTTTAAAACTGTTTATATTCACGGTTTGATCCGGGATGAAAAAGGGAAAAAAATGTCTAAATCTGCCGGTAACGGCATCGATCCTTTGTTGTTAATTGAGAAGTATGGAACCGATGCGGTTCGCTATACCTTGATGCGGGAAGTTATCGGCGCCGGTCAGGATATTCGTTTGGAATACGATCGCGCCAAAGACGAGTCCGCTTCCGTGGAAGCTTCGCGGAATTTTACTAATAAAATGTGGAACGCCGCCCGGTTTGTAATGATGAATTTGGCGGGGGAGACAGGCGAGACGCAGGAGACAGGCGAGACGCAGGAGACAGGCGAGACGCCTGTCCTACGGGATTTAACGGATTTAAGGGATGAGTTGAAACCCTGCGATCGCTGGATTTTGTCGCGTTTTAATCGAGTGGTAAAACAAACTTGCGATTATTTGGATAATTACGGTTTGGGAGAAGCTGCAAAAGGACTTTACGAGTTCATTTGGGGCGAGTTTTGCGATTGGTATATCGAGTTGGTAAAATCTCGCCTCCAAGGTGAGGATGCCCCATCCAAGAAAGTAGCCCAGCAGACTTTGGCTTTTGTTTTGGATGGATTTTTGCGCTTGCTGCATCCATTTATGCCTCATATTACGGAGGAGATTTGGCATACTTTAAACCAGGTTGGCGATGAAACTTGTTTGGCGGTGCAAGCTTATCCCAAACTGGATGAAAGTTTAATCGATTTGGAATTGGAGGCGGAATTTGAGTTATTATTTGGGGTGATTCGCAATATTCGTAATTTGCGCGCCACTACGGAGATTAAACCAAAGGTAACAGTTACGGCTATTTTGCAAAGCGATAGCGAAAAAGAACGGCAAATTTTGACTAAAAACCAGTCTTATATTCTGGATTTAGCTAAGGTTGAAAAGTTAACTATTACCGATGCCGTAGATGGTGAAGTTGGCAAAACAATTGCCGGGGTTTTTGGCACCGTTCAAGCTTTAATTCCTTTGGAAGGGGTGGTAGATATTGAGGCTTTGCGGGGTCGTTTGGAGAAAAAGTTGGCTAAAATAGAAGGGCAAATGAAGTCTCTTTCGGGACGCTTAAAGAATCCTAAATTTGTCAAGAAAGCCGACCCGAAAGTAGTCCAGGAAGTGCGGGATAATCTGGCGGAGGCCGAGAAACAAGCGGAAATTTTGCGCGATCGGCTAGATCGTTTTTAAACTCTTAACCTTGTTTCCCGTAGAACAGGCATCTTGCCTGTTCTACGGGCTGCCTGTTAGAACAGGCAAGATGCCTGTTCTACATTTGGGGTAACATTGCAGCGATCGCCTCCACCGACAGACCGGTAATTTCGGAAAGTTTACTTGCCAATTGTTCTTGAATTCCCAAGAAGGTATCTTTCATCTGGCTATCGGCCTGTTGAATTTTTTCTAATTGTTCGGGGGTAAGACTTGTGCCCAGCTTCGTCTCAACTTGCCGTACCAGATCTTCTTTGGCAGCATTATTAGCTTGACCGATCTCGGACATCATCTCTATAATTTCACTGGTAGCGACACCAGTTACACTCGACAATTCCTCGATAAAGGTTTCTTGGGCGCCTATCATCTCCTCTTTGTTTTCTAGGATAACTCCCATGGTTTGCTGGAGTTGTTGCAAGGATAGCGGTTTTTCAAGTTCCGCTTTAATTTTTTCCATCAGCTTAGAACCTTCAGCAGTTGCCTCCTGGGTTTCAATTCGCGGCATCAGTTGTGCTGTAGCTATATTTGTGACGCTAGGAATTAGCATCATAACTGCACCAGCAATAATTAATTGGCGAAGTCCAATCATAGTTAATCCTTATTTCCTTTCTTAAAAACAGTTATGTTTGAGATTATAACTGTTTTTTTAAAGATTGGCAAGGATGCGGGAGATTTTTCCTAAATGTTTGACATAGCAATTATTGAATCGGTGAAGTGCATTTTCGATCCCCCCCAGCCCCCCTTAAAAAGGGGGGGCAAGAGCAAGTAAAAGTCCCCCGATTCTGCGGGGGATTTAGGGGGATCGAATATTCATTTGTACCTCACAAATTTAATAATTGCTATAATTTTCAGTTTTCAATTGTTCATCGGTAATCATGCAAAAACTAATCGCCAATTTAACCATAATTTTTGTTAGTTTCATCCTGGTTAGCTGTCAAGTAAAAGAGCAAACTTCCGCAGTAAATAATCCCCAAAACATCCCTGTTGAAAAGAGCCTTCTGCCCGAACCAGTCATTAATAACTCCCCTAAAAAACTAATTCCTAAAGAAATAGTTGATGCGGTGCCGATTCTGATGTATCATTCAATTGCCGAGGAGCCAGACAACGATTTAATGGTATCGCCCTCAACCTTTGCCGCCCAAATGAAACACTTAAGGAATGCCGGCTATCAGACAATAACTTTCCAAGATTTAGAAGACTGGGAAGGCGGCAAACCTATTGCTAAAAAACCTATTTTGTTGACTTTTGACGATGGCTATTTAGATAACTACACGGCGGCTTATCCGGTGTTGAAAAAACACAATCTCAAAGCAACATTTTTTATTAGTACCAACTACCTCGGCGATGCCCGTCATATTTCCTGGGAACAGATTAAAGAGATGTCCGACTCCGGTTTAATTGAATTTGGTTCCCACACCAAATCTCATCCAGATTTAACGGTAATATCTGGGGCTAAAAGGCGAGAAGAAATTGTGGAGTCTAAAAAGATTATTGAGGAAAGAATAGGCGAAGAAGCGATCGCTTTTTCTTATCCCGCCGGTGCGTATAATAATATTGTCATCGGAGAAACAGCGGAAGCTGGATATAAATTTGCAGTTACCACCAGACCTGGAGATGCGAGAATAGAACAAGGATTATTAACCTTACATCGAGTCAGAATTCATGGCTATTACACTGCGGATGATTTTGCAGAATTGTTTCCCTAAAGGATAATTTTGTAAATACTGTTCGTAGTAATCGCTTTAGCGATTTGTAGATCTGAATCGCTAAAGCGATTACTACGAACTGTTTAACTCCCACCAATAATCTATCTGAATCGCTAAAGCGATTACTACGAACAGTTTAACTCCCACCAATAATCTATCTGAATCGCTAAAGCGATTACTACGAACAGTTTAACTCCCACCAATAACCCATTTGAATCGCTAAAGCGATCGCTACGAACAGTTGCCTACCAAAAACCAAATTATTAATTATTAATTATTAATTATTAATTATTAATTATCCCTACTCTTGCTCTTTTAACTCCAAAAATATTTTAACCAAAACCCCTACACAACCGCCCAAAAAGCCGCCAACTACTGCACCCCAAAAGGGAATAGAACTAGGAGTCAAACAAACTAGAAGTCCATCAAAACCATCATCGCAATTTAAAGGTTGAATTTGTTTGTAGGAGACATAGAAGCAAATCAAACTAGCGACAATAGAAGAACCAACAGCAACGTTAAATGCCGTAAAAGTACATTTTAATTTAGTTATCAAGCTCATAAAAATGCCAATAATCCAACCAATGGTTCCGGCGGCAATTATGCCAAGGCAAGCACCAAAAATTGCCAGACCCCAAACAAATAATTTAGAAACCAATTCCATATATTTTTACCTCCATTTAAGTTCTCCAAAATAGTTTAAGTCTGCTAAAAATAGTTACAATATACCCGACCATGGCCGTATATGCAACCCCCCTGACAAATCCCCACCAGGGCGGTTGAGTAATTTCTACAATAGCTGGATGCAGTTCGGTTAATTTTAAAATTGGCAATAGTAAATTGCCAAATACTACATAAGCAAGCATGGGATTTTGACCGTTATAGATGGCGAAAGAAAGCAATTTTTTTTGTCCAAAGCGATCGCTAATAATCGTCAAAGCAATTAAGCTAAAAATAGCCATTGCTAAAGTGATGAAAAAGTAGCTATAAGTGGCACTGTCTTTCTTAATACCACCTTGGAAAGGTTCCAAAGCAAGCCCGAATATTAACCAATAACAACCCCAAGAGTAAAGTTTGTTAAGAAAGATTTCTGTAGAATTAGGCGATCGCTCCCTTAACAACCAACCGCATCCACATAAAACTAAACTGGTTAAAGCTGTCTGCCAAACCAATCGAGACTGCAATCCCACCAGCAATACTAACTCAAGAGCCAACATTAGGCAAGCTATTATAACATAACGGCTCACCGTCCAAGTTTCCGGGGGTTCGCCCTCGGGCTCTTCCTCTATTTCCTCTATATTATCTCTGAGTGGCGAACCCCCCATCCACTCCAAAACCAAATCCCCAATAATAGTAGCAGGAATGACGATAAATAAATACTTTAAATAATCAAATCGAAAAATCCAAGGCACCGGCGAGGCAAACCAAAAATTAGCAACCCACCCCCCATCAGTAGAGGAAAGTCGCAACCCCAATAATATGCCCAATAATCCTACTCGCAAAGCTAAATTAGACTGAGTAAACAACCAGATTAACGAACCCAAAACAGCCATATTAGTTAATACGATTAAAATAATATCGCTGCGTTCTAATAAAAATCCCGTGCCATCTGGATACTGCAATCCTGCTAGCAATAAAAAAAGTAAAATCCAGCCACCAATTGTTAATAAAACCCCCGCCGATTTATACCACGATTTCGGCCAGCGGGCGAAGATGAGAAATAAGAGCGTAAATCCCCACAAACCAATCCACCACTTATCCGTACTCTGGCTGCTGTTATTAATAATATTGGGTCTGAGATGGTGCAAGACAATTGCAAAAGTTCCCAGAAGCAATCCTCTTTTTAAAACCCAGAAAACTATCTTAATTTTCTGCCATCCTTTCTCCTGGAGGCGAGACAAGGAGAGGGGAAAAGAAGCCCCCATTGCAAATAAGAAAAAGGGGAAAACTAGATCGACCCAAGTTAACCCCGGCAAATTGGGATTAAAAACGTGGGTTGGCGGGGGAGTTTGTGCGTGATACATCCAAGCAGGCAGGGCGCCGGCGCGAGGAATTACTCCAGATAATACCATTGCCAAAACGGCAAAGCCTCGCAGGGCGTCTAGGGCGTCGGCACGTTTTCGCTTAGTAGGATGATTATTCATTTTTATTTTCGCAATTGAGGTTGTTGTGGCGATCGCGTCCAAGAAGAGAGTCGGCAACGCGCAAATGTTCCCGGTGGGTTTCCCAGAATTCTGCTTTTCGTCGTTTGAAGTTTTCCTGGAATTGAGCCATAGTTTCGAGGCTTTCTTTTCTTTCTTCCGCTCTTTTTTTCGAGTCCGCCACTATAGCAGCGACCTTTCGTTCGTTAGCCTCGATAATCTTGAGAGTTTCTTCGTTCTGTTGTAGTTGTTCGTAGCGTATTGCGATCGCTGACTGGATCGCTTCGATTAATTCTTGTTCTGTTTGTTCTTGAATGTAGGCCAGTTTTCTGACATATTCATCGTCGAGTTGAAGTTGGATTTCCATCATTTCTCTTCTTTTTATATATGAAAGTTGCGATCTAGTAAGGTGCGCGATCGCGCACCTTACCGATCTTGTTTAAGCCTCGGGGTTTTCGTCTTCGTTCCGTCGTCCGGTAAGATACTCCCACATACGGTTATTTTCCGTTTGCAGACCGCGAACCTCTGACTGCTGTTGAGCGATGACGGTCATTATTTCTCGTCGTTCTTGTGCTGCTTCTGCTATAGCATTGGCCATAGCTTGAATGACGCGAGCGTTACTATTGGCAAAGTCGGTCGCTTGCTCTATTTTCTGGCCGAGACTTTCGATATTGCGAGCGTTACTGTTGGCAATTTGGGCCGTCTCCTCTATTTTTTTGCCGAGACTTTCGATATTGCGAGTGTTACTGTTAGCAATTTGGGCCGTCTCCTCTAAAATTTCGGTCAGACGGTCCAATTTTTCATCGTTCCACCGATCTGTAGTCATTGTTTGTTTTGCTTGTATTGGTTTATTTTTCAAGTATGAAGTTAATTATATCATTGGGAGTGCTAAAATAGAGGGGATTGGGTTAAGTATTTTCTTCTCGATCGCTCAACACAATTTTAGCTTAAACTGTAGTATGAAAAAAACGCAATCCCCAAACTACTCCCAAACAGCCATGAACCCTAAAATCCAAACCATCCTCTCACAATTCAAAACCCAGTTGCAAAATCTTTACGGCGATCGCCTCGTCAACATTGTTTTATTCGGTTCCCAGGCCCGAGGGGATGCCGTTTTCGGTTCCGATATCGATGTTTTAGTAGTTCTTACTGGACCGGTTAAACTCGGAGAAGAAATTAAAAAAACCGGTCATCTTGTTGCTGACTTATCGTTAAAAAATGATGAAGTTATTAGCTGTTTATTTATGGAGAAAGAACACTTTTTAAATCGTCAAGGCCCTTTATTAAGAAATATTCGTAAAGAAGGAATAATATTATGACAGACGAACAACTTCAACTATTATTAAAAGCTCGTCAAAGTCTCTCTGCCGCTAAAATGTTATTTGACGAAAACTATTCAGATTTTGCAGCGTCTAGGGCTTACTACGCTATGTTTTATATTGCGGAAGCTTTTTTAGAAGGGGAAGGAATGTCTTTCTCCAAACATTCGGCGGTTATTTCTGCCTTTGGTAGAGAGTTTGCTCGTACTAATAGAGTACCGGTGGAATTTCACAGGTTTTTAATTGAAGCTCAGGAACTAAGAAATACTGGAGATTATGGTAGTTTTAATGCAGTTTCTTTTGAGGAGGCAGCGGAACAAATTACTCGTGCAGAACAGTTTTTGGAATTGGCGTTTGGGGCGATCGGAACTCTTGGGGAATAGAAGTCGGTTTGAGGAGGCGATCGCCACGAGTGCGAGCTTAAGCGATCGCCCGTCTGGGCCCAGTATTCTGTAGGTTGCGCGAAGCACGCGGGCAATCCAACTTTAACGATGTTGGGTTCCACTAGCTTCCACCCAAGCTACAATTGTGTTTAACCGAGAAGTATTGGGGTCAATGTTATTTTCTTAAAATATCTTCTATTTCTTCATCAGTAAATCCAAATTGTCTAAAAATACGCAAGACATAGGCGGGTGACATTTCTCTAGCTCCCAAATCGATAGGGACAACTCTGGGCTTGTCTTCAAGCTGGCGGAAATATAGTCGATGGTCTCCTTTTCCCTCTCTATAAAAAGTGCAACCACCTCGTTCCAAAAGTTTGATTAGTTCTCTAGGTTTAAGAGATGGTAGATTCTTAGGCATAAACTTTTCTTAATTCATAAACTTCCGCTCTAGACTCGCGCTCCTCTATTGTCAAAAATTCATGCAATTCTTCTATAGAAAGAGGAGCGCTATAAATATTAGTTTCTGTTTCGCAAGCTTCCAGAAAAGAGGCGATCGCTTCAGTCAATTTCCTCTGAGCATCTTCTTGAGTCGAACCTTGTCCGACAATGCCATTTTCTAAACATAAAGCTACCCAATAGCCTGCGCTTTTTTTGAGGACTGCGGTGTAAAAATCCATTGTTTTGTCTCTAGTTTGTTAGCGGTAAGGTGCCAGGAAGCACCCTACCATTTTACTTCATTCTTTATTTACGAAATATAGAAGCAGCGGGCAAAGACAATTGAGGTTGAGAAGTAGGTATATGGCCTTTTGTTCCCGCCGGCACCGACTTAGATTCTTGGGCTTCTACGATCTGGCGGATAACGCGAGCGATCGCCCTTTGAGTCAAACCCCCAGCCACCCGCTGGCCCATCTTTTGCATTTCCGGTTTCGCTAATAAACTCGGCAACATTTGCAGCAATTCCATGCGATCGAAACCAGGAGTGCTTTCCAAAATTTCCCAGATGCGCTGAATATGCTCCACGCTCTTTTGCTCTTGGTAATTTTTCGCCGCAACAGCTAACTTTGGTTTTGGCTTTTTCATACCCAACCACTCGCTAACCACCGCCCGGGCGTTAGTCAAAGTATTGCGAGACCACAGGTCCACGCTATTAACCAACTCATCTACTATGCGATCGCGAATAAAATCCCCCCGCTGAGAAAACAAAAACTCCAAAGCCTGATTCAAAACCTGGCTAATATCGTAATCGTCGCTGCTGGTAGCATTGCGCAACAAATTCTCCAAACGGTTCCAGCGGAAACTGCCTTCCTTAAACAACAAATCCCGCAAAGATGCCCTCAACTGGGGCGAAGTATCCGTTAACAAACGCCTCGCTACATAAGGATAAGCCTTGCTCAATACCTTAAAATTGGGATCTACATTAATCGCAATCCCTTCCAAAGTAACCAGCGAGCGGATAATCAGCGCGTAATAAGCAGGCACCCGGAAAGGATACTCGTACATCAAAGCCGATAGCTCGTCAGTAATGCTCTTAAAATTCAACTCCGCAACGCTTGCCCCCAGAGCGTTATTAAACACGTTCCCCAACGCGGGAATAATAGGCGTCAGGTCCGTATCTGGAGTTAAAAACTCCAGATTCACATAATCCCTCGCCAAACCTTCAAAATCCCTATTCACCAAATGCACCACCGCCTCTAGCAAACCATATCGCTGATAGGGTTTGACCTCGCTCATCATGCCAAAATCCAGGTAAACCAATTTACCGTCCGGGCTCGCCAAGAGATTCCCCGGGTGAGGGTCCGCGTGGAAGAAGCCGTGTTCGAGCAACTGGCGCAGAGAACATTGCACTCCCACTTCGATTAAATGTTTGGCATCGATGCCTTTAGCTTTGATTTCTTCTAGGGCAGTGAGTTTCGTACCCGTCACCCACTCCATCGTCAAAACGCGACGGCCGGTATATTCCCAGTAGATTTTGGGAACGTAGATATCAGGGAGATTGCCGTAGAGTTTCTCAAAGCGTTCGGCATTGAGACCTTCCTTCGTGTAGTCCATCTCTTCAAAGATCCGCTCGCCAAACTCGTCGAGAATTGCTACCAAGTCGCTGCGAATTCTGCCGACATTTTTGTTCGCCCAACTTGCCAGACCTCTTAATATATATAAATCTACCGCGATGTTTTCCGCTAATCCCGGTCGCTGTACTTTTACTGCTACGGCTTCCCCCGTTTTCAGCTTGCCTTTATAGACTTGTCCGAGGGAAGCAGCCGCTATGGGGGAAGCCGTTAGTTCTTCGTAGAGTTCTTCCGGTCGCGCCCCAAGCTCTTCTTCTATAAATTGATAAGCTAATTTGTTTGGAAACGGAGGCAGTTGGTCCTGGAGCTTGGTGAATTCCTCTAGGTAGAGGGGGGGCACTAAATCCGGTCTGGTGGACATGGCTTGTCCCACTTTGATAAAGGCTGGGCCCAGTTCGGTGATAATTTCCCGCATTTGCACGGCCCTCTTTCGCTCGTTTTTGACCAGCCTATTCGTTTTTTTATCCCACCAGAGAGAGAGGGCAAAGACGACAAAATTCCATACTATTCTTAGTTGCCTCCTCCAAACTTCGAGGGGACGTTTGCGGTAGCGAGCGGCGATCGCTTCTGGGTCGTATTGCGGGCCATTGCTGGTTCGCCTCTCGAATCCGGGGGGCGCTGAGGGAAAAGGCTCCAAGGGGGAGGTTTCGGCCTCGACTTCTACCATCTGCGGATTTGCCGTCTTTTCTAATTGGACTTTTGTCAGTGCGTTTTGCGGGCTTGGGTCGAAATAAATTTCTTTTTCTCCTGGGGGAATCGTCTTTACATTCATAATTCTTAAACATCCACGCTAGTTTTGTTAACTATTGTAACAATTTCTCATCTATTATTAACAGGGAGGCCATTACGGTTCGGTTGGAGCGATCGCTCGCCGTTCTACTCCCTATTATTTGGACTCTAAGCATTCTCAGTCGTTGCCGCAACTATCCCAGGAAAGAATTAAGTAATTAATAATTAATAATTAATAATTAATAATTGTTGGACATTCATCCTCTGAATGCCGAATTACCATTCATACAGCCGCCGTCCGCGACCAAATTTTTTTAAAATTCCGCTCCATCGCGACTACTTAAGAGCGCCTCTAGGCTAAAGCGATCGCTATTTTTGTTTTTTACTCCCACTCAAAGCAAGTATTTTTACTCACAGAAAAAAAGAAAAAGTCGAATAGTTAATTATTCGTTATGAGTATGAGTAAGACAAATAGAAATGCACCACCAGCAACTTTCCGATCGCCTATTCCGGTAAGATGTTTTTTGAGTAGGCTGCC
>JAXHVR010000019.1:2465-6022 GCA_034189005.1 Cyanobacteriota bacterium | reverse complement strand
AAAAAAAGAAAAAGTCGAATAGTTAATTATTCGTTATGAGTATGAGTAAGACAAATAGAAATGCACCACCAGCAACTTTCCGATCGCCTATTCCGGTAAGATGTTTTTTGAGTAGGCTGCCCATGCTGCTTAGAAGCAACCCCAAATAAAAAAGAAAAAACTAATTTAATTTTTTCGAGTTCAAATCCTTATTAACTAACTATGCTAAGAGACGATCCCCTTTGGTTTAAAGACGCCATAATCTACGAAGTCCCAGTGCGGGCCTTCGCAGACAGCAACGGCGACGGTATCGGCGACTTCGGAGGTCTAACCGAAAAGCTGGACTACCTGCAAGACTTAGGAGTAACGGCAATCTGGACCTTACCATTTTTCCCATCGCCCCTGAGAGACGACGGCTACGACATCGCCGACTACAAAAACATTAACCCCATCTACGGCAACCTAGAAGACTTTAAAACACTCCTAGACGAAGCCCACCAGAGAGGAATTCGAGTAATCATCGAACTGATCGTCAACCACACCTCCGACCGACATCCCTGGTTCCAACGGGCCCGTCGCGCCCCCAAAGGCAGCCCAGAGCGGGATTTCTACGTTTGGAGCGACACGACAGAGAAATTCTCAGACGTCCGCATCATCTTCCAGGACTTCGAAAACTCAAACTGGGCCTGGGATCCAGTAGCGAAAGCCTACTATTGGCACCGCTTCTATTCCCACCAACCAGACCTAAACTACGAAAGCCTAGAAGTCCAAGAAGCCGTCCTAGAAGTAGTAGATTTCTGGTTAGAAATGGGAGTAGATGGACTGCGCATGGATGCCGTCCCCTATCTCTGCGTCACGGAAGGCACGAGCTGCGAAAACCTGCCTGAAACCCACGCCGTCCTCAAAAAACTAAGGGCTCATGTTGATGAAAAATTCCCCAACCGAATGCTGCTAGCTGAAGCCAATCAATGGCCGGAGGATGCAGCTAAATACTACGGTGCAGGGGACGAATGCCACATGAACTTCCACTTCCCCCTGATGCCGCGACTGTTCATGGCCCTGCGGTTGGAAGACAACTTCCCCATATCCGACATCCTCAATCAAACCCCTTCCATTCCCGATAACTGTCAGTGGGCGTTGTTTCTGCGCAACCACGACGAACTAACCCTAGAAATGGTCAGCGACGAAGACAGGGATTATATGTATCGGGTTTACGCCCAAGACCCCGAAGCGAGACTGAATTTGGGCATTCGCCGTCGGTTAGCGCCGCTGCTGGGGAACGATCGCAGGCAAATAGAACTGCTAAACAGCTTGCTGCTATCTCTGCCTGGTACGCCAGTACTGTATTACGGCGACGAAATAGGCATGGGAGACAATATTTATTTAGGCGATCGTAACGGAGTTAGGACGCCCATGCAGTGGAGCGCCGACCGCAACGCCGGATTTAGCCGCACCAACCCACAAAAGCTCTACGCCCCAGTAATCCTAGATCCAGAATATCACTACGAAAGTATAAACGTCGAAGCCCTACAGGCCAACCCCAACTCCCTCTGGTGGTGGACCAAAAGGCTAATCGCCACCCGAGAGCGTTTCCAAGCCTTCGGACGGGGTACCTTCGAGCTATTGCACCCCGAAAACCGCAAAGTAATAGCCTTTACCCGCACCTACGCCGGACAGCACATCTTGGTAGTAGCCAACCTATCTCGCTTCGTCCAAACCGTAGAGCTAGATCTAAGCGCCTTCCAAGGCATGATGCCAGTAGAAATATTTGGTCGCACCAAATTCCCAGAAATCGAAGAAGACCCCTACTTCATCAGCACAAGTCCTTACGGCTTCTACTGGTTTACTCTGCAACAGCAACACAGCCTCGGCGAAAGTTCGAGACATCGCCGTCCCGAGCCTCCAACCCTAACGGTGGGTGGCGGCAAGTGGCTGAAAATATTCTCTCAACCCGAGCTAAAAACCAAGGTACAAACTCTCCTGTCAAATTTCCTCTACGGCTACTCCTGGTTTTACGGGCAAGTAAAGGTAGTCCAGTCTGCCGAGATAACCGAAGTAATTCCTATCACCAGCCAACAAACCGACGCGGCCCTAGTTTTCTTAGAACTGCATTATACGGAGGGTTCGCCGGAGACCTATTTAATGCCGATAAGCTACGAACCTGCCAGCGAGAAAAAACAATCGCCAATAGATTCAGAGGAGATAATAGCTTATCTAAAAACCCCCAATGACGAAGTTATGGGGACTATTTACGATGCCACGGGAGACAAAGAATTTTTAACCCTGCCCCTGCAAATCATAAATAACAAAAAAAGCTATCCAGGTAGCAAGGGCGCGTTAACAGGAACGGCGACGGACCTATTCTTCGAACTGGCCAAAAATGTCGGGGAAATTCAACCTCAATTGCTAGAGAGCAAACACAATAAAACTCCTATTGTTTACGGTAGTAGCTTCGTAGTTAAGCTCTATCGTAAATTAGAACCAGGCATCAATCCAGCGCTAGAAATAGGAAGATTTCTAACCGAAAAGGCGAGGTCTCAAGAAGTAGCTTTAGCAGACCACCTAGAGCTTACTTTAGGGGCGATCGAATACAAATCAAAAAAATCAGAAACTCATACAGTCGGCATCCTGCAAAAAGTAGTTCCCGAGCCAATAGATGGTTGGTCGTACACTCTAGATAACCTGCGCAGTTACTACGACCAAATCACTGTAAAACAACATAGTTTGAGCGATGTAGAGATTCCGACGCATTCGATAAAAGCTATTAAAGAGAGCGAAACAACGGAACTCGCTTACGAACTAATAGGTCTGTATTTAGGTTCTGCCGAACTATTAGGACAGCGTACGGCGGAAATCCATAAAGCTTTATCAAATTCAGAAAATCCAGACTTTGCCCCCGAACCGTTTACCTCTTTTTACCAACGGTCTATTTACCAATACAAACGAAACCTAGCTGGGCAAGTTCTACTGGACCTGAAAAAACAAATGCCCCAACTATCGGCAGAAGAGCGGCAGATAGCGCAAACAGTTATCAATCGCAAAGAGCAATTGATGAAGCGGTTGGCATCAGTATTAGACCTGAAAATTAGCGCCATGCGCACCCGCTGTCACGGGGACTATCACCTAGAAAACGTTCTGTACACGGGTAAAGATTTCGCCATAGTAAACTTTGAAGGAGAACCCCAACGTCCCTTGAGCGAACGACGCATGAAGCGATCGCCCCTGCGCGATGTAGCGGCAATGTTACAATCGTTCTACTACGCAGCAGTCATCGGCCTGCGCGAAGAAATTAAAAACGGAACCATCCGTCCCGAAAACGTGATGTTAATGGAACAGTGGGGGCAATATTGGTATAGCTGGGTAAGCGCGACATTTTTAAAGAGCTATCTAGCACATTCGGAATCGGAAGCTTTCGTTCCCAAAACAGAAGAAGAAACTCAGATCCTTTTAGATGCCTATATGTTAGAAAAGGCAGTTTACGAGCTAAGTTACGAACTCAACAACCGTCCCAAATGGGTAGAAATTCCTCTTAGCAGAATACTTCAATTAGTACAAGGCTAATGGGAAGGTTGTTAATG
>JAXHVR010000019.1:0-2365 GCA_034189005.1 Cyanobacteriota bacterium | reverse complement strand
GACAACTAACAACTAACAACCATGTATGTACCTCTTTGGCCAGGAAAACCTTATCCTCTAGGAGCGCGCTGGGACGGCAAAGGCACAAACTTTGCTTTATACTCAGAAAACGCGACCGGAGTCGAAGTATGCCTCTTCGACCAACAAAATAACGAAACCCGTATAACCCTAAACGAAGTCAGTAACTTCGTTTGGCACGGCTACCTCCCCGGAATTGGTCCCGGTCAGAGATACGGGTTTCGCGTCCTCGGACCTTACGAACCCCACAACGGACACCGTTTCAACCCCAACAAACTTTTAATAGATCCCTACGCCAAAGCCTTAGACGGCGACGTTCGTTACGGGCCCGAAACCTTTGGCTACGTTTGGGAAGACCCAGAAGAAGATCTAAGCTATAGCGAAGAAGATGACAGCCATCTAATACCCAAAGCAGTAGTCCTCGACGAAAGCTTCGACTGGGGTCAAGACGATCTCCTGGGGATACCAGCCCACGAAACCATCATCTACGAAACCCACGTCAAGGGCTTTACTCAACTCCACCCAGATATTCCCAAACGTTTGCGGGGAACCTACGCCGGACTGGCACACCCGGCAGCGATCGCCTACTTGCAAACCCTGGGCATCACCGCCGTAGAACTGATGCCAGTCCACCACTTCCTCCGCTACCCAGGACACCTAGCAGACAAAGGACTGAGCAACTACTGGGGCTACGACTCCTTAGCCTATTTGGCTCCCTACTCCGGCTACAGCGCCAGCAGCGAAATAGGCGACCAAGTAAGAGAATTCAAAGAAATGGTCAAAGCCCTGCATAAAGCAGGCATCGAAGTCATCCTGGATGTGGTGTACAACCACACCGGCGAAGGCAACCACCTCGGACCGACTCTATCCCTGAAAGGCATCGACAACGCCGCCTACTATCGCCTAGTCGAAGACAACCCCCGCTATTACATGGACTTCACCGGTTGCGGCAACTCCCTAAACGTCCGCCATCCCCAGGTGTTAAAACTAATCATGGATAGCCTCCGCTACTGGGTCATAGAAATGCACGTCGATGGCTTCCGGTTCGACCTCGCCTCCGCCCTCGCCAGGGAACTCTACGAAGTCGATAGCCTCGCTGCCTTCTTCGATATAGTTCACCAAGACCCGGTGGTTGGCGAAGTAAAACTTATAGCGGAGCCCTGGGATGTGGGCGAAGGCGGCTATCAAGTTGGTAAATTCCCCTTGTTGTGGTCCGAGTGGAACGGTAAATATAGGGATACGGTGCGCGACTTCTGGCGGGGGGAAGACCAGACCCTGGCAGAATTTGCCTACCGCTTTACGGGCAGTTCCGACCTCTACGCTTCTAACGGGCGACTTCCTAACGCAAGTATCAACTTTATTACCGCCCACGACGGCTTTACTCTCAACGACCTGGTCAGTTATAACGAGAAGCATAACGAAGATAACGGCGAGGATAACCGCGACGGCGAAAGCCATAACAGTTCCTGGAACTGCGGCGAGGAAGGGGAAACTGAAGACCCGAAAGTATTGCGACTGCGAAACCGCCAGCGCCGCAACTTTTTAGTGACTTTGATGCTTTCTCAAGGAGTGCCGATGCTGGTCTCTGGGGACGAGATCGGACGGACTCAGGGCGGTAATAATAATGCTTACTGTCAGGATAACGAAATATCTTGGTTGGATTGGGATCTGCAAGATGAAAACGCAGCCCTTCTGGATTTTAACCGCCAGTTAATCCATTTCCGCCGCAAGCATCCCATCTTCCGCCGTCGCAAATGGTTCCTGGGGCGCGCAATTCACGGTTCTAGCGTCAGCGATATTAGTTGGTTCAACCCCGACGGCGGGAAGATGACCGAGGATCAGTGGAACAATGGTTTTGCTAAAGCGATCGGGATTTTCCTTAATGGGGAAGAAATTCCGACGGCGGGCGATCGCGGGGAACGGATTATTGATGACTGTTTTCTGATGTTTTTTAACGCTCACTACGAAAAACTTGAATTTACCATCCCACCAGCGTTGCAAAAGCGCGAATGGAGGGTGACGATCGATACTAATAAACCCCGCTTTGTGGAAGCAGGAAAGCGCTATACCGGCGATCTTCCCGTTCCCGTAGTGGAGCGATCGATCGTCCTTCTACGACGTTTGTAAAGAACTGTTCGTAGCGATCGCTTTAGCGATAGATATGTTGGTTTGTAGTAATCGCTTTAGCGATAGATATGCAATTTTAAATTCCCAATTCCCAGTTATTACGAACTTTTCAATCGCTAAAGCGATTACTACGAACTTTTCAATCGCTAAAGCGATTACTACGAACTTTTCAATCGCTAAAGCGATTACTACGAACTTTTCAATCGCTAAAGCGATTACT
>JAXHVR010000189.1:4149-7537 GCA_034189005.1 Cyanobacteriota bacterium | reverse complement strand
AAGTTAAGTAAACAAACCAAACAGCATGACTGCAACAACTCCCAAACCTACCACGGTTCCGAACTTCTGCGAAGGCATCCAATACTTCGGGGAAGCCCCGCCAGAATTTGACACCTACGCCAAGACACCCGCCATCCCAGAAGGCAGCAAAGCGATCGCCTCCCCCACGGACCCGGCAGGTGTATATCAAACCCTACTATACGCAGATGCCCTCCGCTATCTAATACTACAAGTAACCGCCAGTAAAGCCTCGGGACATCCAGGGGGTTTTGCCTCCCAAGCAGAAGCCTACGCCGCATTGGTAATGTTAGGATATAAAAACATCATCACCGAAGTAGGACACCACGCCCCCGGATTCTACAGCGCAACCTTCCTCGATCGCTCCCTAGAAGACATGGGAATCACCACCGTCCAACAAATGCGCGATCGCTTCCGGGAAATGCACGGCCTCCTCGGCCACCTCTCCGGTTACATCCCCGGACTCCTCGGTCCCGCAGGCCCCCTGGGACAAGGACAGCATTTCGCCATGGCAGCGGCCCTGCTGCACCGCGACAAGCTCTTCCCCTTCACCCTCGGCGACGGCGGCATCGGCGAACCCTACCCCATGAGCAGCATGGCGCACTTTAACACCGCCTTCCCCGACGTCACCAACTTCCTCCCCGTCTTCGTCTGGAACGGTTACAGCCAAGAACATCATAGCATGGTCTCGACCAAAAGCAACGAAGAAATGCTCGCCTTCTGGAAAGGCAACGGTTTCGCAGAAGTAGTGCTGGTGGATGCCAAAGACTACGACGACAAGAACCAACCAGAAGCCTACGTCGATAGCACCGCTTTCTCCATGGAGAAGCGATTGGAATTTGGGAAAGCAGTATTAGAAGGTATCGACAAAGCCGCCAAATCTGCACTAGGCGGCACCTTAACCGTCTTCATCATCAAACAGCTAAAAGGCGCCGGAGTCCACGCCCGAGGTTCAAAATCCCACAACCTCTATCCGAAAGACATCCTCGACAGCCCCCATATCGTTAGCACCCTCAAAAAACTGGCCCTCCCAGTGGCAGGCTGGGAGCTAGTGCGGACCAACTGCGAGCGCGCTGGCGGCGGTCCCGCCTCCAAGACAGTAGTCACCGAATTCGAGTATCCCATCCCAGACCTGGGCGAACTGCCTTTAGAAGAGTTCGCCGTCGGGGGCGATCGCAAAGTAGCCACGACAGCCATGGGAGAGTTAGTCGCCAACGTCGGGCAAAAAGACGGTCATTTCCTCATCACCAACGCCGACGGTAACGCCGCCTCCGGCATCAACAACATCAACCAAGCCTTAAAGATCGTTCACCCAACCACCGACGACCTCTATTTCCAAGGCCCCAAAGGTCAAGTTTACGAACCCTTAAGCGAAGACGCCTGCGCTGGTTTAGCCGCAGGGTTGGCATTAATGGGGGCGCGAACCTTGTGGTGTTCCTACGAATCCTTTGCCATTAACGGTTTGCCCATCTGGCAGACAGTGACGCAAGCGATGGCAGAGTTGCGCCGCCCCACTCCTTCGACGATTACCTTATTTACCGCAGGCGCCTTAGAACAGGGGCGCAACGGTTGGACCCACCAGCGCCCCGAGATCGAAGCTTATTTTGCGGCAATGATGCGCAACGGTAACATCTTCCCGGTGTTCCCCCCAGACGCCAACAGCATCCAAGTTTGTTACGATTGGGCCCTGACGACGAAAAATAAGGGAATTACGATTACTGCCAGCAAGTCGCCGTTGCCCATCCGCACGACTTTCGAGCAAACTCGCCAAGGGTTGCGCGATGGCGCGGTGGTATTGCAAGAAACTGCCGGGGAGAAGACGGTCGTATTTGCCGTAGTGGGGGATATGACTTTAATTCCCGTTTATGAGGCCGCAGCTGCTTTGGAGAAAGAAGGTATTGGGACGCGGATCGTGTCGCTTATCAATCCCCGTCGGTTGTATCGCCCCACTGATACCGGTTGGGATACTTGTTCCGAACCGGATGGCGGATTTTTAGACGATGCCGGTTTTGAGAAGATGTTCGGCGGCGACGCCCTAATTGGCGTAACCGGCGGCGCGAGTCTGATGCTCGAACCAGTGATGTTGCGGAGTGCGGCCAAGCGCGATACTTTTGCCTGGAAGCGCGGCGAGACAGCTTCCAGCGCCGGTCAGGTGATGGAGTTTAACGGTTTGACTGCCGAGGCCCTGAGTAAGAGGGCTACGGAATTGCTAGGTTAAAGCAATGGCTGACGACTAAAGTCGTTACTGCGAAACCGTTGTAGTAGTGCATCCAGCTTAAAATGGTGGGTAAAGCAAAAGTTCGTAGTAATCGCTTTAGCGATTCTTATGGATGAATCGCTAAAGCGATTACTACAAGCAAGCGCGCACCGCACACCGCGACTGATTTAGTGGAAAGAACGCAATTGTAGAACAGGCATTCCGGCCTGTTCTGCAGTCGTTACGATCGCTTGTCAATTTCTATAATTTAGATTAAAGTTGGAATGGGGCGGCGCAGTGGCACTGCCCCAAAAAAAAAAGGCAACCGCCCTCAGAATCTTAAAACTATGAGTAAATTACAAACAAAAATACCAACAGATACTTGGGTAACGGCTAGCTGGGACGAATATGTGGAAGCGATCGAAGACCCCGCATATAAAAATTCCAAAAGTTACTACCACAACCATCAATTCAGAATAGAAATGTCACCATTAGGAAATCAACACGCCAGGGACCATTTAGTTATTATCGGGGCCATTACTTTATTTACAGTTACTAAAGGCATCGAACTCGATGGCCGAGATAACTGTAGTTACCGCAAAACTGGATACCAGGAAGCTCAACCGGATATATCTTTTTATATTGGCAAAAATGCCGATGTTATTCCTCCCGAGACTTCGATTATTGACCTCGACATCTATCCGCCACCGACTCTGGTAATAGAAGTTGCCAGCAGTTCCCTTGCTGACGATAAAGGCGAAAAACGTCTGTTTTATGAAGACTTAAACGTGGCTGAATATTGGATAGTTGACGTCAAGAAAGCACAAATTATTGCTTTTGCTATCGGTAATGGTGGCAGCCAGCGAATTACTCAATCTAAAGTTTTGCCGGGGTTGGCAATGTCTTTATTAGAATCTGCATTGCAACGCACTCGTTCCGCAACTCACAGTCAAGTTTTTAGTTGGTTGTTAACCCAGTTTCAGCAATAGACTTTTCGATGCTCGTGGGGCGAAGGAAAGCTAGATAGCGATCGCTTTTTCTTTCTGGGGCGATCGCTCTTTTTTCCACTTCTTAAAACATTCCCCCGTAGAACAGGCGTCTCGCCTGTTTTAAAAAGTCTCGCCTGTTTTAAAAAGTCTCGCCTGTTTTAAAAAATCTCGCCTGTTTTAAAAA
>JAXHVR010000189.1:0-4049 GCA_034189005.1 Cyanobacteriota bacterium | reverse complement strand
GAGACGCCTGTTCTACGGGACTAAAAAATAAATTTAACGAACAGGCGAGACGCCTGTTCTACGGGACTAAAAAATAAATTTAACGAACAGGCGAGACGCCTGTTCTACGGGACTAAAAAATAAATTTAACGAACAGGCGAGACGCCTGTTCTACGGGACTAAAAAATGTGCCCGCTTTACCCTTAATTAAACCCTTTGCGCGGCAACCTCAGCAAAGACGCGCCCAACAAATATAATAGAGAAAGTCCAATTCGTCAGTCCTCGGCATGAGCTATTGCCTTAATCCCAACTGTCAGAGGCCCAAAAACCCTGACTGGAACTCTTTTTGCGAAAATTGCGGTTCCAAAATGCTGCTGAAAGACCGCTATCGCCCCATCCAACTCATCGGGCAAGGAGGCTTTGGCCGTACTTTCCTCGCTGCGGATGAGGATAAGCCCTCCAAGCCCTACTGCGTTATCAAACAGTTTTTTCCCTTAGCACAAGGCACGAAAAATGTCAATAAGGCTGCGGAACTTTTTGAGAAAGAAGCGGTACGATTAGACCAGTTAGGCCAACATTCTCAAATACCCGAACTGATGGCCCACTTCAGCCAGGATGGCCGTCAATATCTGGTGCAACAATTTATCGAGGGCCAAAATTTGGCTCAAGCCTTAGAAGCGGAGGGTAAATTTGACGAAGTTAAGATTAAAAACTTGCTCAATAATTTGCTGCCAGTCCTTCAATTTATCCATTCCCATAATGTAATTCATCGAGATATTAAACCAGAAAATATTATTAGGAGAAATCGTGAAACTGGGGGCAATGGCGAAGGTGGCGATCGCTTAGTTTTAGTAGATTTTGGCGCGGCAAAATACGCGGTGGGTACCGCTTTATTACAAACAGGAACTACTATCGGCACTCCTGAATACACCGCCCCAGAGCAAAATCGAGGTAAGGCAGTTTTTGCCAGCGATTTATATAGTTTGGGCGTCACTTGTCTGCATTTATTAACTCAAGTTTCTCCTTTTGAATTGTTCGACGTTAACGAAGATTCCTGGATGTGGCGCAGGTATTTAAACGGTAATTCTGTCAGCGAAGAGTTAGGTAGAGTTTTAGATAAATTAGTACAAAATGCTATTAACCGCCGCTATAAATCGGTTTATGAAGTTTTAACAGAACTAAACGGTAATAACTCTACAAATCTGTCTTTGGGGCCGACTACTAAAGTACAAAATGAGGCGATCGCTCCCCTAAATGCTCCCCTAAATGCTCCCATAAATGCTCCCCTAAATACTTCATTCAATACCATCCGAACGATACCAGAAATCCCCCCAATACTGCCAACGCCACCAAGCCAAGAAATAATCAAAAAACCCCCCGTTCAAACCTGGAAATGTATCAAAACTTTTAGCGCTCATTCCGCCTGGGTTCGGTCTGTTGCCTTCAGCCCCGACGGGCAATTTTTAGCAAGCGGCAGCGAGGATAATACAGTTAAATTGTGGTCCGTAAATAGCGGTCGAGACATCGCCACACTCTACGGACATTTAGGGCAAGTTTGTTGCGTAGCTTTCAGCCCCGACGGTAATATTATAGCCAGCACCGGTCAAGACAAAACTATTAAATTGTGGCAGCGTAAAACCAGAAAATTAATCAGAAGTATCGGCGACTGGAATAAAGCAGAATACTACAGCCATTCTAAGGATATTAATTCCCTCGCTTTTAATCCCAAAGGCAATATTTTAGCAAGCTGCAGCAAGGATAATACCATTAAACTTTGGTGGTTGGGGGGGGATATTTCTAGCGCCGATTATGGCAAACTAATTAAGACAGTTAGCGGTCATCAGAAAGCCGTTCGTTCTGTTGCCATAAGTCCCGATGGAGAGATATTAGCAAGCGGCAGCGAGGATAATAAAATTAAATTATGGCAGTTGAAAAATGGCAAAGAAATTAATACTTTAAATCGCTGGGAGTTGGGATATTTACAGTTTATTACTTCGGTCGCTTTTAGCCCCGATGGAGAAATTTTAGCAAGCGGCAGTTGGGATAAAACTATTAAATTGTGGGATGTAAAAACCGGGGAAATATTAAACAGAATCGAGGGGCATACCGACTATATTCGTTCTGTTGCTTTTAGCCCCGACGGCAAAATTATTGCCAGCGGCAGCGACGATAAGACGATTAAAATTTGGGAGGTAAAAACGGGGGAAGAATTAAGCACTATAGAAGGGCATTCTAATTTAGTTAATTCTGTAGTGTTTAGCCCCGACGGGAAACTTTTAGCCAGCGGTAGTAGCGACAATACTATTAAAATTTGGAGCGAATCTAAACATGGTTCGTAGTAATCGCTTTAGCGATAGAAAAAAGTATTATCTAAATCGCTGAAGCGATTACTACGAACCCACTTTTTGTTAATTGTGAATTATCATGAGTTATTGTATTAATGTCAATTGCCAAGAACCGGAAAACTCGGATACTAATTTATTTTGTCTGAACTGCAATTCGGAACTGGTTCTCAAAGAACGCTATCGATCGCAAAAACTTATCGGTCAAGGGGGATTTAGTAAAACCTATTTAGCGATCGACGAGCATAAACCATCTCATCCACCTTGCGTTATCAAGCAATTTCATCCTTTAGCCCAAGGTACTAATAATGCCGAAAAAGCAGCCGAACTTTTCAAACGAGAAGCACAACGTTTGGAAACTCTGGGGAAACATTCCCAAATAGCCGAACTACTCGCCCATTTTGATAAAGATAACTGTCAATATTTAGTCCAAGAATATATCCCGGGAAAAAATCTCGCAGAAGAGTTAGAAACAGAGGGCGTTTTTAACGAAATTCAGATTAAAGATTTATTAAATAGTCTGCTGCCGGTTCTGGAATTTGTTCGTTCCCACAACATCGTTCATCGGGACATTAAACCCGAAAATATTATTCGCCGCCAACGACCAGAAGAAACGGAAGGCGGGGAATTAGTATTAGTCGATTTTGGGGCAGCGAAACACGCTACGGGAACGGCGTTATTGAAGACTGGAACTATTATCGGCACTCCCGAATATGTCGCCCCAGAACAACTTAAAGGTAAAGCAGATTTTGGCAGCGACCTTTATAGTTTGGGGGTAGTTTGCCTTCATTTATTAACTAATCTTTCTCCTTTCCAATTATTCGATACCGGGGAGAGTAAATGGGTTTGGCGGGATTATTTAAACGGTAATTCTGTTGGCGAAGAATTAGTTTCTATTTTAGATAAATTAATCGCAGAACCTACTAACCATCGCTACCATTCAGCGGCAGAAGTTTTGCGAGAATTGAACGCGAAACCAAAAGCTGCTTCCGCGCCAAAAGTGGAGATTTCTTCCGTCTTAGGATTATCGAAAAATTCATGGCAAAAGCCCCAGACTCTTACAGACTTTACTGCTTCGGTTTCCTCGGTGACGATCGCTGCCGATAGCAATACTCTTATTAGCGGTTGTTTCGATAAGACGATTAAATTTTGGAATCTTGCTACTGGAGAGTTAGTCAATTCTTTGACTGCTTCGGATCCCGTTTTAGCGATCGCCTTCCATCCAGCAAAAGCGATCCTCGCTTGCGGTTACGTCGATGGTTGCATAGCTATCTGGAATTTGCAGAAAAAAGCCGTCAGTTGTATCGGCCAACATTCTAATAATAACGTGTCGATGTCGGTGGCATTCAGTCCCGACGGTAAGGCGATCGGCAGTTGCAGCGACGATAGCTATATCAATCTCTGGGACCTAGAAACGGGGGAACTCATCCACAATTTCCAACAGTCGCGGGGAATTAACGTTATCGCCTTCAGCCCCAACGGGCAAATATTAGCCAGCGGCAGCAGCGGCAATGTCATTAAATTCTGGAACATGGCCGACGGCGAACAAATAGGAGAATTGGTCGGACATTCTCAGGATATTAATAGTATCGCCTTCAGTCCCGACGGCGAAAATCTGGTTAGCGGCAGCAGCGATACTACTATTAAGTTATGGTCCGTCGCCAGTGGGGAGTTGTTAAATACTTTTGTCGGACATACCGACTGGGTAAGGTCGGTTATTTTCCCCGA
>JAXHVR010000188.1:0-7611 GCA_034189005.1 Cyanobacteriota bacterium | reverse complement strand
TAAATCGCTAAAGCGATTACTACGAACTTTTTACTTCCAAGGGTTTCCAGCGATCCAGCGATTAGTAACCCGTTCGCTGAAGAGAACCCGATCGCCTTGTCTCGCCTCGAACTGGAACTCGTTTACAGAATCATTGTTGACAGTATTATAAAAGCGATCGCCAAAAACAGCAGCTTCATAATTATTCCAATTAGAATTTGCCCCAGTCTTCTCCAACCAAATCAATTGACCGTCGAAAGTAGAACGGCAGATATTAATAACTCGGTTCTGAGTTTGGAAAAAACCCTCCTGGGACCAACCCCCAGGCACCGTTTGGCAAATCAAATCCTGCTGAGAAACGGTAACAGTGTTGCCGCCATTGTAAGACGGGGATGGGGTTACAGCAGTCGCGCTCCTCGAAGCGCCGGGGCGATTTTCGTACTGACCGAATTTGATGTAATGGTCGTAAGCAGACTGAAACTGCCCGCGACGGATGCCATCCGCCACATCGGGATTTTGCTTGAGATATTCTTGCTCGTCAAAGATTTTAAAAGCGCCGGGGCGATTTTCGTGTTGGCCGTATCGAACGTAATGGTCGTAAGCAGATTTAAACATTCCGTTACGCACCCCTTGCGCCACATCTGGGTTTTGCTGCAAATATCCTTGCTCGTCAAATTCGCGAGTATATTGTTGTGCCAGCGCAGCGGAACTTGCGAATAAAGTCAAACCGAGAGCGATCGCTCCAATACCTGCTTTAATACGATTGATGTTAATCATAGTAATTTCTCCGGGGAATTTGTCTTCTTAATTATTAAGATATCTCCCAGAAAAAGAAGGAGTGGCGAAGTTTAGGCTGTTTGGCAACTTTTTTTCCATTTCATCCCGAAAACCCTCAAACTCCCATGGAAACGAATAATTAGCTATTCGCAGAAGTCTGCCAGAGGAGATAACGAAGATAACGAAGATAGCCAGTTCGTAGTAATTCAGTTCGTAGTAATCGCTTTAGCGATTTAGATAGATAAATCGCTAAAGCGATTACTACGAACCTTCCTTACATCCTTTCCAATACCGAAATGCCCAATAGAGACAGACCCAGTTTTAAAGTGCGGGCGACCGAGTGGCACAAAAGCAAGCGAGAAGTTCGCGCTGGTTCCTCAGCTTGGAGTACCGGACAGCACTCGTAAAACTGGTTGTACTTTTGGCTTAACTCGAACAAATACTGACACAAACGGTTCGGCAATAAATCCGCCGCGACCAGATCCACTATTGCTGGCAACTGTAACAAATGCTTTGCCAAAGCTAACTCCGTCTCGTGGACCAAGATCGCCTTAGCATCGACACCGAGATTGTCAAAATCCACACCGCCCTTGCGACTGATGCTCTGAATTCTGGCATAAGCATAGAGCATATAAGGAGCCGTATTGCCTTGCAGGGCAAGCATTTTGTCGAAACTAAAGACATAACTGCTCGTGCGGTTTTGGCTCAAGTCGGCATATTTGACCGCGCTCAAACCTACCACTTCCGAGGCGCGATCGATAAATTCCTCCGTCTCGCTGCGGTTTTCCTCCTTCAGTCTCGCTTCCAGGTCCGCCCTGGCGCGCTTAACAGCCTCGTCCAATAAATCCCGCAAGCGAACCGTATCCCCAGAACGAGTTTTCAACTTCTTGCCGTCTTCTCCCAACACCAAACCGAAGGGAACGTGAACCACTTCCACCGTATCGGGGATCCAACCGGCCTTCCTTGCCACCTGCCAGACCTGGGCGAAATGGTTGCCTTGGCCGGCATCGGTGACGTAGATTAAGCGTTTTGCCCCTTCTTTCTCGATGCGGTGGCGGACAGCCGCGAGGTCGGTGGTGGCGTAGTTGTAGCCGCCGTCGGTTTTTTGGACGATGAGGGGGAGGGGTTCGCCGTCTTTGTTGGTGAACCCTTCCGTAAAGACGCATTGGGCGCCTTGGTTTTCTTCCAGCAAGCCTAATTTTTCTAAATCTTCTACCACTCCGGGCAATTTATCGTTATAGAAAGATTCGCCCCTTTCCGTTAGTTCGATGTCTAGCAAGTCGTAGATTACCTGAAATTCCCGGCGAGATTGCTCGCACAGAAGTTCCCAGGCGCGACGGCTGTCTTCGGCGCCTGCTTGGAGGCGGACCACTTCTTCGCGGGATTTTTCTTTGAAGTCTTGGTCTTCGTCGAAGCGTTTTTTGGCTTTCCGGTAGAAGGCTACTAGGTCTCCTAAGTCTAGAGCGTCGGCGGTGGTGAGGGCTTCGGGGTGGGCTTCGCGCAGGTAGGTTATGAGCATTCCGAATTGCGTGCCCCAGTCGCCGACGTGGTTGAGTCGCAGGACGTCGTTACCTTGGAATTCTAAGACTCGGGCGAGGGAGTCGCCGATGATGGTCGATCGCAAGTGGCCGACGTGCATTTCTTTGGCGATGTTGGGGCTGGAAAAGTCGATCGCTATTTGTTCTGGGTTGGGATTTTTGGGGATGCCCAGTCGTTTGTCGCTGACTATCGCTTTTAGTCGCTCTTCTACATAGAATTGCGTTAGGGTGAGATTGATAAAGCCCGGTTCTGCTATTTCTGGGGGTTCGCACATATCGCCGACGTCGAGGTTTTCAACTATTTTGGAGGCGATCGCTCTCGGTTTGTCTTTCAGGGTTTTTGCTAGGGACATGGCTAGGTTGCATTGATAGTCCCCAAATTTGGGATTGCTGGCGGGGACTAATATTGGATCGGTGTCCGCTAGTTCTTCTCCAAAAGCAGCGCTTATGGCTTTGTTAAGTCTAGCTTTTAGTTCAGAAAGGATTGAATTCATTTTTTATTTTAGAATTTAGATTTTAGCTGTTTTTTTAATGCTTAAGAGGCCCACCGTTGTCCAAAATAGACCGTCAGAAGAGTTAATATTGCCTATTTTAATACGGGATGTGTGGAATTGGTAGCTTTTTTGATGTTGTTTTGCTGTAACAGGCAACACATCTATTTGTAAAAGTTTTGTCAAGTTTTGGGAATCGACTACAGATTTTCTTAAGAAATGTTAAACTTTAATTAATAAAGATAATTATTTGAGGAGTTTGTGATGTTATCTCAACCTACTTTTGGCGATCGCTCTTTGAACGAATCCTTGTATCGGACGTTATTGAGTCGGTTATTTAATTCCGTTAAGGTTTCGACTCGGGGACTTTTGGACCAGTGTTCTTTTGGAATTGCCCCCAATTCTCAAGGAGTAAAAACCTTTTTCATTATCGCCCCCTACTTGGAAATAGCAGATGGACTAATTGAGGAAGTGGATAGTTTGCGAGAGCGAGTAATGGCGCTAATGCCCGGAGTTGGCTTAATCGGCTTATGCGTGAATCCACCGAAGGGCGAGGGCTGCGATGGGAGGGAAGACACGGAGGCCAATCTGCCATTGTATATGAGTTGTAGGCTGTTCGAGCTACCAGCAGAAGAGTAGCCGAGCCGATTGTGGAAGTTACTTTTTTATATGAATTTTATATAAAACCGTCTCGCTCGTAGTAATCGCTTTAGCGATTCATCTTTATAAATCGCTAAAGCGATTACTACGAACTTGCAGTATGCTTACCAAGGTAAAACCTCACCGTTAGCGTGCCAAAAAGTACCAGTATTTTGCAAATTCAACTCATCGATTCTCGCGATAAGTCCTTTAGCGGCATCGGCGGGAGGAATGCCGGTAAAATTAGTCATTTTAGTGCTAACCAAACCAGGATGCAAAATGGCCACGGCAATATGACGCGGTTTGAGGTCGTGGGATAAAGATTTGCCCGCCATGCTGACGGCTACTTTTGACATTCGATAGCCGTAAGAACCCCCAGAAGTATTGTCATCAATAGAACCCATGCGACTGGTAACGATCGCTATTTTGCCTCCATCTTTAATTATTGGCAGTAAAGCATGGGTTATTCGCAGAGTGCCGATCGCGTTGACTTCAAACAGCCTGCGAATGCCATCAAAATCTAAATTAGACAGATTATTTCTTCCCCAAATTCCCGCATTGTTAATCAAACAATCCAATTTAGTAGTATCGCTTAAGCGGTTGGCGAGTTCGGCAACATTTTTTTCTGAAGCAATATCGATGCCGCTTTCTACCGCAACTCCTAAATTATCTAACTCTTCGTTTGACTGGCGGCAAACGGCGATTACTTTTTCGCCTCTTGCTTGTAATTGCCGACACAATTCCAGACCTATGCCACCAGTTGCACCCGTGATTAAATATGTTGCCATGTTTGTTTTGAAACATTGTTAGACTTCACAAATATGATAAACTGTTCGGGATATGATGTCAAGCGGGTGGGTAGGAGCGATCGCTTTTTCTAAAGTGGTAAAGATGTAGTGACTGTTGGAACGTAATCGCTTTAGCGATTTATCTATATCAATCGCTAAAGCGATTACTACGAACGAGATTTTCAAGCGATCGAAATACTTGCGATGCACTACCAATACTAAAATAGAACGCTTCGATTTTGAGTTGTTGTAATATAAAACGTTGCAGTAAAACTCTCGATGTCATGCTTAAATAAGTATAGATTATTTTGCTGCTTTAATACAAGTTTATTAGTACTAGATGACAAACCGGCAAACTGCCAATTGTTAGTAAAATTGCTATCGCCCTTCGCTTTGGAAGTCCGAGATGCCAGTAACGATCGCGAAGCAGTGGATATTTATACCCAATGGCAGCCCGATAGAGGCTTTAGCTGCGGTGTCGGAGGAATTGTTAACTGTTTTGGAAGATAGATTATTGACTTTAGACCGAGAGGAGATACAAGAGGCAGTTGATGGCATTGCCGATACTGCCCCCGTGGTGGCGAGGCAGTTAGAGAGTTTGGTCGATAGTTTTAGCGATCGGGAGATTTTGGATTTAATTGAGGAGACTAAATCGATCGAGAAAGAAGATTTCCTTTAGGACTTTATCTAAAATCTAAAAAAGAGTGGCCATCGTTTCTTTAACATTCAAAGAATGGCCATGTTTTGGGGATAGCTGGGAGAAAATTGAGCGAAAGTGGAGAGAAGTTTAGAGTGTCTCCAGCCAAACAAAAGGCAAACAAAAACAATGCCACTGCTTCAAATGAAGCAGTGGCATTATTAAAACAATTGTTTTAAAAAGAAGGGCGAACGATGGGACTTGAACCCACGAGTGGCGGAATCACAATCCGCTGCCTTAACCACTTGGCTACGCTCGCCTCGTTTTTTATTACTATAACATCAAAATTTTAGATCCGTCTAGGATTTTAGTAAAAATATTTGCCCAATTTTCCTATTTTCTAAAATCTAAATCTAAAATATAAAAAGCCCATCAAAAGGTGCTGGCCATCTCCCCTTCAAACCTAACATCTACAACGCCATGAGCTACTGTCTTAATCCAGGGTGCGAAAATCCTCAAAACTCAAAGATAGCCAAACAATGCCAGAGTTGCGGTTGGGGCCTATTGCTGCAAGATCGGTATCGGGCGAAAAAAGCGATCGCCAGAGGCGGGTTTGGCAGAACCTTTTTCGCCGCAGACGAAGGACTGCCCTCAAAACCTCCCTGCGTCATCAAACAATTTTCCTTTCAAGGTCAAAGCGCGGACTCCACTAAAAACGCCATGAGATTATTTCGCCAAGAAGCGCAACGCCTCGATCGCCTCGGGCAACACCCCCAAATTCCCGAATTGTTAGCCTACTTCCAAGAAAACGGACAAAGCTATCTGGTACAGGAATATATAGAAGGAATGACTCTCCAGGAGGAACTCCAGAAAAAAGGAACCTTTAGCGAGAACCAAATTTGGGAACTGCTGCGGGAGTTACTGCCGGTGTTGAAATTCGTCCACCGACATCAGATCATCCACCGGGATCTAAAACCCGCCAATATCATGCGTCGCACTACGGAACCTTTTAGTTATATTAAAAACCCCGCCGAAAGTCAGAGAAAACAGAACTATACGGGAAAAACAGGTCAAATAGTTTTAATCGATTTTGGGGTAGCTAAGTTATTAACCGGCAGCGCCATCTTTCAAACTGGAACTATTATCGGCAGCGCCGAATATATGGCACCGGAACAAACCCGGGGGAAGGTCTTGCCTGCCAGCGATTTATTTAGTTTGGGAGTGACTTGCATCTATTTATTAACCGATGTCGCGCCGTGGGATATGTACGATTTAGTCAACGATCGCTGGGCGTGGCGGGACTTCCTACCAGAGGGCAAGAGTGCCAGCGATCGCCTGGGGAGGATTTTAGATAAATTATTGGCCCATTCAGTCAGCGATCGCTACCAGTCCGCCGACCGAGTTTTACAAGCAATGAAACCGCCCCAAGCAGTTTTAGCTAAATCTCCCAAAACTCACGAACCCGCCCCCAGCAAAAAGACTCAATCTAAATCCACTGCCCCGAATGCCGTCCAAGCAGCGATCGGCAGAATGGTACCTTGGTTCGCGCCCCAACCCACCAGCAAAGAGCTCCTTTCCGCAAAGGGAATAGACTACACAACCCTGCAACGTCTCCTAGCAACCAGAAGATGGAAGGAAGCTGATCTAGAAACTTGGGTAGTGTTATCTCTGGCGGCGGGGAAAAGAGGAAAAAGTTATTTATTTGCCGACGATATCGCGAGCCTAAGCTGTCGCGACTTGCAAACCATCGATCGCCTCTGGATGAAATATAGCGGAGGGCGATTTGGTTTTAGCCTCCAAGCCAAGATTTATCAAGAGGTTAAGCAAGATTATGGCAATTTGTGCCAGCGCTTAGGCTGGCAGACTTACAACAATCATCATCCAGAGGACGGTTTCGAGTTCAAACTCTCAGCCCCCATCGGACATCTACCCTCCCGAATGTGGTCTGGTGGGACTAAGTGGTGGGTTCATATCGAGGCAATGGTTAGTAAATTAGTTAAATGCGGAATCATTCCGTAGAACAGGCGTCTCGCCTGTTATAGCGGATAACAGGCGAGACGCCTGTTCTACGGTTATTTTATACGCTTGTTATAGAACAGGCGAGACGCCTGTTCTACGGTTATTTGCTTCATAACTCAAAATTGATCCTCCAGAGTTTCGATCGCTAAATTCATTTCTTGTTGCCCCCTAGCCAAAAAAGCTTCGCATTGTTGCAAATCTTCTAGCGCTACAGAAAAGCGATCGAATACCTCTGCTAAAGTTAGTTCGCCCCCTTCTATTTGGTCGATAATTGTTTCTACTTTAGCGACTGTTTCTTCGTAATTAAAATCTGCACTCTTTCTCATATTTTTAATTATTAATAGTTAATCTGTTTGTAGTAATCGCTTTAGCGATTTATAAAGATGAATCGCTAAAGCGATCGCTACGAACCTTCACATTTATCCAACAATAATAAAGCCTCTTTTTCCATTATAAAAAGAGGCTTTTATTAACTAAAAAACTGCCCAAATTACCGAGGCAAAAACAGGTAATATCAAGTCGCAATAAATAACCATAAGAAAATAAAGAGAGGAAAAAGGGGAATGCAAGGAAGAACAAAGATCCAGGACTTTTCCCTCAATTATTAATTATTAATTATTAATTGTTATAACGATTATTGAATCGGTGAGGTACACCCGGATCGATCCCCCTAAATCCCCCTTAAAAAGGGGGACTTTGAATTGTTCCGGCTCCCCCCTTTTCAAGGGGGGCTGGGGGGGATC
>JAXHVR010000187.1:6448-7634 GCA_034189005.1 Cyanobacteriota bacterium | reverse complement strand
CGGATAACAGGCGAGACGCCTGTTCTACAAACAACTAACAAGTAACAAAAAGGATGACAGAGCATCAAACACCTCCCATAGACAAGAAAGGTCTGAGGGAATTTGGATTAATAGTAGGCGGTATGTTTGCCGGTTTGTTCGGCGTCTTATTGCCTTTGTTGCACGGAAAATTACTCTCTTCGCCGCCAATTTGGCCTTGGGTAATTGCGCTGCCTTTGTTGTTCCTGGCGATCGCCTCTCCAGGAATTCTTAAACCGGTTTACGATTTCTGGATGAAAATCGGACTTTTCCTGAGTAAGTTTATGACTCCTGTATGGATGGGTCTGGTTTTTTATCTGGTAGTGGTGCCGATGGCTTTAATTATGCGCGCTTTTGGCAAGGATCCCATGAACCGAGAATTAAGCGGGGCTATTCCGACCTATCGAGTGCCGAGTCAGTTGAAAACTAAAGAAAGTATGGAGAAGCCTTTTTAAATGTTTGAAGCAACTTTAGACTTTTTAAAAGACCTTTGGGGTTTTATGAGGGAGCGGAAAAAATATTGGTTATTGCCCCTCGTTATTACTTTAGTCCTGCTGGGAGCTTTGATTGTTGTCAGTCAGGGTAGCGTAATTGCTCCGTTCATTTATACCTTGTTTTAAAACAGTGGTAAAGCTGAAATTTAACCCGGGAATTGTTTTTTTAATCCTGGGTGGTATTGCGACTGGAATCGGTATTGCTGAAATTGGTTTGCGAATTTCAGGGATTGAGGGTATTGGCAAAATCCCAGAATTTGTCGAATCATCTCCTACTACTTTTCATACCACCGACCTCGATCGCGGCTGGGGTTTAAAGCCAAATGCTTCTGGTTGGTGGCGTTCTGAAGGGGAAAGTTTTGTGGAGATTAATAGCGACGGTCTGCGCGATCGCGAATACTCTAAAACTAAGCCGGAAAATACTTTAAGAATTGCTGTTTTAGGCGATTCTTTTACTGAAGCAGTTCACGTTCCCCACGAGCAGACTTTTGGGTCGGTTATGGAACGGGAATTAGCTAAATGTTTGCCCGTAGAACAGGCGTCTCGCCTGTTACCCGTAGAACAGGCGTCTCGCCTGTTACCCGTAGAACAGGCGTCTCGCCTGTTACCCGTAGAACAGGCGTCTCGCCTGTTACCCGTAGAACAGGCGTCTCGCCTGTTACCCGTAGAACAGG
>JAXHVR010000187.1:4115-6348 GCA_034189005.1 Cyanobacteriota bacterium | reverse complement strand
CCCGTAGAACAGGCGTCTCGCCTGTTACCCGTAGAACAGGCGTCTCGCCTGTTACCCGTAGAACAGGCGTCTCGCCTGTTACCCGTAGAACAGGCGTCTCGCCTGTTACCCGTAGAACAGGCGTCTCGCCTGTTATCCGTAGAAGTAATTAATTTCGGCGTTCACGGTTACGGAACCGCTCAAGAATTAATTACTTTGCGGACTAAAGTCTGGGATTACAATCCCGATATTGTAATCCTGGCTTTTTTTGTCGGCAACGATTTAATTAATAATTCTAAAAAGCTAGAATCAGACCTTTATCGACCGTTTTTTGTTTATAGAAATGGCTCCTTAGTGGAGGATTTATCTTTCCGACAATTAAGCCCCGGTTATAGCAATAGCTACGCCGTTTCTTTTGTGGATAATTTACCGGATTGGTTGGTGGCTAATTCGCGGGTTTTACAAGTTATTAAAAAGGTGGATTTGGATAATAAAAAACGGCAGGGTTTGGCAGAATATAGAAGCCACAGTTTTTCTAAATTCAATCCGCCGGTGGATGAGGTTTGGGAGGAGGCTTGGAATCTTACGGAAGATTTGATTTTGTTAATGAGGGATGAAGTGGAGGAGAAAGGGGCGAAATTTGCCATGGCTGTAATAGCTTCCCCCCTGCAAGTTCATCCAAATGAAGAGAAGAGGAGGAGAAAGCAAGAAGAGTTTGGAGTTAAGGACTGGTTTTATGTCGGTAATAGATTGGACAAATTGGGCGATCGCTACGATTTCCCGGCATGGGATCTGACGGAACCTTTTTTGAGTTTTTCTCAGGAAAAACAGGTTTGTCTCCACGGCTTTGAACCAGCGGCGGACTGCGGGGGACATTGGAATGCTGAGGGGCATAAGCTGGCTGGGGAAATTATTAGTAGAAATGTTTGTGGAGAGTTGGAAATGGTTCGCAGTAATCGCTAAAGCGATTGCTACGAACTTTTGAATCGCTAAAGCGATTACTACGAACTTTTGAATCGCTAAAGCGATTACTACGAACTTTTGAATCGCTAAAGCGATTACTACAAAATATACGAAATTTAGAAATGACAAAGCTTAAGACTGTAGCGATTAATTTGGTAATTGTATTTATTAGTTTGGTTGCAGGGGTGGCGATCGCTGAAGTGGGAGTCCGCGTGGCGGGGTTAGAAGGTATGAAAAAACTTCCTGATGAATCTGCTAGCAATTTTATTCCTTCGTTTTTTATGATTCCAGACCCGCTTTATGGTTGGCGAAATAAGCCGTTAGCTTCTGGTTTGTTCGATGAGGAGGGGGAGGCTGAAGTAAATATTAATAGCGACGGTTTGAGGGGGGAGGAAATTGTTAAGCCGAAGCCGGAAGATACTTTTAGAATAGCGCTTTTGGGAGATTCTTTTACTATAGCAGTTCAAGTTCCTTTGGAGCAAACTTATGCTAAAGTGATGGAAAATGAATTGAGTCAAAAATGTAAGGTTTTAGCCGGAAAAAAAATAGAGGTTCTGAATTTTGGCGCTAACGGTTATAGCAGCAGCCAACAATTGCTGACTTTAAAAAATAAAGTTTGGCAGTTCGACCCAGATTTGGTGATGTTGGGATTTTTTATCGGCAACGACGTTACGGAGAATTCTCCTAAGTTGGAAAATATCCTGTTAAGACCGTTTTTTTCTGTGGGTAAAAATGGCGAATTAGTATTAGATACTTCTTTCAATCAATTAAGTATGATGGATGCTAATAGCTATCTGATTACTAGCATCGATCGCCTCCCCGCTTGGTTGGTAAATAACGTCCGTATTTTACAGATTATTAAAAAGGCAGAATACAATTATCGCAAGAAAAATTTGGCTCAAAAATATGAGGATTTAAAGGCGCAAAATTTTGTCGATCCTCCTAATAATGACTGGAAGCAAGCCTGGGAGATAACGGAAGAGTTAGTGGCTTCTATGGCTGAAGAAACGGAAGACAAAGGGGAAGATTTCATAGCATTTACCATCGGAACTACCCTACAAGCACATCCAGATAAGTCGCTGCGGTTAGGATATATCGAGACTTATAATATTAAAAATTTGTTTTATCCTGGGGATAGAATAAAAGCATTGGGCGATCGGGAGGGCTTTCCAGTTGTTAATTTGGAAAGACATTTCCAAGCTCATGTCGATAAAACTCAGCAATGTTTGCACGGTTTTACTGAGGAATATTGCGGGGGACATTGGAACGATAAAGGGCACGAACTGGCAGG
>JAXHVR010000187.1:0-4015 GCA_034189005.1 Cyanobacteriota bacterium | reverse complement strand
GAAGGGTGGCGCGATCGCGATCGTTCTCAAACTAAACCAGAAAATACTATGAGAATTGCCATACTGGGTGATTCTTTCGCAGAAGCATTGCAAGTACCAATTGAGGAAACTTTCTGGACGATAATCGAAAATCAACTCCAGGAAAGATGCCCTAAAGTCCAAGGCAAAAACGTAGAAGTAATGAACTTCGGGGTTCGCGGTTACGGAACAGCCCAACAATTAATTGCTTTGCGGCAGCGGGTGTGGAATTACGACCCAGATGTGGTAATTTTGGCTTTTTTTGTCGGAAACGATTTGATTAACAATTCGCAGGTTTTAGAATATAATCAATACAGGCCGTTTTTCGTATTTCGGGACGGCGAGTTGGTTGCGGATATGTCTTTCCTGGATTTAACTCCAAAGGAAGTTAATTCATCTGCCCTGACAACTGTGGATAAACTGCCGGCCTGGTTGGTTAACAATTCGCGGATTTTGCAAGTAGCAAAAAAGGTAGAAGTGGATAACAAATTGCGACGGCTGTCTCTAGAATATAATGTTTTAGTTGCTAATAATTTTAGGACTCCACCAGATGCAACCTGGGAGGAAGCTTGGGAGGTGACTGAGGGTTTAATCGGATTAATGGCAAAGGAGGTTGAAGAGAAAAAAGCAGATTTTGTCGTGGTTTTTATACCAGACCCAACCCAGGTACATTACGATGCCTTAGACCGCCTAAGATATATGAGGGAAAATAAGATTGACGACTTCTTATATCCAAATAGGCAAGTCGAACAATGGGGCGATCGCTATGATTTTCCAGTAATAGATTTAACCGAAGGTTTCCAAGCTTATGCGGAAGAAAATAAAACCTGTTTGCATGGGTTTGAAAACAGCGCTTTATGCGTCGGACACTGGAACGCGGAAGGGCATCGGTTGGCGGGAAGAATTATCCGCAAAAAACTTTGTCAACAATTAATAATTAATAATTAATAATTAATAATTAATTGTTAATTGTTGACAACTAACAATTATAGCAATTATCGAAGAGGTGAAGTACGATATTTTATCCCCCCTAAATCCCCCCGCATCATCGAGCCCAGAAACCCGGTTTCTCAAAGAAACCGGGTTTCTAAGGTGCCACGCACGGATTGCTATAATAGCAACCAACAACTAACAACTAACAACCAACAACTAACAACTAACAACTAACAACTAACAATATGAAAAAATGGAAGGGTGTAGCAGGGAATTTAGGATTAATAGTTGGCACGATCGCATTTGCTGTGGGAGTGGCAGAAATAGGACTGCGGGTGGCTGGGATGGAACATCAGCCGCCCCCCAGAAGAGGAGAAAAGTTAGAAAACAAACCTTTATATAATTTTGAAGACCCCTATCGCGGTTGGGGGGGGAACCCGAATACTACTGGAGTATGGGACGGAGAAGGGGAACACGGCGAAATCAGGATGAATAGCGCCGGTTTCCGCGATCGCGAACGCTATCGGAAAAAGCCAGAAAATGGTTTGCGAATTGCCCTGGTGGGAGATTCTTTTGTAGAAGGTCTCTATTTGAGAGATGAAAATACTTATGGGGCGGTGATGGAGAAGAAACTCAAGCAATGCCCCGCCCTCCAAGATAAAGAAGTTGAAGTTTTGAGTTTTGGGGCCCAGGGGTACGGCACCGCCCAAGGATTGATGACTGTGCGACATTACGTCTGGGATTACGATCCAGATATGGTGGTTCTGAATTTCTACGCGGGGAACGATTTGCGCAACAATTATCGTCCTCTGGAACACGACCACCTGCGACCTTATTTTGTTTACCAAGACGGGGAGTTGGTGGCGGATATGTCTTTTCGGGAGATGGAAGATTGGGAACGCGATCGCTATGCTTTCTCTGTAATTGACTTCCTCCCAGTTAAATTGGTGAGACATTCCCGGATTTTACAGCTTATTAGAAAAACGGATATCGAAGCAAAAATTCGCCAGCAGATAGAAGAGTACGAAGAAATTAATATCGGTTTTTATCGCGAACCGGCCCGAAATTCCGATTGGGAAGAAGCCTGGGAGGTGACTGAAGGTTTGATAAAATTAATGCGAGATGAAGTTTACGAAAAAGACGCGGACTTTATGTTAGTAACGGTTAGCGATTCTTATCAAGTTTTGCCCGATATCGCCAGAAGGGATTGGTTTAGAAATCATTACAATTTGCCCGATCTGTTTTATCCCGATCGCCGCCTGCGGGAGTTTGGGCAAAAGGAAGATTTTCCGGTTTATAATTTAGCCGGTCCTATCTGGAGTGTTGCGAAAGAAACTGGCATATGTTTGCACGGTTTCGATAATGCCATTCCTTGCGGGGGCCATTGGAACCCGGAGGGGAGTCGGGTTGCTGGAGAATTGGTGGCCGATTATTTGTGCGAGAAATATACTGTTACACTGGCAGATAAAAAAGAGGAGGAAAAAAATGAGTAAAGATGCGGGCGATCGCCCGGTTCAAACCGAGAATAATTCTGAAGCTAACAGGGAAAAACCCCGTGGCAATAAGCTTAAAAGCTTTTTGTCCCTATTGGCTATCAATCTCGCTTTAGTATTAGTAGGAATTGAGGCCGTGTCGCTTTGGTTCTATTATTCTAAAGAAAATAAATTCTTTTATACCAGAGGTAACGCCCCCGCCAAAATTAGAAAAGATTTAGAAAAAATTGGGGTCAGAACCGGCCAACAACTCGACGACCAGTCGATTTTGGAAAGGCTGCATCCGTTTTTTGCCTACGTCTTGGAACAGGGGGCTTTTACTCACCCAGAGTCGGGATTGAAGGTGAACAATTACGGTTTCTTTTCCGTTTACGATTATCCTTTTATTAAGACTAAAGATAATCAATATGTTATCGGGGTGTTTGGCGGTTCCGTGGCTAACGACTTTGGCTACAATTCTCTAATCGACGGTTTGAAAGGTAGAGGTTTTACCGAGTATCTAAAACAAAGAATTCCTCAGCTAAAAGATAAGGAAATAGTTGTTTTAAGCTTTGCCGGCGGCGGTTACAAACAACCGCAGCAGTTGTTGATTTTAAATTATTTTTTGGCGATCGGGCAGGAATTCGATATGGTTATTAATATCGATGGATTTAACGAAGTGGCTTTGTCGAATTTAAACAATCAAGGTCAAATCGATGTTAATATGCCCAGCATCCAACACGTTCAACCTTTGGCTGGTTTGGCAAATAGCGATATGTCGGTGATGCGATCGATGGTTAATATTAGCGAGTGGAAAGAGGAGTTATTAACGGGGATTGAAGTATTGGAAAATTGCCCCTTAGCTACTTGCTACAGTTGGAATTATCTTAAGGTTCAGAATATTTTTAAGAATTACCAACAAGAAGTAGTAAAATACGACCGACAAATCTCCGACAAATCGAAGGAATTGGGAACTAACGACACTTTGGTATTTTTTACTAAAGTTCCAGAGGTTTTAGGAGACGATTTAGCTTTTGAAAAAATGGCATCCACTTGGTACGAATCTTCTTTAGCAATGCATCAAATATCTTCGGAGAAAAACATCGAATATTTTCACGTCATCCAGCCAAATCAATATTATCAAACTAAGCGAGTATTCAGCCAAGAGGAAAAAAATATTGCTGTTATTCCCAACCATCCATATTCTGCTGGAGTGGTAAAAGGTTATCCCCTTTTGCTGTCGAAAGCGGAGGATTTAAGAAAGCAGGGGGTTAATGTATTTAGCGCTTTGGAGGTATTAGATGAAGAACCGGGATTAGTTTATCGCGACGCCTGCTGCCACTATAACGAACTAGGGCAGGCAATTTTATTCGATGCCGTAGCGGGGGCGATCGCTGAAACAATGACCAAAGAATAGAGGTACAAAGTTCGTAGTAATCGCTTTAGCGATTCTATAAAACTTTTGAAGCGAAGTTCGTAGTAATCGCTTTAGCGATTCATATAGAACCTTTGAAGCGAAGTTCGTAGTAATCGCTTTAGCGATTCATATAGAACCTTTGAAGCGAAGTTCGTAGTAATCGCTTTAGCGATTC
>JAXHVR010000186.1:0-7664 GCA_034189005.1 Cyanobacteriota bacterium | reverse complement strand
AGGCCGGTTTTTGGCGATAGCTGGGCAGTCCGTCGCATTCGTAAACTAATAATTCTTCGCGGCGTTGGATGACGCCATTTTTACCAACTATTTTTTCAAATTCTTTGGCTATTTTTTTCCAGTTGGTTGTGGTTTTAGTTTTTTCTTGGGTTAGCATTGTCTTTAATCTAAAGTTAATGGGTCGAATTTAAAGTTAATTGTATTATAGAGCAGTCTGCGGAGAGATTATGATTTGGAGCCAGTTTAATAGTAGGTTGGGTGGAACCTCCGTTGAACCCAACATCAAGAAATCGATCGCAAATCACAACCTCTATGGTTCCATTAACAATTAATTCTTTTAGACTCGCTAACTGCTTGCCGATCGAAAAGCTAATCCACAGATTAGTATCTATTATAACCCTAGTTCTTTCTAGTTTTTATTGCATATATTTCTGCCCTAACTGCTTCGACTTCTTCCGTAATAGTTTCTAGAGAAATATCCTCTGTTTGGAAACTATTTAATAGTTCTGTTAATCGAGTATTTAAAGTTGCTTTTTCTAGTTTTTTACTTAAGATCGACTTTTGAGGAGTGGGGAGCTGCTTGACTAAGGTTAATATTTGCTCGAAGGTAATATAGCAATCCTAAATGGATTATGAAAAATTAGGGTGCCAGAAACCCGGTTTCTCAAAGAAACCGGGTTTCTAAAATATCGCGAACGATCTACGGCTTGCTATAGGAAGTTGATAAGTGTTTTGGTTCATATTTTTTGCGCGAACAAGTAATAGGTTTATTGTCCAATGCCCCTTAAAAAAGAATAATTTCAAGGGGAATCTCAATATTTAAACGGCGCTATGCAAATCTTCTGGCTTCAAATAGGAGTTAACAACTTGACCGTCAGTAAACCAAACTATCCGCTTAGTTTGTTTGGCAACTTCTGGTTCGTGAGTTACCATTACCACGGTGATACCGCTGCTGTTTAATTCTGTGAAAATATCCAATACTTCTTGAGTAGTTTTAGTGTCTAATGCCCCCGTTGGTTCGTCGGCTAATAATAACACCGGACGGTTAACAATTGCCCTGGCGATCGCTACCCTTTGTTGTTGCCCCCCAGATAGTTGATTTGGTTTATTATTCATCCTATTTCCCAACCCAACCCGCTTTAGAGCTTCTGCCGATCTTTCCTTTCTTTCTTTACCGGAAATGCCGGCATAAACCATGGGCAACATGACATTATCCAGGGCGGTTAATTGAGGTAATAAATGAAATTGTTGGAAGACAAATCCGATTTTGATATTTCTAATTCTAGCCAAGTCTTTTTCTGCGGTTTTCGCTACGTCTAAACCGTCGAGATAATAACTGCCGGAGGTGGGGCGATCGAGACAACCGATAATATTCATGCAAGTCGATTTTCCCGAACCAGACGCCCCCATAATCGAACAATATTCTCCTTCTTCAATGGTCAAACTCACGCCGTTTAAAGCGCGAACTTCCACATCGCCCATTACATAAATTTTAGCAATATTTTCTAAGCCGACGATGACTGTTTTTTGTTGTTTTTCTTCTGAGTTGGCTGTTAAAGTGACAGATGAATTGTCTGGGGATGGATATTTCATTAGTTTTTGTTTGAAACGACTATTACAGCTATTTTAACAAAAAAATCATCAAAATTATGAAAACTATATTGCTAATTGTCAATTGTTAATTGCTTACATACTTCTTAAAGCAACAATGGGATCTAATTTAGCTGCTTGCTTGGCAGGCACAACTCCAAAGAACAAACCGATCGCCCCAGAAACTCCGCAAGCAACAGCGATCGCCCCCAAAGGAATTCCCGTTTCTAAAGGAGTAAAAACGCCCAAAACTAAAACCCCACCAACGCCAATTCCAGTACCAATTAAGCCGCCAGCTATAGACAGAATTATCGACTCAATTATAAACTGAAATAAGATATCGTTCTGGGAGGCACCGATCGCTTTTCTCAATCCAATTTCTTTAGTTCTTTCCGTCACCGACACTAACATAATATTCATAATGCCAATGCCGCCAACTACTAAAGAAATGCCCGCCGTCGCAGCCAATAATAAAGTCAAAGCCCCCGTAATACTCCCCAAAGTTTCCAATAAATCCTTCTGATTTCTGACAGTAAAATCATCCTCACCAGTAATGTTATGCCGCAGTCGCAACAGGTTTTCTATTTGAAATTGGGCGGCTTTCATGCTATCTTCATTCTTCACCGAAAGAGAAATAAAAGTTACTTGAATGCCATAAGGAGAAGACCTGCCGACAATTCTATTTGCCATAGTTGTAAGCGGAATAAAAGCGCTCATATCTTGATTGCTGCCAAAATTACTACCTTTAGGAGCCATGACTCCTATTACTTGCAAGCTAGTATTTTTGACGCGGACTCGCTTGCCGATGGGGTCTTCATTACCGAATAATTGTTCTGCTAATTCCGAACCCAAAGCAACTACATTTGTTTGTCTTTTTAAGTCTAAATCGGTTAAAAATCTACCTCTAGCTACATCAAAACTTCTTACTGTTAAATATGCAGGAGTAGTGCCGATTAAACTGGGGGATGCGTTTTTATTTCTGTAGCTAACTAATTCGCTCGCATTAAGAGTAGGAGCAACCTCTTTCACTGCTGGAACTTGAGAAGCGATCGCCTCTGCATCTGCTAATACTAATGTCTGGGGCGGATAAACAGGCTGGCTTTGAGCTTCGGGGCTTCCCGGGAGGATAAATAAAACATTTGGTCCGAGAGAATTTACCTGATTGTTAACAAATTTCTGCGCCCCCTCGCCGATACCAATTATGCCAATAACTGAAGCATTACCGATGATAATTCCCAACATAGTTAAGGTGCTTCTAACTTTATTAGAAAATAGCGTCGTACCTGCCATTTTAAGGCTTTCTAAAATGTCCATAAGTAATTAATAATTAATAATTAACAATTAACAATTAGGTATTTGGTACCCAATTAACTTTTTCAGTAAGTTATATCTAATTGTAAGGTGCGCGGGGCGCAGAGCCCAACCGGAGAGGGCAATTATTTACTTGGATATCCCTAAGTTCTTAATCTTAAGGCTTGGCAGATCGGTTTACTTGCCCTAACCCGCGAGGGCCTTTTGGAGAGGGACAGAGGGGGCAACCCCGGCCAAAGCGAAGTCCAAAAGGAAGAAAACCGAAGCAGTCCAAGACTGAAAAAACGAAAGAGAGAGAGATGGAAGAAAAAAAGGAGTATAGCGGTTATTCGATCTAAGAACTACACCTTTAAGTTAAGCATTACAATACTTTTGAGCGTTTCTATGTACCTTATTAAATTAAGAAAAACGCTATATGTTAAAAAAAATTAAGAAAATAAACGAAAGAAGCTTTTTATAAGATAGAATAAAAAGCGAAGGCACAAAGGGTCTAACCGAATCAGACATTTTACTGTAGTGGACCCAATTTGTCATACTTCGTACGCCAATTGGAAAAAAAATCAATGTTGAAATTAGCCAAAAAAACCATCTTAGGGGCAATAGCTTGTCTGTTTGCCTTCTGCATCATCGCACCGGGAATAGCCCAAGCATCTGAATATGCCAATGTCCCTAGCACCTTGATGGAAATCAATAGCCAAAACCTAGCGGTAGAAACGATCCTGGGTACGGCCGAGTCCGGCATCAATAGCCAAAGCCTGGCACAAAGTAATATAAAATGTGTCGGATATTACGACAAAGAGTGTAAACAGCCTACAAAGGAGTACACTTCGGCGGAGCCTGTATGCAAAATTGCAGGAGTTGTAATGTATTACTGCCCATCCGAAAGCAGCGCGTGCTTGCCTTGCCCTAAGTAAGTAGAAGCAATCTCGCGATCGCATAATGCCATAGTTAGTAGTAATCGCTTTAGCAATTCAATCGCTAAAGCGATCGCTACAAACCTAATTTTTAAAAATATCCTCCAACTGTTTGCCTTCTGGGAGTTCCACAAATACTCTTTCTCCAGCATTAATTCCTTGGAGAATTTGGATTTGATTGCCTACTTGAGAACCGATAGTAACCGATTGAAACTTCGGTTCGTTTTTAGCATTAGGAACCAACACTCCCGTTTGTCCTTTATTAGTAACGATCGCTACCGTCGGCACTACCAAAGCATTGTCCAAACTCTCCCCTAAAAACTCTAAATCTACATTCATCCCAGACTGCAATTCTTCCTTACCAGTCTCCAGAGCAACCCGAACCTGAAATAAAGTTACTTCCCTTTCTTTCACTGCTTCTGGAGCAATTAATTTAACCTGACCTCGAAACACTTTATCGGGATAAGCATCGGCGACAACTTCCACCGTTTGACCCGGTTTAATCTGACCTATATCTGCTTCTGGAACTTTCGCCAAAACTTCCAAACCTCTAGCTAAAGCAACTATAGAAGTAGAAGAAGCAGAAGTTGCAGAAGAAGCAGAAGTCGCAGGAGTCACAAAAGCGCCTTCCGTGGCATATCTTTGAGTAATAATTCCAGCAAAAGGAGCCCGAACTTTAGCATCTTCCAGGAGGATTTCTTGATAGCGAACTTGCGCTTCGGCTTCGGCTACTTCTGCCTTTGCTCTAGCAATTTCCTCCGGGCGAGTGCCGTTAATTAATTCGTTTAATTGACTTTGAACTTCAGCAACTTCCGCTTTTCCCCGGGTAATTTCCTCCGGGCGAGTGCCGTTGGTTCGCTCCTCCAACTGACTTCGAGCTTCGGCGACTTCGGCTCTTACTCTAGCAATTTCCTCCGGGCGGGTGCCGTTGGTTAGCTCCTCCAACTGACTTCGAGCTTCGGCGACTTCGGCCTCTGCTCTAGCAATTTCCTCCGGGCGAGAGCCGTTTTGTAATAATTTTAAAGCTTGTCTTTCCTGTTCCACCGCCGCTGTTAAGCGCTGAATTTCGCTTTGTCTGGCGGTGGTGAGTTGTTCGAGGCGCTTTTCGGCTTCGAGCAAGTTGGCTTTTACTCGGCGATCGTCTCTAATATATTCTTCGTAGGCATCCCTAGCGATCGCCCCTTCGTCTGCGAGGCTTTCGTATCGCTCCAGCCGTTGCTCGGTTAATTCTAATTCTGCTTCTGTTGCTTCTATTCTGGCCTTGGCTTGTTCGATCTCTTCTTGGAGGCTGCCCGTGGTTGCGTCTTCCAGACGGGCGATCGCCTGTTCTAAACTCGCCCTCGCCCTAGCTATTTCTTCCCGGCGACTCCCCGCCCGCAGTTGCGATAAATTAGCTTCTGCTCTATCTAATCTTGCTCTGGCGGCGGCTATTTCTTCCCGGCGACTCCCCGCCCGCAGTTGGGAATAACGGGCTTCCACTTGCTTTAATCTTGCTCTGGCGGCGGCTATTTCTTCTCGGCGACTGCCTGCTTGCAGTTGGGAGAGGCGGGCTTCGGTTTGGTTTAAGCGGGCTCGGGCGGCGGCAATTTCTTCGGGCCGGCTGCCGGCTTGCAGTTTGGCTAGATTGGCCTTGGCGCTGTCGAGGCGGGCCAGGGATTGACGGAGTTGGGCCTCTTGGTCCCGGCTTTCCATGCGGGCCACTACTTGGTCTGCTTGGACGCGATCGCCCTGTTCGACGTACAATTGAGCCAAACGGCCTTGGTTTTTGGGGGAGAGGTTTACTCGCTGTATTGGCTGGACTTCGCCGCTGGCTGTTATTCTGATTAATAAATTTTCGGCTTTAACCGGTACAGTGAGGGTTTCGACTATTTCTGGTTGCTGCTGACTCTGGTTCCTGACTAGATAGATGCCTGCGGGCACGGCTAATAGTCCTGCTGCCAGTAGAGCGATCGCCCAGGTTTTTCGTCTCTTTTTTTGCTGCTGGGGTATGGCTGAGGCAGAAGGCGTGCTGTCTTGGGGGCTGGTTTCCACCATCTTTTTCTCCTTTATTTGTTGGTAGTTATTCTATTTCTATTATTGACTAATATCCAGTTATGTGTTAAGGTCAGGTGTTACAATTGCACCTCTGGTATCTAAGTTTAGCGGTTAAAATTTAGATTGCGGTTGGGGATAAAGCATTCGGAAAATAGACCTAATGCTTTTTCTAGTAATTTGCCACGGGAATCCTTTATTCCTAAAGCTCCATTTTTCATATTGAGGTTATCTCCGATGAAATTACCTACATTTCTTATTATTGGTATCGAAAAATCCGGTACGACATCTATTTATAATTATTTAAAGCAGCATCCTCAAGTTTACATGAGTCCTATTAAAGAAACTAATTTTCTAGAACGAGAGTGGGAGGATGTCGATAATCCAAATCCTAGAAAAATTAGAACTTTCGAGGCTTATTGCAATCTTTTTAAGGATGCGACTGATGAAATAGCGATCGGCGAAGCATCTCCTAATTATTTATTTCACTATAAAAAAAGTTCGGAAAGAATCGAGCGCTACGTTCCTAATGTGAAAACTATCGCGATTTTGCGCGACCCAGTACAGCGGGCTTATTCGGATTATTTAATGCACCTCCGAGACGCGATTAATGTTGGTAAAGTTAGTAGTTTATACGAACAGGCAAAATTCAAGTCGGATACTTCTTTTACTATCCGCAAAGGGTTTTATTACGAACCGGTAAAATACTATTTCGACAAATTCGGTCGAGAGCGAGTAAAAATTTATTTATATAAGGATTTATGTCGAGATTCAGCAGCTTTGATGCAAGATATTTATGGCTATATTGGAGTTGACGATAGCTTTGCGGTAGATACTTCTAAAAAAGCGCAAAAAGCTGCGGTTCCTAAAAATCAATTTCTCAATAGGTTGCTAAAAACGAAAAATCCTTTACGTTCGGCGATCGCCTCTGGCCTTAAGTTAGTAACTACCGAAAAAATGCGAGAAAAAATGCGGAGTAATATAATGAGTTTAAACTCCAAAGGAAAAGAAGCAGTTCCGCTTACCCCAGAAGAAACAAAAATTTTGCGGGAACTTTATCGCGAAGATATCTTAAAACTTCAAGATTTATTACAACGGGATCTTTCAAGTTGGTTGAGTTAAAACTATCCAAGGGGCAAGATGCCAGTTATACGGTAAAAAAGATGAACTTAAACAATAAAGAAAAAAATCAAGAAAATCGAATGAAAATTGGTCGTTTTTTAACGAATGTATTAATAGCGCTAGCTCTAATTTCGGTCGTATTATTTAGCAACTCAACATCCGCACTGGCGGATACTAATACCAGTCAGTTAACCGAAGCAGAATTACAAGAATTGCAAGGGATTTTTGATGAGGCATTAACAGCAAGCGATCGGGGGAATTTTGTCGCTGCGGAAGAGTTATGGAGTCAGTTAATAGAAAGGTTGCCAGAGAATCCCGCCCTGTGGAGCAATCGAGGTAATATTAGAGTCAGCCAGAATCAATTAGAATTGGCTTTGAGCGATTACGAAAAAGCGATCGAGTTGGCTCCTTACGCTCCCGATCCGTACTTAAATAGAGGCATAGTTTACGAAAGATTGGAGGATTGGGATGAGGCGATCGCCGATTATAACCGAGTATTAGAACTAGACCCAGAAGACCCGATCGCTTATAACAATCGAGGCAATGCGGAAGCGGGTAAAGGGGAATGGTCTGAGGCGATCGCCGATTATAAAAAAGCCTTTGAACTGGCTCCAGAGTATGCCTTTGCTAGGGGAAATTACGCTTTAGCTTTATATCAAAACGGTCAAAGCGAAGAAGCAATTAAGACTATGAAAA
>JAXHVR010000185.1:0-7853 GCA_034189005.1 Cyanobacteriota bacterium | reverse complement strand
GTAATATTATCTCTTGACTTATTCTCTGGCTTTAGTTTTGGTTGTTTTTTATTCAATCTCATAAAGATGATGGATATCAAATCTTTAATTCGTGACATCCCAGATTTCCCTAAATCGGGAATTTTATTTCGAGATATTACTACTTTGCTGCAAAATCCAGAAGGTTTGCGCTATGTCGTTGACAAAATGACAGAAAAATGCTACGAACTTTCACCAGACTATATCCTGGGCATGGAATCCCGGGGGTTTCTGTTCGGGATGCCTGTTGCTTATAAATTGGGAGTTGGTTTTATTCCGGTGAGGAAACCGGGAAAGTTGCCCGCCGAGGTTTATTCTGCGGAGTACGAGCTTGAGTATGGAACGGATACTTTGCAAATGCACCGAGATGCCATGCCAGAAGGTAGTAAGGTGGTTATTATTGACGACTTGATCGCTACTGGCGGTACTGCTGCTGCTACTGCTAAGTTGGTTCGGCAGGCAGGCTGCGAGTTGTTGGGGTTTGTTTTCTTGATTGAGTTGAAGGGACTGGGAGGGCGCTCCAAACTGCCCGACGTGCCGATTGTAAGTTTAATAGAGTATTAAGTAATTAATAATTAATAATTAATAATTAATAATTATTGGACTTCTATCGTCTGAATGGCTCAGAAGTAGGGTGCGCATCCTACAAGACCCAAAAAACAACAGCGGATGCTCCTTAAAATTAAGCAGTCTAAAATCTAAAATCCTTATGGCTTCTGCTAAAGTTTCCTCAGTTAACAAGTTGATAAGTGCCAGCAGAGAAAGCCTAAGCAAGCTAATATTTAACGAGACATGGCCCTATGTGCTGAAGCGAGTATTGCAGGCCATCCTTACCCTATTTTTAGCATCGGCTTTGTGTTTTTTCATCGTTCAAGCGGCACCGGGGAGTTATTTGGACGCATTAAGCCAAAACCCTCAATTGTCTCAAGAGACGATTAACCAACTAAAACAACAGTTTGGCTTGGATAAATCTGCTTTGGAACAGTACGGGCGCTGGTTGTGGCAGATTTTAACAGAAGCGAATTTTGGTAGGAGTTTTGTCTTCCAACGTCCGGTGACCAGTTTGTTATGGGAAAGGATTCCTGCAACTTTGTTATTATCTCTGGCCTCTTTGGTGGTTACTTGGGCGATCGCTATTCCCCTGGGCATCATCGCCGCTGTCAACCAAAATCGCTCGCTCGATCGCCTCCTCCAACTGATAAGCTACACCGGTCAAGGATTTCCCAGCTTTATTACCGCCCTGCTGTTATTATTTTTAGCTCAATCTCTCTCCCCCATCTTTCCAGTGGGAGGGATGGAAAGCATTTACCACGACGAACTATCCCTTGCAGGCAAAGTCTTAGATATTGCTTGGCACATGATTTTACCGACTCTTGCTTTGAGCATTACCAGTTTTGCCGGTTTGCAGAGATTAATGCGGGGGCAACTATTGGACGTTTTGCGGCAAAACTACATCCAAACAGCCAGGGCCAAAGGATTGCCAGAAAACCGAGTTATCTACGTTCACGCCCTCCGCAATGCTGTTAATCCTTTGATTACTCTTTTAGGCTTTGAGTTTGCTTCCTTATTAAGCGGCGCCTTTATTGCTGAATATTTTTTCAATTGGCCTGGCTTGGGAACCTTGATTTTAGAAGCAGTTAGGAATCAAGATTTATATTTGGTAATGGCTAGTTTAATGATGGGGGCTACTATGTTAATTTTAGGTAATTTGTTAGCAGATTTATTGTTAAAAGTAGTAGATCCCAGGATTAAGTTAGAAAACCTTAAATAGCCGAGTTCGTAGTAATCGCTTTAGCGATTTATCAATATGAATCGCTGAAGCGATTACTACGAGCGATCGCTTTTTTAAAAGGAGGAAATTGTTAGTTGTAAAATCGCTAAAGCGATTACTACGAGCGATCGCTTATTAAAAAGGAAAAAAGATAAAATTATTAATTGTTAATTATTAATTGTTAAAATGCTATCCCAAGTTTATTATTTATTACGCTTGAAAAAAGATGGCAGCTACGCCAGCGCCAATCCAGATCCAGATGCCGCGACCAAATACCTCTTGCTATTCCAGCAGGACTATGATGCCCTAAGCTACGTCAACGCCCACGGAAAAGACGTGGCCGATAAATTTGCAGTAGAGTCCATCGCCAGCACCCAATTAAAAAGCATACTCCAGCGCTGGGGATTTCAGGGCGTGGGGGTAGTTCAAGACCCTTTGGTGCCACAAATTGAGTTTTTGGCCGTTGGTTGAGAAAACCAAGGTAGGGTGGCCGGGCCTTATATCTAGCGTTAATCCTTGAGAAATGAAAATTTTTGACGCTATATCTGAAAATCTATTATTTTAGTTATTTATTGGCAACAGCAGAATCAATAACTTTAAATATGGTCAGAGAACTGGAACGGCCCCAGAGCAAAACAAAATTTCCCCAGACAGCACCTACAGCTAACCCGGTCTTCTATAGAACCTACAGTCGCCGGACGTCTGGAGGGCAGGAAAGCTGGAAGGAAGTATGCGATCGCACCATCGGCGGCCTAAAAAAATTGGGCAAGCTGACGGACGCGGAAGCCAATTTACTATACCGAATGCAGGGCCAATTAAAAACCCTATCCTCTGGCCGCTGGCTGTGGGTCGGAGGGACCAAATGGATCGAACAGCCGGAAAACTTTAGCGGGGCCTACAATTGCTCCTCCAGCAACGTTATCGACTGGCAGACTTTTGGCCTGTTGATGGACTTGGCAATGATGGGCTGCGGCACCGGGGCAGTTATTAAATCTAGTTATATCAATAAACTACCGCCAATAAAAAATCGCCTCAACGTGTTATTAGAAGGAGAAATAGGTTCTACTCCTCCAGATAAGCGTAGGGAATATAGCGAGACAAAAATAGAAGGAAACAAAGCCACAATTTATGTAGGAGACAGCCGACAGGGCTGGGTCGGCTCTTACAAAGCTTTGCTGGAACTATCCACGAACGATCGCTTTGACGGAGAAGTCGAAGTAGCCATTAACCTTGCGGACGTTCGACCGGCGGGAGAACCCCTAAAAGGATTTGGAGGCGTCGCCAACCCGGTAAAATTGCCATCCCTTTATCAGTGCTGCGCTGGTATTATCAATAAAGCAGTGGGACGGCAACTGAACTCCTTAGAATGTTGCTTGTTAATAGACGAAGCGGCAGCCTGCATAGTGGCAGGCAATATCCGCCGTTGCATAGCAGCGGGAACTTTGGTATCTGCAATTGATGGCATGAAAGCCATTGAAGATATTAAAGTAGGCGATCGCGTCTTAACCAGTTCCGGCGAATATCGTCCTACAGTTAATAAATTCGTCCAAGGCTCCCAAGAAGTAGTAGAAATAAGAACACCGGCAGCATCCATTCGCTGTACGGCCAATCACCGAGTAGCAGTTTATAACAGCCTGCGTTCCTATACTTGGAAACAAGCAGGACAGCTACAACCAGGCGATCGCCTCATCTCAGTTCCCCACGAACGAGGCGCCGAGTCTCTCAATATCGATTACGCCTGGGTGCTAGGTTTTCTCTCGAACAGTTTGGTAGAGGGAAGCGATGGAGTAGGAGAGCAAACCCCCTCCTCCCGAAAAGCTTTAGCCACTTATGTCCTGCCAAAAAGACTCCTCCAAAACAGACTGGGAGAAAAATGCCTGGCAATTCTCAAGCTCATGGGGGAGATGCCAACCATAAGCTACAATTCTAACCGGGGTTATATTCGCATTTACCGCCAAGACTCGACCAATCCATTAATTAACTCTCAAGGAGCGACCGAAAGCCGCCAAATTCCTAAATCGATCTGGCAGGGAACCCCAGAAATTCGAGCCTCATTTTTAGCAGGGTTGAGCGATGCGGAGGGAATGCCCGCGCGCAATATCTTGCTCCACTCCAACGAATTAGAATTTTTACGGGAAGTTCAGAAGCTAGCCCTTTCCTTGGGAATTGCCACAACTTTATCAGAACGGCGGGCCCGGGCAGCCAAAGGCAAGAAAAAATTCAAGGCAGGAGAGCATCTAATCAAAATCCAGGGGTTGCAATCCCAGGCCATCGCCTTTGCCTTAATCAACCAATTTGCCGTGCGCGATCGCTACCACATAGAGTTTGCTAATAAGAAAAAGGGACTGAGTTTGCCCTACGAATTTATCCAACAAGTATTAGCAACAACCAACTGGCAACCCAAACCAACACCGGTACAGGTTTCTGGCGAAGGGGTTCGGACGGAACGGCCGCCGGCGCGCCAAAAGCGATCGGCTAAAACTGGCCGTTTGAAAAACGCCAACTTCGACACTCTCATAGCGGAAGACTTGGTAAATCCCCACTGGTTGCCCATGGAAGTGCAGTTTGTAGCTCCCGCAGGCGTCGCCGAAACCTTCGATATCGAAGTGGAAGGGGACCACGAATTTATCGCCAACGGTCTCCTAGTCCATAACAGCGCCGGGATGCGCCAGGGAGATAGCAACGACGAAATCTTCTCCGTTGCGAAAGACAATCTCTGGCAGCAGGGCGAGGACGGTAACTGGCGGATCGATCCGGAACGAGATGCCTTGCGCATGAGCAACCACACCAGGGTTTTCCATCGGAAACCGACTTTAGATGAAGTTGTCGAGGCCGTGCGCAAGCAGTTTTATTCTGGGGAAGGCGCCATCCAATGGGCGGGGGAGTCCGTGGCCCGAGCGAACCGGGATTTGCTGTCAACCCCGGAGTTGAAACGGGATTTTATTGCCGCTTACGATACCGGAGAAGGTAAAGAATGGTTGGAGAAACGGCATCCAGAGATAGAACCACAGGAATTAGAACATCGCCTGGCGCGGGTTGGTTTGAACCCCTGCGTTACGGCGGATACTTGGGTTCATACAGAATTTGGTCCCCGCCAAGTTAAAGACCTCATCGGGGTTCAGCATGGCACTTTCGTCAATGGCGAACTGTTTAGCACCACCGAGGCAGGATTTTTCCAAACGGGCGTGCAGCAGGTCTTGAAGTTGGAAACGGCTGAGGGCCTGTCGGTACGGCTGACGGGGAATCACAAGGTGCTTAAAGTTACGAGTCAGACCCAGAAGCGCCAATATACGGAGTGGGTACCGGCTGAGGAGTTAAAGCCGGGCGATCGGATCGCTCTCCACAACCACCGGGAGATACAACCCTGGTCTGGGGCTGGCAATTTTGAAGAGGGCTGGCTTTTGGGTAACTTATTGGGAGATGGCTCTCTGGCGAAAACCCAGTGGAACGATATAGGTATTTTGCGATACTGGGGCAACTCGCAAATAGAGATGGCGGAGTATGCTTTAACTACTCTAAAATCTACGGTTGCTTATGCCCCCAACCTAGCAGGTCACTATAATTCTCAACATAAACTATCTCAAATTAGCTCTACTGGTCTGGCAAAGCTAGCGGCTGAGTTTGGCATCGCCGGGGGCAGCAAGCAGATTACCCCAGCCATCGAAGAAGCCAGCTATGGTTTCTATCGCGGCTTTTTAAGGGGGCTGTTCGATGCAGATGGTAGCGTTCGAGGCAGCCTGCAGAAGGGGGTCAGCGTTCGCCTGGCTCAGAGCAATTTGGCATTGCTGGAAGCAGCGCAGCGGATGTTGTTACGTTTGGGAATTGCATCCAAGGTTTATCGAAATCGGCGTTCTGAAGGAATGCGCTTGATGCCGGATAGCAACCGCAACAAGGCGCCGTATTGCTGCAAAGCACAGCATGAGTTGGTTATTGCTAAGGATAACCTGGCTTACTTTAAGGATTTAATTGGTTTTCGGGAACCCGCCAAGCAGGAGCAATTGAACGCTCTGTTGGGGAACTATAAGCGTCCTCTCTATCGCGATCGATTCACCGCTACCGTCCAAGCTCTTATCCCGGACGGTATAAAACCAGTTTACGATTGCACCGTTCCCGGACCTGCACGATTTGATGCTAATGGGTTAGTGGTGCATAATTGCGGCGAGATTATCGGCAGTAATTTTCATTGCGTTAAAAACGATACTTTGTTGATTACTCGGCAAGGCATCCAGAAAATAGAGGATGCTGTCGGACAAGAAATCGAAATCTGGAATGGGAAACGCTGGAGTAAGGTAAGGCCGTTCGGGACGGGAACTAACCGCCAACTTTACAGGGTTACATTTGGCGATGGTACTTTTTTGGATGTCACGGAAGGGCATCGCTTCTTTGTTAAAGACCGTTTTGGCAAGGAGTATGAGGAGCTAACAACCCTAGACCTAATCTGCAGCGTCAAATGGAGTAAGTATGCCCTTCATACCGAACCCTTTACCATTGACTACTGCGACGGCTTGTTTGTGGATCCTGTCTGGGCTTACACTCTAGGACAATTGGTCGGCGATGGCTCGGTCTGTGGGTCTCAGGAGAAGCCGTCTCTACAACTGCGACTCTATGGGGCGAAAAGTTACCAGCAGTTGGCTCTGGCAGGGCAGACTTCTGGGAAGCCTGCTTACTATGCGGAGAACCCCGAGACTCCTTGTTTGCTGTATACCGGCTTCGATCGCAACTTTGACGGCCATCAAGTGCGAGACCTGAAAGCTAATGCGGAGCCCTTGGAGGCGATCGCCACTTGGAACCGAGAAGCCATTTTACACTTTATTGCAGGTTTGGCCGATGCCGATGGCAGCGCGGTGCCCTCGGGAGGCATTCGTATTTATCTCTCGGGTCGCGATCGCGCCTACCGCATCTATTTGCTACTGCAAAAATGTGGCATTCGCTCGTCGATTAACCTCGTACAAACTGCTGGAACCAAGACGAATTTAGGGGAGCGTGCGAAAGACCTCTGGTACGTACAAGTTACCGACTGTGCTGCCATTCCCTGCCAGCGTCTCGATACCAGCGGAGGACACGAACCGAAGGCTAAGGGGAAATGGCAAGTAATTCGCAGCGTGGAACCTCTGGACGGATTGCACGATACTTTCTGTTTCAACGAGCCGGAATTTCATAAAGGAGTGTTTGGGGGAACTTTAACGGGGCAATGCAATTTAAGTGAAATACATTTAAACCAAATCGATCCCGAGAACTACCAAGAACAAGAAGACGCCTTCACCGCCGGGGCCCTGTCCGTGGCGACTCTGTTAAATCATAAATTTGTCGTACCTCGCTACCGAGAAAGCCGGGAACTCGACCCCATCGTGGGAGTATCCTTTACCGGTTTGTTTGATTTCTTCGTCAAAGCATTTGGCGTAGATTGGTTGCGGTGGCTGGCAGAAGGTCGCCCCCAGACGGCGCGGGGGTTGGATTTTATCGAACGAGAAGCGGCATATCTGACTCGGTGGCGGGAGATCGTGCATCGGGTGGTGTGGGATTATTGCGATCGCCACGGAATGAAACGCCCGAACCGCTGTACCACGGTCCAGCCTTCGGGGACAAAATCTCTGCTAACCAATGCCTCCCCCGGTTGGCATCCGCCCTTCGGACTCCGGTGGGTGCGTCGCATTACCTTTGCGAAAAACGACCCGGTGGCTTTGGCTTGTTTGGATTACGGTTATTCCGTGGTTCCGGGGCAGTCGGATAAGGATGAAAATGGCAATTTGCTTAACGATCCTTTTGACGATCGCGCCAAAGAGTGGTTGGTTGAAATTCCCGTGGAGGTTTCCTGGATAGACCTGCCTGGAGTAGAGGAGATAGCGATCGAGAGTTTCAGCGCTACTACCATGTTCGACTTTTATATGCAGGTGCAGAAGCACTGGACGACTCACAATACCAGCGCTACTATTCTGCTAGGCGAGGACGAGGTCGAACCTCTGGGCAAGCGGATCTATGAAGCCATTAAGGACGACGAGGGTTATATTTCTGCCGCTTTATTAGCGCGGTTCGATGCGCCCTTCCCCCGCTTGCCTTTCGAGCG
>JAXHVR010000184.1:4957-7878 GCA_034189005.1 Cyanobacteriota bacterium | reverse complement strand
TGCCGGCATAGATCGCGCCAACGGCAAAGCAGTTATCCTCATGGATGGAGATTTACAAGATTCCCCAGAAGCAATTATTAGTTTTATTACTTTCTGGAAACAGGGATACGACGTCATCTACGCCATCCGGCACCAACGGAAGGAAAAACTTTTAAAAAAATTAGCCTTTAAAAGCTTTTATTACCTCCAAACCAAGCTATCGGGCATCGCTATGCCGATGGATGCGGGGATATTTTCTTTGATGGATCGAAAAGTGGTACTTGCTTTGCGGCAAATGCCCGAACGTAACAAATATATTAGCGGGCTGAGGGCTTATGCCGGCTTCAAACAAATAGGGGTTTATGTAGAAAGAGGCCCCCGCTATCGAGGGGATCCCAAAGTTTCAGTTTCTAAGTTATTTAAACTAGCATTTGATGGGATTTTTTCTTTCTCAACTATTCCTTTGAAACTGGCTACTTTTTTGGGTTTAATTTGTGCGGTGGTTTCCTTTATTATCGGCTTAATCGGTCTGTTTTATAAACTGGTTTTAGGTATAGAGTTTTTGTCTTGGGCTTACGGTTTGACTACTACTTTTTTTATGGGAGGAGTGCAGCTTTTGTTTTTAGGAATTATCGGCGAATATATCGGTAGAATTTATGAAGAAGTCAGACATAGACCTTATTACATCGTAGGTAAAACTATTGGTTTTGAGAATAGGGAATAGGTGCAGCTAAACTTTGAAGTAGTAGCGCAGCACAGCTAAAGTGGTAGGAGCAAAAGTTCGTAGTAATCGCTTTAGCGATTGATATAGATAAATCGCTAAAGCAAAAGTTCGTAGTAATCGCTTTAGCGATTGATATAGATAAATCGCTAAAGCGATTACTACAAGCTAGCCAACGAAGCGCAGCGCGCACCTTACAAATTACTGAATAGGATTATTTAATACTAAATCATGTTAACAAAAAAACAATCTAAGTCAATTTTACCTCAAAAACGCTTTTATTTAATAACTCCTTTATTCCTGCTTGCCTTGCTGCCCGCAATAATTTTAGGAATGTTGGTTTTGAGGTATAGCGTTAATTTACCGTTTTGGGACCAATGGATTTTGATGCCCCAGTTATTTGCCAAAATTAATATTAATGGTTCCCTTTCCTTTAGCGATTTAATCAAACAACATAACGAAAGTCGAAAACTATTTCCACGGCTGATTTTTCTCAACTTAGGATATTTAACCCAGTGGGATGTCAGATATGAAATGTTATTAATCTTTCTCTTAGCTTGTTTCATTTCTATAAGCATCTATGTCTTAAACCGACGCACTGTTGGCGGCAGTAAAGTTAAAGGCTTAATTATCGCTTTTATCGCCAATTTACTAATTTTCTCAACCATTCAATACGATAATTGGTTTTGGGGCATTCAATTAGTAGTTTTTATACCGATCGCCTGTTTGACCGCAGCCATTTTAATCGCCTACTCCGGCCTCAGTACCCCCGCCAAACATTTAAACTCTTTAATCCTTTGCCTAATAAGCACTTTTTCTTATGCCAACGGTCTATTATCCTGGATACTTTTTCCGTTAGTTTTAGTCCTAACGGACATGAAGTCTTGGTCGAAATTTGGCAAAAAAAAGCTTTGGTTTATTCCCTGGATAATCGGTTTTATTAGCACCTTAATTGTTTACTTCAACGACTACCAACGACCCGAAGGCAGTCCTAGTTTTTTAAATGCAATTCTCAACCCCATTCAAACACTTCAATTTTTTCTAGCTTTTCTCGGTTCTCCCCTCGGTTCTGGTATTCCTACATACAATATTGCAGCTTCTACTGCCATTGGCGCTGTAGAAATAGTTGTTTTATTAGCTATTCTTTTGTATTTATTAAAACATCGGAAAAACTACGAGCTTTTTCATCGCAGTATTGGTTGGTTGGCGATCGCCTCCTATACCATCGTTAGCGCCACTATTACCGCAGCGGGCAGAGTTGGTTTGGGATTGGAAATGTCCCAGCATTCAAGATATACCACTTTCTCTATCTATTTGCTAGTAGCTTTAATTCATTTAACCGTTATTGTCGCCGACTATTTGACTTGTAACAAAACAGAAGAAGAAGAAGAAGAAGTATTAGTAATTAAGAAATCCTTGACAAACATTAGCTTATTTGTAGCTACAATTGCTTTATTATTTTTCCACTGGCAAAGCTTTAATTATGGAGTAGCAAAAACCCAAGAATGGTACGGTTATCGTTTGAACGGTAAAACTTGCCTAGCTTTTATTAATTTGGTGGAGAAAAAACAATGCATCGCGGCCAACCTGATCGATAAATACTCCTTTATTCTCCCAGTATCAAATCAGCTTAATTCCATAGGTTTGTTAAAACCGGGTTTAGTGATGGACCGCAATATAGAAAAAATTGCTGCCAGCACCTCCGACAAACCCAAATATGGCTCTTTTGATGGCATTAAAAAACTAGATAACGGTTCGTATCTAGCCAACGGTTGGGCAATTTTACCCCACAGGAAAGAGCAGGCAGATGGGATAGTTTTGACTTACGAAGATTGGTTGGGAAAACCGATTATCTTTGACTTGTTTTTGCCCTCTGGAACTCCCAGAGAAGCAGTGGCTAAAATGTTGAATAATCCTGCTTATCTCGAATCTGGTTGGTACGGCAAATTTACTAACAGTTTGTTACCAGGAGAACAGGTACTAAAAATCTCGGCTTGGGCTTACGATGCGAAGAACGGTAAGGCTTATAAACTGCATAACGATTTGTTGTTGATAAATAGGGAATAATATCAATTAATAATTAATAATTAACAATTAATAATTGAGTCTGTAGCCATTTTTTTGTAGGTTGGGTGTAGCGTAGCGAAACCCAACGCTCTTTAACAATACCTTCGCCAAAAATAAAATATCTTATCGGCATGGGAATTTAAGAAACCGGGTT
>JAXHVR010000184.1:1686-4857 GCA_034189005.1 Cyanobacteriota bacterium | reverse complement strand
GCACCGCCTTCGATAACTGCGAGAATATCGTCTTGAATTTCGAGAATTAAATCCGCACCAGCAGGTCGCAAATTATAATCCTGGCTGGGGCGAATTATTAATTCAATAGAATCGCCATCGTTTGGATCGAAATTTTGAATCAAAGCTTGACCTTCCCCGGAATAATAAGTTTGCACGATTACCTGCAATAAAGCACGATTAACAAAGGATTGACCCAAAACAAAAGTATCCGCACCTTCGCTACCAATTAAAGTATCAAACTCGCCGCTACCGTCGCTTTCATAAAAGCGATCGCCAGTCTCGTTCAAACCAACTTCTACCCCAATAATTTCTACCGCACCAACACCAAAAGCATCTATTAAATCGTCGCCGCTGCTACCTACAAATGTCGCCTTTCTCTCTATTTCAAATTGCCCGAATAGTTCGTAATGTTCTCGACCAGTTCTAAATATCCCAGCTTCCACCGCTTCCGCAACGCCTGAATTTTGCGCTAAATATTCTGGTTCAAAAAAGTTAGTAGCAAAACGATTTTCCCTAACACCAAACCGGATGAAATGTTCCAAACCATTTCTAAAAGTTCCACTAGCCACCAACCCCGCCACCGGGGAATTGTTTGATAAATAAAACTCTTCGTTGTAATAGGGCGATACATTGGTGCGACCTTCTTCGTAACCGGCCTCGATGAAGTGTTCCAAACCCGAGACAAAAATCCCTCCTGCTACGGCATCCGCCACTCCAGGATTATTTGCCAAGTAAGTATCTTCGTCGTAGTATCTCGATACCTCAGTTCGACCTTCCCCCAGACCGAAGTTTTGAAAGTGTTCCAAACCAGAAGAAAAGATGCCGCCCTCGATCGCCTCTGCGACTCCTGGATACTTTTTCAGGTAATAGTCTTCGTCAAATATTTCAAAGTTCATTCTTGTGCCCTCTTAACTCTCCAATTCCATTGGCCGACTGCTTTCTTTGCCGAATAGTTTCTTATGCTTAGGACTTACGCACTCGTAAGTCCTAATTTTTCAATTTTATTGGCCAGGAGCTTCAGCAAAAAAGTCCCTCAAAAGGGCCAGGCCATCGACTTTTTCGGCAAAAAGTGGTAAATTAGAAAGGAAATGTTACAAATTGAAAAAAAACTTAACTTTTATAGCCATGAGTAAAAAGCCAGTTCGCGCATTTTTTGTAGGCAGAGCGGTGGCCGAAGGAATTTACGAGCAACTAGAGAAGCTATTTGCCAACACCCTAAGCGAAATAAGTAAATTTGATGCAGAGCAAAGAGAAAAATTTCGTCAATTCTCAGAGGAAGTCCTAGAACGTGCCTACCGAGAAGCGGAAGAGGAAATGGAAAACAGCCAAAACAACGGCGTTGCGCAAGCCAGCAGCAGCATCCAGCCGAGAGATCTACAAGCCACAATCGACGAGCTAAGGGCAGAAGTGGCCCAAGCGAGGGCTGAACTGCAAAGATATCGAAGCAACTCAGTTTAAGCTCGAATGCAATTTTTATCCCAATTTCATCCTCAGAGGGAGGAGAGAAATTGGGAGAAGGACAAGTCTTAGCGATATCTAACCAGATAATAAAAAACCAAGATAATAACCAACGAAAAAAGTGTCAGTTATCCTCGATAGGCCCTTTGAAAACCATGAAGACAAAATGCCCCAAACAGGAGGCCCATTGCTAAAGACCGCAGGTAGAGGCTATAACGAGAAAGCCTATCGCTGGAACCGGGAAAATTACTCCCGACACCGCCGCTACATCGACATTTGGAGCTTCGTATTAACCTGGCTGACTTGGCTGTGGAGAGACAGCAAAGAATGGAGCTACGGTAGGGGAGGCATAACGGAAGAAAAGAAGAATATTAGACGGCGCAAGCAAGCGGCGTGGGTAAGAGAAAGCTTTCTCGAACTGGGGCCGACCTTTATTAAGCTCGGTCAATTATTCTCAACTAGGGCAGATTTATTCCCCATAGAATACGTCGAAGAACTCTCGAAACTGCAAGATAGAGTCCCAGCCTTCAGCTACGAAAAGGTAGAGGCGATCGTCTTTGAAGACTTGGGTAAAAATGTCGAAGAGCTCTTCCGAAACTTCGACCCCATACCCCTAGCAGCAGCCAGCTTGGGTCAAGTCCATAAAGCCCAATTACATACAGGGGAAGAAGTAGTAGTAAAAGTCCAGAGACCGGCGCTAAAAAAGCTCTTTGAGATAGATCTGACAATACTCAAAGGCATAGCCCGCTACTTTCAAAGGCATCCAAAATGGGGCAAAGGCCGAGATTGGCTGGGCATCTACGATGAATGCTGCCGCATTCTCTGGCTGGAGATAGATTACCTCAAGGAAGGCCGCAATGCGGATACCTTTCGCCGTAACTTCCGAGGCTACGACTGGGTAATGGTGCCGCGAGTGTATTGGCGATACACGGCATCGCGGGTTTTGACCCTAGAATACGTCCCCGGTATTAAAATTAGTAATTACGAAGCATTAGAAGCTTCGGGACTGGATCGAAAAGTCTTAGCTCGACTGGGGGCTGAAGCTTACCTCCACCAACTTCTTAGTAATGGCTTTTTCCACGCGGATCCCCACCCGGGCAATATCGCCGTCAGCCCAGAAGGGGCCCTGATATTTTACGACTTCGGCATGATGGGGCAAATTACAAGCAATCTCAGGGAGAAACTGATGCAGACTCTCTACGGCATTGCCTCCAAAGATGCCGAACGAGTGGTAGCTTCTTTGATAGACTTAGGTGCTTTAGTGCCGACGGGAGATATGGGGCCGGTGCGGCGATCGATCCAATATATGCTAGACAATTTTATGGATAAGCCTTTTGAGGAACAGTCGGTGGCTGCTATTAGCGACGACTTGTACGAAGTTGCTTACGACCAACCTTTTCGGTTTCCCGCTACTTTCACTTTTGTGATGCGGGCTTTCTCGACTTTGGAAGGGGTGGGCAAAGGTTTAGATCCTGAATTTAACTTTATGGAGGTGGCACAACCGTTTGCCATGCAGCTCATGTCTGATATAAATCCCGAAGAAACAGGTACTATTTTTAACGAACTAGGTCGCCAAGCGGCTAGGGTAAGTTCTACGGCTTTCGGTCTGCCTCGCAAGATAGACGATCTAATTGAGAAATTAGAACAAGGCGATATCCGAGTTAGAGTCCGATCTACTGAGACAGACCGCCT
>JAXHVR010000184.1:0-1586 GCA_034189005.1 Cyanobacteriota bacterium | reverse complement strand
AAATTAGACTAACTCTATGAAATGTGATTTTGCTGGAACTACGGATAAAGGATGCGTTCGCTCTGTAAATCAAGATTCGTACTATATGGAGCCCGAGGGACGCTTTTTTATAGTGGCAGATGGCATGGGCGGCCACGCAGGAGGCCAAGAGGCAAGTAAGATTGCTATTGAGACGATGGAAAGTTACCTCGTTAAGCATTGGGACGATTCTATATCCTCGCCCCAACTCCTCGAAGAAGCTTTTCTAAAAGCTAACGATGCAATTTTGGCAGACCAGCAGGAGCATCCAGATAGATCGGATATGGGCACTACTGCGGTGGTAGTAATGTTTAGAGATGGAGAAGAACAAGCCTGGTGTGCTAATATGGGCGATTCTCGCCTCTACAAGTTGGGAGGAGAAAAGTTAGAACAAATTACAGAAGACCAAACCTGGGTGGCTCAAGCGGTTAGACAAAATGCTTTGAGTCGCGAAGAAGCTCGGGTTCATCCTTGGCGTCATGTACTGTCCCAGTGTCTGGGTCGGGAGGATATGGGTACGGTGGATCTAATTGGTTTGACCGTGCAACCAGGCGATCGCTTATTATTGTGCAGCGATGGCTTGACGGAGGAACTACCAGACGAAGCGATCGCTCCTCTCCTGGCAAATACTGACTCCGATAGGGAAACTCTGGTGAAGGAATTGGTGGAAGCTGCTAAGGAAAAAGGCGGCCGCGATAATATTACGGTGGTGGTTGTCGCTATGGAGCAACAGTAATGACGAGAGTTATTGGTTTAATCAGCGGTACTTCGGTGGATGGTATTGATGCGGTTTTAACTAATATTACTGCTACGGATACCGAGCTAGCGGTGGAACTGTTGGCGGGAGAGACTATCCTTTATCCAGAAGAGTTGCGATCGCAAATTCTGGCGGTTGCCGGGGGCGCGGCTGTTTCAATGGCCGAACTGGCAGAATTGGATGAGGCGATCGCTGTTGAATTTGCGAAAGCGGCCTTGACAATTAACGTCAGCTACGATAAAGCGAAACTAATCGGCTCTCACGGTCAAACTGTCTATCACCGTCCCCCAGAGAAGGCAAACAAGCTTGGACTGGGGTACAGCATCCAACTGGGTAGGGGGGCGACGATCGCCCAATTGACCGACATTCCTACGGTTAGCAATTTCCGGGCTGCGGACATAGCTGCCGGGGGGCACGGGGCTCCTTTGGTTTCTAAGGTAGATGCCTATTTATTGAGCGATAAGAAGAGCGATCGCTGCGTTCAAAATTTGGGCGGCATCGGCAACCTTACTTATTTACCTGCTAGAGATAACTTCTCTCTGGAATGGTGCGATCGGATCGTCGGTTGGGATACGGGGCCTGCCAACAGTTTGTTAGATTTAGCAGTACAGAAGCTATCGGGCGGCAAGCAAACCTACGATAAAAATGGGGAATGGGCGGCGAGTGGGAGTCCCTGTCAGGAGTTAGTAGAAAAGTGGTTGCAACAAGACTTTTTCCTAAAACAACCTCCAAAGTCAACGGGGCGAGAATTATTTGGTAGAGATTATTTAAACAACTGCCTGGCAGATGCGGAAAGTTACGATTTCGACGA
>JAXHVR010000183.1:0-7925 GCA_034189005.1 Cyanobacteriota bacterium | reverse complement strand
ATTCAGGAAAAATAAAAAATAAAATTATCTCGATTTGCAATCCTTAACAGTTACCATTTTATGAATAGTACCGAAATTTTAGAAACTTATGCCGCCGGGCAAAGAAATTTAGATCGTGCCGATCTCGATTCTGCAAACCTCAGAGGTGTCAATCTCAGTTGCGCCAACCTCATTAGTGCCAATCTCAAAGAAGCAGATCTCAGCAACGCTAACCTTAGCGGTGCCGACCTCAGCAAAGCGGACCTAACTGGTGCTAATTTGATTAATGCCAACCTCAGCGAAGCTAACTTAAGCGATGCCAATTTAGGGGAAGCGAACCTCAGCGGCGCGAACCTCAGCGGCGCGAACCTCAGCAATGCCAACCTCAACCGAGCTTTTCTCTTTAGCGTCAATCTTACTGAAGCTAATCTCCACAACACTTTCTTCTTTAGCGCCAACCTCGCCGAAGCTAGTCTCGTTAGCGCCGATCTCCATGGTGCCAGTCTTATTGGTGCAGACTTAAGTCATGCCGACCTCAGCAATGCTAATATATCTAGTGCTTATTTAATTATTGCCGACCTGACAGGTGCTAACCTCTCTGGTGTCAACCTCGCCAAGACAGATTTGAGCAGCGCGGAGATCGGCGAAGCGGATCTCCGCAATGCCAATTTGAGCGAAGCTGACTTGAGTTGGGCTAACCTCACTAATGCCAATCTCGATGGAGTTGACTTGAGTGCGACTAAATTTTCTAATACCATCATGCCCGATGGCACGATCGGTTAACAACTGTTCGTAGTAATCGCTTTAGCGATTTATCTATATGAATCGCTAAAGCGATTACTACAAACTGGATTTAGGTTATTTATCGATATAAATCGCTAAAGCGATTACTACGAACAGGCTTTAGGTTATTTATCGATATAAATCGCTAAAGCGATTACTACGAACAGGCTTTAGGCTATTTATCGATATGAATCGCTAAAGCGATCGCTACAACAGTGGCTTTAGGCGCTTTATTCTATTTCTGCTGGTTCTACGGGCACACTCTCCGATGGTGGCGCGGGAACTTCGGGAGTAGTAGATAATCCTGCTTGCTGTTTTATTCGGTCTTTAACATTTGGTGGAGCGAGGTCTAGAGCTTTAGCAAATAGTCCTTGAGCTTCTTCTGCTCTTCCTTGTTCTTGCAAAATAACAGCCTTACCATATATAGGACGGAAATCTTCAGCATCTCCCTTCATCCCCTCTTCGTAAACAGCGATCGCCTCCTCGTAGCGCTGCTCTTTTGCGTAAACGGAAGCCAAAACCAACTGTACCGAAGTAACATCTATACTATCCGGTTGTAGCTGATTGACTTGAGGAGCAGCATTGAGAGTATCTTGCAGCAACCCGATAGCAGCTTCAGGACGTTCTTGCCGGACCAGAAGCTCGCTGAGACCTTGTAAAGCAACGAGATCTCCAGGCTGCTGGGTTAAAATACCTCGATATACCTGGGCCGCACCTTCGCGATCGCCAGTATATTCCTTAGCCTGAGCCAGCAAAACGCTATAATCCCTATTAGTAGGATTCAGTTCCGAGAGCTTTTCGAGAGGCTCTATGACATCCTCCACTTGACCTTGCTCTAGCCGCACCAGTTCCAAACGCACCTCCAACAAACCTCTTAAAGCCGTTGGGTTATCTGGTTCTCGCTGCAAAACCAATTCGTAACCCCGAGCCTGAGATTGCAGATCCGATATCCGATCTGCTCCCACTGTTGGAGTTGGTGTGGGGGATGCCTGACTTTGGGTCTGAGTACCCTCTAAAATGCCGCTCAACAACGGAGATATAGAAAAGCCCGCCAAAGCGAGAATCAATAAAACTATAAATAAAATCAAAAAACCGCGCTTTTTTTCTTTCATCGTTATTAATATCTTTAATTTAAAGCTATAGGTATTTATATCTAATTGCCAATTGCTTAATTGCTAATTGAGTAATTCCAGATTCCCCATTGGGCGGTCTAAGAAATTAGTTCAATTTTCCAGATCGGTCCCTTTGTTCTAGGGATTAAGTAAAATAGGCAAGGTCGAGCCTCCCTGCTACTTTAGATTTTAGCTCTTAGATTTTAGATGAGGTAAAATTTCAAATGGGCCGGAAAAGGTTTGACGGAAACTAAGACATTCCAGTATGTTGTTGTTTGCCCTTTGTAGGCAAACAACCACTTCTAATAAAGAAGTAGGCCAGAAAAAAGCCCAAATTCAATCGTCATTATAACAATTAGGGGGTAACAGGAACTTGTCCTTCCCCAATGTTTAGCTAATTTCCCAAAAGGGATGTGTCTCCCCAGGAGTTAATTGCTAGTATCGGTATCCCTGGCAATTTCCTGCAATAACAGGCAGTTCGATAGACGCTTACTGCATTTTTTTATGAAGTAATTTATAATAAGGCGTGGGAGGTGATGTTCTTTGTATTCAATTAAGTTGGAATTAAAGCTCAATAATAAAGAGCGGTTGTTAATGGCCCAGTGTGCCGGTTATGCTCGCTTTGTCTATAATTACGGTCTTAATATGCTCAATGGAACCAAAGGAATGACTAAGCTTAACAAACGGGGCAAAGAGGTTAATTTTAGTTACAGCCAACGTATAAACGAGGCAAAAAAAGTCTTTACCAATTATGTAAAGAGTCAGCCAGAATATGCCTGGACAAATAACTATTCATCTCGTATTTATCAAAGTGCTTTTCAACATTTAAGTGAAGCATTTTCTCGGTATAAAAAAGGAACCAGTAAATATCCCCGTTTTAAGCGTAAAAGAGACAAGCAATCTTTGACTGTTTATGATGGCAACGGAAAAATTACGGTTAAAGTAGGTAACAAAATTAAAATACCTACTTTAGGTGTTTTTCGATTAGCCGAAACAGTTCCTTACACGACAGCGAGCCAGACTTTTACTATTGGCAGAACAGGAGAAAAATGGTTTGTTAGCTTTAGTATCGAAGCTGAAAAGCTGCCAGTTTACCCGCTATTAGATGAACGTCCTGTAGAAGTTTTGGGAATAGATGTTGGGATTAAACAGTTTAGCACCGTAGCTTCATCAGAAAAAAACAGCACTATTTCTCTTCCTGAGTCAATTAAGAAAGAACAGCTAAAACTGGCTAAGTTTCAATGGCGTAACCGCAACAAACAATTAGGAGGCAAGGGCAAAAAGCCTTCTAAAAATGCGATTAAATATTACAAAAAGCTGGCAAAATATCATGGTCATATTGCTAATATTCGCAAGGATTTTATCGAAAAGACTACCACGGATTTAGCAGGCAATATCAAGCACGTTTGTCTGGAAGATTTAAACGTCAAAGGTATGATGCAAAATGGAAGGTTAGCCTACTCAGTAGCCCGCCAGGGATTTTATCAATTCAGACAACGATTGACAACCAAAATTGTTGCCAACGGCGGAACTGTTGTACTGGCTGACCAATGGTTTCCATCATCCAAAACTTGCCATCACTGCGGCCATATTCACCAAGAATTAACATTAAGCGACCGCACTTTCAACTGTCCTAACTGTGGAACAACAATAGACCGCGACTTAAACGCGGCGATTGTACTTTCTCAGTACGGGTTCGTCAATCAAAAAACTAGGGTAGGCTGTACCCGAAGTTACGCCTGTGAACTGACCGAGGCCGACCTCTCAGGTTGAAGCAGGAAATAAGCATCAAAACTGGTCTATACTTGGTTTTTCCACGTTTTGCCAGAATTGTGTAGGTATTTTACAGCAGGTTTTAAATGAATTCTTCTCCCAACCGCTCCTCCAAAACTCGCAAGTCCGCGCCGGCCGAGGAAGGCCAAGTAACAGAACAGGCCATGAAACAACCAGATGCCCCGGTTTCAAAATCTGGGCCAAACGACAGTAACCAAGCAGAAACAACCGCAGAGCAAACAGCAACGCCGCCGCCTCCGGCAGCAGAGGCCGCCCCACCGGGGAAAGAGTCTTCCATATCCGACGAACCGAGGGATGTTGCATCCGCAAGTGGCGAAGCGAAAGGCTCCAGTGCCAATGGTATCTTAACCGGTAGCCGAGACCACCCCATCGCTCCCCCCAGCGAACCGAAGCAATATCGAGCTATTGGTTTAGTCCGAGGTCGCTACTCTCCGGATCCAGAGCAGTTTACCAAAGGTATGCTCCTAACTCCAGACGGTACGGAAATAGATGCCGTATTGCTCGGCCGAGTAATGAGCTTGCTCAAAAACCATCTGAACTTAGAAGAAGACCATTTATGGGTAGTCTATCCCCGCACCAGACAGCAAGATGATAGCTTGCACGTCCAAATTATGGGCGTCTGGGAGCCAGAAACTCTCAAACAAAATGGTACCGATGCAGCGGATAAAGAAGCAGAAGAAATAGAAGGCGAAAATAAAGAAGCTACTGTTTCCGAAACTGCCGTTGAAGCCGAGTCCCAAGATGAATTGGAGGAGTTCCCAGAAATTCAAGAAGGGTATTTTTCCGTTCGCGGCGAGGTAATTTATCAATCCCAAGAGGAAGAATATGCCATCATCAAAATCAAACAATCACCTAGAAAAGGGGAAGATAAGCCTAAGTTTTTCAAACTAAAGCTTGAAGGAAGTTTAGGCGATCGGCCCGTCAATCGTTTTTGGGATTTACACCTTCAGCTAGAAGGTCGGTCCTTAGTAATAGAACGCGCTAACGATATTGGAGCTTTATTTGTTAAAAGTCGCCCACCTTTTAATAAAGGGAAACAAAGATTTTCTAATAACAGAAACGATTCTTCTCGCAGTTATCGCGGGGGCAAACCCAGGGCAGAAACGGCATCTTACCCTAAAGAAAAACTCCCCAAACCTGTAAAGCGCCAGAAAAACCCAGAAGACAATTAATCAAAAAACTAACCCAACTAAGGATTGAAATCCAAAAAGGGTAAAAACGATCGCTCTTTGGGAATGGGGGCAACCGGTTCGCTGAGAGTAAACTTCCCCGCTTGTATCCACTCTTTTAGTTCCAAAGCAATTTGACGGGAGAGAAAAATACTCGCCAAGGGGGCAGACCTAACGGTTTTGCCCTCTATTTTTATGCGCCCGCTTTTTAATTGGGCGTAACTGACCAAACCAAAAGTTGGTCGAACCCGTCGCGGGATCGAAAAATCTACTACTGGGGCGACGATATCTTTATCTTCTACCGCGCAACAGGCAACTACTTTTTCGCTTACCACAGGTATTGCAACCCCAACCCCAATCATTAAAGAAGGGCCGTAGTTTTTGAAATAGCAACCCCGCACCCATTTGGGTTGCATTTGTTTGGCATCGCCAATTAATGCCAAAGTCGCAGAAGGACCGATGGGGGTTTTATTGGGGAGGCGTTTTTGTAGGGGGAAATGCTGGGTGCCTTCCCAGGTGATGTAACCGATGCCGCCACCGAGAAAGATCCGAGTGCCAATACCGATGGCCTCTAATTCCGGATCGTTAAAGAGGGGGGAAATGGCCCCGGTATTGGAATAAACGGCGTTGCCTAAGTGGGGCAGGAGGGGGCCGAGGTAGGTAAATAAGGTGCGATCGCCCGAATTAGCCCCAACTATAAAGTTTTGATATAGATTTCTGGGATTGAATAAATAAAACTGATTAACCGTGTCTTTAGTAATAGTTGCTTCAAAAGTAGCGCGGGGATAGCAGTCGGTAACTTGCCCCACTGCCCGCAGTTGCACTGGTTTGCCGGCGATTAAGTCTTCGATTACATGGCCGCCTCCCCGTTCTTTGAGTTCTTCTCCATCTTCTGTGGGTTGAGTAGCTCCCAAATACAAATCTACTGCCCCAAAACCGGAGTAGGCTAAAACTCCATCTAACCAACAAGATTTGATTTTTATCGGGGGGTCGGTGTGTCCGAGGTTAATAATGGCCCCGGAGGATTCCATCGGTTCAAAGGTGCCGCTGGTAATGACATCGACTTCTTTGGCCACTTGCTCGATACTGCTTTTAGCAACTAGGGTTTTTACTTCTTCAACTGTTTTAACTGTGGCTTTTTGGGAGTTAATTTTGTCATTAATTTCGGCAATGGTTCCGCTCATTTTTTTCTATGTTAATTAGGCAGTTCGTATAGCAATCCTATTTCAGTCATCTAAAATAATACTGTTCGTAGTAATCGCAAAGCGCGATTCATAGATATCAATCCGTGCGGAGGCCCAGAAAAATTTCGATCCCAGAAACCCGGTTTCTTTGACAATACCTTCGCCAAAATCAAAAATACCATTAGTAGGTTGGGTGTAGCGTAGCGAAACCCAACAAAATCGTTGGATTTTGCTCCCGTTAATGTTGGGTTGCGCTATCGCTCCACCCAACCTACAAGATGCTACAAAAAAAATGGCGAAGGTATTGTTTGAGAAACCGGGTTTCTAAGAAAAAAAATAGTGTTCGTAGCGATTCATAGATATCAATCGCGCTTTGCGATTACTACAAGCAAGTTATGGTTCGATCGCTTCTTGAGTAGGGGGCGATCGCATATCTCTTATTTCCACAATATCCGCTCTTTCTTGACTCGAATCTCCAGGAGGCGATCGCCATTCGTCGAGAATATCTGTAACTAATACTTCTTTAATCCAAACTTGAGCGACTACGGTTAAAGGCAGGGCTAATAATAATCCTAAAAAGCCAAAAAATTGTGCAAAGAATACTTGGCTAGTTAAAGTTAATGCAGGTAATAGCGACACCTTTTGAGCCATAACATAAGGAGTAAGAATGTTGCTTTCTATTTGTTGAATGACGATATAGACTATTAAAACAAAAACTGATTTTAACGGAGAGTCTAAAAGAGCGATCGCCATCGGTGGGATGACGCTGAGAGTCGGTCCGATATTAGGGATAAAAGTCAGCATTCCCGCCAACATCGCTTGAGCGGGGGCCAGGGGAATATTTAATATCAACAAAGCAATCAAACTCAATAGAGCAATAACGCTCATATTGATCGTAATACCGATGACCCATCCCCCCAGAGCAGTTTCGCAGCGATCGAGAATACCATCCACTCGGCGGCGATAAAAGGAAGGAAATAGATGCATAAACCCTTGGCGGTAGGATTTTGGGTCGGCCAGCATCATTAAAGTCAGAACCATCATTAGCAGCATACTGAGGGCCACTCCTAAGGTGTTGCCCACAAAAGCTCCTGCCCCTCCGAGAAGTCGATTCATTAGGGGTTGGACTTGTTGGAGGAGGCGATCGGAATCGATGGGAGGTAATTGCTGGACCACTCTTCCTGGCAATCGGTCTTTTAGGAAATCGATCCAGTCGTTCAATTTATTGATGCCTTGGGGGACTATGGCGGCAAGTTCCTCGAATTGATTGATGAGGGGAGGGACGATAATTAGGAAGAAACCGATGAGAATGAGGATGAAGAGGGCGATCGAGATGAAGACTGCCAGAGTGCGAGGGATGCCGGTTTTGTTTCTCATCCAGCGGGCCGCTCGATTTAGGGCCGTAGCGATGACCACTGCAGTAAATACCAGCAGCAGTTGTTGGCGGATTTGCCAGAGAATATAGAGGGAGGCCAATAGGGAAAAGAGGCCGATCCATTTACCTAAGTTCACGAGTATGGGGGAAGAGGTGGACTTTTTTCATCTGGGGGAATCGAGTTCCCATCTGGATATATTTAAGACTATTTTGGTGCAGGCGATCGCCTTGACTCGATTTAAAATGGAAGTAATAAATCCCTTTTTTCTCAGTATGACCAAAAAAAAGGAAAATCGTCATTCTGCCACCAATAAAGAACAATTTTAAAAAATAGCTCTGCGCAACGGTTGGAAATTAATTAAGATCGAACCAAGAAGAGACAAAATACTCAAAGTCGATTGTATCTTTGAGGGCGAACAAACAACCTTTAGGTCGCAAGACTAATTATGACTGAAACTTGGATTATTTTTCATGCCGAGCCCGACCAACCTGGATGGGAAAATCGTAAATTACCGATGGGCGGGCTAAC
>JAXHVR010000182.1:0-7969 GCA_034189005.1 Cyanobacteriota bacterium | reverse complement strand
TTGTTAAGTCTTTGTATTCTAAGACAAATTACGATGCTTTTTGGTTGGCGACTTTATGGATTTTTCTCCAGTTTTATTTAATCGAAAAAGTCGATCCCAATAAAGAGCGCTATTGGAAGAAGATAATTGTGGAAGAAGAAAGACTAAAGCCGCTCTATCTGCGTTTGGAAAAGTTTGATGCGTTGGTGAAAAAATTGCCCTTAATGAAGCGTTTTGCTTGGAATTTAGCTGTAGTTGCAACTAAGTAAAAATTATAGCAACCCGTGCAGGGGTTATGAAACATTCGGGGGCAAGAAGGCGCGGTTTCTTCAACAATACCTTCGCCATTTTCTTTCTTGTAGGTTGGGTGGAGCGATAGCGCAACCCAACATTTGTAAGGCATGGAGATGTAAGAAACCGGGTTTTTGCCAAAAACCCGGTTTCTGGCGGGCGAATTAGCATTGTTCCGCAAAAATGGCGAAGGTATTGTTCAAGAAACCGGGTTTCTCAAATATCGCAAACGCTCTAGGATTGCTATAGATTTGATTAACCAAATTTTTCGTGGATTTCATATTAGTAAAAAAACTAAGAAGATATTGATATCAAACCGATGGTTTCTGGGCCCGCTCAAAGCTTGAGATTACCGCGCCTCCCGGGCCCGATCGAATCTCTCTGCTATTAAAATTAACTTATAAGCAGAAAAACTTATTTAAGATAGTAAAAATTCAATTCCACAGTCATTGTTGCGCAAGTTGCTATGAAAACTCTGCCGGTTAATCTGGATAACGAAACATTAAAACAAATCGATGTTTTATCGAAAAAAGAGAAGCTGTCTCCTTCTCAAATCGCTAAACTGGCCATCGAATTTTGCTCCCTGCTGCCGCCGGCTGTATGGCTAACAAGTAAAGTCGTTTCTGATGTAGAAAGAGTTGAGATGGCCGATATCCTCGCCCGCGCCCTTTTAGAAAGTCAGTACCATGAAGCTATAGAGAAAATTAAACCGCAATTACATAAGGAGTGGTTAGATTCTTTGGCAACTGAAGATGATATCCTCGATGCTGCGGCCCTGCTAACTCAAAATGACTGAGATTGTAAGGCTGTGTCTGGACTTGAATATTTGGTGTGCTGCTTTGTTAGCTTCGGTGAAGGGAAGAGAGGGAACTTCTTGCCAAACTTTGGTCGATATCGTTCGCCAAGGTAGTTGTTTGGCGGGAAAAGTGGAACTTGTCATCTCTTGGGGAATGTTGAATAGATTGCAAGAGGTTCTGGAAAATCGACCGGAACTTCAAGTTTTGCAGGAGGATGCGGCTTTTTATCTTGAGGTCATTCGCAGTTATGCTCAATTGAGTCCGCAACTAACTCTGGGGGGAACGGGAGTTATACCGATTGAGGACTGGGACGATCGCCACGTTTTGGAAACTGCTATTGCAGGTGAGGCAACTGCTTTGGTTACGGCAAATTTTAGGGATTTTCTGGTTAAGGATTTGACGGTAATTATTGCACAACGTCACGGGATTTATCGGTCTGCCGATCGCTCTTTTCATTTGGTTCATCCTTACTTGATGATGAATTGGATTAATCAAGGCGAAGTTCCTTCGGTTTCTGATTTTTACTGAGGCGCGTTTCGCGGGGCGCGACATGAAACGCGCGGCGTCGGATATCAATTAATAATTAATAGACTTCGTGGCAGTTGTAGGCAACAGGCAACAGGCAACAGGCAACAGGGAAGAGTTTTTAAGGAAAAAGGAACCAACAACGATTTTATTTTTACTTTTGCAAGAGGTCTAATAATTAATAATTAATAATTGGGTTATTAGCGTAGAGTCTGCGGGTCTGATAGGCATTGCCACCCGGCCCCTCTTTGCGGTCATTTAATGCGACTTGATATTATCCGCCGAACGTTACCCAAAAAAATACCCCAGGACATCCGATCGCCCTGGGGGTTAATTTAGTAACAGGCATTCGGACCTGTTCTACGGGTTAAGCGGGTTTTGCTTCGGTTTTTTGTTCCAAAATACGGCGTATAGAATCTCTCTCTACCAATCCTACTAAAGCGCCGTTTTCGCTAACAACGGTTAATTCGCCAACCTGCTTTTGTTCTAACAACGTCGCTACTTCTAATAAAGATGTTTTCTCTTTAACTGTAGTTAAATTTGCTACAGGCTTGACTAATTCTCTAACGGTAACTTGAGGCCACTCAGAAGTAGGAACGGCGTTGAGGTCGGCAATGGCGATCGCCCCTAATAACTTGCCTTCCTCGTCCGCGACTAAAAATCTACTCCAGTCGTCGTTTTTGCCGATCACGTACTGGTTGACAAACTCGCGCAACGAGAGTTCTTCTGTTGCCCTGACGATCGGGCTGTCGGGAATTAGCGCGTCGGCGGCGGTCAAACCTGCTAGGGCATCTTGAACGCTACCATACTGGGCGGAACGACCGGCGTTTTGCAGTAAGAACCAACCGATAATAATATTCCAGAAATTCGGGGGGGCGCTGAAGAAAATCGGTAAAAAGCCCGAAGCGATCGCTATCCAGCCAAATGCTTGACCTACTCTACTGGCAAAGATAATACCTTTGTAGGGGTTGTCGGTGATTTTCCAGACGATCGATTTGAGGATATTACCGCCATCGAGGGGCAAGCCGGGAATTAAATTAAATAGTGCCAGAACTAAATTGATATAGGCTAACAATCCCACGATCGCTGCTATTGGTCCGGTGAAGCCGGCAAATAAATTAATAGCTGTCAGGATGCCGAATAAACTGATGCTGACTAAAGGGCCGGCGATCGCCACCCAAAAGGCCTCGCCGGGAGTTTTTGATTCTCTCTCCAGACTGGCTAAACCGCCAAATAGAAATAAAGTAATGGACTTGACATCTATCCCTTGGCTGAGGGCGACGAAACTATGTCCCAGTTCGTGGGCTAAGACCGAGGCAAATAATAGTAAGGCCGTTATCAATCCTAAAATCCAAGGCAACCCGGCCCCCAAATCTGGAAAACTAGCTGCTAGGAAGCCGCCGTAGTCTAAAGTGACCAAGCCCAGGACTAAAAACCAGGACGCATTAATGAAAAAGGGGATACCGAACAGGTTGCCCGCGCGAAAAGAGCCATTCATAAAAAACCTCCAAATAAGTTTATTTTTAACGGACGCTTGGTAGCGCCTCTTGCTTATTACTGACTTAATCGTAACAAAATGTAAATAACCCTTGCAATATTGCTTTTTTCGTGGTAGCCGTCTTGCCAGGGTTCGGTTGTATCCATTTTTTGTCCGATAAATACCTCTAAAAAAAAAGATGGCGAAGGGCTAATTAACCCCCCCCACCGATGTATTGATTATGAAATAACCAGAACTGATTAGTAGCAACAATTAGTTGCATTTTATCTCGAAACAAAAGTAATTTTTGTTCGATAATTAGCGAGCTTCGGTTCCTTGGTTGGGATCTCCAGCCGCTTTCGGGTTTTTACCTTGACTGGTGGTGCGCGCCTTGGCTTTCGTTGCTGTTTCCTTAGTGCTAGCCTTTGCTTTTGCGCCTACTTCTTTGACTTCATCCGTGCTGAAGTTGTTAGTATTAACTCCGGCATAGTTGACTTTCTCAAAGCGCACGATGACTGGATATTTAATGCCGCTTTTATCTACAGAAGCGACTTTTCCTAATTCTTGATACCAATAGGATTCTTTGCGAAGAATCCGCACTGTAGAACCGCGCTGGACCATAATGTTTTTCCTGCTGTAAATAACTAGAGGGCGATGCCGTTCCTTCGTAGTCGAACGAAAACTATAATCGTAAGCCTACCTAAACGCGACCTCTCCTAGTATCTATTTTCGCATAAATTTGAAATTACTTTCAAAAATCAGAAAATAGTAATTTTTTTTAATAAAATAAAGCTTGACAAAAAGACTCGCTCGTGTTAATGCAGGCTAGGCGGTGAAAATTGTGCCATCTGGGGGCGAGGGGTAAAAAGAGCGATGTTGCATCCGCAACGCGGGGCGCGTTCGCCCCTAGTCCCACAAACTCGAAGTGGACTGAAAAAAACAGACAGGGAAAAATGAGTCGTCTTGCCCCGGAAAAATTAGGGGGCAAGAAACCCGGTTTCTCAAACAATACCTTCGCCAAAATAAAAAATACCATTCGTAGGTTGGGTGTAGCGTAGCGAAACCCAACAAAATCGTTGGTTTTAGCTACGAAGATGTTGGGTTCAACGGAGGTTCCACCCAACCTACAAGAAAATGGCGAAGGTATTGTCAAAGAAACCGGGTTTCTCAAATATCGCGAACGATCTACGGATTGCTATAGATCGAGTTTTAGCTTCCATCGCTTTCGTCTGTATCTGGTTTGGGTTCGTCTATCTCAACTTCACCGGGTAAAAAAAAGTATTTTAGAACACCTCTACTAGCATTAAGAACTAAACTAACTATTCCTGCTACAATATAAATTCTGTCAAAAGAAGTTAGTAGCTTTCCCATCTCTTTCGGGAATAATACTAACAATATTAAATGAATACCGTAAGCTAAAGCGAAACTTCCCAAAAACACTATGGGAAACACTGCAATAAAATTTTCTAGTTTATCGGGACTTTTAGGTAGTCTGTAGAACCTTACTACAAAAGCAACCATTAAAGAAATCAAAACTGTCCATCTAACTATTAGATCTATTTCGAGCATCATCGGTGTTCTAGGCAGTTTCCTCGGAATCTTGTTTTCCTAGGGATACGGAGATTATACCAGTCGCCGCTCCCACTACTGCTCCCACTGCTGCACCTACCATTGCACCCCCAGTTATCCCATCAGAAACGAAACCGACCGCAGAAGCACAGCCAGCAATATAAACTAGAATTTCATTACTCCGGTTAGAAATCTTATTGAAGTCGATACTTTTCTTTTCTTGATTCTTTAGCTCCTCAGTTGGGGAGGATTTTAGATCGCTTTCTGGCGCGTACTCCTCATTACAGCCAGTTTTTTCTTTTAGCTGAGTCATTATACTTCCTTAAATGTTTATCGATATTATTTAAAGTTTAGCTTTTGGGTGATACCCGAAAGCAAATGAATCATTTTAAGGGTGCTAAAAGCGTAAAAAGTTTGTTATTATTGAATTACAGAGATTATGGTTAGCAAATTTAGTTTTGGTATCCCCAAAACTTCCCCAAAACTTGTAGGACTGCCCCTTTACCCAAACTTATGCCCAAATTTAGCTATGGTCCAGTACCGGAAAGCCGCGTCAGGCAGTTATTTGAGAAACTGCTGGACTATGCCGAGGGACATTTGGACTATGGCATAGTCCAAGCAAAGCTTAAGACTGATTGGCAAGATGGGGACTACCTCCGGTTGGCAGTCGAGACGACTTTGGAAGATTTGCGGGTGTTGCTCTACGATAAGGAAAAGGTTCCAGAAAAAGTCAGGAAAAGACAGCGTTACGAAATAGGGACACTTTTAACTCACTATCTGGGAGAGTTTCTGGAAATCTGGGAAGACCGACGGGTGCAAAAGCGGGGTTCGCGCAAATGGATTTTTAGCCTGAAACTGTGGAGTCGGGATAAAGAGGTTAATCTCCAACAGTTTGACGAGGAGTGGCGCAAGCGACAGCCGGAAAATTCGACAAGCCGCCCCACGGTTTCTCTCCAGTCGGAGATGACGGAGAAAGAGCAACCAATAGCAAAAAGATTGGTAGGATTTGAAACTATGCCCTCGGTGCCGATGTGGTTTGGGCGCGACAAACTCTTGGGGAAACTCGCTGCGAAAATGCTCCCTCCACCAGAGGATGCCTCGCCAACGGACACGGGGCCGAAAGTCTTGGCAATAGTCGGGCAGGGGGGCATCGGCAAAACTGCTCTGGGGATTAAACTGTTGTCTGCTTTAGGGGCACCACTGCCAGCAGTCGCGCCCCAGAATAATAGTTTTTTCGATGTCTATCTATTTTATCGGGTGAGGGAGGGTAGCAGTTTTGACGATTTTGCTGCTTTTCTGTTGGGGGGGTTGGGTTTGTCGGCGGATAATTTGCCAACTGCGGAGGAAAAAATCGCTGCTATCCTTGGAGGGTTGATGAAGCGGCGGTGTCTGTTGTTGCTGGATAACTTAGAGTCGATTTTACATCCAGCGCGCCATCCCCAGGGCGGAAAGGCGGTTTCCCCAGATTGGAGGCGGTTGCTCCACGATTTGGTTTATTGCAACCATCGGTCTCGGGGGATTTTGACTTCTCGGGAGTTGCCCCTTGATTTGGCGGATCCTCGCTCTCGCCGGAGGGAACCAGATCCGAAGTTGGTGTTGGTGGAAGCTTTGGGCGGGGTTGCCGATGGGGATGGGGTCAGGATTTTGCGGGAATATGGTTTGACGGATAGGGAGGAAGATTTGCGGTCGGTGGCGGCCCGGGTGAAGGGGAATGTCTTGCTGTTGGGGCAACTGGCGGCTATTGCTAGAGATTTTCCGGGTTATTTGGGCGAGCATCCAGAACTGGTGACGGAGGAGGCGGAACCGATTATCCGACAGCAGCTAGAGCGCCAAAGCGAGGCGGGGAGGGAGTTGTTGCGGCGGATGTCGGTCTTGCGAGTGGGTGTGGTATGCCGCGAGTTGACTTTTCTGAGGCTTTATACCGGCGACGAGGAGAAAGACGAGCGGTTGTTGGTAGCGGCAGGTTTGGGGGAACCAGTGGAGTTTAGCCGGGAGGAGGTTCGGGAAACTGAGGCAATTGTCAACAGCTTGGTTAGTTGTTCTTTGGTGCAGAAAGGTTACGACAGCGAGAAGTGCGAATTTTTCTACGATTTGCATCGGTTGATTCGGGAATTTTTGCTGGCAGAGTCGGCATCCCAGATGGAGAGGTTGCAAAGGGGGGCTTATTTGTTTTATCTATCTTGCCCGGATGCGGACAACCCGCAATCTCTGGAAGATTTGCGCCCGGCCTTGGAAGCTCAATATTTTGCTTTCTCCTTGGGCGAGTACCAGAAAGCTGAGGATCTAATTATGTATCGGCTGGAGGATTATCTCAAACCTTGGGGGCATTGGAGTTTGTTAAAAGATTTGTACGACGAGATTTTACCTCATGTTGCTGAGGGGGATAAATCGTGGTGGTTGCTAGTCATTGGTTGTATTTATCGGGAATGGGGAGATTGGGATTTAGCAGAGAGATATTTTCTGGATGCTTTATCCAGGGCGAGAGAGGGAGATAGTAAAAGCGGCATAGCTACTTCTTTAGAGATGTTGGGAGATATCCAGCGCAATCGCGGCAACTGGGACGCGGCGGAGAAACTGTACCAGGACTCTTTGGAATTGAGAAAAGAATTGGGCGATCGCCCGGGCATGGCAGCAACTTATGCATCCCTGGGAGATATCCAGCGCCTTCGGGGCAACTGAGACGCGGCGGAGAAACTGTACCAGGAGTCCTTGGAATTGACAACCGAATTGGGCGATCGCTCGGGCATGGCAATCTCTATTGCTTCTCTAGGTGAAAACGAACTCGCCAGAGGTAATCTGGATGCCGCCGAAAAACTTTTAACCGAAGCTTTGACAAAGATGCAAGAATTGGGTATGACTTTGAATATTGCGGAGACTAACTCCGCTCTGGCTCAATTATGGCAGCAGCGCGGTAACGTCGAACTTGCCGAAAAACATTACAAAACCGCCCGCCAAATATTCCAACAATTGGGAGCGAAAAAGGATTTAGAAAAAATAGAGCGCCAGTGGTACGATAGCAATTAACAATTAACAATTAACAATTAACAATTAACAATTGAGTATTGGGGGTAAAACCCTTGATCTTAAAGGCTTTGCCTTTTTTCTGCTCTTGCTTTTCCGCTTGCTGCATTTCTTGCGAGTTGATATTAAACGTTAAAAATCTGAATAATTACTATGACCGATAATCTCGATTCCCTTTACCTCCCACTGGAAAATTTACTTCTCGCCCGACGCTGGAAGGAGGCAGATGTAGAAACTCGCAGAATAATGCTGGCGATCGCCCGCGCCGATACCCGCGACAATCTCCTCCTCACCCAACAAGATATCGAAG
>JAXHVR010000181.1:0-8071 GCA_034189005.1 Cyanobacteriota bacterium | reverse complement strand
TAAAGATAATTTAGTTTTGGGAAATTATAACAAACAAATCGTACATTTTCTACGAATCGTACAGGGGAGTAGGGGAAAATTGCCAACAATTGGTACAGACAAGAGGGGAAGTGCTGAGAGAGCATGGGCTATGCGGACATCGAATCTTTGGATCGAGGTCCAAATTATGAAAACTTACTCATCATCATAGAGGAAATTATGGCCAATTTAAGTTCCAAAAACTTATCCAAGTTTACTTTCAATGGAGGGGCAAGCAAAGTAAATCGAACTTTAGCGTTTAATACTAACGGTCAAAAAATTGGTAGCGCTTTTTACTTCAAACAAATTAAGCTTGATGAAAATACTTCTTTTGACACCAATTTTACATTTCGAGCAGGAAGAGACACTGGTTTAACATTCATACTACATAACGATCCAAGGAAAGATAACGCTTTATCAACTGACTCTTTTGATAGCGGCGAAGGAATTGTATCAAGCGTAGGTATCGAATTTGATGGTTTTGCTGACAACGATGTTAATCTTAATACAAATGGTAATTTTAGACCTTCAGTTTCAATTCCAGCAAACTTAGAGTTAGATAGCGGTGGAGATGTTAACGTTTGGATTGAATATAACGGCAAGAACGATCGGTTAAAGGTTTTTACATCTAGCACGACGACTAAACCTAGAAATCCTTTGTTATCTACAAAAGTCGATCTTGAAAGTCTTGTGGGAAACAAAGCTTATGTTGGCTTCGGTGGTTGGAGCTTTTGGGATAATAATCTAAGTGTTGGCGGATGGGAATTTTCCACTTCTGACCCGGAACCTAAGACTGCCAAAAACATCAACGGCAATAACAGAAATAACCGACTTCAAGGAACTAATAAAGGCGATCGAATCGACGGCAAAAACGGCAACGACACCCTCATCGGTGCCGCAGGAAACGACACCTTAGTAGGCGGTGGCGGTGCCGACGATTTCCTATTAGGCAGCGGCAAAACTTACAAGAAAAAAGACTTAGGCATCGATACCATCAAAGACTTTAAGCGCAACCTAGACGACATCATTCTCGATAAAGACACCTTTATAACCCTCCACAGTAAAGCCGGTGAAGGATTTAGTATTAACCGAGAATTTAAAGCAGTTAAAAACAAAAGAGCCGTTGCAGGATCCGTGGCAGATATCGTTTACGATCGCTCCACTGGCGACTTATATTACAACGCCAACGGCGGCCTATCCGGTTTTGGCGGCGGCGGCAAAATTGCAACTTTAGAAGGTGCGCCCAAGATTAGCGCCTCAGATTTTGTTTTAGAATAATTGAGGCAATTAAGAAACCCGGTTTTTGATAAACACCGGGTTTTTTAAAAAAATATGTAGGGGTAAAGCATTCGGGCGGAAAATGTGGATCGAAAGACAAAAGCCTGCTTTCCGAATGCTTTACCCTTACTCGCGTTTAACTCTCAAGTTGTTTGGCTATTTTTATTGATTACAAATCCAAAACGAATTGTTATAATAATTCTACACCCACCGATTGCTGTACTAAAAATTTATTTTGCAAAGGAGGAAGTTTTTGAAATTACCAAATTATCAATTTGCTGTAGTTCCTCAGAAAAAAATTACTGAATATCTCCTCTCTCTTACACACCCCGATGGAAAGAGCAAGGCCAAATTTTTTCTCCGGTTTGGTTTTTCAGTGGATGCTTGGGAAGAAATGGCCAAGGCATTGCGATGTCATGGGACTGACCATGAATTAGCTAAAATAGAAGAATCTCCTTTTGGGACTCGGTATGTTGTTGAGGGAGAACTTTTAGGTGCAGATGGTAGAACGCCTCTTGTACGTTCTATCTGGTTTATTGAAACGGGAGAAAGCATTCCCAGACTTGTAAGCGCTTATCCACTAGAATAAAACAAAAGAAATAAAAATGATTCAAGAACTCGACCGCATTATTTTGGCAACCGATATGCCAGAATACAACTTAAAAAACGGCGATATTGGCACTGTAGTTTTAGTCCATCAAGGAGGCATTGGATATGAAGTGGAGTTTGTTAGTTTGACTGGTAAAACTTTAGCGATAGCCTCTCTTTTTAATTCTCAAGTTCGTCTTATCAGCGATCGTGAAATTGCCAATGCCCGCATTATTAATTAGCGCCTTATCCGGTTTTGGCGGCGGCAAAATTGCAACTTTAGAAGGTGCGCCCAAGATTAGCGCCTCAGATTTTGTTTTAGAATAATGTAGGCGAAGATATTGAATTAAGAAACCTGGTTTAGAATAAACCAGGTTTCTGGGTTAGAATAAACCTGCTAACTTGTGAAAATTCCCTCGTTTAATTACTTCTTACGTTCTGTAGGAAATCGGAATTATGAAATTACTTGATGTTGTTGCCCTTGTAGAAGACTTACCAGAATTAAGTCGCCTGGTACTTACAACCCTAACTCTAAAAGAGTAATCGGTCCGACAATGCCATCAACTGTTAAATTGTTCTGCCCTTGAAATTGTTTGACAGCTTCTTCTGTTTGATTACCAAAAATACCGTCAATTTCAACCTCAATATTTGCCTTTTTTAACGCCTCTTGAACTTGACGAACATCTTCTCCCGTCATGTAGGGTTCGGCAATTTTTAAAATCCTCAATTTTATTGGTGTTTGATTAGTACCCGGTTCTGGCACTGGAAAATGACACCAAATACCGCCACCAATATGACAGACATCGCGCACGTTTGCGTAGCTGTAACGAACGCTGCCGCCAGTAACACTTGTATCGGCGTATTCGCCCTTATAACCCAACCATTTACCATTAGGATCGTTACAAATCCAGACACCTTTGTTATCATCATAACCTTTAACTACAATGATGTGACCGCTACTGGTAAACCAACCGTGAATAATTACGGGATTTCCTTTAGCTAAATGCTGTTTTATATCCTCTTCGGAAGCGAATTCTTTAAAGTAGGAATTCTGGAGATTGCCCCCGCCATATTTATCTCCCCACTCGCGCAACAGTCTGATTAAAAATTCAGGTTTGTGACGAGTTTTTATCCCTCCATAATACCCATAATAACTATCCCATTCGAGGGTTTTTTGCATTAAAACATCTTCCAATTGGACGTCATTGGCGATATCTGCTGGAGTGCGAGAATCAATGCCATAATATTTTAGAATCATGGCTACGGAAGTAACGTTACAAGCTCCCGATGGCTTGATTTTATTATTTAATTGACTGTGATACGGCACGTCCAAATCAACTTTAGCAGGGCGGGTTGGCGGATACTGTCGAGATACGGCCTCCCGAGTATCTTCTGCTGAGAAAATTTCTACATCGTTGCCGGGGCAGTAAAATTGTTTTTCAATTTCTTCTATCCACTCGGACTTTAATTCTTCTAAATAAACCGGAAGGTGGTTTCCTTGCAAATTTGGAGCGTAACCGTAGATAGGAATTTCTGTTCCTGCCTCGTAAGGAATTACTTCCTCGGCAGGCAATTTTTCTACCGCTAGCGGTAGGGTTTTGAGAACCGAATTAGTAGTAAAGCGGAGGATGTATGTCATCGTTCTTTTTCCGTTAGAGCGATTTGTTTATCTATCGAAATCATAGGTGCGAACAATCTTAGAATCTTTTGGATAGAGACAGTTGATGAAGTGGCACAAGGCGATCGCGCAGCGTTGCGGATGCAACATCGCTCCAGCCTATCTTCTCCATCCAATTTCCTAGATATGTAGGATAGTGACAGTTGATGAACTGGCACAAGGCGTTCGCGCAGCGTTGCGGATGCAACATCGCTCCAGCCCATCCCCTCCACCCAATTCCCCCCAAACAACTTTGCAGTTAAAGTCCCACTCTCCGACGCCCCAGGTGCCTCGCTCTAAGGGACATTTTACTTCCTATTTTAGAAGAGTCTTATTTACAAGGCTTTACAGCAAAAATCCGGATGTTTAGCGAAAATTATCGATCTATCTCCACCATCGTCCAAATTCCCTGCCAGCAGAATTGAAATAGGCAAAATTTTCGTAATAATAAAGGTATTAGTTTTAATAAACCCCAAAGTATTACCAAGATATACGGAAAAATACTAGCAGAAATGCTAAAATTAGCCTATACTTTTAACAACGAGAAAAGCTAGAGACCGTCTTGGGTTTTAAAGCTTTCAGGGTTGCTACTACAAATTCAAGTATAAGAAGTTAAAACTTTCTCCTGAATGGACGGTCGATTCCTGTCAAAGACTAGGAGAGAAAGAAAAGACTTCTAAAGACTAAAAAGAGGGTAGCCCATGAAAGATATAGATAAAACCAAAGAACAACTAATTGAGGAGTTGGTCGCCACGCGCCAACGTCTCGGTGAATTGGAAGCTCAAAATTTTCTATGCAATTTAACCGATGAAAAACTAAATTTTTTAATAGAAGAACGCACCGCCGCCCTCAAAGAATCTAACGATAACTTAGTAGTAGAAGTTGTCGAGCGCCGACAAGTAGAAAATGCCCTGCGCTCTGCAAAAGACCAGTTACAAACCGTTTTAGAAGCAGTCCCGGGCATGGTTTCTTGGATAAATTCCGACCTGCACTACATAGAAGTCAATCAAGAACTAGCAAATATTTTCAATCTTCCCCGAGAAGAATTCGCCGGCAAAAACATCGGTTTTTTAGGGACCAGTTCCGAGTTTTACGAGCTTGTCCGCGACTTTTTTGCAAGTTCGGAAACAGAAATAAGTCGCCAAATTATCTCCAAAATAGGCAACGAACTGCGGAATTATTTAATAGTGGCCCAAAAATACGATGGAGGACGAGCGGCATTTGTCATCGGCATAGACATTACCGATCGCGTCCAGGCAGAAAAGCAACTCCGCACGGCTAAAGACCAATTACAAACAGTCTTACAATCGGTGCCTGGCACGGTTTCTTGGATAAGCTCCGACCTGCGCTACATAGAAGTAAATCAGCAACTTGCAGATATTTTCAATCTCCCCCGAGAAGAATTTGCCGACAAAGACATCGGCTTTTTAGGCACCAGTTCGGAATTTTACGAATTCGTCCGCAACTTTTTTGCCAGTCCAGAAAAAGAAACAAGCCGCGAAATTTCCTCAAAAGTAGGCGAGGAAGTTCGCCATTACTTAATAGTCGCCCAAAAATACGATAGCGATCGAGCGACCTTCGTCGTAGGTATCGACATTACCAGCCGCAAAGAAGCAGAAAACTCGTTGCGATCTGCTACAGACCAATTACACACAGTCTTACAAGCAGTTCCAGGCATGGTTTCTTGGATAAGTTCCGACCTCAACTACATAGAAGTAAACCAGGAACTAGCAGATATTTTCAATCTGCCCCGAGAACAATTTGCCGGCAAAGACATTGGTTTTTTAGGGACGAGTTCCGAGTTTTACGAATTCGTCAGCAACTTTTTTGCAACTCCAGAAACAGAAACAAGCCGCGAGATTTCCTCAATAGTTCGCGGCAAATACCGCCATTACTTGATAGTAGCCCAGAAATACGATAGCGGTCGTGCTGCCTTTGTCGTAGGCATAGATATTACCCAGCGCAAACTGGCAGAAGAAAGCTTGCGAGCTACTAGCGAAAAATTGGAAGCCGTCCTAGAAGCGGTACCGGGAATAGTATCTTGGATAAGCTCCGATCTGCATTACCTGGGAGTCAATCGTCATTTAGCTCAAACCTATAATCTGCCGCGAGAGGCATTTATCGGTCAAAAAATCGGTTTCCTACACTCCAGCGACGAGTTTACCAATTTTATGAGCCAGTTGTTTGCTAACCCCGATATTGATGCCTACCAAGAAATATCTGCCTACGTCAACGGCACTCAGCACAATTATTTAATTGTCGCCCAGAAGTACGCAGGGGGCGAGGCAGCCTTCGCTGTGGGCATTGATATTACCGCTCGCCAGCGGGCAGAGGAAGGCCTGCGACAGGCTGAGGAAAAATATCGCACTCTCTTTGAAAATGCCGTCGAAGGGATCTTTCAAACAGCCCCCGACGGCCGTTTCTTGAGCGCCAATCCGGCATTAGCCCGGATTTATGGCTATCATTCTCCCCAAGAACTTGTAGGAAGTCTCACTAATATTCGCAGACAACTGTACGTTCTGCCTAAGCGTCGAGAGGAATTCGTGCGATTGCTAGAAGAAGGCGGTGGCGCTGTGGGCTTTGAGTCCCAAATCTATCGCAAAAACGGCAGTATCATTTGGATCTCTGAAAATGCCAGAGTGGTTCGCGATGACAATGGAAACACCATTCGTTATGAGGGTACCGTTGAGGATATCACCGAACGCAAGGAAGCTCAAGAGGGCCTCCAGCGAGCTAACGAACTCTTAGAAGGCAGAGTCGAAGAGCGCACCGCCGCACTTAAAGACTCCAATCATAAACTGGTACGGGAAATCGCTCAACGCCAACACATCGAAAACGCTCTGCGCAAATCTGAAGCCGAATTGCGGGCTCTATTTGCTGCTATGACTGACGTGATTACTGTATTCGATGCCCAAGGAAAATACGTCAAAATCGTCTCTACCAATTCGGAAGTTTTATACAGCCCCACTGAAGAACTTCTAGGCAACAGCGTTTACGAGGTCTTGCCTCCGAACCAAGCTAACCTGTTTATGATTAATATTCAGCGGGCTTTAAATACGGGACAACCGGTCAACATAGAATACAGCCTCCTGGTGGGAAATGGAACGGAAAATAGCAAAACTCGCCAAAGACCTTGGGGAATGGCTTGTTCTATTTCTGAGAATGACTCTTCTTCCTATCCTCACTCCCCGCTGCCCGAGGCTAAAGAAGTCTGGTTCTCAGCGACTATTTCTCCACTGCCAGACAATTGCGTTATTTGGGTCGCGCGCAACGTTACCGAACGCAAGCGGGTGCTTGATGCCTTGCAGCGGGCTGAGGAAAAATACCGCAGCATTTTTGAGAATACTGCTGAGGGTATTTTCCAAACTACTCCAGACGGACATTTTCTCAGTGCTAATCCTGCATTGGTGCAGATGTGTGGCTACTCTGATGCAGAGGAATTGATTGCTAAAATGACTGATATTGCAAAGCAGTTGTATGTTAAGCCAAATCGCCGGGCTGAGTTTATTGCTGCCCTGGAGGAGTATGGTTCTATTTCTGATTTTGAATCTCATGTTTATCGCGCCGATGGCAATGTTATCTGGATTTCTGAGAATGCTCGCGTGGTTCGCGATCGTAAGGATCGTGTCCTTTACTATGAGGGAACGGTTCAAGATATCACTCACCGCAAGTTGGTAGAGGAAGCTTTGAAGCTAGAACGGGAAAAGTCCGAACGCTTATTGTTAAATATTTTGCCTAAGAAGATTGCCGAACAATTGAAGCAATGTCAAAATCCTATTGCCGAACGCTTTGAACGAGTAACTATTTTGTTTGCGGATATCGTTCAGTTTACTAATCTTTCTTCTCGCATTTCTCCTACGGAACTTGTTAATTTGCTTAATGAAATTTTTTCTGTTTTCGACCAACTCAGCGAGCGGCATCATTTGGAGAAAATTAAGACTATTGGGGATTCTTATATGGTGGCTGCCGGTTTAAACAATGATAATGACGATCGCGCTGAGGCGATCGCGAGGATGGCTCTGGATATGCAGCAAGCTATTACTCAATTTTCTAACGACCTCGGGGAGCCTTTCCAAATTCGCATCGGCATCAATACCGGACCTGTTGTTGCCGGGGTCATCGGCATCAAAAAGTTTATTTACGATATGTGGGGCGATACGGTTAATGTCGCTTCTCGCATGGAATCACAAGGCATTCCGGGCAAGATTCAAATTACTCAGGAAACTTATAAATTATTAAAAGATAAGTTTTTATTGCTCGAACGAGGCACTATTTCTGTGAAAGGCAAAGGGGATATGACTACTTATTGGCTCGCGGGTACGAAAACCAGTCATGTTTTAACTCCCAGCGCGGGATAAGAAAAATCGGGTGCATCTCATCGAAGTAAAAATACCAAAAAATTAATTATCTTTGTCAGTTGTCAGTTGTCAGTTGTCAGTGGTTAATTGCCCAACGTTCCAACTGAACGGATAACAGGCGCGCGTGGCCTGTTCTACAAAAAGCGCCTCATTAATAATTAATAATTAATAA
>JAXHVR010000180.1:5341-8198 GCA_034189005.1 Cyanobacteriota bacterium | reverse complement strand
GTAAATTAATTTTGAACGGGCGAGACGCCTGTTCGCTAAATTAATTTTGAACAGGCGAGACGCCTGTTCTACGGACAACAACTATCGACGCGATTAAAGAAAGTCTCGCGCCATAAGCCAACTCCCACAACTTCAACCTTAAATTTAATACACCACAACACCGGCCAATGCCCTCTGGGAGCATCCAAACTAAAATTAAGCTCGTTATAATACAAAGACCGACCGTCAACCCGCCATCCCAAAGCATCGCTAAAATCTTCCCAGATGGCTTTATAATATTTTTTCTCTCCTCCCATCCTTTCCCCAACCCGCTTAACTACATCAACATAAATAGACTTTTGCACCTTAAAACCAAAACGCCCTTCGGAACATTTATCCCAAAGTTCGTCAAGTATTTTTAATTCGGAACAAGGGAAGTTTTCTAAATCTTCTATGCTGAGGCGATCTTCTTTACTTTTACCCGCGATTTTTAGCATTATAGCGACGGTTTCTTCATCCGCTTCTCGCCATTTTTCTGCTGCTAATAAATCCCGCAGTTGCCGATAGTCGATCTGTTCTGGTACTTCTATTTTTTGAGTCGAACTTTCCGACCCTACTTCCGAAGTTTGGCAACTCTCCACCAAAGCCAAAAAAGCTATACCAAAATCTACTTTACCTCGGGCTAACCCCATGGGCAAATGCCCCAGAGGTGCGTTGAAATTAAAAGTAAATTCGTGCCAAGCCAACCAGCTACCATCTACTACCCAACCCATACGTTCGAGGAATTGGTTGTAAGTTACACCATCGGCATTATCTCTGCCTCCCATTTCTCGCCAAATTTGCTTCTGGATGCCGAACCCGAAACGTCCCCGACTGTATTTTATCCAGAGTCGATCTATAGTATTAAGATGATGGCAAGGAAAACTTTCTATTTCTTCTTTACTCTCCCAGGCCGCCATTTCCCGACCTAAGATTGTCATCATTATGACTCTAGTTTCTGTATCGGCATCCTTCCATTTACCTGCAGCTAATAAATTTTGCAGCTTTGTATAGTCGATCGCTTCGGTGGAAGTTTGCAGTTTAGTCTCTTCGGGTTCGATCTTAGCCTCAGCTTTCACAGACAGAGGGCGATCGCCCAACAACTCCAACCACTCCTGCATGAATTGGGGGCGTTTTTCTGGATCGAACTCCATACCTTTGATAATAGCGGCCCCAACGCGATCGCTAATAGAAGGATTAAACTCTTCTGGCCGGTTAAGGGCTATTTTAGCCGCCCTCGTCGGCGCTGGTATGGGAACTTGGGCGGTGAGTAAATAATAAAGAGTTCCCGCCAAGGAATAAATATCCGTGTATTCTCCCCGTCGGGCTTTTTCTGCGTATTGTTCGATAGGGGCAAACCCGTTAGAACCGGCGGCAGTATGAGTCACCGCCAATTCTGGGATAAATTCTCGGGCAATGCCGAAATCAATTAAAACTGCCTCCGTTTCCCCATCCACAGAAGGACGCACAATAATATTGCGAGGTTTGACATCTCGATGCAGCAAGCCTTTTTCGTGGATCGCCATTACCGCCTCGCCGATCTGCCAGACGTAAGTTAAAGCTTCCGTTTCCGAGAGGGGGCCTTGTTCTTTGACGCGATCGCGCAGATTTTCCCCCTCCACATATTCCATAGCAATGCAGGGTAAATTACCTTCATTAAAAACGTTTTCTATCTGGACTATATGGGGATGCCGGCAAAGGGCTAGTCGCAGGGCTTCGTCGCGAAAGTCGTTTTGATATTTATTGGTAAATTCGCTAAAGTATGGATCGTTAAAGATTTCATCTTTGATAGTTTTGACCGCTACAAATTTGCCCTTTTTGGTTTTAGCAAGATAAGTAATGCCCGTGCCACCCTTGCCTAATTCTCTTTCGATAATGTAGCGATCGCCGTAAAGTTTCTTGCCTCGCCTCCAAGCCATAATTTATATTAATTTTTTTTCTTTTTAAACACCGTAGAACTGGCACTCGAATATAACTGTTTTTTGTTAACAGGCATTCCGGCCTGTTCTACGAAAGCAAAAAACAGGCAGGGACGGCCTGTTCTACGAAAGATTATCCCACAGGAGAATGTTCTGGGATTGCCGTTTTTTCTGGTTGAGTTTCTTCTAGCAATTCATCAGATTTAACTTTTACCTGTAATTGAAAACCCAAAGCCTCCAGCAGTTCTACTAAACTGTAAATTTCTTTTCCCCCACTCAGCAACAACAAGTCCTTTAATTGTTCGTAATCTTGTCTAGCCCTATCTGACAGTTTGTTAATACCGCCATAAGCTTCTATTACATCGTCAATTGACGATAAAAGCAGTTCGCTTTCTGGGTCTTTTGCTTCTAAAATTGCTTCGATATAGGCTGCCGTTTCTATTGGTTCTTCGAGAGATTTAATTAAATATTCCTGGTAACTTACAGTTTTAGGCATTATCTTTACTCCTATAATCTATCCAATATTCTTGAGATTTACGAATGTCTCGTTCCTGACTGCTTTTATCTCCACCACATAATAAAAGCACGATAATTTCTCCTACTTGTCCAAAATAAACTCGATACCCCGGACCATAATTAATCCTCAATTCAAACACCCCTTCTCCCACTGACCGATAATCTCCTAAATTCCCCAAACCTACCCGTTTCAGTCTTTCTTTAATTTTAGCTTTTCCTTTAACATCTTTAAGAGAATTAAGCCACTCCAAGAATGGTATTCTATCGTTAGCTGTAACGTAATTTTGAATGTCTCTTGGTTTAACTTCCACGGCTGTGCATCCTGAGATTAACTAGCGATCGCCTTCTTTTCCTTTAATATATCATTAATTTACTTCGTAGAACAGGCCGTCCCTGCCTGTTAA
>JAXHVR010000180.1:0-5241 GCA_034189005.1 Cyanobacteriota bacterium | reverse complement strand
ATTTCCCCATTCCCAATTTACCCAAATAAACTACCTATCCACAGAACCCATAATAATATCGATGCTACCCAAAATTGCCACTAAATCTGCAACCTTAGCCCCCTTGAGAATATGAGGGAAAATCTGCAAATTAACAAAATCAGCAGCCCGAATTTTAAAACGCCAAGGGAAAATACTATCGTCGCCAATAATATAAATACCTATTTCCCCTTTACCGCTTTCAATGCGAACGTAATGTTCTCCAGCAGGAATCTTAAAAGTCGGAGGAATTTTCTTACCAATAAACTGATAGTCAAAATCGTTCCACTCCGACTTCGGACCGCCTGCCATCCGCTTTGCTTCCAGATTTTCATAAGGCCCCCCGGGCAGCCCCTTCAAAGCCTGGCGAAGAATCTTCACCGACTCCCGCATTTCCCGAATGCGCACGAAATACCGGGCCAAGCAATCCCCGTCCTTTTCCCAATGCACGTCCCAATCGAAATCGTCGTAACATTCGTAATGGTCAACCTTCCGCAAGTCCCACTTGACCCCAGAAGCCCGCAACATAGGGCCGGAAAGTCCCCAGTTAATCGCTTCTTCCCGACTAATTACCCCCAGTCCTTCCAACCGCTTGCGGAAAATCGGGTTGTTAGTAATTAACCTTTCGTACTCATCGACTTTTGGTAAGAAGTAATCGCAGAAGTCGTTGCACTTATCCACCCAACCGTAGGGCAGATCGACAGCAACTCCACCAATGCGGAAATAGTTATTGTTAACCATGCGATAACCCGTGGCCGCTTCCCAGAGGTCGTAAATCATTTCCCGTTCCCGGAAGATGTAGAAAAAGGGAGTTTGGGCCCCTACGTCTGCCAAGAACGGGCCAAGCCATAACAAGTGATTGGCGATCCGGTTGAGTTCGAGCATGATTACCCGGATATAGCTGGCCCGCTTCGGCACTTCAATATCGGCTAATTTTTCTGGGGCGTTGACCGTGACGGCCTCGTTAAACATCCCCGCCGCGTAGTCCCAACGGCTGACGTAGGGGACGAACATCGTATTGGTACGGTTTTCGGCGATTTTTTCCATGCCCCGATGGAGGTAGCCGATGACCGGTTCGCAATCTACCACATCTTCCCCGTCTAGGGTGACGATGAGGCGAAGGACTCCGTGCATAGAGGGATGGTGCGGGCCCATGTTTAGGATCATGGGCTCCGTTCTGGTTTCGATTCTGCTCATTTTGCGAGTTTGCTCCTCAGACTATTGAGTATTGGTTGGAGTCAGCGTCCGTACCGCTTTGCTTTTTGCTTTTTTTTGCTTTTTCTTTTTTAAAGCTGCAAAGTGGTAGGATCCCTGGTTATTGTTAACTTTTATTTCACGTCTTTAAAAATTATAGGGGTGGCTGCATCTCTATTAGACCTCTTGCAAAATTAAAGACGGGGCAAAGCTTATGGACATAAAAATCTCTGCTATTTCACAAAAATTGTCCCCCATAAGCTTTGCCCCTACATAAAAATCGAATTATGCAAGAGGTCTATTCTGTAATTTCCATTTCTCATACTCATACTCATACTCATACTCATACTAAAAAAACTCGATCGCCATCTGTTAAACGGTCCTCTTTTTGCTCAAAATCATGTCTCATATACCTGTCCTACCTCGGGAATTAATAGAAGGTTTAGCCATTACTCCTGGAGGTTTATATTTAGATGCCACCGTAGGTTATGGCGGTCATAGCAAATTAATCTTGGACGCCGCCCCCGATGTGAAAGTAGTGGGGATAGACCTCGATGAAAGGGCGATCGCCTCCAGTCAAAGTCTTTTAGCAGATTATGGCCCTAGAATCCAATTTTGGCAGGGAAATTTTGCCGATTATCGGCCCATGGAGTTAAAATTCGATGGTATAATCGCCGACTTAGGCGTAAGCTCCCTCCAGCTAGACACCCCAGAGCGAGGCTTTAGCTTTCGCCACGAAGCCTCATTAGATATGAGGATGAACCAACAACAATCCTTAAACGCAGAAGAAATCGTCAATCAATGGGAGGAAGTTAAGCTAGCAGACATTTTTTACAATTACGGAGAAGAACGATGGTCCCGTCGTATCGCCAGAAGGATCGTCCGAGACCGTCCTTTCTACAGTACGACGGAATTAGCAACGGCCATTGCCCGTTGCTTCCCGCCGAAAAAGCGATACGGTAGAATACATCCAGCAACGCGGGTATTCCAAGCTCTGAGGATAGCGGTCAACCAAGAATTAATCTCCCTAGAGAAATTCCTAGATAGCTCTCCACAATGGCTCAAACCGGGCGGGCGCATGGGGGCGATTAGCTTTCACAGCCTAGAGGACCGTCTGGTAAAGCATCGCTTAAGGGATTCGTCTATCTTAAAGGTTCTGACAAAAAAGCCAATTCAACCTCAATCTGAGGAAATAGCAGAAAATCCTCGCGCTCGGTCTGCTAAACTCAGATTGGCAGAAAGGTTAAGGGAAGAATAGAGGGGGGATTTTACTGAGTAAGTAGTAAAAAAACAAACCTAGGGAACGTGCTTACAAGGTTGGACTTAAACTTCAGTACCCTTTAGGGAGCAGCGGCTCAAGGAAAGTACCGCAGGGCCCGCCCAACCCACAATCTTATTTAACCGATATTCTATTATTTTGGCGCAGGGGAAAACCGGGGCTATCTTTACTCGAACACCTCCTTTATCTCAATACTTATGATGGCTAGATTAACTTGTAGATTAACTAATATAGAAAAAAGGAGGGCCAATAACAGAGAGCCAGTCTTCTGTTTGCAGTCAAGCTGGCCCAAAAACCGGTCGGTCTCTAGTAAAAGCAGTTGCAGCGGCGGCCAGCTTGTAAAATCTAAACAATTCACCTGGGAGTAAGGGAACCCATGAGTCGGGGAGAAGGGAAATTAAAACTAATGGTAGTCGATGACGAGCCGGACAACTTGGATTTGTTGTACCGGACGTTTCGACGCGACTTTAAAGTATATAAAGCAGATAATGCCTTCAATGCCCTATCCGTCTTAGACGAACAGGGAGAAATGGCTTTGATTATCTCCGATCAACGGATGCCTGAAATGAATGGCACCGAGTTTTTGGGCCAAACTCTGGAACGCTTTCCAGATACAGTTCGGATCCTGCTGACCGGCTACACGGATGTTGAGGATTTGGTGGAGGCTATTAACTCCGGTAAGGTGTTCAAATACATTACCAAGCCTTGGAATCCCGAAGAGCTTAAGGCAGTGGTCCAACAGGCATCGGAAACTTATAAGGTAGTCAAACAACGAACTAACGCTCTAACTCTGGCCCTGCGACGAGAGTCTCTTCTCAATGAGGTGATGAGCGCTATTAGGGAGTCTTTGGATTATTCCAGTATGCTCTCAACTATCGTTCATGCTCTGGGGGAGACTTTTGATGCGACTGGAGGAAAGTTATGGCCTGTAGAGGGCGATCGCCTGATGCCTACTTTTTTCTCTTACCCTGTTTCTGCTGCCGACGGTCCCAGTGACGAATACGATCCTACTAACTTAGACCGCGAAAAGGCACAAGCAGAGGCAGAGGATTTCCCCATAGATAGAGAGCTAGTGCAACAGGCTCTAGAAACCAGAAAGCTCCAAATAGATAAGGGTTCTGGCAAGGACACTAATCTAAAATTGGTATTGCCTCTGATCTACCAGAAGGATTTGCTAGCTATTCTGGCCCTTTACCAAAAAGACGATAGCGACAATCTTTGGTTGGATGAAGATATCGAATTAATAGAATCCGTATCGGAGCAAGCAGCTCTGGCTCTGTCCCAAGCTAAACTCTACGACCGTACTAAGGAGTTGGCAGAGCAAATGCGCAACGAGCTAGAAGTGGCTCGTCAAATCCAAAGCAATCTTTTGCGTCAAAGTTGGCCGGAACTGGAGAAAGCTAAGGTGCAAGCTTGCTGCTATCCAGCTAGGGAAGTTGGCGGAGATTTCTTCGAGGTTTACGTTCACGCTCAAGGAGATATCTGGGTTGCTCTGGGGGATGTATCTGGTAAAGGGGTGCCTGCTGCTTTGTTTATGGCCAGTGCCATGTCGGTACTGCGAAGAGAATTGTCTTTGGAAACTCCCCCAGTTCCTTACGAAGTAATGCATAATCTCAATACCAGTTTGTCTGACGACCTGATTAGTAATAACTGCTTTATTACAATGGTTCTGGCACGCTATACGCCGAAAACAGGCCATCTTGATTATGCTAATGCCGGACATATTTATCCTCTAGTCTGGTCTCCGGCTGCTGTGGCTGCTGCTAGTAATGGCGGTGGAAAGGAGGCCACCGAGCCGAATTTCCTCAAAGATAGGGGCATTCCCTTGGGAATACTCCCCATGTGGAAGGGTAAAGCGGGTAGTATAGAGCTAAACTCTGGAGATGTGTTTCTGCTGACCAGTGATGGCATTACTGAGGCTACAGTGGTCCAGGAATCTCCTGATGGTGGCGAACCCGTTCGTTCTATGCTGCAACAAGAGGGCCTCTGGGACATCCTAGTGGAAGAACAGGGCTCGTTAAATTTAGATAGTTTATTGGATCGCATCCGAGCTGATAATCCCAGTCAGGAAGACGACCAAACCATACTCTCGCTGGAGGTTCTGTGAATTTATGAAAACCGAGCTTCAGGTCCCTAGCGATTTGCGATTTTTGACCATTGTCGAACACTGGTTATTGAACAGTTTGGAAGTTGAGTTAGGAGAGCATATAGATTGGCCGCGTCAATCCAACCGTTTGCGCTTGGTTCTGGCGGAAGCCTATTCTAACGTTATTCGCCACGCTCATAGAGACAAACCTAATTTACCAGTATTAGTTCGCTTGGACGTAGATAACCGCGATATTGCTTTAGAAATTTGGGACCACGGTAACGGCTATGAAATGGATACTTATAATCCACCACAACCAGAGACTAAACAAGAAAGTGGCTATGGATGGTTGATTATGAGCAGGCTTATGGACCGCGTTGATTATAAGTTACAAATTGATGGTCGCAATTGTTTGAAATTGGAGGCGAGTTTGCCGGAAAAAGCTTAAGGCTTGACTTAGAGGTCGATCTATCTGCCACAACTATTGCGTTATGGGCTTCAATCCTCTCTTTTCTGAGAGGGTTAGAGCTTTTATTTTTATATAGGCAAGAGGCAAGAGGCAAGAGGCAAGAGGCAAGAGGCAAGAGGCAAGAGGCAAGAGGCAAGAGGCAAGAGGCAAGAGGCAAGAGGCAAGAGGCAAGAGGCAAGAGGCAAGAGGCAAGAG
>JAXHVR010000018.1:44441-76620 GCA_034189005.1 Cyanobacteriota bacterium | reverse complement strand
GAAGATAGTTGGTATGTAGTAGATGAGTTGCACGCCCGAGATTGGGATGATGTTATTAGCGGGGGTATTGGTGCGGATCAAACTTCGATTTATGTAGTAATGAGTCGGACTTTTCAAGCAAGTCAATTGCAGCCTTGGTACGATTTAACTAATGAAATTAAAAAGCTCCATCCAGGTCAGCCTTTAATAGTAGAACGGAAGCTGTAATAATGGGAATTTTAGGGTGCAGAGCGATTGTGAATAAAGTCAATAATTAAACCTTAGTAGTTAGTAGTTAGTCGCCCAACTAACTACTAACTGCTGACAGGGTTCCAAAAAGCGACAAGTTATTGGTTTTTTTCATTCTTGAGATGCTCCCTATCAGACGAGCCAGGAATTTTAATTTTTTCCTTCTCCTAGTGGGACTCAAACGAAAAAAAGAGTCAAATTAAGGTATTATTTTTTTCAGACAGCCGTTTGACATTTTTGTGGTAGGGTGTCAATGTAGCTGTGCGATTCGTGGGGTAGAAATGCTGTAGGCGATCGAAGTATTGGCTGGCTAAGATGGGATTTGCCTACCGTTTGCTTGCCACGGGAGGATCTGAAGCATTAAACTGACACCCATCCGCTTGCAGCTTGTTTCCGGATAGCCGGCCCGCGAAGTTACAAAGTTCAACGCAGGATCTATTCGTCTTGTCGCGAGCTGGATAGATCGCAATTTGATAACCAACTAAATGAAAGGAAGTTTTATGATATCTAATGAGAATTCAGATGTCCCACTGGGATGGTTAGGCGGGTTCGCCGAATCAAATCCCGCGTTTGCTTATCCAGATCCAAACCTAAATTCGTTGCCAATGTTGGATAACATGGCAAACATTCCGAGAATCAAACGCCAGCAGCAAGTCTATTGGCCTGAGTTTAGTTGGGAAACTATTAAAGGAGACCCCAATTCAAGGTGTTTTCAGAGGTTTGCCCACGATATTTCCAGCATCGGTTACGACGATGCCGGGAGAATATGGTCCATCATCTGTCCCCAGCAAGGTGCTTGCGCTCATAGAATCGGTTGCCTCAATGTAGAAGTTACCGTTACCGGACAGAGGGGTTGGGTTAACGAGACAAATCACGAGCTAGCAGCGGATATGACCGTCGAAGGTAAGATTTGGTTTAGCCCGAGTTCGCACCAAAATTGGATTGTTCGCAAAGCATGGGACCTCTTTGCCAAAAAATCTCTTCCCTTTCCCTCGGACAAAGCACACGCGATTCAGGTCTCTACCCATAAGGTCGGACACCCCGAGCAACCAATTTTTCCAGTTCGGATTGGCCAAAGCAAACTATTTGAGGCTCCTGACTTCGCTAAACACGAAGAAAAAGCATGGGGAGTTGGGAATATAGAAGTGCAAATTGGCAAAATCGTAACGCACAACCATCCCACTGTTGATACCTTCAACCAAAAAATCGTAGATATTTTCAATATTGCTACTGGCAACATGCTGCAGGCTGACAACGTACTGACTTGGAACCTCTGGTTCCTACCACCCCAGCTCGTTAACACGGTGGTGTGGGCAACCCACGCACAAAGGTGGCGGAATGCCATTGATGCAGATCACGGCCCTGTATCAAGCCCAGCGAGATATGTGGATGGTTCGCTCTTTAAACCTCGCGAGAATTTAGTAGAGGAGATGGAAGACATTGTTAAAATCATAGAATCACTCCTGTAGCCCGCCTGATTTGCGAATTTGCATGACCCGGCCTCTTTCCTTGAAAACTGCGAGGCCGGGTCTCTTTTAATTTATATTCCGCGCGATAAAATGTAGTACGGACGACTCTGTTCCCTTGAGCCAGTATTTAGACTTAAAGAAAAACTTGAGAATAAGGTTCCTTATGGAGCAGTTTCAGATTCGAGCGGTAGCCTAGCATTACATTAAAATATCCCAAAACCGAGTTAGCTTAAATGCGATCGCTAGCTTCACTATGCCCAAAAAGTGCTATTTTTACTTTTCCACCCACAGAACAAAGACTCATAACGCTTAATGTTCGATCGTGTGGTTCAAAAATGGAAAATGGAAAACGGTGGAGTTTTTTGAAAATTGTGGCGTTGCAAAAGAGGGGATGCAGCGGCATCCCCTCTTTTGATTATTGCTACGTCGTTTTTGCCTTATGACGACCCGACCCTCTGCAACCAAGGCCTTATTTGCAGTATCATCTCAGGATCGTGCAACGCTTTTTTAAAGTCTCGTTAATTTCTTTAAAATTAAGATGCACCCGGCGAAATCGAACCATTAAGGTCGAACCAAACGCGACAGCGACATCTGATATTCAGCCAGTTTTTTGACTTGCTTGAAATGCCGCACGAACAAAAAGATCCCCAAGGAGATGCCCGTTGTTAATAAAATTGTTATTAATAGGGGACGGAATACAACTAGACCATTCAAGGCTATTCCGAAACTAATACCGAAGATGGCAAGCAAAGATGAAATTATACCCACCGGTGACATCATGGCAATAAGCAATGATGAAAATGCCCCGCTTGTAAGCGATCGGCGACAATTATGCCTCATTATCCAGCCTGCAAAAGTGCAGATCGCTATTGCGATAAAATAGCCGATAACAAGTTCGATATCGCCGTATAATGGCAAGGGCATGAAATAAAAGATTGTTAGGAATGTCACGGAACTTCCCAAGACCGGTATTAATGAAAAAGCGGCTGCAAACCCACCCATGATGCCAAAGCTCAAACCTAATAATAAACCCATGTAACCTTGTTCCATGGAGATGATTTTAAACAATCTGCCATCACAGATCCAGCCGCCAAAATTCCCTCCTGCCAGAGCAGCTACAAACAGCAAGATTAAATAAATTTGAGGTAATTTGTCAGTTAATACGGGCGGTGTTTTGACAGCAATTTTTAGAGAAGGATTTGTTGCGGAACTATTGGTCTCTAATAAAAAGTCTCGTTCGTAGGTTTCATTAGCCATTAACTTGCTGGTATCGACGGTTATTTTGCACTCGACTTTATTTTTTTCAAAAGTGCGGGGGTTGAAAGAAATCCACTTTGATAAACCCCTGGAATTTTTGGGTTCCCTGGGATGAGAGACCATTTGCCAGGTTCCTTCTAATAAAGTATCGGGAACCCGATTGGTAATAGTTACAGTCTCTACGAGTTTTTCCCCGTATTTATTAGCTTTAAATGCGAGGAAATCTAGGTCGCAAATTGGAAGGGGCGATCGCGATATATCGAGTTGCTTTAGTGCTTCTAAAGCAGCGGCTGCATCGGGAGAGCGATTAGTGGGATAAGGTTGGAGCATTTTTTCCAACCATTCGACAAAATCCATGCTGATATTATTAGGAATTACCCCGGCAATATTGAAGCGACCGTCAGCAGCAGTTAAGTTATTAACTTTAGCGGACGGTGTTTGACTTAAGGCACAAATTAACGATACTGCTAAACTGTAGAGGTCTGTAGATTTGGTCAGTTCTTTGTTGCGAGATTGTTCTCGCGGCATGAAACCTTTGCTGCCTGCCTGAGAGTTTTTTACTGTTCCTTTACTGTCAATAATAGGCAATCCAAAGTCTGTTAAAAAAACATTCAATTCCTCGTCGATTAAGATGTTTTCGGGTTTAAGATTTCTATGAATTATCGGCGTTTCTCGTTCTTGCAGGTAAATTAAAATTTCTAACAGGTTTATGGCTATTTTTTTAATTTCCTCTGGCTCAAAATTGCGAGGTTCCGCTAAAGATTTTGCTTCTTTATATTCCCGAATTATACCCAAGCCACCTCGGGGTGTAAAACATTTTAAATAAGCAGGAATCCCCGGATGTTTGAGTTCGGATAAGGCTTCGATCTGATTTTTATAAGCTTTGACTCCAGCCCAGCTAGAAGATTGCGAAGCAAACTCATATTCTTTGACGATCGCTAACTGTTGGGTTGCCCTATCTTTAGCTAAATAAGTTTTCTTACTTGTTTGAGTATTGCTCTCTAATTCTCTAATTTTGGCATAGCGAGGCTTGTTAAATGAATCGGATGAATTCGGATTATTGCTCACTGTTTTACTCCTCGATAGACATTACAAAAACCATGAAACGTTTTCTTTAAAATCGATAACTTATAGCAATCCGCGCAGGGGTTACAATTCGGAGGCCAGAAACCCGGTTTCTTAAAGAAACCGGGTTTCTAAAAGATCGCAACCAATTTAGGATTGCTATAGCAAGATTAAATCTGAATAGGCGATCGCTCTTACTATAAGCTGGCGCAAACCAACCAAAAACCGAGTAAGGGGTTTACTAGGTTTTTCATAATTGACTGAAGGGCATTTAATTTCGCCCACTTACTAATATAGGACAAATTAGATGTTGATGACAACTTAGGGTTATCTTTCTGCCCCAATAGGCTTGAAACTTTTGTAAAATCTTGGCTCAAATTTAAGGGGAAAAGTTGGACTCCAAAATTATTTGCAAGTTTGTACGAGAACAGACGAAAGTTGAAAATATTACTGGTGGAACAGGGGGCGATCGCTTTGCCATAACCGACCTGCTATGCTACAGTGAAGAATCGGAGGATAAACTGTTAGCAGTCTGTCGTCAAATAGGAGAAATAATAATGGAAGCAACCATTACCCGTTACTCTGCCCAAGAGTATTTCGAAGGAGAAACAACGGCTGAATTTAGAAGCGAATATCGCGATGGAGAGATAATACCGATGACTGGAGGAACCTTTAATCACAATCGAATTGCACTGAATTTAGCTTCTGCCCTAAAGTATGGTCTAAAAGGGCAACCCTACGAAGCAAGTATGAGCGATTTGCGCTTGTCAATACCGGCAAAAAACATCTACACCTATCCAGATGTGATGGTGGTTCCCAGTCCACCAGTGTATGCTGAAGGTCGGCGCGACACTATTACTAATCCTCAGATAATTGTGGAAGTATTGTCGCGTTCGACGGGAAACTACGACCGAGGAGAAAAATTCGACTCTTATCGGACAGTAAATAGCTTCCGGGAATATATTCTCATCGACCAATACAAGCATTATGTCGAACAGTTTACGAAAACTGAGGATGACAAATGGTTGCTTTCAGTACATAAAGGCGATGAAACGATTTTATCTTTAAATTCCGTGGAGTTTCAAATATCTTTAGGCGATATTTACGAAAATGTCGAATTTGAGTAGGGGAGAAAGTAAAGTAGGGTGCGCGATCGCGCACCCTACAATTACTGATATTGGTAAAAAAACCTTCAGACTTGCTGCTGTTAATAGATCTCTATTCAGTTTTATGTTGAACGGGCATTCCTGCCAGTTCAACATAAACAGGCGAAACACTCCGCCCCAAAATTAATTTATTAATAAATGAAACGATTAATTTCCCTTGCAGTCAGCGCCTTTATTCTGACAATTATTTACCATAAAATAGATTTTCAAGGACTAATAGAAGTCTTCAAAAATTGCGATCGACTCTGGATGCTTATCAGTCTAGGCATGGTAGTACCGTTAACCATGTTAACCGCCTGGCGACTCCAACAATTAATGCCCAAAAAGTCATCCTCGAAAATGACTTTTGCCGAAGCAAACCGCTTGATTTTAGCTGCCAGCGTCTTAAATATGGTCTTGCCTTCCAAAATGGGAGATATTGCTAAAGCTTATTTTATGAAACAACGGGGACATTTAGACGGTTCCCTGTCTCTATCTTTGGTAGTTTTCGAGAAAGCTTGCGATTTGCTTTCTTTACTGCTATGGTGTGTATTTGGATTAATGTTTTATCCCCAAAAGGATTTCCTCTTCTGGACTATGACCGTTGGGGTTGCTCTGGGATTAATTATCGGAGTGCTGTTGCTAGGTTCGAGCAAATTTGCCGAACTATTTTTTCGGGTTGCCAGGACTATCCCGGTTAAAAAAATTCAAACAACTATTGACAAATTGCGCGTTTCCTGGTCTCAAATGCACGATTATTTCTGGCGCGACAAACAGCAATTGGCTAAAATAACGGCTACTTCAATCTTTATCTGGTTCGGTCATTTATTGCAAATCTGGTTTTTTATCTTTGCCCTCAATGCTACGGTTCCTTTATTAACAAATTTAGCCCTATCTCCCCTGGCAATTTTGGCAGGCTTGATGCCTTTAACTTTTGCTGGAGTTGGCACTCGCGATGCGGCCTTAATTCTGTTTTATCAACCTTATTTAAACGAAGCAACCGCAGCAGCTTTAGGCTTGCTTTGCACTTCCCGTTACCTCTTACCTGCCATAGGCGGGTTGCCTTTTTTCGGACAATATCTTAAACAATTAACAATTAATAATTAACAATTAACAATTGGGCGATCGCTAGAAAAGAAAGCTCGTTCGTAGTAATCGCTTTAGCGATTTAATAAAGAAAATTATCGAGGGAATTAATTCCAAGGTAACGGAACAATACAGATTGCTAAAATCAAGTAAAAAAATGCCTCTAAAAAAAAACATTCAACATTTATTAAAAATCGAAGTCTTGTGTTTTATCCTGCTGACATTCGGCACTCTGGTGCGCCTCTTGCAATATTTATCTAATCGTTCCATCTGGGCTGACGAAGCGGTTTTAGCTTTAAATATTGTCGATCGCTCTTACGCACAGCTAACCCAACCATTAGATTACGAACAAGGAGCGCCTATCGGGTTCTTAATTTTAGAAAAAACGGCTATTAATTTGTTTGGAAATAACGAATATGCCTTGAGGTTGGTTCCTTTAATAGCCGGCATCGGTTCGTTATTTCTGTTTTACCAACTAGCAAAAAAATTAATTCCCAAACCAGCAATTCCGATCGCCCTCGCCCTCTTCGCCTGTTTGCCTCATTTAATCTATTATTCCTCCGAGCTCAAACAATATTCCAGCGATGTAGCGATCGCCCTCTTATTATTCCTATTACTCCTACCCTTAATTCGAGGAAAACTCTATCTTCCCGAGCTAATTAAATTTAGTTTAATCGGCGCTACTGCCATCTGGTATTCCCATCCAGCCATCTTTATCCTAGCAGGAATTGGCTTAACTTCTGCCATCTTTACCTTTCGCCAAAAACAACTAGATAAAATAAAACCATTGTCGATAATTTTTTCTAGTTGGTTGTTAAGTTTTATCCTTTTTTATTGGCTATCTCTGAGCAAATTAACTGGCGACTCCGACTTAATGACATCTTGGAATAAAGCCTTTCCTTCTTCGCCTTTAGATATTATTTGGTTGTTGGATGCTTTGGGCAAATTTTTCTATAGACCTCTAGGGTTTGAGGCCTGGATGGATGGGTTGGCAATAATAGCTTTTGTTGTCGGTTGCGTTGCCTGCTGGCAGCGGAAAAAATCGACTCTTTTACTATTACTATCTCCCATCTTTATGACCTTGGCAGCAGCCTATTTAGAAAAATATCCTTTTAGAAGTCGCCTGGTTTTATTCCTCACTCCATTTTTTATTCTCTTAATCGCAGAAGGAGTTAACTACCTTCTCCAAATAACTAGAAAAAGTCAGCGCCAGTGGGTAGGAATAGCTGGAGTTTTCCTAACATTATTATTGTTATGGCAGCCCATGGTTAGCGCCGGTTCGATCTTAATTCAGCCCAAGTGGCGATCGGAGATTAAACCTGCCATTAGTTTCATTAAAGCTAATCAAGAACCGGGAGATATTTTGTACGTTTACCAGCGAGGAATTTATCAATTTTTGTACTACGCAGAAAAATATGGTTATGAAGAAGGAGATTATATTTTAGGGGTAGATGACTTGGATAAATACGATGGTAGGGGAGTTTCTGAGGAAGAAAGGAGAAGATATTTAAACGACTTAAATAACCTGCGGGGAAATCCCAGAGTTTGGCTGCTGTTTTCCCATGCCGCCCCTTCAGAAAATAAACTTTTTTTGTCTTATTTGGAGGAGAATGGCATCAAATTGGCAGAGGTTCATAGTAAAGGAACTTCGGCTTATTTGTACGATTTGAGTAAGGATTAAATGAAGAAAATCGCTGAAGCGATTACTACGAACAAGCCTTTACCAGGAGTTTTAAGAAACCGGGTTTTTTGAGAAAACCCGGTTTCTGGAGGGCGACTAATCGCTAAAATCGCTAAAGCGATTACTACGAACAAACTTTTTTTGCCCGCTAACAACCCATCTGTTTAATCCTCTGTTAAATCTGTTGCTAATTAACTTTTTTATCGCTAAAGCGATTACTACAAACTTGAAATGCTCGTAACAAAAATACACCAATTCCTAACCGCAACTACCGACAAAAACTCCAGAACAAAATTTTGGTTCGCCCTCAGCATGACTTTTGGAGTAATTTACGCTTTACTAGCTTTGAAAAGAGCGTTTGTTAGCCCCTACGCAGTCCAAGACGACGCCAGACAACACATCTTCTGGATGCTGAGATTTATCGATCCAGAATTATTCCCCGACGACTTAATTGCCGATTATTTTCAATCCGTCGCCCCCGCTGGATATACTGCTATTTATAAACTGGCAACTAGCATCGGCATTAATCCTTTAATCTTAGGGAAATTCCTACCTTTAATCTTAGGATTAATCTGTACTTATTACATCTTTTATATTTGTTTGGAAATGTTGCCGATACCGATGGCGGGGTTTATCGCTGCTTTGGTAATGAATCAGGCTATCTGGATGAAAGATGATATCGCTTCCGCCACTCCCAGGGCTTTTGTTTATCCGCTTTTTATGGCGTTTTTGTACTATTTATTAAAGCGAAATTTGCTGGGAGTAGGCATAGCGATCGCCCTCATAGGTTCATTTTATCCCCAGTACGTTTTCGTTGCTTCCGGCATTTTAATCCTCCGTCTTATTTCTTGGCAAAATGGCAAGTTTCAATTAACCTCAAGCAAACAACATTTTCTTTTTTGCGGAGTAGGTTTGGGGGTTGCTTTTCTGATTTTATTACCCTACGCTTTAACTTCTTCAGAATTTGGACCCGCCATCGGTCGCCAACAAGCAATGGAATTAAGAGAGTTTTTCCCCGGCGGGCGCAGTACCTTTTTTCACCGCCACCCTAAAGATTTTTGGCTGACAGGAAAACGCAGCGGAATGTTTCCTAAATCTTTATTTACCCCCGCCACTCAATGCGCCGCTTTATTGTTTCCTTTTATCTTGCCTTTTGCTTCCGTCTTTCCTTTGATGAAACAATTTAAAAGCGGAATTTGGTTGTTACTTCAGTTATTAGGTTCCTCTTTGGGGATGTTTTTTTTCGCCCATTTATTGATTTTCCGGCTGCATCTTCCCAGTCGCTATACTGGTTTGAGTTTCAGAATAATTGTCGCTTTAACCACAGCGATCGCCTTAACTTTAATTATCGACGCTCTTTTGCGTTGGGCGATCGCTTCTACTCAATCTCCTACTCAATCTTCAGGCAATATCCCAATAACAAAAAGAGCGATCGCTTTAACTCTAACCTCTCTTATCGCCGCTTCTTTAATCTTATATCCCGCCTTTGTGAAAGGCTTTCCCTTAGTCCGATATAAAATAGGAGATTCCCCCTCTTTATATCAATTTTTACAACAACAACCCAAAGACATTCTCATCGCTTCCCTATCGGAAGAAGTAAATCAAATCCCAACATTTGCCCGCCGATCTATCTTAACAGGCAGAGAATACGCCATTCCCTATCAAGTCGGTTATTACAGTCAATTTCGCCAAAGAACTTTAGACTTAATTCGCGCTCAATATACCCCCAATTTAACAGAATTAAAAGACTTTATTCAAAAGTATGAAATTGATTTTTGGTTGTTGCATCGGGGTGCGTTCGATCCAGGATATATTAGTAATAATAGCTGGTTGATGCAGTTTGAACCCTCCCAGGAAGCCGTTAATTTTCTCCAACAAGGATACCTTCCCGCTTTAGGTTATCTCCGAGACAGTTGTACTGTTTTCCAGGAAGACAACTTAATTTTACTAGATAATAACTGCATTATCGATAAGTTACAACAGTGATTCTTTATTCGTTGGGTGGGATCGAGTGAAATTCAACCAGAGCCCTAGTGTTGGGTTGAGCGAAGCTACGATTTCCCGGGGTCTTCCCCCGCAGATCGGAAACCCGGTTTTTTGGACAATACCTTCGCCATTTTTGCGGAACAATGATAATTCGCACGGCAGAAACCGGGTTTTTTCCCAAAAACCCGGTTTCTTAAATCCCCATGCCGATAAGATATTTGATTTTTGGCGAAGGTATTGTTGGAAAAACCGGGTTTCTTAATTCTAAATTGCAGCGCACCCTCTTGGGTGAAGCAAAACCAAATTAAGCGATCGCCCGTGACATCCCCTCGGAGTGTCTCCGTGTCTCCGTGTCTCCGTGTCCCCGTGTCACCCTTTCTAGAAAATCTAAAAGACAAAATAATATAGACGGCCCTCCGTAATGTAGGATATTGAAAGATGCCAACCATAAAATGTCCAATTTAAACCTCCGATAACAAGGAAAAATAGATAAATGCTTAATGGTTTAATATTAATACCCCTACTGGGTGCAGCCCTAATCGGCTTTTGGCCTGGAACCCTCTCTCCTCAACGGGCCCGGCAATTAGCCTTATTAGTGGCCACTATTACTTTCATCTGGTCCCTAGTTCTCCTGAGTCAATTCGACCCTGACAACGGCTCTCGCCAATTCTTAGTAGTAATTCCCTGGATCGACTCCCTGGGACTGAGTTACTCCCTGGCGGTTGACGGTCTCTCATTACCATTAGTAATCTTAAACGGTTTATTAACTTGGATTGCCATTTATAGCACCGACAAATCAATTGCTCGCCCTCGTTTGTATTACTCCTTAATCTATTTATTAACCGTCGGCGTTTTTGGTGCATTTCTAGCCCAAGATTTACTTTTGTTTTTCCTTTTTTACGAATTAGAACTAATTCCCCTCTATCTATTGATAGCCATTTGGGGAGGAGCAAAAAGAGGCTATGCTTCGACAAAATTCCTAATTTATACCGCCTTTTCTGGCATTGTAGTTTTAGCAGCATTTCTCGGAATCGTTTGGTTTAGCGGTTCCACCAGTTTTGCCTACGATAGCCTCGTTACCGAAACCCTACCTTTTGGCACTCAACTATTATTACTAGGAGGAATTTTACTAGGATTTGGTATTAAAATTCCCCTAGTTCCCCTACATACATGGTTGCCCGATGCCCACGTCGAAGCCTCAACTCAAATATCCGTACTATTAGCCGGGGTATTGTTGAAATTAGGAACTTATGGACTGCTGAGATTTGGGTTAGAATTATTCCCCGAAGCTTGGGCTTATATTGCTCCCTGGTTAGCGATTTGGGCCGCAGTAAGCGTGCTTTATGGTTCCTTAAACGCGATCGCTCAAACAGATATGAAAAAAATGGTGGCCTACAGTTCCGTCGGTCACATGGGTTATATCCTTTTAGCCAGCGCCGCAGCCACTCCCTTAAGTCTTTTGGGAACCGTTTTTCAAATGGTCGCTCACGGTTTAATTTCAGCTTTATTATTTCTTTTAGTAGGAGTAGTTTATAAAAAAACAGGCACCAGAGATATAAATATTTTGCGAGGTCTTTTGAACCCAGAACAAGGCTTGCCTACCATCGGAAGTTTGATGGTTTTGGGAGTAATGGCAAGCGCCGGAATTCCAGGCATGGTTGGATTTATTTCCGAATTTATGGTATTTCGAGGAAGCTATAACGTCTTTACCGCAGAAACCCTTTTGTGCATAGTAGGAACCGGTTTGACTTCTGCTTATTTCTTGCTCTTGGCAAACCGGGTATTTTTCGGCAGGTTGTCCGAAACAGTTATTAATTTGCCCCCCGTAGAATGGTCCGATAGAATACCTGCTATTATCTTGGCAGCGACCGTAGTTATTTTCGGATTGCAACCAAATTGGATCGTGCGCTGGAGCGAGGCTAATACTTCTCAAATGAAAGTCGCTCAACACGCACTTCAACAGGTAGTTAAAAAAGAGGCTATAAATACTTTTGACAATCGCTAAAGCGATTACTACAAACTGACTTTGTTTCCAACCAACAAGCTATCCGTTTCATCCTCTGCCAAATCCGTTACTGACTAACCTTTTTACCAAAAAAATCACTATGCAAAAAACAAATTTTAAAAAATCTCATCCACTCTCCGAATATATTGACAAATTAAAATCCGGCAAAGCTCTCCTAAAAGACACGCCCCAAAACGTTTTAGAAGTAGTAGGAATTCTCAAAAGTTATGGCATAGTCCTCGATGCCTATTCTAACAATCTCATTTATATCGCAGACCATCAATTTTTAGTTCTCTTTCCATTTTTTAAATATTTCAACGGCGAAGTAACTCTAAATAAATTACTAAAGCATTGGTGGCACGATCGCATCAATTACGAATATGCAGAATACTGCATGAAATCAATGTTATGGCACGGTGGCGGCGGTTTAGATGCCTACTTAGATACCGATGAATTTAAAGAAAGAGCATTATCAGCGATTAACGCCAAAATAAAAGGAAATTTGCTGATGATGCCCCTAAACAGTCTCTTTCCAGAATTCCTACTAGAACAAGTGCGCCAACAAGCTTATTACAGCGGTTTAGGTCAGTTTTGGCGAGTAATGAGCGATATGTTTATCGAACTCTCCGATAAATACGATCGCCGCGAAATAACATCCATTCCCGAAGTAGTAGAGCATATTTTATCTGGTTTAGTAGAAGCAGCAAATCTACCCATTACTTATGGAGTAAATATTAACGATCGACGGTATGAAATAATCCCAGAATCAGTAGGCTTAACCTTCCTAGCAGATACAGCAGTTCCCTACGTCGAAGCTATATTTTTCCGTGGAACACCTTTTCCCGGCACCGTTTCTTACAACGCTCAAGTCCAACAAATTCCCCCAGACCAAAGTCGGTTTACTTATGGTGCTTTATATGCCGATCCTTTACCTATTGGCGGTGCGGGAATACCCCCTACATTGTTAATGCAAGATATGCGGCATTTTCTGCCAGATTATTTATTAGATTTCTACAAAGAAACAAACCGAGGCACGGATAATTTAAGAGTTAAAATTTGCCAGACTTTTCAAAAGTCGATGTTCTGCGTCACCACTTCTACCATATTAGGTTTAGCACCCCATCCCTTAAACACCACTAACCCAGAAGAAAAAGAGGCAAACCGAGTTTATTTAGAAAGTTGGATGGACCGATTTTTAACTTCCCAGTTAGAGACCGTTAATAATTAACATTAGCGCTTTTTATCCAAATTAAGAAACCGGATTTTTTCAAAAAATCCGGTTTCTTAATTTATAGAAGGCCCTGTCCCACTAAAATCCTAAAAGTCGGTTGACAAAAGCAAAAAAGCAGCTATAATAGCAACTTGTTTATAATCCTCGATCGCAACCGCTTTATAAATCGAGTATGGATGACTTTCGCCAAAACTTAAAACTCAAGACACCGCCTTTCGCCAAACCCCAGCCAAAACCGAAACCCTCGATCCCCGTATTCATTAGCTAGGGGAAAAAAATGATAGAACTGCTATGGGTGCTTTTTGCCACAACAACACAGATAGTAAAGTGGGGCATCAATTAAAATAGCTCTGTGTTATAAACCAGATTGCAATTACTCCAGAGATGCTCCATAAATCGAAAAGAATATTTAACTTAAGTTGAGATGAAAAATGTACCTCTAGGGATAAGTTCGGTAACTAAAAGCAGCACCAAAATAGGAACAACCCTAATGCTGCAATGGCTCGTGCCAACCATGCTAGGTATTCTCGCGCTGACTTCCTCAGCACGAGCAGCAGTCCTAGAAGAATGGAACTTCGAGCCCGGGCAAAACCAACTCACCTTTACCACCGAAGGTGGAGTTCAACCCAAAGCCCAACTAATTCCCAACCCAACTCGCTTAGTAATAGATTTACCCGGCACGAGTCTCGGTAATATTCGCACTTCTCAGGTGGTGGGAGGCGGTATTAAAGCAGTTAGAGTAGGCCAGCTCGATGCAGGAACGGCAAGGATCGTAGTCGAGTTAAACCCCGGCTACACCATCGATCCAAACCAAGTTAGATTTAGAGGCCAATCCCCGAGCGAATGGACGGTGCAGTTACCAACGCCGCAGTCAACAACCGCCAACGCTCCAGCGAGGCCCGCTCCCGAGCCGGCTCGCCCGCCTCAAAACCTCCGGCGGCTAGAGCCGACACCAGAACCGGCTCGCCCCCCTCAAAACGTCCGGCGGCCAGAGCCGACACCGGAACCGGCTCGCCCCCCTCAAAACGTCCGACGGCCAGAACCGACTCGCCCCTCCCCGGCTCCAAGGAGGCGAAATATCCCCGAGCTTTCTCCATCCATCCCCAGAGACCAAATTCCCACCACCGTTTCTACCCTGATCCAAGATATCCAGGTGCGGGACAATGGGATCGTCATGGTAACTAGCGGGAAATTACCCCTATTTGAACTAAAACGGGGCGTAGATGCTACTTGGATGACCGTCGATGTTCTCGGGGCCCGGCTGACAGCGGAAGATATCAAGCCCGGTCAACTAATTAATCGTTCCGGCGTCAGCATTACTCAAGCAACTCAGCTTTCCAACTCTCCCCCAGTAGTTCGCGTCACCGTGAGCGTGCCCGATAATAATAGAGAGTGGCAAGCTCGCGCTTATGCAGGGGGCATAGCAGTTTGGCCGGAGGGAGCGACGCCACCGACTATCAATGAAGGCACTGGCTTTGCCACCGTCGAGTCCGTGGAGTTAAAAAATGGCACCGAATTGGTATTAACCGCAGATCGACAGGTCAACTACACCAGCGGTTGGGATGCGGAAGAAGATGCTTATGCAATTACTATTTTTAATGCCAAGGCCGACGACGGGCTGAGGCTACCCGGTAGAGCAGTTGGCAGTCCCCTGCTGTGGGTGCGCCTGCGTAGAGAAGATCCGGAAACAGTGACCCTTTTGGTCAAACCAGCCACCCGCATCGAAATAGGCGATGTGACTCAGGTTAGCCCCCGACAGCTTTCTTTGCAGATGGGTTGGGGAGAAATTGGCGAAGCTCCTCCCGGTTGGAGGCAAAGTCAGGACCGGCAAGCACCGCGAGCTTCTAATCCCCCACCCACTCTATGGCCGGGGGGCAACAATCGGCCGCGCCGAAATCCCCAACCTTCCCCGCAGCCAGATTTAGAATCTTTCCCCAGGGGACCCCGGCGCAATCCTTTTCCTTGGCCCCCACGCCGTAGGAGCGATCGCCAACCCCAGAATCGCCGCCCCTTTCCCTGGCCTACTCCTGCGCCCCAGCGAGACGGACGAATATCCATCGTTATCGATCCGGGACATGGAGGGCCTACGGATTTGGGCGGTGTCGGCATTGGCGGCCTGCGAGAGAAAGATATTGTCTTGCCTATGTCTATGGAAGTCGCCCGGATTTTAGAGCAAAACAACATCCAGGTTATAATGACTCGGACTACCGATCGCGATTTAGACCTGCCACCCCGAGCGGAACTGGCTAATCGAGTAAATGCAGACCTGTTTGTAAGCATTCATGCTAATGCTATTAGCATGAGCCGCCCGGATGTTAACGGTCTGGAGACGTTTTATTATCAAACCGGACGTCAGCTAGCCGAGTACATTCAGAGCAGTATGTTAGAGAGTTTCCCGACCATGAACGATCGCCGCGTCCGCCAGGCCCGGTTTTATGTGTTGAGAAAGACGACTATGCCTGCGGCTTTGGTGGAGGTTGGTTTCGTAACCGGTAATTACGACTCTAGAATTTTGGCAGATCCTGCCCAACGCAGTCGCATGGCTCAAGCCGTGGCGCGGGGTATTCTCAGATACGTTAATGCCTATTACCGCTAAAACTGCCAATTGGATTAACGGGGCAAGACCCTCAAAAAACCTGGTTTCACGGAGAAACCAGGTTTATCGCTTTAAAAAAAATGACTGCGGCGATCGGGCGATCGAGCATTAAAATAAAAAGGTCGAGCATTGAAAAAAGAAATACCGATTATAAAAAACAGGCAAGACTTATGAAAGGTGGATTGAGCAGAAATATCAAAAAATTGGTTAGTAATGCCAAGGTAAAAGAGGGTGAAACTTCTGAAGAAGAAGTAGAAGTAGTAGAAGAAGTAGAAGAAGTAGAAGTAGTAGAAGTAGTAGCAGCCCCGAAGACCGAAAAACAGCTAAAGATGGAAAAACGGGCATTTTCTACCTTATTAACCCTCTGCGGTGCTAGTTTGGCAGTAGCGATCGTCGGATTGTTGCTTTTTATGTGGGAACAAAGCCGAGTGCTTAAAGATGCCAGAATCCAGGCCCGGCGCGAAACCGTCCGCGCCACTCTAGAATTAGACCGAGAATTGCGCGTCGCCCAAGACACGGCCCTTTCCATCTCCAGCGACCTCACTAGCGGTACCTTGCCGCAAAGCGAGCTTTTAGATCGGCTCAAATTACAAGTAGAGCAAAAAGAACTTACAGCTCTCGGGGCTGCCTACGACCCTTCTATTTCTGGACGATACGCCCCTACATATATAGAAGGCGAGCCCGAGGCGCAATTAATTCAATTAGAGCAAATTTACAAATACGAGCGACCGAGGTACGTTTGGTATCAAAACACTTTAAGCAAAGGAGCTCATTGGGAAGAACCCTACATCTGGCCGACTAACGATTTTATCAAAAAGCCCGTCGTCGGATTTTATAGCCCTTTTTATAATCCTGATACTGCAAGCAGCCGTCCCGAAGGTGTTATCTTGGCAGAATATTCTGTCGATACCCTCAGGGAGATCATGAAATCCTTGGATTTAGGTAGGACCGGCTATGCCTTTATTATTTCCAAAAGCGGATTTTACGTTTACCATCCCAACGAACAATTTGTCACCGGTCAAAGAAATCTTCTAGACTTTGCCAATAAAGAAAACGACCCGCGACTTCGAGAGTTAGTCACTGAGGCCCTTCGCGGCGAGCCAGTAAACGGAGAGTTAACCGATGAAGTGACCGGTCAAGATTCTTGGATATTTTTACGTCAAAGCTACCTCACCGAATGGGTAGTGGGAGTAGTATTTATTCCTGATGAAGTTATACCAGACACGGTGTCAACCAGACGTAAAATCATCTGGGTTAGCCTCGCCTTCCTCTCCTTTTTCATTTTCTTGTCAATTCTTCTCTGTCGCGCCTACAGAGGCACTCCAAAACGGCTGTGGGCCGCATCGATTTGTTTGACCGCTTTATTGATTCTAGAAATAGGATTTATTTGGAGTTTGGTCTTACGAGCGCGTACTTATACCAGCAGCAGAAATCTACTTTTGAACGATACGGCAATAGATCAGTTATTAACTCCAATAGAGGATTTAAGCATCAGGTCCAAGCAGGAACCACCGGTACAAATTCCTACAGGAGTTTTCGTTCAGACCTTGGATTTTAGCAGTCCTACAGATGTGTTTGTTACTGGTTATATCTGGCAAAAATATGACAGCGATATCCCCAAAGAAGTGATTCCAGGAGAGGAAGATCTAGGTTTTATTATGCCGGATTCTCTTGATGCCAACGATCTCGATCTCAGCGAAGCTTATCGTTACCAAGAAGGAAATGTTACGATTATCGGTTGGTATTTTGAGGCTACCCTGCGTCAAGATTTTGATTATTCTTATTACCCTTTTGATTATAAAGATGTCAAAATTCGGTTGTGGCCGAAGGATTTTAACAATGCAGAGTTAAACCGTCAGGTAGTTTTGGTTCCGGATCTAAGCAGCTATCCAGTTATCAATCCTAAAGCAAAACCTGGTGTTGCAGGAGATATCGTGGTAGGAGTCTGGGATTTGAATGATAGTTTCTTTGAGTACAAATTTAATAGCTACAATACCAATTTTGGTTTGGCAAATGCTCCTCCGAAACTTAACTACCCGGAATTGCATTTCACGATGATTTTGCAACGAAGTTTCCTCGGTGTATTTATTTCCAGGGTGGGGCCCCAACTTGTTGTAATTACTTTGCTATTTGCAATTTTGTTTATTGCTACTTCGGAAAACTCCATGGAAGTTTTGGGGGCCTGTGGTGGTTTTGTCTTTATTGTCATTTTAGATCAGATAACTTTCCGAGAACAAATTGTCTCGAAAGGTCTGGTTTTCTTGGAGTATTTCTACTTCCTCATCTATCTTTACATTTTCATGATAGCCATTAACGCGATCATGTTGCTATTTCCATCTTCTTTTCCTATCGTTAAGTACAAAGAAAATTTAGTATCTAAGTTGAGTTCCTGGCCTGCTCTTACCAGCTTGTTGTTGATTATTACTATTCTGATCTTTGGTTAATAGGGAAAATGTTAGGTAGTGGATCGCAAGTAGCGTTTTAAGGTTGCGATCGACTGTTTGTAGTAATCGCTTTAGCGATTGATATAGATAAATCGCTAAAGCGATTACTACAAGCAGTCACTTTTGGCACTACCAACTGTCAGCGGTTAGTTGTTAATTCCCAACTAACAACTAACCACTGACAACTAACAACTAACCACTAACCCGTTCCCCATTGCCTATTTTTCTTTTTCTTCGTTTAACTTGTCAGCTAATTTGACACCAACGGCCGATTCTCCATCAAAAAGAGAACCAGTATCGGCTTTTTCGATCTTTTCTCGAAAATCAACTAAAAGAATCTCCGGCAAAGGTACATAGCCCGCTTCTGTAAACCTTTCCTTGTTACTGGCATCGATTTGGTAGTTAACAAAATTTTTGACCGGCTCGATTGTTTTAAGAGAGTTCTGGTTAACATACACGAATAACGGACGCGCCAGAGGGCTGTAAGTGCCGTCACCTATGGTTGTTGCATTGGGTTCGATACATTCTCCGCTGCCGTTGTCGATTTTAACTAATTTCCAAACATCCTGATTTTGGTTGTAATAGTTATAACCAACAAAGCCCAAACTTCCCCATTCTGAATCAATTGCTAGAGCGACTACTTGGTCGTTTTCGCTCGCCTCGAAGTCCATGCGGCTTTTTCCTTCGATCCCTGTCACTGCTGCAGTAAAGTAATCGTAAGTTCCAGACTCCGTATCGGGAGCGTATAGCTTCAGAGGAACCTCTGGGAAATCTTCGCGGACTTCCTTCCACTCGGCAAACTTGCCCTGAGATTCCTCGCTCCAAATTTTAGTTAGTTCCTCAAGGGTGAGGCATTCTGTCCAGTCGTTGTAGCGGTTTACCACCACCGCAATGCCATCGTAAGCGATGGGAACTTCAACGTATTCGACTCCGTTGGCTTTGCACAGTTCCATTTCTGCTTGCTTTATGGGGCGCGATGCGTTGACTATATCGGTGTCGCCAATACAAAATCTCTTGAAACCCCCTCCAGAACTAGATATGCCCACTACTACTCTGGTTCCGGGATTTTTGCTGGCGAAAGATTGAGCTAGTGCCTCGGAAATAGGGAAAACGGTACTGGAACCGTCAACGAGTACGGTATTATTCGCTTCTTCTTCTGCTATTTCGGCAGGACTTGCTGTGGGACTTACTGTCTCTGAGGTGGAACTAGAACTGTCGCTTTCTCCTCCACCGCAGGCAGCTAGGCCCAGGAATAGGAGACCTGCTAAAAGACCAATAGATTTGTGTTTCGCTTGCATCGCTTTATTTCAATATTTCTCTGTAGTTTTTTATTATAGCAATCCGTGCGGGAGTTATGATAGGATGGTGGACCAGAAAGCGGGTTTTTTGAAAAAACCCGCTTTCTCAGATATCGCTGCAACTAAAATGGGTTTTCTATATGCAAAAAAATCCTTATGCTTGGATCGATCGCTCTCTCTCTACCATACACCGCGCCTCGTGGTACCGTTCGGTGCAAACTCTCTCCACTCGCCCGGGTTCTATTATTACTTTAGATGGAGAACGACTGATTAATTTTGCTAGTAACGATTATCTGGGTTTGGCAGGTGACGATCGCCTCATTAATGCTGCTATTTCTGCTACTAAAGAGTTCGGCACGGGCGCTACTGGTTCTCGTTTGCTAACGGGTCATCGCGAACTACACCGACGGTTGGAAAGAGCGATCGCTTCTCTCAAACAAACTGAAGATGCTTTAGTCTTTAGTTCTGGCTATCTTGCCAATTTAGGAGCTATTTCTTCTCTGGTGGGTCGCAGAGATTTAATTTTATCAGACCAGTACAATCATTCTAGTCTGAAAAATGGTGCAATTCTCAGCCAAGCAACAGTTTTAGAATACGACCATAACCAGATAGAAGATTTACAACAAAAACTAGAGGGAGAACGAGGAAAATTTCGTCGCTGTCTGGTGGTTACTGACAGCGTTTTTAGTATGGATGGCGATTTATGCCCCCTGCCCGAATTGTTAGATTTGGCAGAACAATTTAACAGTATGTTATTAATAGATGAAGCCCACGCCACGGGTGTTTTTGGTAATAACGGTGCCGGTTGCGTGGAACATTTTAGCCGTACGGGAAGGGAATTAATTCAAGTGGGAACTCTAAGCAAGGCTTTAGGCAGTTTGGGCGGTTACGTTGCCGGTAGTAAAGCATTAATCGATCTGCTCAGAAATAGAGCGCCAAGTTGGATTTATACCACGGCTTTAACTCCGGGGGATACGGCAGCAGCTTTAGCCGCTGTGGAAATAGTGGGACAAGAACCAGAGCGTCGCGCTAAATTATGGCAAAATGTAACGATCTTGAAAAATCTGCTAAAAAACGAGAATTTTATCCAGAGTAATTTGCTGCCTATTACTGATTTTGAATCCCCGATTATTTGCTTTCAATTAAAAGATGCTCCTACGGCTTTGGCAGGGGCAAAGCGGTTAAGAAAGCAGGGTATTTTAGCTCCCGCTATTCGCCCGCCTACTGTCAATACCAGTCGCATTCGTATTTCTTTAATGGCTGCGCACGAATTAAGTCAGATAGATCGATTAGTGGAAGGTTTGGTTGCAATTAATAATTAATAATTAATAATTAATAATTAATAATTAGCAATTAGCAATTTTCTCGTAGGTTGGGTGGAGCGATAGCGCAACCCAACATCTTCGTAGCACAATCCAACGATTTTGTTGGGTTACGCTGTCGCGGAGCCCGACCTACTAATGGTATTTTTCCGCCATCAGGCGAAGGTATTGTTTGAGAAACTAAGAAACCCGGTTTCTTTGAGAAACCGGGTTTCTGAATCTAGAATTTTTCACTACTAATTAACAACTAGCAATTACCAAAAAAGTCCCGAATATATTGAGCGATCGCCTCCGGTCTTTCTTCTACTAAATTATTATTGCTTTCCTCAATTATTTGCAGCTTTGCCATCGGAGCTAAATCGGCATAAGCTTCGCTCATAGATAGAGCAATTGGGGAATCTTCGGAACCTTGTAAAATCAAAGTTGGAACCTTCAAATAAGACAAATGTTCTGTTAATAATTCTGCTTGAATTTCCGCCCACCTGCGCCGGAACAAAAGATGATTTGCCGTAGGAGAGAAACGCATTTTTAGTCTTAATTGTAGTTGAGATTTTAGCTGTTTTCCCAACCCCAGCAATCTAGCAAGAGGAAAGAGCGATCGCAACAGCCAAACGGGCAAAAATAGAGGATTGCCCAACACCCGAGCCCAAAGCCTGCGCCCTTTAGTAGAGGGAACTTCTACTCCTTCTGGGGCAATGAGAATCAAACCTTCAACCCGGTCCAAATGCTTCAGAGCATAACTAGCAGCCACCCATGCCCCTAGAGAATGAGCCACTAAATAAACCTTCTCTAATTTCAAAGCATCGAGATATTCTGCCAAACAATCAGTCGCTAAGTCGATGGAGTGGTGAACGTTGGGAAATTCCGAATCTCCAAAGCCGAGCAGATCCGGTGCCAGACAGTGGTTATCCTTCGATAAATTTTCTATAATCGGCAACCATTGGTTGCTATCGTGCCACGAACCATGCAAAAACACTAAATGGGGGCCGACACCAACTTCGCGCCAAAAAATTTTTCCTTGAGAGAGCAGCAAGCGGGTATTACGGAGTAATGAATACATTTTTCTTTAATTCTCAATAGTTAAAACCAGTTTTCCCACCAAACCCGCCACAGTTTAACTATCTTCTCGGAAAATTTTTTAAAAATATTTCACGCTAAGATCGTCGAGCCACTAAAATAGTCCTTTAACTGTTGGGCGTAGTCATGGCTGAGATTCTCTGGTAGAGATGAGGGCTCGAAGGCTCGGACATCGCTAATTTCCAGAGTATCCTTAACTTGCATATTCCCTTCTACTTCTGCCTCTACCAGGATACAAATAGAATGAACTCGCGGATCTCTATCTGGTTGGGAGTAAACTCCTACCAACCGGCGAATCTTAACTAAATCTAATCCAGTTTCTTCCCATAACTCCCGTTTGACCGTAGTCGGCACGTCCTCCCCCCAGTCCACCATGCCTCCGGGCAAGGCCCAAAGGCCGTTATCTTGACGGCGAACGAAAACTATTCGGCCATCTGGCAATATTGGCACAATACTTGCACCAGCGAGGGGATGGCGGAAGATGAGGCCGAGTACGGTTTGTCCTATTTGCCACAAGCGACGCATAAATTCAGCTACAGAAACTAAGTTTAAACAATTTTCAATTCCTAATAGGGATTCGGTCCGCTCCGGCCAGGTTTCTTTCTAACCCTTATAGAAATTCACAGAATCCTACCATGCCAAGCGCTCGAAAGATCGTGCTTCATAAGACAGAAAAACGCTATAGCATTTCTGGAATTGGTGAAGTAATTGTTGAGAAACCCGGTTTCTTGAACAATACCTTCGCCCTGCATCTTGTAGGTTGGGTGGAGCGCCCCGCGCAACCCAACATCTTCGTAGCACAATCCAACGATTTTGTTGGGTTGCGCTTTCGCTCCACCCAACCTACGAATGGTATTTTTTTCTTGAGGGCGAATTCGGCTGGGCCAATAAATTTTGAGCTAAATTGGCGCAAATTTTTGCTACAATCGTAAATTCAGCAGTCAACCCCGGACCATACCGGCCGGGCCTAGATAACAGATTAATAGCTCTGTTAATGTTCTTTATTTAGCGAGGCAACCAATGGCTAAACGCCGAAATCTTAAGAAAGAAAAAGCACAGCGCAACCTAGCTTATGCTCGTAAATTTCGCAAAAACAAAAATACAGGTTCTTTCTTCAAAAATCGACGTTTTTCTGACCGAAATGAAAGTCAAAACCAAAATGGTGAAAAAGAGGAAAAATCATCAGAAGAGAAATCAACTTAAGGTTATTAAGTATTCTGAATTGGGAGCTTTTATTGAAGTGACAATTCAGAATGCTTAAAGCATATCGGCTAGGATTTTATAGATTTTAGTTAAATTAGGAACTGTCTGTAGCAACCATTAAAATGCAGTTCGTAGTAAGCACTTTAGTGCTTTTAAATAGGTCTATTCTAAAGCACTAAAGTGCTTACTACAAACTATCTAATTTTCAAGCTTTTTCTTAGCATCAGCTAGGGCTTTTTTCACCTGTTCGAAACCCGTACCGCCATAACTGTTGCGGGCAGCTACTACTCGCTCGGGAGCGATCGCTTCATATATATCGGCTTCAAAAGCTGGATGTAAAGCTTGCCATTCTTCTAAGGTTAAATCTTTAAGCAATTTGTTGCTCGCCAGAGAGGTTTTGACAACCTTTCCTACTAGATTATAAGCTTCCCGAAAAGGCACTCCTCGGCCGGCTAAATAATCAGCTACATCCGTAGCATTAGAGAAATCTTCTGCTACTGCTCCCATCAGGCGATCGCTTTTAAATTCCAATCCTTCCCGCAGTAAAATTGTCATCGCCTCCAGACAACCTTTCACAGTTTTCACGCTGTCAAAGATTCCCTCTTTATCTTCCTGCAAGTCTTTATTATAAGCCAGCGGCAATCCCTTCATTATTACTAACATAGCTTGCAGATGACCGAAGACTCGACCGGTTTTTCCCCTTACTAATTCGGGGATATCGGGATTTTTTTTCTGGGGCATAATACTCGAACCGGTCGAACAGCTATCTTTAAGAGTTACAAAGCAAAATTCTTCCGAGGCCCAGAGAATAATTTCCTCAGATAAGCGACTTAAATGCACCATAATTATGCTGGCCGCGCAGAGAAATTCGATGGCAAAATCGCGATCGCTCACCCCATCTAAGCTATTGCTATAAGGTCGATCGAACCCCAATAACTCTGCTGTATAATGTCGGTCTATGGGAAAAGTAGTACCCGCCAGGGCACCGCAACCGAGGGGGGAAATATTAACCCTACCGCAGACATCCCCCAGACGTTGCCAGTCTCGATCCGCCATGTCAAAATAGGCTAAAAGATGATGGGCCAAGCTCAAAGGTTGAGCCCTTTGCAAGTGGGTATATCCGGGTATAAAAGTTTCTATATTTGCGGAAGCTAAATCGACTAAAACAGTTTGAAATTCTCTCAATAAAGACCTAATTTCTGCTATTTCTGTTCTTAAATAAAGCCTAGTATCAGTTCCTACTTGGTCGTTACGGGAACGGGCGGTATGTAGTTTTTTCCCCACATCCCCAATAATGTCGGTCAGTCGTTTTTCTACTGCAAAATGAACGTCTTCGGCATCTACTCCTGGGTTAAAATTCCCCTCCCTATATTCCTGGCGAATTTGTTCTAAACCCGCGACTAATTTCTCTCCCTCTTCTTGGGAAATAATCCCTGTTTTGGCGAGCATTTTAGCATGGGCGATCGAGCCTTTTATGTCATATTCTATTAGCTCTATATCGAAGCCAATACTAGCATTAAATGTGGCAATTACTGGATGCAGAGCCGTTTCAAATCTTTGGCTCCAAGTATTTTTATCTTTAGTCATGTTCGACAATTAAGAGTTGATAATAGAAAATTTTGGTGCATTTCAATATCCAAATATAGCAATCCGTTGGTATATTTGGATATTTTAGAAACCCGGTTTCTTGAAGAAACCGGGTTTCTGGCCTTTGAATTTTTCATAACCTCCGCACGGATGGCTATATAACCCAGATATTACCCCGAGCGCGTTAACACGCAGAGGCGTTAATTTGAAGTATTGAAATACACCATGAAACAGTTTATGGCAAGATACTTTTGACGACCCAACCGATAACAAGACCGGCTAACAAAGCCCAAACTTGACCGCATTCAATAAAATGATTCCAAGCTTTTTGGACGTCAGCGCCAAGGTCAGCAGTAACCTGGGGAGTATCTGCTAACAAATGCAACAACAACTGTCCGTCGAAAGCATTCAAATGAGTTAACCCAGAAACCAGATGGTGCAGAGAATCAAGATTCATTTTCTTCCTCCTCTTCGTCTATAGAAGATTTTACTCGCATTACCACCATAGTCATATCATCTGGATTGTTATTTGCCAGACCTACAAAATTTTGAACCCTCTCGAAGAGATGGTCCAAAATATCCTGGGGGTCGCTATAATTCTGAGAGGCCCACTTAAAAGCATCGCTCAAATTATCTTCATTGAAGCGATCGCCATTTTTATTGGCAGCATCCGTAAAACCATCGGTGTAATAAATAATAGTATCCCCTGGGGCTAGTTGCACGGATGCTTCGTGGTATTCAGTATCGGGCTCCAAACCGACTAACATTCCCAAAGTATCCAACTGTCGGATCGAATTAGTTGCCGCTTGCCACAATAAAGGCGGATGATGGGCGGCATTACTATAAGATAAAATCTGAGTTTCCGGGTCGTATTCTGAGTAAAACAAGGTAACAAACCGATGAGAATTTTCTAAATCGGCATACATCACCCGGTTTAAATGTTGAAGAATGCGCGATGGAGAATGTCGGTTTAATACTTCTGCTCGAAGCATCCCCCTGGTCATAGTCATGATCAAACCTGCCGGGACGCCTTTCCCCATCACATCCCCGATAACGATGCTCCAGTGACAAGCTTTTTGGTGGTTTTTATTCTGGGACTTTAACTGGTCGTAGTTAGCAGGGATAAAATCGTAATAATCTCCCCCTACTCGGTTAGCCGTCTGGCAGCGAGCGGCCAGATCTACCCCTGCAATTTGAGGACAAGCGGGAGGGAGCAACCGCAATTGGATTTCCGCTCCAATTTCTAATTCTCGGTCCAGACGTTCCTTCTCTTTCAAGGAAGTTACCAATTCGTCGTTGGCGATCGCCACCGCCGTTTGATCGGCTACTAATTTAATTAATTTCTGGCGGGTAGGCGTCCATGCATAATCGGGATCGTGACTAAATACATATACGCGGCCTCGTTCTGAATTTTTCACCAGAATACCCGTTGCAAATAGCTTAACGCCTTTACCCAAATAGCTGCTTACTTGATAGTCCAGGGCAGCAGTGGGGATAGGCCCTTCTTGGAAATCTACAGGAATCTTCATCTCGGCGATTATTTGACGAGTTGCAGTCTCCAAGGCTTCGCGGATATCTTGACACTGGCGGCCTTCCTGGCAGTGCAACTGCTGGAACCGCACTTGGCCATTTGATTTAAACAATACTAACGCTCCTCCATCTGCATCGGTGACGCGACTCGCCACTAGGGGAATTAGCTCTAAAAACTGATTGAGATTGTTAAAACTGCGGAGGGCGTAACCCAGGGAGCTCAACAAATCGTTGACGTTTTGTTGTTCGCGATGCTTGCGGGCCACTAACTGTTTGAGCGCTAATATTGGTGTCAGATCTGGCTCAATGGTACTGGCCGTTGAGCTTAGTGATGGATGGGAGTTTCTCGGCACGGGCACGACTGTCATAGAGCTTTCTTCTGGAGTGAGGTGTTGATGTAATACTCAAGTTTATTAAACTTGTTAATTTTTGACACAGCTTAGAGACAAAAATTCTACTACTACTACAGGGATGCCTATATAGTTTTAATGAAGTTTGTCTCTCTGGTATAGACGCGATTATTGAATCGGTGAAGTAGATTTTCGATCCCCCCCTGCCCCCCTTAAAAAGGGGGGAGCCATATTTTTTCACTCGTCCCCCGTACATGAAAAGCTTCTTCCTCAGGCCTCCCCCTTAAAAAGGGGGATCGACTGGGGGACCAACGGGGAATCGCTCAATGTACCTCATAGTTTCGATAATTGCTATATAGACGCGATTATTGACTGAATCTCTTAAACCTGTTTTTGTCTATAGGAGATTTGCTCTGGACTATTAGAAACTTAGCAGCGTCTATCCCAGGCACGGCAAGGTTCTGACTGCTTATCTAATCTTTTTATTTGTACTATCTTTTCTTGTAACTATCTTTGATTAGTTACAAATAGCTTAAATTTGCACCCAAAGGGCGATCGCCTTTGGGATCTGTCCTCAAGTCCCAGTCAATAATCTTGCACCCTGTAGAATCTGCAAGTCTGGAGCTTTATTCTTTAAGTAGCTTTGGGAATCTTTGGATTGTAAAATTAACCCTCAGTCTATTAGAACGAGGGAATTTGTTGTAAGTTTTTTTTCGTTTAGCTGTATAAAATCCCGCGTTTCTTTTCCACAAACAAACTTTTCGGATTTATCAGCCGCTTACAAGAGCTTCGACAAATTCGTAACTCGAAAATGGACGGAGGTCTTCTATACTTTCTCCCACACCAATAAAACGAATAGGCAGGCCCAGCCTTTGTACTACGGCTAGGGCGATACCACCTTTAGCAGTTCCGTCTAGTTTTGTCAAGACCACTCCACTTAAATTAACTGCTTCTGAGAATACTTCTGCTTGCTGCAAACCATTTTGTCCCAGGGTAGCATCTAATACCAATAGAGATTCTACTTTGGCCTCGGGAGCTTTTTTGTCTATCACCCGACGGATTTTAGTCAGTTCGTCCATCAGATTTTTCTTATTTTGCAGCCTGCCTGCGGTGTCCACGATTAATAATTCCGTGTTTCTGGCTTTGGCGGCGGCGATCGCGTCGAATACTACGGCTGCTGGATCGGTATTTTTACCCGGATTAGCTATTACCTCTACGTCGCTGCGCTGTCCCCAAATTTTCACCTGTTCTACAGCAGCGGCCCGGAAGGTATCTGCCGCCCCAATTAAACAGCGATAATCTGATTTTTGCGCTAAGTGAGCAATTTTGCCGATGGTAGTAGTTTTGCCTGCCCCATTCACTCCTGTAATCAGCCAGATATTGAGGGTGTCCTTTTCTGGGGCAAAGGTAAAACTATAAGCAGGTTTTCCTGAGTCGTCCTGGCATGGTTCGTCGAGAAGGTCGCGCAAAATTTGCTTGAGATAAGCGATCGCTTCCATTGGAGGCAATGTTTCCTCTAGCAGTTTCTTCTGCAGGGCCTCTACAATTCTGTCCGTCGCCTCCACTCCCACATCTGCTTGCAACAGCAAAGCCTCTATCTCCATCACCGCATCTTCATTCAGCGGACCTTTTCCGACGATCGCCTTGAGTCTGTTGATCAAACTACGACGAGTTCTACCCAAACCAAGCCGCAGTTTCTTCAACCAGGTTATTTCTTCGACGGATATGGTTTCTGCCCTACGGCCTTGGCTTGCTAAAACTTCTGCGGACCAGAGGAAACCATCGTCGAAGTCTAGGTCGCCAAATTCTGCTAAGGCTTCTTCTCTGGTTAAAGATGTTTGGGAGGTTTCTGGTTCTGGTTCTGGTTCTTCGATCGCTGTTTCTTTCAGTCGTTCCAGGCGGGCTTGTCGTTCCTGTTGCGATCGCGCCCAGGCGGGCAGGGCCGCTGATGGTTCTTCTACTTCTGTTTCCGGTTCTGTTTCTTCAGCGACTTCTGCCACTGGGGCGGTCGTCTCGACTTCTGGTTCTGGTTCCGGTTCTATTTCTTCAGCGACTTCTGCCACTGGGGCGGTCGTCTCGACTTCGGGTTCTATTTCTTCAGCGACTTCTGCCTCTGGGGGAGACTCTACTACTTCCTCCCTAGCTTCGGGGGCTTTTGTCTCTTCACTCGGCAACTCTTCTGGAGTTGCCTCTGTAGTTTCTGCCTCCACTTCGTCCCCATCAGTTGCTTCTGGGGATTCTGTTTTTGTTTCTTCTTCTTCTTCTTTCTGAATATTTTTGTAAGCTGCTTTGGCCCAGGCTAAATAATCCTCAGCAGCTTTGGGGGACTCTTCCTTAGCCTCCGTCAATTTTTCCTCTTGGGGTGTCTCTTGAGTGGGTTTTTCTGGAGTTTTTTTAGCAGTATCCTTCTGCTGGCGGCGGAACCAATTAAAAGGCATATCTATTTTTTATGTTGTATTCTGTATTCTGTATTCTGTATTCTGTATTCTGTATTTTAAGTTTTAAATAATTTAGTCTATCCCAAGTCTCTCCAAAGGGGAGAGAAATTTTCCACAATAGTTAAACTTCCGATGCTAAGGCAGTATCAGCTTTCATTTTTTCGCCCACTCGTGCCAAGACCCCATTAATAAATTTATAGCCATCCTCGCCACTATAGCGCTTGGCAAGTTTTACTGCTTCCTCAATGGCTATTTGTTCTGGCAAACCGAGATAGAGAATTTCACCAACAGCTATGCGCAAAATATCCAGGTCTAGTCGCGGTAAACGCTTTATTTGCCAGTTAACAATCGACTTTTCTAACAATTTATCTATCTCGGCTGTATTACTATTAACTGCTATGAGAATTTCTAGGGCGTAGCTGCGGACTTCTGGTTGGTTGGTTAGCTGAATTAGTTCCGGTAATTCGATCGCGGTGCCGATCTCGTTGATGGCTGTTTGACTTAATTCTATTCCTTCGTAAACCATAGAACGGGCGCTTTTAATATCCGTTACTCCTATCTGGCTACTCAGCAGGCGATCGCTTGCTTTTTGCAGTTCTTCAGCCGCTTTTTCCAAACATTCGTCCGCTTCCATTGTTAAAGTTCTTACTGCCGCCAGTAGGAGTTCTTGCAGTTTTTTCTTATCTAATTTTTCCTTGTTTTTCGGCAGTTGGCTGATACCTAGAAGTGCCAATTCTCTTGCTGCTTGGCGCGGGGATTTTTTCGCTATCTTCATTTCTTTTCTTTTCTTTTCCTTTAAGCTCTACTTCTTTTTTCCTGCAAACCTTCTATTAAACCGAGGGTTCTTCTTCCACTGGTACTGGCTGTAATTTATCTTCGGGAAACTGCAATTTTTCTAGATTATTATTAGTTTTTAGTTGAGTTGGGGGGATTGCATTTGATGGATTTGAGTTTACTATTCCCCCGGATATTAATACTTTAAAAGCATCTTCAACCGACAGGGATAAATTGACCACCTCTTCTTCAGAAACGATCGCGTACCAACCACTTGTAGGATTAGGAGTTGTCGGCACGAAAATACTCAGCATGGGCTCTTTCATTTTAGATTGGATTTGAGCGTTAATCGTACCGGTTACGAAGGCCAACGCCCACATTCCTTGTCGAGGATATTCTACTAATACCACCCGCCTAAATTTATCGTTGGAATCCTTTAGCACAGTTTCTAGTAACTGTTTGAGGGTCTTGTAAACTGACCCTGCTAGAGGAATAGCCTGTAACAAACGTTCCCCCAGATTTAGCAGCCATTGTCCCGCAATATTGCGGGCCATTACACCTATTAGGAGGATACTCAGCAACGGAACGGCTAATCCTACTACAAAATTCAAGAAATTGACTAAAATTGGCTCCAGGCCATCGAAAGGATTGATCTGTTTGGGAACTTTCGTCAGAAAATCGATTACCCAAGTGGCGATCGTTATGGTTAACCAAATGGTAGTAGCCAAAGGTATTACTACCAGTAAACCTGCTATTAAGTCGTTTTTTAAGTCCTGCTTTATGCGTTTTAACACTGCCCGCTTCCTCGTTACTGGCCACTCGACTTGAGAGGGAATATTTTAGAATTTAGATTGAATTATTGCCAATTTTCAATCCACAATTGCCAATAATATTGACATATTATTAATAGACCTCTTGCAAAAGAAAATCGTTTTTCGTTCCTTTTTCCTTAAAAACTCTTCCCTGTTGCCTGTTGCCTGTTGCCTGTTGCCTGTTGCCTACTTCTGCAAGAAGTCTAATGAATGTAAAGAATTGTTTCAACTAGGGATATTTGCCAAGGTTAAAGCCTGGTAGGGTTTCAATTGCTCAGGCAAGCCCCAGCAAGGCATAGTGCAAAAGTTTGCCCCCGCTGGAAGGAAACCCTGGGACGGTTAGGCTTGGCTAGTTAACCCCATAATTATCTCAGATATTTGTATATCTTAAGACAATTTCTCCATTTCTAGGCCGGGAGGCTTTTTCCCTGTCCAACTTCAACTTGCAAAAAAATGTGGTACAGCCAAGATTTAAAACAAAGAAAAAACTGGTATGGCGAAGTAGCAGATGCCTATAACCGGGGAAGACCGGCCTATCCCCAGCAGCTAATTAACCGCGCTATAGAATTAGAATTAGTTCCTAAAGAGGGAATGATTTTGGAAATAGGATCCGGCCCCGGGACTGCAACTACAGCTTTTGCAACCCTGGGCTTTTCCATGGTCTGCCTGGAACCGAGTCTGGCATTTTGTCAGCTAGGACGGCAAAATTGTGCAAAGTATCCAAATGTAGAGATTATTAATACCAGCTTTGAAGAGTGGGAGTTGGAAACTGAGAAATTCGATGCAGTTTTAGCTGCAAATTCTTTTCATTGGGTTTCCTCGGATATTAAATATCAAAAAGCTGCTGATGCTTTGCTAGAAAATAGTTCTATTATCTTGCTGTGGAATACGCCGCCGGAACCAGATAGCGAAGTTGTTCAAATGTTAAATGAAGTCTATCGAACCCGCGTTCCATTTTTTGCCGGGTCTGAAGATTTCAAAAGTCACAAACAAAATCTCGCAAAGTTTGGAGAAAATCTCCTTGACTCTGGTTTGTTTAAAAATTTAATGTCGGAAGATTTAATGTCGGAAGTTACCTACAGCATCGACGATTATCTGGCGCTTTTAAGTAGTTTGTCGCCGTACATAGCCCTAGAACGGCAACAGCGAGATTATTTGTTTGCTGGCTTGAGGGAAACTTTAGAGAAAAACTGCGGAAATAGCATCCAAACTTCATATTTGTCTATGCTTCAGGTAGCACAAAAAAGCTAATAATAAAGATTGCTATCTAATTGCGTACATTTATAGCAATTTGTGGAGGGGTTGCGAAAAATTAGAGTGCCAGAAACCGGTTTCTAAAACAATACCTTCGCCATTTTATTCAAGATATGCATGGGGATTTAAGAAACCCGGTTTTTTAAAAAAACCGGGTTTCTGGTGGGCGAATTATCATTGTTCCGCAAAAATAAGCTCGTTCGTAGTAATCGCTTTAGCGATTCTAATTAAGCTCGTTCGTAGTAATCGCTTTAGCGATTCTAATTAAGCTCGTTCGTAGTAATCGCTTTAGCGATTCTAATTAAGCTCGTTCGTAGTAATCGCTTTAGCGATTCTAATTA
>JAXHVR010000018.1:0-44341 GCA_034189005.1 Cyanobacteriota bacterium | reverse complement strand
ATTCTAATTAAGCTCGTTCGTAGTAATCGCTTTAGCGATTCTAATTAAGCTCGTTCGTAGTAATCGCTTTAGCGATTCTAATTAAGCTCGTTCGTAGTAATCGCTTTAGCGATTCTAATTAAGCTCGTTCGTAGTAATCGCTTTAGCGATTCTAATTATTAAATATTCAACCGCTAAAGCGGTTACTACAAACTTTATTAATTGACAAATATAAAAGAATATGCTAAGAAAGAGAATAAGTCAATAAAACTCTCTCAACAGAAGTCCAGATGAAAGGCTTTAGAATACATCCAGACACCATAGAAGAGGTTAAAGAAAGAGCGGACATTCACGATATTATCTCAGATAGAGTTGTCCTGCGCAAGCGCGGTAAAGATTACGTTGGATTATGTCCGTTCCACGACGAAAAAAGCCCCAGTTTTACAGTCAGCACCAACAAACAAATGTACTACTGTTTCGGCTGCGGGGCGGGGGGCAATTCTCTTAAATTCCTGATGGAATTAAATAAAAGTTCTTTCAAAGAAGTAGTATTAGAACTGGCGCGACGCTACCAAATTGAAGTCAAATCGGAATCGCCAGAAAAACATCAGGAATTCCAACAAAAAATATCTTTGCGAGAAAAACTCTATGAAATCCTCGCAGTAACGACCAGTTTTTATCAACACGCTTTAAGACAACCGCAAGGAAAAGTTGCTTTAGAATATTTACTATCTTCCAGACAGTTTAGCGAAGAAAATATTCAACAATTCCAACTAGGTTATGCCCCTAACGGTTGGGAAACTATTTACGGTTATTTGGTAGAACAAAAAGGTTTTCCTGCGGAGTTGGTGGAGAAGGCGGGATTAATTGTGCCGCGAAAGTCGGGGGGCAGTTATTACGATCGCTTCCGAGACCGCCTAATAATTCCCATCCACGACCTCCAAGGACGAGTTATTGGTTTTGGCGGCAGAACTTTGACAGACGAACAGCCAAAATATCTCAACTCTCCAGAAACGGAATTGTTCGATAAAGGTAAAACTTTATTTTGTCTGGATAAGGCGAAAACTGCTATTTCTAAACAAGATAAAGCGGTTGTAGTGGAGGGGTATTTTGACGCGATCGCTCTCCACGCGGCGGGTATTACTAATGCAGTGGCCTCACTCGGAACGGCCTTAAGTTTGTTTCAAGTCAGACAGCTTTTACGTTACACGGACTCGAAACAAGTTATCCTTAATTTCGATGCGGATAAAGCAGGAGTTAAAGCAACGGATAGAGCGATCTCAGAAGTTGAAAAACTGGCTTATTGCGGAGAAGTGCAACTGCGAGTTTTAAACCTCCCAGAAGGCAAAGACGCCGATGATTTTCTCAAAACCTTTTCTCCAGAAAAGTATCGAGAACTTATCGAAGCAACTCCTCTCTGGATAGACTGGCAAATCGAGCAATTAATTAGCGCAAAAGACCTCAAACAAGCTGACGAATACGGCAGGGTTACGAAAGATTTAGTTAATCTTTTAACTAAAATCACTAACGACAATCAATTAACTTATTATCTGCAATCTTGCGCCGATATTCTCAGTCAAGCTAATGGTGGTTCGGTTTCTTTGCTGACAGAAAATTTGCTTACTCAGGTTGTTAGTAATTGGAAGAAGCTACTAGCTAAGGATGAATATTTATCTCCTCCTTTGTTGGTAGAAAATCATTTAAAGTCTAAGCATAGATTTAGAACCCCGCCTAAAACTAAGCACAATAAAGATAAGCAAAATAAAGATTCAGCAACAGCTAATTTAGAGGAGGATTCAGAAAAGAGTTTTTTAGAAGAAACCGAAGCTTTATTGTTGCGTATTTATTTACATCAGCCGCGATCGCGTGAAGAAGTGAAAGATGCTTTAGAAGCAAGGGATTTACAGTTTAATTTATCTCACCATCGGTTTTTGTGGCGACAGATTTTCTTAGTAGAAAATTTGCATAAAGAATATTTGGATGCCGCCCCAGAGAAGTTAATTTCCAAACTTCAAGATAGTTGTTTGGAAGAGCCAGAATATTTGTCTCAAGTCGAATATTTATTTCACCTGGATGAAATGGCAGAAAAAGAAATTCTGCGCCCCCCTTTACAAATTCGTTCTGCCGTAGCTTCTCTAGAACAAATCATTTGTGAAAAACGGCGCTATGTGGCAATCAAAGGGTTGAAAGAAACTGATTGCTCTGCCGATAAAGAACTTTATCAAAAATACTGCGAGCAATTATATGCGGAAGAACTCTGGATTAAGGAGTTAAAAAGATTGTGTCAAACTCCTTTCGAGGATTTAGTAAAAGTACCGTTGTGGAATTAAGAAGAAACGCTTGTAGCGATCGCTTTAGCGATTTTTCCCAGAGTTTTTTAAATCGCTAAAGCGATTACTACAAACGCTCGTAGTAATCGCTTTAGCGATTTTTCCCAGAGTTTTTTAAAACCGCTAAAGCGATCGCTTCAAACGTCTAACAATTAATAAGTTGCTAATTGACAGAAATTGCTTTTGCCTTAAGAGATGGTTCTGGAATAGGTTGCCCATCCTCTCGCAGGGTGTCAATATAAAGCTCAATTGCTTCTTGAATATTCTTTTCTGTTTCCTCTAGGTTTTTCCCTGTAGAAATACAACCGGGTAAATCTGGAACGTAAGCGGAATAGTTACTGCCTGCCCATTCAAAAATTACAATATATTCTTTCATAATTCATAATACTTTTGACAGTTCCAATGGCAACTTCATCTGATAATTGCTATAAATCGCTAAAGCGATTACTACAAACGCTCGTAGTAATCGCTTTAGCGATTTTTGCCAGAGTTTTTGAAATCGCTTTAGCGATCGCTACGAACCATCGCTACGAAGAATTAACGGCAATAAAGAGTATCGCGAGTATCGTTTCCAGTGACGGGGTTAGTACCTGTTGCTAAATCGCAGAGAATCTTTTCTTCATCATAACTGATAAAGGCATCGGTAAAATCAGCCCCATCAATAGTCGCACCTTGAAACTGAGCGTTGTACATGAAAGCTCCTTCTAAAATAGCATTAGTAAAATTAGCTTTCTGAGCGTGAATATTGTCTAAAGTGGCATAACTTAGATCTGCCCCCTCGAAATTTGCCCTTTCTGCATGGGCACCGAATAAAACAACTCCGCGTAAATCTGTATTGCTAAGATTAGCTTGGCGAATATTTGAGGCATTAAAACTCGAATCTTTGAGGTCGCGGCCTGACAAATCCTTGTTTGCTAAGTTTTGTTTGTCAAAATTGTCGGCCAGGGCGGGGGAGGGGTTAATGAAAGTCGAGACTCCGATCGCTCCTATTGCTGCGATATAGATTAATGTTGAGAAGACAAAACCGATTAAAATAGTTGAAATCTGTTTGTTTTTCCTAAAATTCATAGGGGCAACGGTGGGAATTTACTACAAATACTTCATCCCTAGAATAAAGCAAAATGCCTGAGCCTCGCTCTTCTTCCTCCACTGACAAAAACCAATCTACTAATACTGGTATTTTGGGAGAAGATTTAGTGGCCCAATGGTTGGAGGGAGAGGGTTGGCAAATTTTGGCTCGTCGCTGGCGATGTCGTTGGGGAGAGTTGGATATTGTTGCTCTGGAAAATTTGCCCCAGTCTTCCTCTCCAATGTTGGCCTTTGTGGAGGTGAAAACTCGCCGTCGGAGAAATTGGGATGAAGATGGTTTGCTATCTATTACTGAGTCGAAACAGGAAAAGTTGTCCTTGGCGGCGTCTGTCTTCTTGAGCGATCGCCCCCATCTGGCAGATTATCCCTGTCGCTTTGACGTGGCCCTAGTTAGATGCAGCGCTAGACCTACAAAAATGGCAAATGACCTAGCAACTCCATCAATTGTTAAGCTAGGCCATCCAGTGGCAATATGGGATTATCAATTCGTGTTGCAGGAATATATTAAGTCAGCTTTTAATTCCTACTAATATTCATAATCTTATTATTACTGATACTCCTATGAAAAATAAGAGTATTCTGTAGGTTGGGTGGAAGCGCAATCCAATCTACTAGCGCAGGACAGTTAAAATGATGGGTAAACTTCGCAGGCTAGCTTGTAGTAATCGCTTTAGCGATTCTTATGGATAAATCGCTAAAGCGATTACTACGAACTTTGGAGCGATCGCTAAAGCGATTACTACGAACTTTGGAGCGATCGCCCCAACGTGTTAACCGAGAGTTTCGGGACAATATCCCAAACCCTTGACAAATTGCTTGCGAAATGCTTCTATTTCTTCTTTATTCGGCTGACCGTGGCAAACCACTGCCACCTGATAGCGACGCATCACGCTCAGGGGAGATTGTCCGGTTTCCAAACCCCACAGTGCCATACGGACGCGAATATCGGGCTCGTAGGGAATCCCGAGTTCGTTCATAAAAGCTCGAAAATCCCCATGCTGCCTAGGGGAGAGGTATTGATTCATTTTTATTTTCACTACCCAACCATCGATCTGATGAATCACCGTAATAAATTGGAGGGGCAATTGTTGGTTAGCTCGCAGATACTCGATCGTTCTGAGAGTGAGGCTGGTATTGCCTAAAAAATAGAGATATTCCATTTTTACGATTCCCGCTAAATACTTCAGCTTGCGCGCTTTTTCCTTAACTGTTTTGCTACCAGCAATGAAGAAAGGGGCGTAAGTAGGAGAGGAAAGCGGGGCGGATGGTGCCGCTTTCCCATGCACAAAATAATACTTCCGTTTAACAATGAATTCCGAGCTAAGAACGGAGACGAAGCTCGCTGGTTGACCGTGGCATCAAATCTTTCGCTGACTTTGCTGCCTATATTTCTATCTTCCCGCTATTATGTCGAAAAGCACTAGGGGAGAAGTACCCTAATTTTTATGGGGGAGTTTACCCAGTGCAACTTCAAGCATGAGTGGGTTAGATGAAAGAGTTAGATTACTTATTAAATGGTTATGATTACGAACTCCCACAGGAGTCGATCGCTCAAAACCCCGTGGTTCCGCGAGATAGCTCCCGCTTGCTCGTAGTTAATTCTACCACGACGGCGCAACATTGGAGCTTTCGGGATTTACCCAATTTGCTCCAGCCGGGGGATTTATTAGTTTTGAATCATACTCGGGTGATTTGCGCAAGGCTTTATGGGCGAAAAATTACTGGGGCAGAGGTGGAAATACTCCTTTTGGAGGAGGGAGAGTATAATTGCTGGTTGGCTTTGGTTAAACCGGGTAAGCGTTTTAACTTAGGGGCAAAAATTGAATTCGATCCAGTGGCAACTCTGGAGGAGGGCGATCGCCCCATGGCTTCTGGCAAGGTAAGCACAAATACTGTTCCCGAAAAACTCGCGGCAGAGGTTGTCGGCACTGACGAGAAAACTGGCGGGAGGTTTTTGCAGTTCGACTTACCAGAGGGGATCTCTTTGCTTCAAGTATTAGATCGATTCGGTCATCTGCCTTTACCGCCTTACGTTACGGAATCTGTGGCAAAACCGGAACAATATCAAACTGTCTATGCTAAAACCCCCGGGGCGGTAGCTGCCCCTACTGCGGGACTTCATTTTACCGATGAGTTATTCGATCGCTTGGAAGAAAGGGGAATAGAGCGAGCTTTTGTGACTTTGCACGTTGGGGTCGGTACTTTCCGCCCGGTGGAGGTCGAAGAGATTACCAGTCATCAGATGCATTCGGAGTGGGTAGAAGTGCCGGCTGCTACTGCGGATAAAATTTCTCAGACGAAGGCTAGGGGCGGCCGCGTTATCGCGGTGGGAACTACGGTAATTCGAGCTTTGGAAGGGGCGGCTGCGAGTTCGATGAGTGCAACTGGCGATCGCGAGTTATTGCCTTTTTCTGGCTATACGGATTTATTTATTTACCCAGGCTACCAGTGGCAGGTGGTTGAGGGGTTGATTACTAATTTTCATTTGCCGCGTTCGAGTTTGCTGATGTTGGTTAGCGCGGCGATCGGGCGAGAAAGGTTGTTGGAACTTTATGAGGAGGCGATCGCTCGTGCTTATCGCTTCTATTCTTTCGGCGATGCCATGTTAATTTTGCCTAGTGCCTGGACGGGTTCCCTTTGATGGGTAATTTCCCCCATATCACCCTGAAGATTGAGGATATGGTCCATTTTTAAAAAGACAAATGGCCAAAAGTTCGTAGTAATCGCTTTAGCGATTGATAGATATCAATCGCTAAAGCGATTACTACAAACAGTCAATCGTAGGTTGGGTGGAGCGCAGCGCAACCCAACAGCAATAAGCTTTCGACTTGCAATAATAAACTTTCGACTTGCAATTGGGAGGCGCAGCGCTCCCAATTAATGCCCTTCGCTGCCAGTTAGCCAATTGTTAATTAAGAGCCAATGCGTTCTCTCCACGCCAAAACTGCAGCGCGAAACTCGTCTAAAGATACCTTTTGAATAGGGCTACTTTCATCTACCGCATCCTCAATGGCGGCACCATCGGGAGATAGTTCTAGATAAAAAGCATTGCCGTTACGCTCCCATGAGTCAAGTTCGCCGGCTTCGATCGCCTCAATTTTCTCCATTAGCTCCCGCGCCCATTGGGGGCTTTGCTGAATATCCATAGTTAAAAACTCGGCTACTCTGCGATGGGCGGGGTCTTGCGATCGCTGCCCGGACCAGTTAAAAGGGGTTTCAGACATAATATTGTTTGGTGGTTCGTTGGTTAGTTAAATTATCTCAGGGGAAAAGCGGTATTAATTCTGCCGTCGTTCAAGAAAGCGCCAGCAACGCTCAAGATGCTACCATCATTGCCGTTGCAATACTCAGCGGCGTTGGCGCTGGGGGCGCTGGAACCGCACCAAGCCCAGCTTGGGGCGCTCGACGGACAACTGGTTCGGCTGCTAGCTGCGTAGGAGATGGAGTTGATGACTTGCTGTCGGGTGCAGCGATCGGGAAACATAGTCGAGAATTTTGTTCGTCCGCCGCGCCCTGCATAGCTCCAGTTGCCGCCGTAAACACCTTGCCTGTTGGCGGTTTGGGTAATTTGGAAACTGGCGACGGTGTTCGGACTGGCTCCACTGGGGCGGGAATGAAAGCCCTTTGCTCTGTTTCGCCGGGAGTCCCACTCGCCGCAGAAAATGTGAGGTTGATTTATCTGGGGGCTGGTGCCGGACCAGCGAGAAATTCCCGAACAATTGATTTGGGCTTCTGCCGGGGACGCTGCGAATATTACTGTTATACTCGCCAGGACGCTCAGGCAAAAAGCGAAAAGTTGCTTTTTTCTGTTCATAGTCTCTGGGTTTTTATCAAATGTTATCGTTCCTACCATAGCATTTTGGGAACGCGGCTGTTGCCTGTTTCCCCGTAGAACAGGCATCTTGCCTGTTCGTAGTAATCGCTTTAGCGATTAATATTTATAAATCGCTAAAGCGATTACTACAAACTCGATCGTTATTAATTATTAATTATTAATTAATTACCATCTGGTTTGACTTTCCAACAATTGTTCCAACAATTGCTCTCGACTCAAAGCCGGTTTTTTACAAACTAAACCCTGACAAACTAATCCAGTTACTCCTTCTTCCAAACTTGCCTCTTTTTTATAAGCAGCAGCGGGGAAATATTCAGCCATCAAACTATTAATCTCCTCCCCATTAGTCCGAACCAAAGTTTGATTGCGATACCAATCTAAAGCAACAAACAAACTGGGGCAAGCTTGAGGAGTTTCCTTCATTACAGCGCCAAAAGCTTTCAAACCAGATTCCGCGCGGTCTAAATATTGTAAGTCTTCGGTGACTAAAGATAGACGGATTAAATTAGCGATCGCTACCCCATTTGCCGCCGGAGTTGCGTTATCCGCATAACTCCTTTCTCGCATTAACAAATCTCCACTGACATCCCTAGCAGTATTAAAATATCCCCCCGCTTCCAAACTCCAAAGATATTCGTCAAATTCCTCCTGCAATGCCACGGCTTTTTCTAACCAAAATTGCTGTTTTTCTTCTCCCTCAAAAACCAAACTTGCCTGGTGCAAATCTAACAAAGCTTTCACAAACAAAGCGTAATCTTCCGACTGCGCCATAACCGCCGGTTGCCCTTCATAATTTAAGCGATGGAAGCGATCGCCGACAAACTGATTTTCCAGAATAAAATTAGCAGCTTTACTCGCCAATTCCAGATATTCCATATTATTAAAAGCAACCGCCGCCCTCGCCAAACCAGAAATAGTTAAACTGTTCCAGGCAGCTATCATCTTAGTATCGGTTACTGCCGGAATTCGACCGGGCCATTTCTTACCTTTTGCCTCATCATTATTACGCGCTGGAGGGAAAGTTTCTATAGCCTCCGGGGCGGCACCGTAACGAATTTCAAATAACTTAGCTAAAGCTTTTTCTGCTGTTTCGCTTAACTCTCCTCTTTGCGATCGCTGCAAGACATTTTGCCCCTCAAAATTCCCGCTGGAAGTGACGGTAAAATCTTCTAAAATTGCCGTAAATTCTTCAGCAGTTAGGAGAGTTTCTAACTCTTGATAAGTCCAAACATAAAAAGCACCTTCTTCCGGTTCAACCTCGTCTGCAGCGGTAAAAGTGTCGGCATCTTGGGCGGCGTAAAAATATCCTGCCGGTGCCGTCATTTCTCGTTTCAACCATTGTACCGTACCGCCAACAGCCCGTTTAAAAGCAGGTTCTTTAATACCCGCGCTCCACAAATCCGCTAAATATTCGAGGATTTGACCGTTATCGTAGAGCATTTTTTCAAAGTGTGGAACCGTCCAAGTAGGATCCACCGTGTAACGATGAAAACCTCCGGCTACATGGTCGTAAATTCCACCTAATGCTAAGTTTAAACCACGTTTTTCGCAGGCGGAATTGGCATCGTATTCAGACTCAAAATTAAAGCGAGTCCCTCGCAAAGCGGCGGCGGCGTAAGGTATCATGGGGAAACATTGATTGGAGATGCGATCGCCTATTATTGCCGCGCTTACCGACATACCTTTTTGCCAAACTTCTCGTTCTAATTCCTGGCTTTCTGGCATAACAATAGACTGCCGCAAGCCGTTTAACATTTCAGTTTTCAAACTCTCTAATTGAGTTTTTTCAGTGCCGTAAAAACTATGTATTTTTTGCAAAACTTCTAAAAAACCCGGTCGTCCGTAGCGAGGTTCCACCGGGAAATAAGTACCGCCTACAAATGGTACTAAATCGGTCGGAGTTAGAAAAATATTTAAAGGCCAACCACCCTGTCCGGTTAGCATTTGTAATGCCTGCATGTAAATGCTATCTATGTCCGGTCTTTCTTCGCGATCGACTTTAATTGGCAGGAAATTTTCGTTCATGTATTGGGCAATTTGTTGGTTAGAAAATGCCTCCCCTTCCATGACCGTACACCAGTGGCAGCTAGAATAGCCTACGGACAGAAAAATTGGTTTATCTTCCCGCCGGGCAGTTTCCAATGCCTCCTCAGACCAAGGCCACCAGTCGATGGGATTTTCGGCGTGTTTGCGCAGATAAAGACTTTGAGTGTCAGCGAGACGGTTGGCCATAATAATCTAAACTTTTACTTTTTACTGGTTTTTTAGGATTATAGCGAAGGAATTAACAATTAACAATTAACAATTAACAATTAACAATTAATATTTAATAATTAACATTTTTCTAGTTTTTGGCGATCGCTCCCCAGAAACCGGGTTTTTGGTAAAAATCCGGTTTTGTGAGTCCTGCCTGGAGGCGATCTATCTCAAGAAATTTCCAAAAAGCGATCGCCGTTAAAATGAATCATGTGACTTGGAGATTCAGCAACCCAAACTTCTGTTTCCCAAGCAATTTCGTTAAGATACTTAACCATGTTTCTGCGACTGAGAAAAGCCGTAACAAATACTAATGCTGCTGTTGAATCGTTAAATAATGCTTCCAACTCATTCCGACGCTTTGGATTTACAGGACCATGACTGGTTACAGCTTCAATCAAAACCAGCCAATTCTTTTGGAGGTGATGTACCACTACATCCGGCATTTTTCCGTGAGTATCAACTGTCACGCCCAACGTCTGAAGAGATTCGCGATCGAAGTAGGCCCATTTATCGTCGGCATCGCCTACATAAATCAATTTTCCACCGGGAGTAAATCGAGAACAAAACTCATCAATAATCTGTTTTACTAAAACATTTTGCCCTCCAGGCGACAGGGATATAGTCTGCCCAGAAGCAAGCGTCAACGGAATTCTTTCCATCTCCCTTTCTCGGGCATAACGCTTTTTAAGGGTATCTTGAGACTGTAAATATATTCTTAATTTTTCTGTCCACTCTTTAGTTTTATAAGTGCGAATTAACTCTAAGACATTCTCCTCTATTTGATAAACTGTTTTGGGACTGTTGGGAGGTCTTGAAAGCTTATCTGGATTTTTGATGATAATACCAGCTTCTACAAATTGGTGAACTGTCTGACGACGAATTGTTTCCCTCGTGTTAGGCTTGTATTGTTTGTCATAATGCTTTGCGATAAATTCCATTATCGGAGTAATTCCAATAAGAGGGCTATTAGCATCAGACCAAAGCATATTTGATTTCAAATTTAGCAACGCTAGCAATGTAAGAGCAGACCTCTCGTTTTGCTGCGCTCTTGGCAAACCAATATTTTTGAGAATAGCTTTAGCTTCCTCAATTTTATTATTGACCAAATCGCTAGAAGAGCTACTTATTTTAGACATTTAGAACAATTTAAGAGATAACTGTATGGGTTGATTTAGTAAATCTGTTTTTTGCGATAAAAAGCGATCGCCTCCATCCAAACAAACCTTAACGCAATCGGCGATCGCCTTCCCTAAAATAGGCGGAACTGCGTTACCTATTTGATTGAATTGACTTTGTTCGCTGCCCCTAAACTCAAACCAATCGGGAAAACTCTGCAAGCGAGCCCCCTCGCGAACTGTTAGCCTCCGCCTCCTGCCGTCGGGCAAACGAAGCCTCAACATATCCCCAGTAGCAGCACCAAGATTCCGACAAGTTACAGTTCTCGCTGGTTCGTTTAAATGCAAATCTCTCGGTCTGACGCACTTCGATTTTAACTCGTATTTCTTAACATATTCATCCATACTCGCGGTTAAAAATTTGCCCTCATCATCTCGCGGCATCAGCGCCCATTCTCCCAAAGCATCCCCCACCGTTAATGGTGCATCTAAATGAGTTTTTTTCGGCCAATGCCAACCTCCTTGATGGGCGACGCAAAATAGTCGCTGCCGCTTTTGAGGAACTCCATAATCGGAAGCAGTCATAATTTCCCACTCCACGATATAGCCCATATTTCTGAGGCTGCTAACAATTTCTTCAAAATAAGTCTTGTTACGAAAAAGCATCCCTCGGACGTTTTCAAATATGGCTAATTTGGGAGCATAGCGTTTAACCGCATTCAGAAAAATAGGGAAACCGTCGCGGCTATCTTTCAGTCCTTTTTGCCGTCCGCTGACGCTAAATGGTTGACAAGGAGGACCGCCAATAATTACTTCTGGTTTGTCTGTTAATTCTGTTTCTTCTGTTAGTTTTACTTGCTTGCAAGCACCGGATAAATTATGTCGATAAGTAGCGCAGGCGTCGGGCAACATTTCATAACCAATAGTTTTAAATCCGGCGGCTTCAAACCCCAGCGCTAACCCGCCACATCCCGCAAATAAATCTATAACTAAAGAAGCATTATTTTTAGGTTGTGGATACCGTTTTATTTGGGAAGCGATGAATTGTAAATATGGATATTTTTTTCGATAGTTAGTCATTTGTTAGTGAAAAGTTTCCAGATATTTTTAGATTATAAATGACTAAAGTCATTCTGTCAAATCTAATACTAGCGGTATAATTAACAATTTTGTTTCTGGCAAGAGCGATCGCTCCCCAGAAACCGGGTTTTTGCCAAAAACCCGGTTCCTTCATCCTCCCTAAAAATTAACCAAGTTTGCTCAAAAAATCCTCAAAAGTCTCCTTATCTGGCATCGCAGACTGAGCCCCCGATTTAGTAGCGCATAAAGCACCCGCAGCAGCACCCCATTTTACCGCTTCTCTTAAGGACAAACCTCTATCTATTGCTGCTGCCAAACCGCCGTTAAAAGCATCTCCCGCCGCTACAGTATCTACCGCATCGACTGGGAAACCTGGTATAAAAAGGGTTTGGTTTTCACAAACGCAAATAACTCCTCGCGCCCCTAATTTAACTATCGCAACTTCTACTCCCCGCCGCCGCAATTCTTGGGCAGCTTTCTTCGCGGTTTCTGGGTTGTTAACTCGGAAGCCGACGAGTTGACTTGCTTCGATTTCGTTAGGAGTAATAATGTCTATTAATTTATATAAATCGGCGGGAATATCTTCTCGAAAAGGTGCCGGGTCGAGAATGACTTTGACACCTATTTCTTTAGCTGCTTTTGCCGCACTTATTACCGCCTCCAGAGGGATTTCTAATTGTAGAAGTAGAGCGGTTTTTCCGGGTAATAAATCTTTGAGGCGATCGCTATCCGTCTCGTCGATGTCGCCGTTGGCACCTGGGACGACTATTATACTGTTTTCGCCACTCCCGCCTACGGCAATAACCGCAATGCCAGAAGATGAGCGATCGCTTATCGAAACTCCCCGGGTTTCGACTCCGGCAGTTGCCAAACTCTCCAGCAGTTTTTCCCCGAAACCGTCGGCACCCACTCTACCCACCATCTGAGTATTAACGCCGAGGCGAGAGGCCGCTACTGCCTGGTTGGCACCTTTGCCGCCGGGGGCGCTTAAGAAGTTACTGCCAGTAATGGTTTCGCCGGGGAGGGGCAGTCGCGGGGTGGCGATCGCTAAATCCATATTAATGCTGCCAAAAATAACTACGCTCATACTTAATTGTCAATCGTTAAAAGTTCGTAGTAATCGCTAAAGCGATTGATATAGATAAATCGCTAAAGCGATTACTACGAGCGAGACTGATGGGTTTAACCCCTCATAGTGGTAGGCAGTTCTTCCTCATCGACTCAATAATAACATTTAAAAAAGGTTTTGTCAAAAATTATTTCCGTAGATCGGGCATCTTGCCCGATCGCCCCTGAACAGGGACAGGCAAGATGCCTGTCCTACGGGAGGATATAATCAGATGAGGTCCATTTATCCGATAACTATTATTAAATAACTCATCATGCAAACTGGAACGATTCTTAGAAATAGGTATCGCATCCTCCAGAAACTCGGCAGCGGCGGTTTTGGGGATACTTATCTTGCGGAAGATGGGGACTTACCGGGGAACCCTCCGTGCGTAGTCAAACATCTCCAACCCAAGACTAACGACCCAGCAGCGATGCCCGTAGCGAAAAGATTGTTCGAGACGGAGGCGGCGACTCTTTATAAGTTGGGGCAGGAAAGCAAACGGATCCCTTCACTCTTCGCGCACTTCGAGGAAGGGGGAGAGTTTTATTTAGTGCAAGAATATATAGATGGGGAAGACTTGAGTAAAGAAGTAACTCCCGGGAAGCGGTTGGGAGAGTCGGAGGTTCGGGAGTTGTTGGTTGGAATTTTGGAAGTGTTGGAAGTGGCGCACCGGCAAAAAGTCATCCACCGAGACATCAAACCGCAGAATTTGATGCGGCGAAGGGAGGATGGCAAGATTGTTTTGATTGATTTTGGGGCGGTGAAGGAAATTGGAACTTTGATAGTTAATGCCCGGGGACAAACTAGCGTGACTATTGCGGTGGGTACTCCGGGTTATATGCCAAGCGAACAGTCTAACGGCAGGCCGAAGTTGAGTAGCGATATTTACGCGGTGGGGATGGTTGGCATCCAGGCATTGACTGGGTTGATGCCGCAGCAACTGCCCGAGGATCCCGAGACCGGGGAGGTGGTTTGGCGCGATCGGGTGTCGGTGAGTAAGGAGTTTGGGAATTTTTTGGAGAAGATGGTTTACGACCATTTTAGCCGGCGCTATCAAACTGCAACTGAGGCCTTAGCTGCCGTAGTTGCGGGGGCAAAGGGGAAACCCTTTCGTAGCAGCGTTATGCCGACGCAGCGAGTGGGGGCACCGCCTTCGAGTCAAAATTCTATTCCGGTGACTGCGCCAAATGCTGGCAGGCGGAAGTTTTTGTGGTGGTTGGTTTTTGGTGGGATGGGGTTTGCTGGGGCGGTGTTTGGTAAGAGTTTGTGGGATGGAGGTTCGCCGCAAGTTACCCAAAGCGAACCCAAGGTGTCGCCTTCTCCTCAACCCGTATCGCCGCCACCAGAACCGGCACCGCCGCCGAGGGTAACTACGACTGAGACTTTTACTACGGTTAAAGTAAACTCCCGAGGGGAAATAATACCATTTCTAAAAAATAATGCTACAATCGAGTCAGGGTTAAGGAGAAAATATGAAAGTTAACTACAGTGCTGAGATTAATTTAACATGTTTAAGAAATAAAAACGTTACTACGTCATCAAAAAAACTCAACCAATAGAAATAAAGTGCAGGTTTTGTACTGGCTAAAATTAGGTAAAGTCGAAACTATTACAAAAGCAGCCGAACTTTTAGGAGTTCATAGAATCACAGTACAAAGGTGGTGGAAAAAATATAAGCAAGGTGGTTTAAAGCAGTTATTAAAAAAATCACCAAAAACGGGAAGACCTCCAGCTATTCCCCATGAAGTAATTCAAGGAATCGAAAAACAGCTATCCCGCGAACAAGAAGGTTTTACAAGCTATAAAGAAATCCAAAATTGGGTCAAGAATCAATACCAATTGGATCTCAAATACTCAACTTTACATCATCAAGTTTATAGTCGAATGAAAGCCAAATTAAAAGTTCCAAGGCCTTCGAGTATTAAAAAAGACCCCCAGGCATCTTCTGACTTTAAAAAAAACTACCATCATTAATAAAAGCAGTTGATTTCTTGGAATCTACTGTAGACGGTGCAGCCCCCCAGGGCATTAAATATTGGTGTGAAGATGAAACTAGGCTTGGGTTAAAAACCAGGGAAAGTTGCCGAATTACAGGATTGGGAGTTAAGCCCATAGGTCAAGTTCAATGGAATTTTAAAGCTTATTATTTGTACGGGGCAATAGCCCCCAAAACTGGAGAAAGTTTCTTTTTAGAGTTTAGCCACTTAGATGGAGACTGTTTTCAGATATTTTTAAATGAATTGTCTCAAGCTTTTCCAGACAACTTAAATGTAGTTCAAGTGGACAATGGTCGATTTCATCACAGCAGTAAGCTGGAAATACCAGAAAATATTTTACTTATTTTTAAGCCGTCATTAAGCCCGGAATTAAACCCAATTGAAAGAGTATGGCAGTTCTTAAAACAGCAGTTGAACTGGGAAATTTATCAAAATTTAGATATTTTGATACAGAGAGTTGGGTCTATAATTGAAGACTTATCTCCTGACATTATCCGTTCTTTGACAGGTTGGGATTATATTTTAGAGGCTCTTAGTACTGTTGCATGACTTTTTGGAAATGGTATAACAATTAACATTTTCAAGGGTTAACAATTGGGTTAAAGGCGTAAAACCATTGATTTTACTTGCTTTGCCTTTTTTACCCTCTTGTTTTTCCGCGGTCGGCATTTATTGCGACTTGATATTAGCCAGCAGAAAATCTAGCGATCGCAAAAAACCCCATTAAGCTAGAATAAATTTGTTGTTTACTCATGGTTTCTGTCATGACGCGGGACGAAGATAAAGAGAGCGATCGCAATTTACAGCAAGACATTCTTTCCGGGCGGCAATTCACTCTGGCAGACGTTATCGGGAAAGAGGGAGGGAGTTTTCTCAAAGGAGAATCTCCAGTCCCACCCCTCATGCAGGCAGTCGCCGAGATTAATGCCTTTGTCGCTGCCAATTTGGAAGATTCTTCCGGGGCATTGCAGGCCGTTTTGCAAAGTTGGGTGAAAAACGATCGGGAGAAGGTTAGTAATTATTTCAATTCTCCTCTGGTAGCTTTGCGCCAGATTATCGAGGCAATCCTCAATAACGAGGAATTGTTTTACGAATTTGTGAGGCAGGTTGATTTTAAGTGGGGGCAGATTTACGGCGAACGTCCTTACTTCCAACGTCCCGGACAACCGGCCCATCCACTCGACGAATACAGTCACGAGTCCGTAAGGGAAAAGCTTGTTGCTTTCCTAGAAACGATCTCGTAGAACAGGCGTCTCGCCTGTTAATTCAAGCGTAGAACAGGCGTCTCGCCTGTTCGTAGTAATCGCTTTAGCGATTTATATTGATAAATCGCTGAAGCGATTACTACAAGCTAGCCAGCGAGCAAATCCGAAGTACCCGTGGAAAATTAATTAGACATCTGAAACGGGTGTCTCGCCTGTTCTAATTATCTCCCGCAAAGTTTCCTCCACCGAAAGCGGCTGCCATCCCAACTCCCGACGGGCTTTCCCCGCATCTATACGCACGCAGCGATCGTAGAGGTAATGCACTCGCTCTCGACTCAGGGGCGGGTTCCAGGAAAATAACCTCCCCGCTACATCTAATATATTGCCAGCAACCCTGACTAAAGCTTCTGGAACTTCCGCCGGTTCGGCGATGCCGGTCTCCCGGGAGAGAAGGGCAAACATTTCTCTGGTAGTAAGTTCCCCCGTCGAAATGATGTAATGCTCCCCCGGTTTGCCTTTCTCCGCCGCCAATAGCATCGCCGTTACCAAGTCGTCAACCAGAACTATACCAGTCACGCGATCGCCCCCCACCCATAATTTTAATTTCCCCTGCCGAAACAGGTCGAATATCGGCCCGAAGTGCGGATCCCCTTTGCCAAAAATTCCCGATGGCATCAAACTCACTACCGGCAAACCTTCGGCGGCGAAGCGATCTACTATTTCTTGGGCTTGGTATTTGGTGCGATCGTAGGCGGAGGAGAAGTCTTTCTGGGTTCTTTGGAAAGTCTCATCTATCACCTTCCCCTGGGTATCGCCGAAGACGCCAATAGTGCTGCAGTAAACTACTTTGGAAACTCCCGCATCTCTGGCAGTTTCCATCACCGCCTTAGTGCCTTCGACGTTAGCGCGTTCCATTTTACCCTCGTCCACCAAACCTAATTCTACATAAGCGGCGAGGTGAAATACCCTATCCGCATCGGCGATCGCCCCTTTGAGAATCGAGCGATCGCTTACATCCCCATAAACCAACTTCACATCGCAGTTAGCAAGGCGAGATAAATTGCTGCTGGGGCGGACTAAACCCGTTACCGAATGACCCCCCTCTAAAAGTGCTTTCACTAAATGAGAACCAGTAAACCCATTAGCACCAGTAACAAATGCTTTCATAACTAATTAACAATTAACAATTAACAATTAACAATTAACAATTTAGTATCCACGCGCCAAAGACGGACCAGCGGGCATCCCAGATTTTTCAAACACAAATTATTTGGCACTACTACTTATAGCGATTATTGAATCGGTGAAGCAGACCCGATCGATCCCCCGTTGGTCCCCCTGTCGATCCCCCTCCCGTCCCCCTTAAAAAGGGGGAGGCCAGAAGAAGAAGTTTTTTAATGTCCGGGGGACGAGTGAATTGTTCCGGCTCCCCCCTTTTTAAGGGGGGCTGGGGGGGATCGAAAATGTACTTCACCGAGCGCGATAAATGCTATAGTTCTTTCTCATAAATTCGATACGTCTTACAAATAGTTGCCCCCGTCGCTTCTACTACTTTGCGCGAAGGAATATTATCTTCCAAAACCCAGGAAAGTTCCGCTTTCTTATAAGCTTTTTTCTTAGTAGTTCCCCCTTGCATTCCTAAATAAATTACAGCCAGCGGTACCATTTTTCGCCGATATTCAGGCAAGGAACAAATAGCAATAACCCTCGCTTCCTTAATCTGGCGGCGATACCAGAGAAACTTAAGAATTCCCAACCAGTTTAATTTACCGTTAACCCGTTTTAAAGCAACATTATAATCTGGAAGCGCCATAAAAAAACCTACCATTTTGCCATTATCTTCCGCAATGCAAAATATGTTAGGATCTACTAGCTCTTGTAAATCTTTTGCCTCTTCTAGGAACTCTTCCTCCGTGCGGGCGGAGGAACTCCAGTTATTAGCAAAAGCCGTGGTAAACAGTCGGTAAAGACTGCGACAGTCTTCCTCGAATTCTTCACCTTTTAGCCTTAGCGGGCGGAAGCTGATTCCCGACTTAGAAGCAACTTTATATCCCTTCTCAAATTTATCCGGTAACGGCTTTTGCAAATCTAAATCGTAGGCGTAGGCATCTTTGGCTTTTTGCCATCCCGCCCGTTCGATAAATTCTGGATAGTAAGATGGGTTATAGGGCATCATTAGGAAAGGCTGAGAATCAAATCCATCTACTAATAAAAAGCAGTTATTATGGGTAGATAAATCGATGGGGCCTCGGACAGTTTTGATGTCGCGATCGCTCAACCATTCAGCAGCTTTATCTAATAACGCCTTAGCTACTTCAAAGTCTTCCACGCATTCAAAATAACCAAACAATCCTATCTGTTTCTCTTCCCGTTCTATCAATCTTTTATTAATAGCAGCCACCACTCGTCCCAAAGCTTCCCCAGAAGTTTCCGACACTGCGATAAATTCTAGGGTCTCTCCATATTGGAAAAACGTATTTTCGGGAGATAATTGTTTCGCTATGCTACTGCGTAGAGGTTGCACCCAGTTGGGGTCTTTTTCGTAAACCTTTAAAGGCACGTTCAGAAACATTTCTTTTTCCGCAGCATTGGTAACTGGTATTATTTTAAATTTTTCTCCGTTCATCTTGAAATCCAATTAAATTTACTTAGTTGCTTGCACCGGCTTCAAACTGCTTTTCCCACTGTTCGTGATTTATTTTAGCTTGTCGAACTATATCCGATTTAGTAATAAGTTGAGACACCAACCAGTTAACTAGAGAAAGGGGGAATTTTAGCGGTCTGGCAATATCTAAAAACAAAACCGCGCGATAACCGTCCGTATCGTTCCAAACTTCGTGGAGGAAGGTGTCGTCAAAAATTAAACTTTTACCTTCTTCCCAATAAACTATCTCGTTATCGATTTTTATTTTACAATTACATTTAGGTTCCGGTACGAGGAGCCCCAGATGATATCGAATTAAACCTTTATGCTTGCCTCGGTGTTCTGGCAGATGTTTGTGGGGAGCTAATATGGAAAAGAAGGCAACTTTTAGACCGGGTATTTTTTCTAAAAGCTTAGTTGTTTCCGGGCATCTTTCGCAATTTTTTGTTGCTTTAAAACCGAAGGCATAAAAGAAATAAGTTTTCCAGAGATTGTCCTTTGTCAGTCTTTCCTGTCTGCCAGAAATATCTTGATAATTTGGCAACTCGGTTACTCGCTGCATAACGGCATCGAGTTCTTTTCTAACAGTCAACCAATTAGCTTCTAATTCTTTAGCCCAGGGAAATTGTTCTACCTCGAAAAAAGGCGAATCTCCTACTAAAGAATATTTCCCAACTACTTCTTCTATAGAGGAATTGCTCAAAACCGACTTTTCGAGTTTGCCAACGATTTTATTAGTAATACCTTTCACATCGATCGCTCCTCTAATCGTTCTTAATTTGGGACAGTTATGAATTTTACAATAATTCCTGCCTTTGAAAGGTTAAATTTTATTAAGAATTCATTAAGAAAGTCCATCGGTTCTCAGCGATGGTATTGGAGGCGACCCAGACGGGGAAGTTAGCTTAGTCTCAATGTCAGTAACAGTCTGGCTCCGGCGGGCTCTATTGACAAAGTGGAGGAGGCGTTGCTAGACTGTATTCTCGCTTTCTTCGATTTGAACCAAGGGATTTTAAATCGAGTCAACGCGATTACTACAAACTATCTATTTTTACGCATTTATGGCGATCGAATCAACTAATCAAACAACAACAAAACCGGAAAATAACGTTAATTCTGTTCCTCGTTTTCCCGCAAAAACGCTTACAGAAAAGAGCTTTTTTGAAAGTTACAAAAAACAGGGAATTCCTGCAGTCATAACAGGATTGTTGGAAGGCGAGAGTGAATGGAATCTCGATTATCTTTGCCAACAATTAGGCGATAGAGAATTTCCTTTAAGACGTTATGGTAAAGACAGATATCAACAAGACAAGCGCCATTGGAAAAATATAGGCAGCGGAGTAACGGGCCCCCCTCAACCTTTTAGCGAATATGCCGCTATGGTGCGAAGCGGGGAGGCGCGGGAAAATGATATTTATATGGCGAAATGTTCGCTGAAAAATACTCCTTTAAAGGAAGGGCGATCGCTCCCAAAAATCGCAGCAAATCTCCAAGAGTTAGGCTTTAATAAATCCGCAGGGGATTTTAATATTTGGCTAGGTCCGGGAGGTCATGTAGAATGCCTCCATTACGATTTAATGGACGGTACTCTCATCCAGCTTCACGGAGTAAAAAAAGTGGTACTTTTTCCCCCTTCCCAAACAGCCAACCTCTATCCTTTTGGGATTTACGTTCACCTCTATCGCGGCTTTAAATTGCGCTGCTGGTTCAGCCAAGTTTATCCAGAAAATCCCAACTTAAAAACCTTTCCCCAGTTCGAGTCCGCCCTCCAGTTTAAGCAGGAAATATATTTACAGCCTGGGGAGGCGCTTTTTATCCCGGCCGGTTGGTGGCACGAGGTGACGGCCCTTGGCGAAGGGATGGTATGTTCTGTTAATCGTTTTTGGCGAGTTTATCCCACATCCAGGGCGGTATTTTCTTGGAGTAGGTTGCGGGTTCATCTAGGCAGCGTCGCTACTGTTCCTTATGTTTTGGTTGCTTTAATTAAAGCCCTTTTCGGCAAGCACAGAAAAGAGAAAGTTAAAGAAATATTGCGATCGCTCTAACCTCCCGTAGAACAGGCGTCTCGCCTGTTCCCTAATTATTAATTATTAATTGTTAATTATTAATTATAGCAATTCTTGAATCGGTGAAGTACATTTTCGATCCCCCCCAGCCCCCCTTGAGAAGGGGGGAGCCGGAAAATTTCAAAGTCCCCCTTTTTAAGGGGGATGAACGGGGGATCGATCGGGGTGTACCTCATACATTCAATAATTGCTATATTTCTATGCCTTAAACACGATCGCCGGATCGATTTTAGTCACCTTCTGGATGGCGAAGAAAGCCGAACCCACGCACATCAGCACCGTAATTCCCAACACTCCCGTCGCCGAGACCGGCGTAATTAAAATCACAATACCCGTAGCGCTAGCAACCCAAACGCTCAACCCCCAACAAACCAACATCCCCGGAATATAACCCAAAATTGCCATCCACAAAGCTTGCTCCACGATCGTGCCATAAAGTTCTTTATCCGAAGCGCCCATTGCTTTCAAAGTTCCAAACTCTTTAATATGATCCGAAACCGAAGAATAAAGAATCTGAGCCACTACCACCACTCCCACAACGATACCAACTATGGCACCAATGCCTAAAACCACGCCCAAACTGGTCCTGTTTTGCCAATAATTGCGCTGTTTGAGCCTCATTTCTGCCGCCGTATGGGCCGCCGTCCCGGGCAAAGCTTCTGTTAATCTTTGTTTGAGAGCTTGTAAGTCCTCTCCTGGTTTGGCTTTTATTAAAATATGAGTTATGGGGTCCGCAACCGCTAAAGCTTCCGGTTCCTCCACCTTCTCCGGTTCTTTAGTTCGATCCTTTTTTTCTATTACTTTAGTACACCTTAAATTCCCCGCCGATATTGCCCTGCATTCAACCGTGGAGATAATATTCGCATTGATATAGGCGTTAGCAGTTTCTAAAGACGTAAACAAAAACGTACTAGAAATAATAGACTGAGTATCTCGCGCGACCCCCACTAAATTAGCCGGCCGTTCCCCAACCTTACCCTCCTCGCCAATTTGCTTTATGCCCAAACTAGAAAGCCGGCTTTTGTCTGCAACGATCGTGTAAGGCACTTTGAGGTCTTGCCAGTTGCCTTTAACAAGTTTTCCCGGTTTAAAAAGTTCTCCATCTGGATCGAATCCGACTATTGTTAGGGGACTGATTTCGCCTTCTGGAGGATTCCAGATGCCGCCTCCGCGAATTAAATATTCAACTTTCTGAACCCCTTCTACTTCCCGGACTGTATCTAATTGTCCGAAAAATAATGGTTCTGTTAGTTCAAAGTTTACCAGTTTTTCCGATGTGAGCCAGATGTCGGCTTTGGAGCTATCTATTAGCAGGGTAGTAGATTTTAGGAAGCCATTGAGAATGCCGGTCTGAATTGTTACCAGGCTAACGGCAAACATAATTCCTGCCTGGGCGACTAGGAAGCGCGGTATGTCTTCTAATAGGTTTTTGCGAGCGATCGATGCCATGCAATTAACAATTAATAATTAATAATTAACAATTATTGCATTTATCGAATCGGTGAAGTACATTTTCGTCCACCATTATCTCCCTGTCGATCCCCCTCCCGTCCCCCTAAAAAAGGGGGAGGCCAGAGGAAGTTTTTTAAAAGTCCGGGGAACTTTAGATATTTTCCGGCTCCCCCCTTATAAAGGGGGGCTGGGGGGGATCGAAACAGTACCTCGTCGATTCAATAATTGCTATAACAATCCGTGCAGGGATTATGAAAAATTAGGGGGCCAGAAACCCGGTTTCTCAAAGAAACCGGGTTTCTAAAATATCGCGAACGATCTACGGCTTGCTATATAACATTTTCCCAATTAGCGGTTTTATTCAAGGTTAAGATGTACCAGCTTTCGCCTTTTCTTGTTTCTTAAGCTCTCGATCTTTAATTTCTAACAATTCGGGCACGGTGACAAATTTATAACCTTGCTTTCTCAGTCGCTCGATCATCTGAGGAAGCGCTTTAACCACATGCATTCGCGGTCCGCCGCCGTCGTGTAGGAGTACGATACCACCGTTACTGGCTCTTCTGACCACGTTATTAGTTATTTCTGACGCCGACATATAGTGCCAGTCCACAGAATCAGCAGACCACATCACGACAACGTGCTTTCGATTTTTCACAAAATCTGCCAAACCATTATTTAAAACTCCTCCAGGAGGACGAAATAGAGTGGTAGTCATGCCGGTTAGTTCGTAAATCAGTTCCGCAGTGCGACCTACTTCGCTTTGTACTTGTTCTTTGCCCATTTTATAAGTAGGATGATTCCATGTATGATTGGCAAGAACGTGACCGCCATCAACTATTTTGGGGGCTAGTTCTGGTCGATCTTTTAAGTGCTGCCCGACTACAAAAAAAGTTGCCTTTATCTCGTTTTCTTTGAGGATGTCTAGAATCTTCTCTGTAGTCTTAGGCCAGGGACCGTCATCGAAAGTTAAGGCAATGTATTTATCTTTTCCTGTTAGTTTTAAATCTTTTACTACTGTCCCATGAAACCTACTTGGAATCGCAAAGTTAAAGCGTTTTAGCTCTAAGGTAGTCAGAGCATTTTCGGAAGCTTTAACTGTTGTGGCAACTGCTGGTTTTATTTTAACTATTTCTTGTAAAGCATTCTTGTCTATTTTAGGGTTTTCGACTGCAGTATTAGCAGCATTAATTTCCGTGGGTTGATTGACAGATTTTCCCGAATTTGCCCACATATCCATCGGCAGGAAAACGCCGACGATAAAACTACCGCTTGCCGCTACTAAAGCTGCTAAAAATTTTCTTTTTTGTCCGTTCAATTTAGTTGTTTTTTGCATAATTTATCCTTCACGCCTCTTAATTATTGGTAAAACAGGCATCTTGCCTGTTATCCGCTTAATTGTTAATTCTTTGATAAAGCTTGACAATCTTTTGTGTAACTTCAGCAATGCTAAGACCGTCAGTTTCAAGAACGATCGCGTCGGCAGCTTGGCGCAAGGGCGAAACTTTACGAGTGCTATCCTTTAGATCCCGCTGGCTGATATCCCGTTCGAGTTGTTCTAAACTGATGTTTTGTTCGCCTTGCTTTTGAAGTTGTTCCAGTCGGCGGCGCGATCGCTCTTTCACGGAGGCAGTTAAAAAAATCTTAACTTCGGCATCTGGAAACACCCGAGTGCCAATATCCCGTCCTTCGGCCACGATACCACCAGTTTTGCCAAACTCCTGTTGCTTTTTCACCAAAAAATACCTCACTGCCCCCATCGCTGCAATAGCCGATACATGGCTAGTTACTTCAGTCGTTCTAATGGCCTCCGTTACATTTTTGCCGTTAATTGTAATTTTAAAATTGCTGCCGCCAGTAAAGCTTATCTGGCATTTACTTACCTCATCTGCTATGGCTGGTTCGTCGTCTATGGCAATACCAGATTGAAGTACCAGCCAGGTAACTGCCCGGTACATGGCCCCAGTATCGAGGTAAAGCAACCCCAACTCTTTCGCCACTAATTTCGTAACAGTAGATTTACCCGCACCGGCAGGCCCGTCGATGGCAATAATTGGCTGACGGTTCTTTAATAGCATATTGTCGATAAGACGACAAGAACCTATTCTAGCGGCGATCGCCAACAGCCCCACCCTCTCGACTTTCTCTAAAGGCTGCAAGCTATCGGGATCCACTAATTCCACATATTCGACTTCCACTTCGGGGACAGCGGCCAATTCTGCTTTAACCGCTTCTAAGATCTTAGAAGCGTTATCTGGTAAGGAGCGATTTTGGCAAAATACCTCCTCCCCTCGGCTGATGGCGCGATACAAAACCGCTGCTTGCTCCTTCTGTTCTGGAGTCAAGTATTGATTCCGAGAACTGAGGGCCAATCCGGAAGGTTCCCGCACTATCGGACAACCGACTATTTCTACTGGTAAGTTTAAATCTGCGACCAATCTTTTAATAATTGCTAATTGCTGGGCATCTTTTTGGCCTAAATAGGCCCTCGTCGGTCTTACCAAGCTCAATAATTTGGTGACAGCGGTGGCTACGCCCTCAAAATGGCCCGGTCGAGAAAGAGCGCACATAATAGATGTCATGGAGGCAGGGGGCACTACTGTAGTAAATGAAGATTGGGTATTCGTGTCGGATGTGGTTGGTCGGAAGCCCATTTCTTCGGGGGAGGGAGCAAAAATTACATCCACTCCAGCAGTTTCGCAAAGTTGGCGATCGCTCTCTAATTGCCGAGGATACTCTTGAAAATCTTCATTTGGTCCAAATTGGAGGGGATTAACAAAAATGCTTACTATAGCGATGGTATTTTCCGCTCTGGCCCTTTCTATTAAGCTCAAGTGGCCTCCATGTAAAGAACCCATAGTCGGCACTAAACCGATAGTTGGTGGCGGTTCCCCTGCTGCGATTTTCTCAATTTGAAGTAAATTAAAATAACAGCCTAAAGCTGCAACGGAAGTAAACAGGCGCATCTATCAATTATTAATTGGTAACTATAGCAATCCTAAATGGATTATGAAAAATTTGGGGGCCAGAAACCCGGTTTCTTAAACAATACCTTCGCCATTTTTTTTGTAGCATCTTGTAGCATCTTGTAGGTTGGGTGGAGCGATAGCGCAACCCAACATTAACGGGAGCAAAATCTAACGATTTTGTTGGGTTTCGCTACGCTACACCCAACCTACGAATGGTATTGTTGATTTTGGCGAAGGTATTGTTTTAGAAACCGGGTTTCTAAAATCAATACCTTCGCCCTGCATCTTGTAGGTTGGGTGGAGCGATAGCGCAACCCAACATCAACGAGCAAAATCCAACGATTTTGTTGGGTTTCGCTACGCTACACCCAACCTACGAATGGCATTTTTTCTTGAGGGCGTTGGTATTGTAAAATATCACGAACGATCTACGGCTTGCTATATAACGAAGAATGGCTGAAGCAAGGCCCCCATCTAAAGGTAAAAATAATTTTACCCGAACTGTTTTTAGCCATTAAAAATCACCCCGCAGAGAACTATAATAGTCTCTACGGAGCATCATCGCGGGTCAAACAAAACCCCAAAATAGGTAGGAAGCTTAAAGGTAGGAACTCTTAGCGCAACACTTCTACGCTAACTGGAGCGACCCCACTGTTAATCATTCCGATAGTCTGAGCGGCCGCAGTGGATAAATCGATGACTCGACCGCCAATAAATGGACCGCGATCGTTGATTCTAACTACTACAGAGCGACCGTTGTTGAGGTTCGTTACCCGGACCCAAGTGCCAAAGGGCAAAGAGCGATGGGCTGCGGTCAGAGCGTATTGGTTATACCGCTCGCCACTGGCAGTAAGATTGCCGTGGAAAGGGTCGCCATACCAAGATGCCATGCCATCGTAGCCCCAACTGGAGGCTACGATTTCAGGGTTTTCAAGATTTCCCTGTTTTAGCTCTTCGGCGCGAGTAGATGCATTTATGCCCAGAACTGGGACTAGCACAACAGCAGTTAATAAACCCAAAAGGTTGTTGTGTTTCATAAGTTCGGCTTATCCTGTAAATAAGTGTTTTTTCTTTCTAGCTTCCCCGGTTGCGTCCTACTACTGAGAGGAGTACCAGTCCTCTCTATAGCTGACTAAAGCGGGGCCGCTTTTTTTGTTAACTTTTGTTAAGGAGCGGTTCTGAAAAAGTTTATCATAAACTTTTTTAAATGGGAACGGGGCCCAGACAAATTTGAAATATTTTGAATATTTAGATTTTAGATTTTTTAATTAAAGTTAAAATCTGTATTGCTAAGTTAATTGGTCCAAGGCCTAGAGAATGGCACTGGACCATTATCTATTGGAAAATCTAAAATCTAACTATGGACTACAAGCAAGCAGGGGTAGATGTAGAAGCGGGTCGAGAGTTTGTCGAGAAGATCCGCGAAATGGTGCAAAGCACTAATCGTCCGGGAGTGTTAGGTCAACTGGGGGGTTTTGGCGGTTTATTTGCTTTACCAAGCGGATATAAAGAACCCGTTTTAGTGTCGGGGACGGATGGCGTGGGCACGAAGTTGAAACTGGCAACTGCTCTCAACCGCCACGATACGGTGGGTATGGATCTAGTGGGGATGTGCGCGAATGACGTTCTGACTTCGGGGGCGGAACCTCTATTTTTTTTGGATTATTTAGCTACTGGTAAGCTCGAACCAGAACAGTTAGCTGGGGTAGTGGCTGGCATTGCTTCTGGATGCAAGCAGGCAGGATGTGCGTTGGTGGGGGGAGAAACTGCTGAAATGCCGGGTTTTTATCCTCCAGGAGAATACGACATGGCGGGTTTTTGCGTGGGGATAGTGGAGAAAAGCGAGATTTTAGATGGTAATAAGGTGCGGGCGGGAGATGTGGCGATCGCTTTAGCTAGCAGCGGGGTTCATAGTAACGGTTTTAGTTTGGTGAGGAAGATTATAGGCGATCGCCAGTTTAACTTGGAAGATTGCCCGGAAGAATTAGGCACTCAAAGTTTGGGAGATGCGTTATTGACTCCTACCAGAATTTATGTCAAAGAAATATTGGCGGCGCGGCAAACTGGTTTAGATATTCATGCCATGGCTCATATTACTGGAGGCGGGGTGCCGGAAAATTTGCCTCGCTGTTTGCCGGAGGGAATGGCGATCGATGTCGATCGCCAAAGTTGGGATATTCCGCCTCTTTTTCGGTGGATAGCTCGGGCGGGGGATGTGAAAGAAGAGGCGATGTTTAATACTTTTAATATGGGTATTGGTTTCGTTTTATTAGTGCCGCCAGAACAAGAGAAGAAGGCGATCGAGTGGTTTGAGTCGCAAAAAATTCCCGCTTATAATATTGGCAAGGTTACTGGAAAATGATATTAGGGCGATGGTAAAGCAAGCCAGAAATCGGGTATCGTAAAAGGGTAGTGGATCGTAAGTAGCGTTCTAGAGCCATAAATCAAGTTTGTAGTAATCGCTTTAGCGATTTATATTGATAAATCGCTAAAGCGATTACTACGAACTGTCACTAGATATTTACCACTACCAGAATTTTTTATGATTTATTGACATTTATCACTACTTATGAACCACTACCAAAAAAGTCTCTTTACAAATGGAGCAATCCTAAATAATTTGCGATATTTTACAATACCTTCGCCAAAAAGAAAAAATACTATTGGTAGGTTGGGTGGAGCGGCAGCGCAACCCAACAAAATCGTTGGGTTTCCGGCAGCTACACCCAACCTACAAAAAAATGGCGAAGGTATTGATTTTAGAAACCCGGTTTCGCAGAACAATACCTTCGCCTGATGGCGGAAAAATACCATTCGTAGGTTGGGTGGAGCGACAGCGCAACCCAACAAAATCGTTGCAAAACCCAACATCTTTGTTGGGTTTCGCTACGCTACACCCAACCTACAAGAAAATGGCGAAGGTATTGTTGAAGAAACCCGGTTTCTGGGGCCCGAATTTTTCATAACCTAGGATTGCTATATGAGATGCAGCCATAATTAGTTGCTGCTAAGGTCCAATGAGTCCGTCGCTGCTAAAACGGGCATCTGAGGCAATGGCCCAAAATACAAATCGGCGATCGTTACCCGGCAAAACCCTCAAGAGGCCACTAACTTAGGGCATAATGGTTATTAGCCGCCTCTTTACTAGCTCCTGTTATCCAACTGCAGCTACACGAGAGACTGCTTCGTGCATTTCTTGTTTTGCCAGTGAATACCCAATTTACTTTAGGATCGACATTAGAAGAATTAACCCTCTACGAGACTTCCTTAGAGTCGAGTTCTCCGGGGCAGGAAGTTAATAAGGTTTTCAAAGAAAACCCGTTGCTTCCTGGTATTATTATTACCGAAAATGGAAAATTTTTGGGTATGATTTCTCGACGGCGTTTTTTTGAATATATGAGCCGTCCTTACAGTCTAGAATTATTTTCTAACAGGCCCCTATTAATTCTATATCGTTTTGCGAAAAGCGCTCTTTTAATCCTCGATAGTAATACTACAATTGTAGCAGGAGTGCGACAGTGTTTGTTGCGATCGCTCGAATTAATTTACGAACCTGTAGTAGTTAAAATTAACCAGGGAGATTATAAAGTATTAGACTCTCATCAATTACTTTTAGCTCAACTACAAATTCACGAAATGACTACGTCCGCCATGCGGGAATCCCAATCCCAATTAAGACAACAAGCAAAACAATTAGAAAATGCACTCCAGGAACTTCAGCAGACCCAAGTGCAATTAATTCAAACTGAAAAAATGTCTTCTTTAGGTCAGCTTGTGGCCGGTGTCGCTCACGAAATTAATAATCCTCTTAGCTTTATTTTGGGTAATTTACCCCACGCCAAAGAGTATATCGAAGGTTTGATAAAAATGTTCGATCTTTATGAAAAGCATTATCCAGAACCACAGCCAGAGATTGAAGAATTAGCGGAAGAAATAGAACTGGATTATCTTATAGAAGATTTACCCATAGCTTTACATTCTATGGAAGATGGCGCGCAACGCATCCGTCAATTTGTCTTATCTCTGCGCAATTTTTCTCGCTTAGATGAGTCCCAAATGAAGACGGTTAATATTCACGAAGGATTGGATAATACGTTAGTAATGATTAATAGCAAGCTGACGGAAAAAGATAAATTCAAGGGGATTGCGACCGACAAAAAATATGGCGACTTACCGAAAATAGAGTGTTATGCCGGGCAGCTAAATCAAGTGTTTCTAAATATTATGGTTAATGCGATTGATGCCCTCGAAGAGGCGACCGTCGAACGAGAAAAACACAAAAAGGAAGTACAAATAACTGATTTCACCCCGACAATTACTATAGAAACTTCTGTGGAAAAAGGCTTTTGCGTTATTAAAATTGCCGATAACGGAGTGGGGATGATGGAAGACGTTAGAGCGCGAATATTCGATGCCTTTTTTACTACTAAACCTGTGGGTTATGGTACGGGTTTGGGCTTGTCGATCGCCCGGGAAATTATCGTCAAACAGCATGGAGGCGAGTTGGAGTGTTTTTCCGAACCGGGGAAGGGGAGCGAGTTTGTTATTTCTATTCCGATTAAACAGTTTAATATTCAACCTAGTTTGCCTCGCTTTCCTTAAAGTTTGTAGCAAGCAGGAAGAATACTAATATAAAAGTCATTTTAGATGGAGCTAAAATTCGATTAATAAAAAAGAGAGTATTTTTCAGATTAAAAGATTTGGGGCAATCTCGAATAAATTGATGGGTTTGCTGTTGTAGGAAGGGAGCGATCGCTTTTGGGGCCTGACGCTTTTCGGGTACTAAAGGACTTGTTTATTTTTCACAGTTTTTGAAACAAAGCGCTATTATTGCCCGTGCCGAGTATAAAACTCCTAGAGGTTTAAAGTAAAAAATTGGTCGGGTTTGCTCGTGGTTTGCTTTTGAAAAGCGATCGCCCTCCCAACCCCCACCATTAAGATAAATTATTTTGCTCAATCTCGCCCAACTCCTCCTCAGAAACCCCCGCCCGTCGCAAGCGTTCCAACAATAAGGCCGCCCGCCGCTCGGCAGCATCGGCCCGTTGGCGGTCTTGGACCGATTTCTCAGACCACCAAGGTAATATATTTCCTTCCCTGTCCCACCAGCGCAACCAATACCCGCTTCGCTGTCCCTTGGTTCCTTCCCAAACACCGAGAAATAAATCTATTCCTGGTATCCAATATAGTCCGTTAGCATCGGGTACTTGGGGCGAGTAGTGTTCGGACTTAAGTTGGTAAACCTCCAACCGACCGCAGGCAGGGTCAAAAATGACGTACTTCGGTACTTTGACAATTTTTTCGTAAAACCACCATTTGCCATAAGGAGGGTTAGGTCGATAAGAATACTCGCCGTTATCGCGATCGCTTAAAAACTCCATAACCACCGCAGGAACGTCTCCCTCGGCGTGAGGAGTATAACTTCTGCGATTTTCTCCCGATGGCAAAGGCTTCGCGTTGGCAATATAAACCCAGTCGGGGGCTTTCACCACTACTCTGCCTCCCACTCGAACGCAGATACCAAAGTTGGAGGCAATTAAAATCGATTCTGTAATTAAACCGGCCGCATCTATCGCTTCTGTTAAACCGGCTACTAATGTAGGATGTTCTAAATTTTCCACTGGATCGTCGGGTAGTTCAAAATCGGCAGGAAGCGTTTCCCAACTTACGGGATATTCCGCGACTTCTGCCGTTATTGTTTCTGTCATCTTTTTCATTATATAAGAACTTCTCTGGTTCCTATCTTAGCATTTTGGTTTAATTTCATGCTATGGCGCAGCGGGCATCCCGACTTTCTCTCCCTACAAACTATCCTCCCCCCGACAAACCCATTTCCACAGGGGATGGCGAGAACCGCGATCGCGTATCCGCCGGACTTGTCTTTCTAACTGCTTTTGTTGCGCTGGAGTGAGGCCCCAGAGAATATTGCTGCTTTGCCAGACTAATACCGCAGTAGTCGCCCCCAGACACAAACCCAAGCCTACGGCGGCCAGTCGGTGATAAGCCAAACCGTAGCGCACTGCGGACCAGGTGAAATGTTCCAGCCATAAGCCTATCTCTCGGCGCAAAGTCCAAATACTCCACGGCGCAACGGTCAGCCACAACAAACTAACTACCAACCATCTAGCATAGACGTTAAGTTGGTAGAGCCTTTGGACTTGGGTTTGAAATGTCGGATCGTCTTTCATAACATTTTCCCAATTAACAATTAACATTTTCCCAATTAACTGTTAACTGCCTCGGTTTCCTCTTCTGGGGTTTCGACAATGGGGTTGGGGATAGACTGACCTTGGCGATCGCGCCACCAAGCTAACATGGTACTGGCGATAAAAATACTGGAGTAAGAACCGGCGATAAAGCCAACGATCAAAGCTAAAGCAAAAAATTTCAACGTTTCGCCGCCAAATATCAAAATCCCTAACAGCGGCAGTAAAGTTGTCACCGTCGTATTAATAGATCGCGCCAAAGTTTGATTGACCGCATCATCGACAATATTATCTATGGTCTGCCCGGGACTGCGTTTGATTGATTCCCGGACGCGATCGTAAATTACCACGGTGTCGTTAACTGAAAATCCGATAATCGTCAGCAAAGCCACTAAAAACAAACTATCGACTTCCACTCCCGCAGTCAAACCGAGAATTGAGAAAATTCCTACAGTTATCAACACGTCGTGGAACAGGGCCACGAAGGCAAATACGGCAAAGTCAAACTTGAACCGGTAAGTTAGATAAAGAGTAATGCCGGTAAATGCTACCAATAGCGCCTTCAACCCGGAGATAAAGATCTGCCGCCCCAAAGTGGGGCCGACAGTATCTATTTGGGTTGAGTCCGGGTCGAAACTGCCAAATCTTTCAGTTAAAGCGCTAACTAAGTTGGTGCGGGCATCCACGTCTAAGCTTTTGGTGCGCAAGTCGAGGGCGTGTTTTTCTTCTCCTACCACTTGGATGCTGCTATTGCCCAAATCGAGATCGGTCATTATTTGCCTGACTTCAGCCACATCGATGGCCTCGGTGCAGCTCGCCGTCTCGCTGCAGTCTAGTTCCAGTTGCAGCCTAGTCCCGCCAACGAAGTCCAGACTGGGGCGCAAGGGAGCGCCGATCTCTGGTTTGGTCGAGGATATGACCATAGATACGACCCCTGCCAGAATTATGGCAGCAGAAATGCTCCACCAGAGCGATCGCTTTTTGATTACATTCAGTTTCATACTCTTTAATTAACAATTAACAATTAGGGCTTAATCAGTAGTAGCGCCAGAACGGCTAAAATGGTGAGTAAAGCAAAAGTTCGTAGTAATCGCTTTAGCGATTTATATAGATAAAAATCGCTAAAGCGATTACTACGAACCACTGACAACCAACAATTCCCTAAGAAGTTGCCTTAGTCAAATTGGGGCAGAATAATTCCGGTCTGCGAAAATTAGGAAGTCCGATCGCCCAAAATAGTAGAGTGCGAGTGCAAGTAACTGCCGTAAACATACTCATCAATACTCCTATCCCCAGAGTCAGAGCAAAACCTTTTACCAAACCGGTGCCCAACCAGAACAACGCCGCGCAGGCAATTAAAGTAGTAACGTTGCCATCCAAAATACTAGAGAAAGCGCGATAAAATCCCGACTCCACGGAACGATAAAGACTCTTACCCGCTCGCAATTCTTCCCTAGTCCGCTCAAAGATCAGCACGTTAGCATCCACCGCCATACCGATACTGAGGATAAAACCGGCAATGCCAGGCAAAGTAAGAGTTACGCCTACCATGGCAAAGAAGGCGATCGTCAGCAAAGCGTAAATAGCGAGGGCGGCATCGGCGATGACTCCCGGCAGTCGGTAATAAACCACCATAAAGATTAAAACCAAAACCAGACCTGCCAAAGCAGCATAAACGCTGCGCTGGATGCTATCTCGACCCAGAGTCGCGCCCACAGTCCGGTTTTCGATAATTTCCACCGGCACCGGCAGGGCACCACCGCGCAACTGCACTGCTAAATCGTTCGCTTCTTGGGTGCTAAATCTACCTTGAATAATTGCTCTGCCGCCGCTAATGCCGGTTTCGGCAAATTCCACGCCGACGGTGGGGGCGCTGATGAGTTCGTCGTCTAGGAAAATGCCGATGGTGCGTCCGGTGCCGGCTAGGTTTCTGGTGAGGTCGGCAAACTTCTTTCCTCCCTCGGAACTAAATACTAAGCCGACGTTCCAGTTAGTGCCCCCTTGGACCGGTTCGGGGAAGGCATCTTCAAGGTCTTGACCTCTGAGGGTTGGTTCTTTGTAGAGTAGGGCGATCGCTTCGTTGGCCTTTCTCAGGGATTCCGCATTTCTGGCGATCGCCTCCTCATCCTCCGTATTTTGTAATAACTGCTGTTCTGCCACCAGTTGCCGTTGGATTTGAAATTCTATAGGGAATTGGTCTTCGCTGCCGGCGAGTTGCTCGCGAAAATCCAGTTGGGCGGTACCGCCTAAAACTCGTTCCGCTTGTTCTGGGTCGCTGACTCCGGGGAGTTGCACTAAAATTTGGTCTTCTCCCAAACTCTGTACCACCGACTCCGACACTCCCAAGGCATTGACTCGTCTCTCGACAATAGTGAGGACTCCTTCCATTACGCGCTCGTCTATCTCGGGAACTTCGTCGGAAGTTTGCAGTTGAATGGTCAGTTGCGAACCGCCTCTTAGATCTAATCCCAGTCGTAAAGGAAACTGGGTTAGGGCTACGATCGCTGCTATTACTAAAACTACTATTAGGGCTATGTATGAATTTTGCTTGCGCATGATTTAGGTAATTTTTGGGAATTAACAATTAACAATTAACAATTAACAATTAACAATCAATTGTTAATTGTTAATTAACAACAAATCAAACCTCCATTGCAACCATTTTTTTAACAGCTTCTACGATGTTCTCTGGTTGTACGATGGTCAATCTTTCGAGATTGCCATTATAAGGAGTGGGAATATCCTGAGAAGATAAACGCATTACTGGCGCGTCTAGTTCGTCGAAGAAATTATCGTTAATCGAAGCAATTAACTCCGCCGCAATACCGCCAGTTTTCATGCACTCTTCCACAATAATTACTTTATGAGTTTTGCGGATAGATTCGCCAATAGTTTCCAAGTCCATAGGTTTTAGAGAAATCAAATCGATCGCCTCTGGGTTGTAGCCCTCTTTTTCTAACTTTTGAATAGCTTGGATGACGTGGTGCCGCATTCGCGAATAGGTAATAATAGTAACGTCTTTACCCTTTCTGAATACTTCTGCTTTATCTAATGGCAATACATATTCTTCTTCTGGCAAATCTTCCTTGAGGTTATAAAGAAGAACGTGTTCGAAAAACAGCACTGGATTTTCATCGCGGATAGCTGCTTTTAACAATCCTTTAGCATTATAAGGAGTAGAACAAGCAACAATTTTTAAACCCGGCACTGCTTGGAAATAGGCTTCGAGTCTTTGGGAGTGTTCCGCGCCCAATTGCCGACCCACACCGCCGGGGCCCCGAATGACCATGGGAATCTTGAAGTTGCCGCCGGAGGTGTAGCGCAACATTCCCGCGTTATTGGCAATTTGGTTGAAGGCCAACAGCAAAAAGCCCATATTCATGCCTTCGATGATCGGTTTCAGGCCGGTAATAGCGGCCCCTACGGCCATGCCGGTGAAGCTATTTTCGGCGATGGGGGTGTCTAGGACTCGCAATTCGCCATATTTGTCGTAAAGGCCTTTGGTGACTTTATAAGACCCGCCGTAATGTCCCACGTCTTCGCCCATTACGCAAACTGTGGAATCTTGGCCCATTTCTTCGTCGAGGGCCGCCCGCAAGGCGTTGAATAGTAAGGTTTGTGCCATTTTAACTGGTTAGCTTGGTTTGATTGATTAAGTGTTAATATTATCCCCTTACGGGATCGTTTTTGAACCCCTTTGTCCTCAAGGAGGCGTTTCGCTATTTTATTGGACTTTCGATCGATTTTATTGTATATCATCAAATTAATTTTTTGTCAAATCTGCGTTCCAACCCAAACTCTTCGTGGCGAGTATCTAAATCCTATAATTATTAATTATTAATTATTAATTATTAATTACTAAAAGAGGCTATCCGTGGAAATAAAATTAGAAAAACTCTGGGAAAAAGTATTAGAAATTCTGCAAGTAGAACTGTCGCGGCCGACTTTTGAAACATGGATAAAAACAGCCAGACCGGAACAGTTAGAAAATGACTGTTTAATTATTAGAACTCCTAACCCTTTTGCTAGGAATTGGTTGCAAAAATATTATCTTAAAACTATTGCGGATGCAGCGGGGGAAATTCTCGGGCGTCGGGTAGAAATTTATTTAACCACGGCGGGGGGAGATGAGAACTCCAGCAACGGCGATGTGAGTATGGTTTGGCCTTCTCCGAGAACTATTAAAGCCTCTGAAAATGTCGGCAACCGGGAAGGGCTGCCGTCCAATCTCAATCCTAAATATATGTTTTCCCGCTTCGTAGTGGGGCCGAACAATCGCATGGCTCACGCGGCTTCTTTGGCAGTTGCGGAATATCCGGGAAGAGAATTTAATCCTTTATTTCTGTGCGGCGGCGTTGGTTTGGGGAAGACTCATTTAATGCAGGCGATCGGTCATTATCGTTTGGAAATGTTTCCTGATTCTCAAATATTTTACGTCTCCACTGAGAAATTTACGAACGATTTAATTGCCGCTATTCGTAACGATCGCATCCAAATGTTTCGCGACCTTTATCGGGCAGCAGACGTGTTATTGGTGGATGACATTCAGTTTATTGAAGGAAAAGAATACACTCAAGAAGAATTTTTCCATACCTTTAATACTCTCCACGAAGCGGGGAAACAAATAGTTTTAGCTTCCGACAGACAGCCCCAACAAATTCCTACTTTGCAGCGGCGTCTATCTTCTCGTTTTTCTATGGGATTGATTGCGGATATTCAGCCCCCAGATTTAGAAACAAGGATGGCAATTTTGCAGAAAAAGGCAGAGTATGAAAATACGATTTTGCCGAAGGAAGTCATCGAATATATTGCGGCAAAATTCACTTCTAATATTAGGGAATTAGAGGGAGCGCTAACTCGGGTGGTGGCTTATACTTCTATTTCTGGTTTGCAGATGACGGTAGAAAATATCGCGCCGATGTTGAATCCTCAAACTGAAAAAATAGAGGCTTCCCCAGAGGCGGTAATAACGGTAGTTTCGGAATATTTAAAGGTGTCAGTTGAGGATATAAAAAGCACTTCTCGCAGGCGAGAAATCAGTCAGGCGCGGCAAGTGGCGATGTATTTAATGCGGCAGCATACGGATCTGAGTTTGCCAAAAATTGGGGAGGTTTTTGGCGGGAAAGACCACACGACAGTTTTGTACAGTTGCGATAAAATCGCTCAGTTACAAAATAGCGATCCTGCCCTGGCACAAACTTTAAGACAATTGAGCGATCGGATTAACTTTTCGAGCAAGTCCCAGTAGCAACTAATAATGGTAGGTTGGGTGCAGCGAACCTTCACCCAACAATAAAAAGTAGCGAACAAAACACCAACCCCGTCGCGCGCCAGAAACCGGGTTTTTCGCAAAAACCCGGTTTCTTATACTTTGCACGGGCAATAACTGCGCTTTTTTACCAGTAAAAAAACTCTTAATTTCAACGTTAGCGCACCAACAATAAGCTACTTCAGGGGAGCATCTCAGAGAAAGCAAAAACATTTTTTGGCGCTTAAAACCTCTTTTACCTATTGCCTGTAGCACTCTTTGCCTGTTGCCTAAAAGCGTCAAATTATTGGTTTTATTCATTCTTGAGATGCACCCTACTTCAGTGGTAACAATAGCATTTTTAAAGTCTTCAAATTTCCTGACAACGGTTTCCACTGCTGACTTACTGGAGGAAGCAGTAGCGATCGCTACTGCTTACGGCATTACCGCCTACGATGGCTCCTACTAGCGCTGCACAGCTAAAATTGTGGGCCGACTCCGCCCGCTTGCTTGTAGTAATCGCGCTCCGCGATTGATATAGATAAATAGTGCTTTGCGATTACTACGAACTTTTGCTTTACCCACTAATTTACCTTAGACGCGCTACTACTACTGCGACCTACGACCTGCGTTTATTTTCCTACTTCTCTATTCCACCTTTGTCGTAAGTTTCTAGTTAACGCGATCGCAAAAAACCCTCGAAGAGAAACCCGGTTTTGCCGAAAAAACCGGGTTTCTTAATTCCCATGGCACAAAACCAGATCGCTCTTGGAAACCATCCCATTATCATCATTGTTTTGTCATTGCGAGGCGATAGAAAGATGAGTTAAGTTTCTGGGAAAAGCATTAAACGAGTCGAAGCAATCTTTTGCCCAGAAACCTACCTAGCAAAGCTGTTCTCAACCATAACCTCTCTGTTTTCTTCATTCCTCAACCCTTTCAAAACCAAATCCGCTCCCTTGCGGACTTCCCGTACCTGAAACTACCTTGACTAGGATCGGTTCGCTTTGACGCTCTTTCCTCGAAGAAAAGACAAATATTTGATCCCCCGAAGTCCGCTCTGATGCAAGTTTAATATCGGGAAGCTCCTTAAATACGCTTTCGCGAGAAGGCGACTCGGTAGAACCTAAATTCAAAGCTCTTATTAAAGCCCAAGTAGCATCATAACTGGTAGCCGTGCGCCAACTAACCTCCGCTCCCCACATTGTTACAGCATTTAAAGCAAAATCTCTTGAATTTTTTCCTTCTGGCTCAGTAGAGCGGGCAAACCACGGTATAGCTAAAATCAAACCTGCCACTGCTTCTTTAGCAGAACTCAAAATTTTACCGCTATAGAGAGTATCTCCACCAAATAGCTGTAGCTGCTGTTGCTCCGGTAGTCTGATATTAGCTTTGGCAATTTCTACCGCAACTGAAGTTGTATCGGTGTTTGGAAATAAAACAACAGCTTTTACCCCCTCCTCTTCCACAGAAATCCTAATTTCTTCATCAGCATTTAGCTCTTCGTCGTTCAAATCGACAGTGCGAACAACGCGACCTCCCAACGCTCGAAAGCTGCGATCGAAAGCATCCTGCAAGCTCTTGCTATAACTGCTCTTAGGATTATAGAAAACTACTACTCGATCGAAGTCTTTTCCTTTAGCGTATTCAGCTAGTTTTTGACCTGTAGCTTCATCGGAAGGAACTGTTCTAAAAAAGAACTCGCTACTTAGCTCCGTACTGCTGCTAGTGGGAGATATCATCGGTAATCCTGCTTTTTCGTATTCTACTAAAGCTGCTTCGCTAGCACTGCTAGCATTATGTCCGATTATCCCCAAAACTTTAGTATCCTTAACCAATTCTCGGGCAACTTGTTTTGACATATCCGGCTCGTTGCCATCGTTAGCAATGACAATTTCCAAGAATTGACCCCCCGAGTCGGAGGCAGCTTGATTGAATTCATCTTGTGCCTGGGCTACTCCTCGCAACATTTCTTTCGCAGAACCTTCGTTGTTGTGAGCGGGTACTACTGCTGCCAGAGTCAAAAAATCTGGTTGTTGGCGGGCTAAGGTATTATTGTAATAAATACGCACTTCTGGATCGTTAGGATCCGCATTCATAGCACGATCGAAAAAATCTTGCGCTTCGGAGTAATTTCCTTTTTCAAATGCTTTGATGCCGCGATCGCGATTAAAATTTCCCGTTCCAGGAAACAGAGTCCGCTCTCCTCTGCTAAACCGCGTTGGTTCCCATTTGTATTTATGGGGTGGAGGAATAACCCGTTCTGTAGGTGGAATGCTTGGAAAGTTAGTTGTATTGTAAGTTTTAACAACATAAAGAAGAAGTGCAGTTAAAAGCATTACAAACACTACGAAATAAGCACGTCGAAATAAAATAGAATTGTTAGTTTTCATTATGCACTCGCTGGTTATGAATAACTTTCAGTAGTTTTTGGCTATTTACCTAAAAGCATAGCTCTCGAACTTGTTTTTGATGTATTATATCGAACATTTTGCGAACTAGAAACTTGTCAATTAAGGAAAGCCTACTTATTATCTATTAGAATCAAGCCCTTAGTTTTTACCTCAATTGTTGGCTTTTGTAACAAATATTTATCAAATTAACCGAGACCAATAGTCCCTAACTCCGGGCCTGTCAGTTCTATAGTGGACAAGTGGGACGGTAGGGCTGGCCGGGCAGATATTCTTCCCACTCTTGAATGGTCAGGTTACGGGTTAGGCGCTGACAAACTTCTTCCCTCGCTTCTTCATCATCATTTATGTTCTTAGGCCACGGATTCCACAGCCTGGCCGTGCCGTCCTCGCTGGCCGTAGCAAGGTACTGGCCATCGGGGCTAAAAGCGATCGCTCTTACCCGGTCCTGATGGTTGAGTCGTGCCACTTCTTGGCCGCCGTCCACCTTCCAAACTCGGGCAGTGTTAGTCCCGCTGGCCGTAGCAAGGTACTGACCATCGGTATTGAAGGTGACACCATGTACGCTAGCCTCGTGGTCGAGGGAGACTACTTGCTGCTCGTTTGTCAAATCCCACACCCGGGCGGTATTGTCGCTGCTGGCGGTAGCTAGGTATTTACCATCGGGACTGAAGGCGATCGCATTTACAGTTCCATCCTGTTCAAATCCCATTGCTGGTTCGTTGGTGGTGGCAGGCCATTCCCAGACTCGGGCCATGTTATCGTTGCTGATGGTGGCTATGTATTTACCATCGGGACTGAAGGCGATCGCCACTACGGGCCGAGGATGAGGGAATTTCGCCAGTTCGGAGTCGCGGTAGGTATCCCAGACTCGTGCGGTCCGGTCAGCACTGGCCGTCGCTAGGTAGCGACCATTGGGGCTGAAGGCGATCGCTAGAACGGTTTTATCATGTTTGAGAGGGTTATATCTCTCGCCTGTAGAAAAATTCCAGAGTTGAGCAGTCTTATCGTTACTGGCCGTCGCTATGAATTTAACATTTTCACCAATAGCAAAAGCCACAGCCAGTACGGCATTTTGATGCTCTAGTTGCATCGATCGTTCCCCGGTAAAGGTATTCCAAACCCGGGCAGTATTGTCCCAACTTGCCGTAGCTATATATTTATTATCTGGGCTGAAAACAACGTCCGCTACGGCATCATCATGTTTTAGGGGGTTCCCCAACGGTTGGCCAGTCTCAGCGTTCCATACCCGTGCGGTATTGTCATCGCTGGCAGTTGCTAGATATTTACTGTCGGGGCTAAAGGCAATTTTATTTATCCTTTCTTGGTGCTTCAGAGGTGGAGTAATAGGATAGGGAAGCAAGTTTAATCCTTGCTGCAGGATTTCTCCTGCTTTTTCTACAGAAGGGGCTCGGCGATCGGCTTCTATAGCCAGCAACATACTGCGGGTTAAGTTATCGGGGTTGCTATTTATTATTTCTTCTGCCTGTTTGGCTAACTCAGTAGCAATTTCAATCGAACGATCCTGTGGGATGCGCCAGATCTGCCAAGCCATGACACCGATAGCAGCGATCGCTCCCACCAAACCTCCAAACAGTAACCCTTTTCGTTTTCGTTCTAGTTTGTCGCTGCGATCGCTAGCATCTAAGAACTTACGATCTAGTTCGCTTAGTGTTTTATTGTCCGCCCAAAGTCTTGCCTCTTTTAATGCCTTTCCGCGTAAAAGCCTGGAGCGATCTTTAAATTTTGAGTCTTCCCAAGCTGCTACATTTTGACTAAAGGGACAGAGATTTTTTAATGCCTGGTTAACCCATTTTTCGTCAAAAACTTCTCCGTAAATGCGGTTATATAGTTTTAATTTTCCCAGTTCTTCGACTACTAATCCCGATAGTTGTAAGTCCATTTGTTCGTAACTATAATCTGCGGACACTTCTCCATTTTTCAAAATTTCCTGATAAATTTCCAACAGTTCGGCAATACGTTGCTCTTCTTTTTGTCTCTCCCAGGCGCTACGCGGATCTTTATCCTTATTCTTAGGTAGCAGGCGATTTTGTATTGTTTTTAAATGCTCTGGTGTATCCTGAGATTCCCAATTCTCGATCGCCCTCCTTTTTACTAGCATCTCGATTGATTTAGTCTCTTCGCCCCGAGCAATATATCCCTCCGATGTAGCTACTAGCTGACAAATTTTTTGAGTAAGAAACGGTTGACCGCCAGTCCATTTTAAAATCTCTTCCAGAACGTTTTTAGGCTGTTTTACTTTCTCTGTAAGACCCCATACTAATGCTTTAATTTCGTCGATCTTAAAGCCCGTTAATTCAATTTCGATCCCAATATTAAAAGGCGTGCGCTTTGTCTGTCGAATCAAATCCGAGGGCTTGACCACACCAAACATGGCAAACCCCAATCTATCGTACTCCTCATTGTCAACCCGCTGGTTATAACAAGCACGAACTAGAGCAAAAAAATCATCGACAGAGAATTCCAAGCTACGAACGCTATCAATTTCGTCGATAAAAATAACGATCTGTTGACCGGGAAAACTTGCCAGGATTACATCTTCAATAAACCGATCTAATTGCTTTTGGGGAGCTAGAAAATCTAGATCCCGCAACCATTTTTTTAAATCTACTTTTTCTAAGAGGTCGAACCCTCTCCACAATTCATTCATTACTCCCCTATACCACCAATCGGGAGTAAGATGTTCGGTTCCCATTTTAGAAAAATCTATAGAAGCACAATTTACCCCTTCTTTTTTCAACCGTTGCATAATCTGAACTCGCAAGCTAGATTTGCCCATTTGCCGGCAATTAAGCACATAGCAACACTTACCCCTTTTCAGAGCATTATAAAGTTTCTCGTCTGCTTGCCGTTCTACATAGCTAGGCGCGTCAAACTTGAGACTGCCACCTACTTGATAATAGTCAGATGCTGAGTTGTTTGTCATGGTTATCTCAATTATTAATGATAATAAGTTGCTATAGCAATCCGTGCAGGGACCCAGAAAAATTTGGGGGCCAGAAACCCGGTTTCTCAAAGAAACCGGGTTTCTAAAATATCGCGAACGATCGGTTGCTAATAGGAATTGAACAAATTATTGCAAAAATAGCGTCGGTATAATTCACAAGTCACTCTAACATGATTTTTCTCTATCCGCACTATGCCCAGTCTTTCTAACTGATAGGCTAAGTTGGGTTCTAATTGTGTGCCTTCATTTGTTTCCAAGACCTGTCTAAAGGCTTCCCGCAGGGGGGAACGATTCACCAGTTCCGACAAATCTCGTAAATGGTCGCCATAAATTCCCTCTTGAGTAGGGGCTTTTTCCAACAAATCTTCTAGCTGCAAATCCCCACGCCGCAGGTAATAGAAAGCAAGTTGCCACAGATAAGGATGCCCTCCCAACATGACCCTTAGTCTCTCAGCCTGCGAGCTTGTCGTCCAATGCAGTCCGCAACGCCGGGCCAACTCCTGCACTTGCTCCAACTCAAACTCAGGCAACTGAATTGGCAACCCGACATTAAACGGCGATTTATTAATATCGAACTCAATGTAAGGTTCCGTGGAGTGAACTACCACCAGTCGCAGTTTTTGCCAGATATCCAGATTATTAGGTTCCTCGTGCCAGCTTCGCAGGAGGGCGAAAAAGTCCTTAGCAATTTTCTCATGCTCGAAGAGTCGCTCAAACTCATCCAATGCCAAGACCAGAGGAGTTTTTACTTTCTCGAACAAATACCCCTGGAAATAGGTCGTGCAATTAGATACGTTGCCAAAAAGCTCCTCATCCCAAAAGCGATCTATCTCTGGCTCCAAACCGAGAGCTTTAGCGACATTAGCAGAGAACTGCTTTAAAAACTTATCAAAGTTATCAAATGTGGCGCTTTCCATGTTTTGAAAGCGAACCCGCACTGTTCGATAGCCCTCCCCTTCTGCGTGCTGCAAAATCTGGTGCAATAGAGAAGTTTTACCCATTTTCCCGGGCCCTTTAATTCTAATTAGAGAACCAGGCTTCAAAATCTCCTGGTAACAAATCTCTTCAATAGGAGAGCGCTTGATATACAAATTTGAGTTCTGAGCCAGCGGACGATTTGGGAATTCTTGCTCTAGCACTAGCGATGATGCATTACGGGCTCGTGCGTACCGCTCCAGTGCTTTGCGAAAATTCTTTTTCTTCACCTTTTCCCCCAAAGCTTCTGAAAGCTTACGCCACAATTTGGGACCAACATCCTTTTCGATATAAGTAGGGGAATAGCTAGTGGATACAGCTATATCTAAATATTCACAATCTTGGCAAATCATTTCAAGCACAGTGCATTCTAGATCGCTCAAGTGTGTTCCCGTCTTGTTATAGACGGCCGCATCTGCAACTGTTAAGGCTTCTTCACAGTTCATAGATAACTCCGACTTATAGATTTCCCAATCATTATAGCTAAAAAACTTTAGCAAACAAGTATCAAACTAAATTGCTTACTTTAACATACTTCTTGCATAATCCTTACTTAACCCGATTTTGCTTAGATATCCAGGTAATTAATACCTTACTTTTTTCTGTTTTCAATTTTATATATTGACACTAATCTGGAGATAGTTAAACAGATCGATTAAGAGGAATTCAAAGATTATGAATACTCCAGGAAGCATTCTACCAAAAACTGCCAAATTAGCAACATTATGCGCGTTGTTTTCGTTGCTATCTATCTTTGCCAAACTAACAGCCTCTAAACCTTTTACTGCCGATCGCCCCCCAGAAGCAGTTAAAATCCTCAGCGAAGAAAATTCCCAAACGAAGGTTTGCGAGGACAAAGACAAAAATCTTATTCCCTGCCCCTACTTTCAAAACTCTTAAAAATCCTGGGAGTAAGCCGCTTACTCCCTACAAATAACCGAAGCAGATTAATATAGCAATCCGTGCAGGGATTATGAAAAATTTTGGGGCCAGAAACCCGGTTTCTCAAAGAAACCGGGTTTCTAAAATATCACGAACGATCTACGGCTGGCTATAAACAAAAATCTCATGGAAAACAAAACAAATGAAATCAACTATCATCGAAACCCCGCGACTTTATCCTTACTTAGCGATCGTTCGTAGTAATCGCTTCAGCGATTTCCCACAAGTCAGATATAAATCGCTAAAGCAAGCTGTTCGTAGTAATCGCTTCAGCGATTTTCCCACAAGTCATATCTAAATCGCTAAAGCAAGCTGTTCGTAGTAATCGCTTCAGCGATTTTCCCAAAGTCATATCTAAATCGCTAAAGCAAGCTGTTCGTAGTAATCGCTTCAGCGATTTTCCCAAAGTCATATCTAAATCGCTAAAGCGATTACTACGAGCAAGCTTACCGAACCAGAGAACAAT
>JAXHVR010000179.1:0-8203 GCA_034189005.1 Cyanobacteriota bacterium | reverse complement strand
AAAATTATGGCTAAATATCGGCCGCCATTACCTACTCATTATTGGCATCATTTACCTACAGATAAATCTAACAAACCAGTTCAACTTAACTTATTTGATGATTTGAACTCACCCGAAAAACTGCAACGCTGCATGGGAGTTAGGGAAGCTTTAGGTTTAGCGGATATAGGATTTGATGCTTTATCGCCTACTATTAGAAGTGCCTTGACCGGCCCTCGCCATACGACATCGATTTTGAGCAGCGTTTCGGCGCAAAAGGCTTGGGAAAAGTTGCTTCTTTGGCCGAACGGCGTGGCAGAAAACCGAGAAAAAGCGCGTTTATTTGTTGCCAAAAACGGTCATTTTCGCTTATCGGTAGCTGACTGCGGAATTTTGCAAGGTTTTCCCGAGGAATGGCAGATATCTGGTGCCGTTTATATGGCATTGGGGCAAATTGGAAATGCGGTACCGCCACCGATGGCTTATCGAGTGGCGGAATCTATAGAAAGAGGATTATCTGGCGGTAAATCTCAATCCAATTCGCGAAGCAAACACTTGTCGATGCATTATTAATTGCTTCGCCGCCGGCTGCGATCGAGGCGATCGCCATCAATAAACACCACCTGCGCTTGGCTGCTTTCCCTCGCTACTCTAATCAACAACCCCGCTAACAACAAACTACCGATCATCGAACTGCCCCCATAACTAAACAGCGGCAGAGGCAAACCAGTAGTAGGCAAAGCACCAGTAGCAACGCCAATATTTAATAGCGACTGCCCCACCATCACCACCATCACCCCGATCGCTACCAGTTGATGTTCTATCCGACTAGCTTTAATCGCAACTCTCAAAGCTAAAGTTGCATAAGCGCTCAACAAAAACAACAATACCAAACCACCCACCAAGCCAAACTCTTCGGCATATACAGAAAAGATAAAATCGCTATATTGAATCGGTAGAAAATACAGTTTTTGCTGGGATAAGCCCAAACCAGTTCCCCAAACGCCCCCAGAACCAACCGCCAGCAGACTTTGGATTAATTGATAGCCATCATTGATAGGATCCGCCCAAGGGTTCATAAAAGACAAAACCCGCCGTCGTTGATATTCCTTAATACTGATACTCAGAGTAGCTGTCAGCACCCCTCCTAAAGCAGTTCCCCCCAGATAAGAGTAAGGTAATCCTGCCGCCAAAGCTATTAACCATAAAGTCATGCCGCAAAGGGCGGTGGTACTGAGATTTGGTTCCAGCAAAATTGTTGACAGCACTAAAGCAAAGATTCCCAGCCAAATTAAGCGAACCGTCCAACTCAGCCGGTCCCATTGAGCGAAAAAACGGGCGCTTTGCAGTACGAGAAAGGGTTTCATCAATTCAGAAGGCTGAATGAGAATGCCGCCAACAGATATCCAGCGGGTGGCACCGTTGATAGTGGTTCCCAGTCCGGGGACTAAGGTCAAGCACAGCAATACTAATACGATCGCGAGTCCCACTTTCGCTGCCTGCAACATTTTCGAGATGGGGGTATAAATAACAAAATTGAATCCCGTCATGCCGACTACAACCCAAATCAGTTGTCGCTTGAAGTAGTAGAGACCATCTCCCCGTTCGACGCTGCCGCTAGCATAAGAAGCGGAAAATAATACGATCAATCCTATGAATAACCAGAGGAAAGTTAACCAGCGTAATAAGCGGGCTTCTATTCCCCATTCCCGAACGTCGGGGTCGAATAGCGGTATCAGACTGCGTAAGTTCATATAGTTAAAAGTTATGTATGTTGGGGGCGATCGCTCCCGTTTCTAAAAACTAAAAATCGTCGTATTTTGCCTCAGAGGCAAAATACGCCCCAAAGGAAAAGATAGAGCATAGCTCCCACTTAGCAGCTTCCATTATAAAAGAATCTTAATTGGGAGCGCGTAGCGCGAGTGTAATCTGATTTTTCCTGCCAACTAACAACTGACAACTAACAACTAACAAAAAGCAACCACTTTTTGGTTCGCTTCAAAGCTGACGCGCTCCCTCCCAATTTCCCTAACCGATGGCTTTTTCTATTAAAGGAAGTCCAAAAGCTAGGAGAACGCTAACAATCAAACCTATTAACGCTTTCAAACTATCTCCTGCAATTATCTTACCAGTTTCTTTCAAGGGTCTAATTTCACTGTTCAAAGTGATTGCCAATTCTCTTCCTCCCAATAGTCCGATGAAAACCCAAGTGGTACTCATGGGTACCCTGCTTAACTGGATGAAAAATACCAAGATAGAACCGTAAATAAAATCAATTATTGTAGCCGAACGAATATCCTGGGTGTTAGTTTTGCTCGTGACAATTTTCTGAACTTCACCCCCCCTTCTGTAGAACAGAATCCCATGCAAAGCTATAATTATTGCTAAAGAAAATATCAGCCAAGACAAACTCAACCTTCGAGGTAGATAGGCGAAAATATTCGCCATATCTTGAATCAGCCATTGACTCCATAAAAAAGCAGTACATAACCATTGCAAGACAATCCAATAACGAGGAATTTCTCCCTCCTTATCCTCTAAAAAATGACTTTCTAAACCTCTAGCAACAAATTTATAAATAACAATGCCCGTTACCAAGGCAAGAACGTATCCCAGCAGGGATTTAATTAACATACTGTTTAAAGCTTGGGGAGCGAAAACCGTTAAAATCAAAAAGGTCGTGCTGACTGGAATTCCCAATTGAGTTAAAATTACTAAAACTATTGGCGGTACTAAATACACCCAGGTAAACTGTTCGGGAAAAGGAATTAGTTGCAGTCTTCCGTAAGAAATGTCGCCGTTATTAGCCAACCATCCAAAAATAAATATAGCAGTTAAAATCAGACAGGAAAACAGCCAGAGGAACCACCAAGGTCGTTCTTTATTAGAGCTTAAAAAAGTTCCCAAGGTTTGAATGACATCGTTAGACACTAGGGAATAAGATGCCATTATAAATCCCGTTAACATGAAGAAGTATTCCATATTGGAAATAGTTAGTAGTTAGTTGTTAGTTGTTATATAGCAATCCGTGCGGAGGCAAAGCAAAATTCTGGAGCCATAAACCCGGTTTCTCAAAGAAACCGGGTTTCTAATATCAATATCTTCGCCACTTTCTTGTAGGTTGGGTGTAGCGAGCGCGAAACCCAACATCTTTGTCGGGTTTTGCTACGAAAATATTGGGTTACGCTGTCCTTGACCCAACCTACTAATGGTATTTTACCGCCATCAGGCGAAGGTATTGTCATATGCAACAAATCCTGCACGGATTGTTATAGTTTTTGAAAAAAAGAACTTTAGGGGCAACAGCATTCTAATACTTGGCCCTGCCCTCGCGTCTAATTTTATGGCTTTTGATTTATATAGCAATCCGTGCAGGGATTATGAAAAATTTGGGGGCCAGAAACCCGGTTTCTTCAAGAAACCGGGTTTCTAAAATATCACGAACGATCTACGGCTTGCTATAGTTAAAATTTTAACAATTAATTAACTTAAGCCATTAAGATACACCGGGAGCATTTCATCTTTGCAAAAATAAAATATTTTATTACCCATTACCTATTACCCATTACCAAAAATCGTTCAGTTTTTGGGTTTCTACATTCCCCCGATGCTCCCGATACACCCCTTGACAATAAGCGTTCTTTCGCTGATAATATAACTAACCAACTTCAAAATCAGGAGCGTTGTTTTATGAAAAGCTCGATTAAAAGAGCAATCATTGTCCTAACTGCTGCGACCTTGAGTTTAGCCATCTTAACCGAAGTTAAGCCCGCTAAATCTCAGTCAACACCACTTCCAGATACCGAACAGCAATCTCCCCAGCAACTTCCCGAACCGGGGACTATGCTGGGCCTGCTCTTGTCAGTTCTTGGTGGCTTTTTCGTGAAAAAACAAATAGCAGAGACAGATGCACCCGGGTCTCGTCCCGAGGAACCTAACGAGTCAAAGGTGGAAACCACTGAAATAAATTCAGAAAATAATTCCGAGCAAAAGTGACAAAGCGATCGATAGGCTGTTTTTTTGTGTCGCCCCCAAGCAAGCCTTGCCTTGCTAAAAATCAACGGTAAAGAAGAAAGCTATTAGGGTGCAATACATTTTTATTTGTTTAATAGACCGAGTATAAAGCTTGGCAAAAATAGATAAGCTATATTCGGGCAGACCAATAAAACAGTCTTATTGACGGTTTCCAATTCCCAATTTCCTAAAAACCTATCGATCGCTTTTGCAAACTTTCAACTCTTCTAACTTCTGGGGATGAGTAACAAAATAATCCTCAAGCCACAGACAACCTCCTGCCAATAACTCATCTAATTCCTTTACGGACCATAACTTTAACCCGCCATTTTCCAAAGTCGCCACCAACTCGCCATCGGGGGTAAAACTCTTACCTCCCTCAAATTGAGCGATCGGACGTCCGGCAATATCCGAAATACGAATAGTCCCATCATCCGCCTTAGTCGCCAACCGCTGTCCGTCGGAACTAAAAGCAACTTTCTCTACGCTGCCGCGATGGGCCCTTAATTCCCCCACAGACTGGGCGATCGCGCCGCGAGTATCCCAAAACCAAACCACTCCATCGCTGCCACCAGCAGCCAAAGTCAACCCATCGGGGCTAAAACTGACGCTATTAATACGCCCCTCGTTTCCCCTCAACTCCATCAACTGTTGGCCCGAACTATTCCAGATTCTCGCACTACCATCCTCCCCCGCCGTCGCCAGTCGTTGCCCGTCGGGGCTAAAGATCGCATCCCAAACAGGACCATCATGCCCCTCCAACACAACTAGCTCTTTCCCCGAACTATCCCAAATGCGGGCATTACCATCCCTGCCAGCAGTGGCAACTCGCTGCCCGTCGGGACTGAAACTAACTCCCAGAACCCTGCCCTCATGTCCCTCCAAGCTTACCAACTCTTCGCCGGAAATCTTCCATAAGCGAGGGGGACTGTCATCCCCTGCGGTAGCGATGCGTTGTCCGTCGGGACTAAAACTGATGTCGCCGAAAAGTCCCAAATATCCTTGAAATCTGGATAAAGCTTTCCCCGATGTATCCCATATGCGGGCGGTGCCATCCAAGGCAGCAGTCGCTATTAAGTTGCCCTTGGGGCTGAAACTGACGTTGGCGAACATAGAGCGATCGCCCTTAATTTCCGTCATACTCTCCCTGGAGAGTTGCCATATTCTAGCAGTGCCATCTTCACCAGTGGTAGCCAGCATTTCTCCCGCAGAAAAACTAACTTCCCAAACGCGACCTTGATGCCCCTTCAACTCTCCCAACAAGTTGCCGTCTAATTCCCACAAGCGAACCGTACCGTCGCTGCCCGCCGTTGCCAGACTTTTTCCATCGGGACTGAAACTGATACTGCTAACGATGCCTTGATGTCCTTGGAGTTTAGCTATTTGCTTTCCAGAAATATTCCATATCTGGGCCGTTCCGTCTTCTCCTCCAGTAGCTAGTCGCTTGCCGTCTGGGCTAAAACTGACGTTCCAGACACCGCCTTCGTGTCCTTTTAGTCTGGTTAATAGCTTACCGGTTCTACTCCAGATGCGAACTGTGCCGTCCCAACCTGCTGTGACTAACCTTTGGCTATCGGGACTGAAGGTTACTCTCTCGACGCTGCCTTCGTGGCCTTTTAGGCGGGCTAACTGTTTGCCCGATCGCGTACTCCAGATCCTGGCAGTTCCGTCCCAACCTGCGGTGGCTAGTCTTTGACCGTCGGCGCTAAAGGCTACGTCTAAGATGCGACCCTCGTGGCCTTTTAATTGGGCTATTTGTTTGCCGGAGAGATCCCAGAGGCGGGCGGTCCCGTCTTCTCCCGCCGTCGCCAGGCGTTTGTTGTCGGGACTAAAGGACACATCCCAAAGGCTGCCTTCATGGCCCTTTAGTAGGGCTATTTCTTTACCGAAGAGATCCCAGACTCGCGCCGTTCCGTCTTCTCCAGCGGTGGCAAGGGATTTGCCGTCGGCGCTGAAGGTTATGTCTGATACTGGGCCTTGGTGTCCTTTGAGTTCGGCTATGAGTTGGCCGGATGGTTTTAAGATGCGGGCCGTGCCGTCCGTACCTATTGCTGCAAGTATTTCGCCTTTGGGACTAAAGCGGATGTATTTGATGTTTTTAATTTGGTTGCGTTCGTGGATGTTTTGGAGAATTTGCTGGAGGGTAAATATGGGGGCGATCGCTGGATATTCTGCCAGGGGGCGATCGCTTTTTACTATTTCTTTTAATTGCTGCCCCGCCTCCATTGCTGATAATAATGCTTCTATTTCTGCAAACTCGAACTGTCGCAAGGCGCTTACTCCTTGCTGTTCTAATTTTGTTCCTTCTTGGGCTTCTTGTAGCTCTTTTTGGGCTCGTTCTAGTTTGTTTTCTGTGGTTTGCAGTTGCTGTTGGGTGTTTTTAAAAACTTCTCTCGCCCACACTACTCCCGTTGCTGCTGCTATGGATAAGGCCGCTAATCCCGCTACCGCTATTTTTATTTTTCGCTTTGCTTTTTCTAGTTTTGCTGTTTCGGCTTCCGAGATATTTGGCGAACTTTCTCCCTGGCTAGAAGATTTTTTTTCTGTAGGAATTCCGAGAGATTGTTGGGAATTTTTGCTCCTTTCTTCTCCTGGGGCTTGAAACATTTTTGACAGTTTTTCTAATTCTTTTTTGACCCACTCTTCGTTAAAGACTGCTTCATAAATGGGATTGTTTACCTTTAAGATTCCTTCTTTATTTCCGACCAACCCTGCGGCGATTAATTGTTTTTTTTCCGCAGTGTTCTCTGCCATATTCCCTACCTTATTGCCTTTAGAGTTTTGCAGCTTCAACTCTAACGGCGGATTCAAAATTTGTTGATATAGCTTTAACAAACTTTGGGGATTTCTCTGTTCGTCCCGGAGGCGATCGCCTATTCTTATTAAGTGCGGCGGTTCGTCCTGAGATTCCCACTTTTCTATTAGGCAAATCTTGACTAAATCCTCTACTAAACCAGCTTCGTCGCCCTCTGATTCCGCGCCGTTTCCTAAATAGCTATCTCCCACATAATTTTCCACCAACTTACAAACTTTTTGGGTTAAAAAAGGCTGCCCTTCAGTCCAATACAAAATCTCCCCCATAACTGCTTCCGGGTTTTTTACTTTACCTTCCAATCCTTTTATGAGTGGCTGGACTTGTTTCCAGTCAAAGTTGTTTAATTGGAAAGATTTACCCAACTTCTGAATATCCTCGGGAATGCTTTCTCCGAATAAAGCAAATGTTAATCGCTGTAATTTTAAATTTTTACTTTTTTCCAGATGGCAATATTCGATTAGAGCAAAGATATCTTCTAAGGGACTATTTAGGCTGCGATCGTCGTCTATTCCATCTATAAATATTACTATTTTTTCTTGGGCGTTGGGCAGAAGAACTTCTTCAATAAAAACAATCAATCTTTCTACCCCAGAGATATATTCCTTTTGCGACCACCATAAATCTATAGATTTTTTGGAGAGGTCGAAAACGGTTTCTAACTCTAAAATTGCCCCCTCGTACCATTCTTCTACGGAAATAAGATTATTTTTTACTTTAGTAAAATCCAGGGCGACGCAAACATGATTTTCTGCTTTTAGTAATTCTATAGCTTTTAGCATCAAGCTAGTTTTACCGGAGTGCAAGGAACCCAATACATAGCAAAAATAGCCCTTTTTCAAAGCGGCTAATAATTCTCCATCTATTTCTCTGTTGAGATAGGTAGGGTTCCTAAAGTCTATCGGACCTTGAAACTGATATTTGTATTTAATATTTTGTGCTGTAGTCATTCTTTTTCCCTGGTTATTGGAGGTAGCGCTTTCGGGGTGAATGTCGGCACCAATGGTAAGACAGGCATCCAGACTGAGCAGTCGTGCATGGGACATTTTTGTTCAAAAATTTACTAGCTGTCTGGGCCTTTATTAACCCTTCATCGCCCCCCCGATGACGAACGCCCGACAATTATAGCAATTATTGAATCCATGAGGTACATTCGGAACGATCCCCCCCTGCCCCCCTTAAAAAGGGGGGAGCCGGAACAGTTCTAAGTCCCCCTTTTTAAGGGGGATAATGGTGGATCCAGCGGGGTGTACTTCACCGATTCAATAATCGCTATATTAATTATTAATTATTAATTATTAATTACTTACCACCATTTCCGAGATCGCGTCCCCCGGGAGTTGCTCCACTGGTCGAAGGATTAAGTACCCGTGCAAAATTAATTAGACATCTGGAACA
>JAXHVR010000178.1:6186-8484 GCA_034189005.1 Cyanobacteriota bacterium | reverse complement strand
TATGGAAGTTATGCACGAGCGCAACGCTCACAACTTCCCCTTAGACTTGGCTAGTGCTGAAGAAGCACCTGCTATCAAAGGTTAATCTTTAATCATTTCAATTGATTAATTAAAAAAGCGCTCTCCAGTTTTGGAGGGCGCTTTTTTTTTGGGAATTTATGAGATGGTATCTTGCCTGCTTCAGGGGAGTCCCCAAATTAAAATGTCTAATAACTACAGCTAGTATTGTTGGGTTCCACTGCGTTCTACCTAACCTACAATTACTAAAACTACAATAAGTAATTTGTTCGAGAAGAGAAATAGATTAAAAAGATGTTTCATCTTTTCTTATAAGAGATAAAATTCTTGTGGTCTGGTTCGCATCGCTGGGGTCTTCAGAGAGCATGGTCATGCTGAGATCGAGATAATCAATCTTCCAAATATATGTTACACCATCCATAGCGATCGCGCCTTGTTTGCGTTCGCCACCAGGATCGTTTTCGTAGTTAAAATCGGAAAACTCGTGTAGGTCTTTAAATAGTTGCTTTTGTTTGTGTTTGGGTAATGCTAGTATCTGTCTGCTGAGTTTGTATTCGCCCAAACTACGATCGCCTTTGCGAAAGCGATCGTTTAAAAGAGCGATCGCCTCCGATGCTTCCGTTTGCTCTATTTTTTTTTCCCACAGTTCCCGTACTGAAGGCGCTGTAACTTTTGCCGCTTGAAAAGCAGCCTTATTCCAAGCTGGCACGGTTTCAACTTTTGCCGTTAATTTAGCCCAGTCAATTTTATTCTCTATGTTAATAACTCGCTCTGGTTGCGATCGCTCTTCAATTAACAAAAAACTCAAATAAGGCATTTCTTGAAGGCGGTACAAAGGAGAAGGCAGGTCGTCCCCTGCATGACTATCGATCCAAACTTGATATATGCGATCGCTACCCCCAAACTGAAACAAAACATAAACGGGCGCGACCGAACTAGACCCGACTTTAGCTATAAAAACCCCTGCTTTAACAACCATCGGCACGGAATCTCCTAGCTGCCTACTAGCACCTGGGGCCATTTTTAATAAAAACTTAGGTTCGTAACCGGGGGTCAACCCCGGTTGCTCGGGACGCGACAGGACACCTTTAGTAATTTTTGGAGTAGGATTAGATAAAATCCAATGCCAACCAGAAGTGCCGGGTGCCGACTGAACGAGTATTTCAAAAGCATCAAGCTGGGGTTTCATAAATTGTCTGTTTGGAGCTGAGTACCTTTTAGTTTGAGTTTTTTTGTCGTTCGAGACATTTAACATTCTACTTTTAAGATTTTATTTCATCTCTTAAAAGAGGGACAAGCTTTACTGGGAAATAGTCGATATGCAGGGGCTAGGGTTATAAACCTGCCCAGTCTCCAATTTTCAATTTCCCTCGCTTGAGACCTAAACCATCAACAATCCTAGCATATCCGAGTTGGTTTGAGCTTGTCAAATCTAAGGAATATAGATTAAACTTTTGTTAAGACCCAAGAACATAAAGAGTTCTGCGGTCAAAAACAAACTATTACTATAGAAATCCAATGGCAGACTTAAGCGGTAGTTGGTTGGGAACTTATTGGCAGGAAGAAAATCCTACCCGGTTTGAAGCTACCCTGCTTCAAACTGGTAATGCTTTGACTGGCAATATATTAGATGACAATTATTTAGGAGAAGCGAGCATAAGCGGCGAGGTTATCGGACGCAGGGTTAGTTTTACTAAGCGCTACCTCACCAGACGGCAAGGCTCTATCTATTATACTGGAACGATTTCAGAAGATGAAGATTTTATCCAGGGGCAATGGGAAATAGGAGCTATAGCCTGGGGAACCTGGGAAGCCCGCAGAAGCGGTCAAAACCTGATGGCTGATTTACAACAGCGTCTGGCTAAAGAGTTGACTCTATCTGCTGGCAAAAAATAAGTAAGTTTGTTAAAGTCGTACGCGACCTTTGCTTTTTTTCATTTACTCGATTATGTCTAGAAAAGAGCCGATGTATTGTTTCCGAGCTAGCTGGAAATTATCAACTAATTTTGACCCCAATAGCTTGCCTGATTGGTTGAGTTTAGATACGGATTGGCAGGGATATAAAATTTCTACTCTTCCTTGGATAGCTAGCGTTGCCCGGGTAGTAGGTGCGTTGGAAATAGAAGATTCTCCGACTGAGTGGATGTCTTATTTAGAAACTTTGGGACTCAGAGAGATTAAACAGGTTTCTTGCGAAGAAATGTTTGAGGACAAAGGATATTCTTAGGGGGAATAGTTAGTTGTTAGTTGTTAGTTGTTAGTTGTTAGTTGTTAGTTGTT
>JAXHVR010000178.1:0-6086 GCA_034189005.1 Cyanobacteriota bacterium | reverse complement strand
GTTGTTAGTTGTTGGTTGTTGGTTGTTAATTACAGCAATTATTGAATCAAGAATGAGACTTTGGAGATAGGTTACAAAGGGGATTGCGTCACTTTTTGGGGCAAAAAAAACTTTTCGTGCCAACGTCTCCTAGTTCCAAAAAGCTGTAAATGTTTGGTTTGCTTCAAAAGTGACGCGCTCCCTCCAGTTAAAAGATCGCACTCTATCCAAAAAGCCTTTTTTGTCCCTCCATTTTGGCAGAACCGGGATAAATTGTTCTGCTTCCTTTCGGAATCGAAATCAAGCCTAAATCTTGCAGGCGATGGGTTAAATTAGAAATGGTCACACCGAATTCTTCTTTAAGAGAATAAAGGTGAGACCATTTCATTAAATCTTTGCCTTTGATTTTATCGAGCAAAATTTGCCTGGGCATTAACAAACAACTGGCAAAATATTGAGCTTGCCATTCTATAGATTCGATTTTACTGCCGCTAGGGCCGCGACAAACAAATGGCTTTTGGGACTCTGCGCGATCGCCAAAATTACCTAGATCTAGTTCTAACTGTTTGACGATGCCATCCGCTTCGTCTTGGTTGACGTGCAGTACCCAATGACCGATCTCGTGGGCAAGGGTCGATTCTGGGAAACCTGGCGGTTTCTCCAGAGTCTCTTCGTCGATCTCGATGAGTCTCTCGGCCGGCAGAATTCTGGCGGCGATCGCGCCGTTTTCGTCGGGTTCGATTTTGTCCCAAACTACTCCCAAATCAAGAAAGTCTGCTACTAAAGATGGCTCTAGCGGCCATTTGGGAGCAACATTCGCTGCGGATTGCATCCGCCACAAAATCTCGTTTGCCCTACGTTCGATAGAGTCTTTCGGATAGAAGCGATATGGTTTTAAAATACTCACCTTCGTTTTCTCTCTCTTGTGATTCGAGATATTTCTTGTGCAAAATCGGGATTGTTCTCCATTCGGCGGAACAGTGCCAGCAGTTCTTTGGGATTCTGTTTGAGTAGCTGTTCGTACTTCTGGGGAATCCTGCCGGCTAAGAAGATTAACTCCTCTTCGTCTAAACTTAGATTTCTGGCCAAGGCTCGAATGACGTCCTCTTTAGGGGCGTAGTCGGCCCGGTCGTTTTCCAGCTTGGACAAATAAGTGAAGTCCACTCCTAAGAGCAGGGCCAACTCTCGTTGAGAGTAACTCCTGTCCTTCCGCGCTTCTTTGATTAGCTTTCCAAAACTTTTTTCCACGGTATCTTACCTCCTGTAAGCATTTTAAGCTTTTTTGACTAAAATTTCAACTTTTACTTGACGTTTTAATCAACACCAGCTACTATGATAGTAGTTGATTAAAAAATCAATGTAGCAATCCCGCTATGGGTAGGGTTGACTGCGGACTGAAGCAAGCCAACACGCCATATATAGCGTTAAAACCCAAAATGGCCATGAACGAATGGACCATTACTAGAAGGCCATTCAAGTCAGGGCCCGCTTAAAGCTAAAGAAGATGAGGAGAGACCGCGATGCTGAGAACCTGGACCGACACTCACTACAAACTAGAAGAGGAGGATTGGCTATACATAGCAACCCACGAGGAACAAAATTCAGCTTCTCTGGTATGCCCGGGCTACGCGCGGGATGGGGAAGGCTTTAGCATCCACTTTACCCCCGCCCACATAGATATGTTGGAGCATCTGGTGGGGGCTTTGCGAATTATTAAAGCGGAACGAGAGGCGATCGCGGACTACAAATACCCCGAGCCCGAAAAGACTCCACATTTAGTTAGGTAATTGTTGGTGGTTAGTGGTTAGTGGTTAGTTGTTGGTTGACAATCAATTGTTAACTATTAACGACCGAGAACTAATCGTTTCCAGTTCTACGTCACCCATTCCTTAAAAACGGAAAAAAACAACAAAAAAAAACACAAAATAAAGGAAAGAAATAACAATGGTTAAAGTAAGCGAAAAACCAACGATTTCTGTGTTTGGTGCGAAGCCGAAAGAAGCTCTTTTAGTGCCGGAAATTCCCATCGTAGTTCGCAACAATTGTCAATCGGGACAATGGACGATTGGAGATACGGATTATGGCTCTAAATGTTCGATGACAATTCTCAAATTTAGTAAGTTCTTCGGTAGTTTGGGGCAGACTGTCAATACCTTATGGGGGCAATTGTGGTTTGTGGCGGAATCCGGCGAATTACCCCAAGGAGTTGTAATGGTAACCTATATTAAAAGCCGCTCTTTAGGGGATTTTAATCGGTTAGTTGCTTCAGTTCAAGCCCGGGGAGTAGAGCCTGCGGTAGGGATTTTCATTCCCGAGTTTGTCAAGCATTCCGGTCAGAAACCAGACGAAAATGGCGTGGTTAAACCTATCAATTATTACAGCCTCAAATGGCAGTGGAAAGAGCGTTCTGATTGGTCGATGGTGGAGCAAGCGGCGGTGGTTTTATCTGACGAAAGCAATCTATCGCGGACTATCGATCTGGAGGGGACGCGGCAAATGGTTTGTTTGGATAATTTGCCTCCCCACCAAGTTGCTAGTTTAATGGCCGCTCATAACAATGACGAGAATGGTTCTTCGCAGGGAAGTATGTCTGCCAGTGGCGATATTGCTCTGCCGCCGGGGAGCGAACGCGTGATGGCTGCTGCGTCTTAAAAGTTAGTTAAAAAGTAGGGGCGCGATCGCGTCTCTACTTTCCCCGTGGCGTTTTTAAGCTCTTCAAATAAGCTTAAAAACGCCCTCGAACAAAAAGTAAACCAAAATCAAACCGTAACCAAACTTAAGAGAGGAAAAAATGGCTCCAAATAACCAGCAAAACAGTAAAGCTCAAATATTCCAATCCTTCCAGCAAATTCTGACAGAAAAGAAGAAGATAGAATCGAAAGTTGCGACTAAAGAAGAGGAAGCGGAGAAAGAGAAAAATAAACAGATTCTAGAAAAAGCTGCTAACTACACCGTCGATAGCATTGTTAAAGGTTTGGCGGACTTGCAATTAGATTTCGGCGGCATCATCAATCAACTGTCAGAAAAGTTAAATGCAGAATCGCTAAAGCTGGAGGAATTACAAAAGGCGATCGAGATAGAAAGGCAACACTTACAAGAGTTGCAAAAAATACGAATTGTTGCGGATTCTCTACACATTTTAACGCTAGAACACGAGGAAAAATTAAGCGCTCTGGAACAAAATTCGGCTTTGCGTTTGGAAGCTTTAGAAAAAGATATGGCTACTAAACGTAAGTTATGGGAAAAAGAGCAACAAGAGTACCAGGCTGCTGTTGAAGAGCAAAATCAAATTTTGATGAGGGAACGGCAAGAAGAAGTCAGCGATTATCAATACGAAATCGAACGAGAGCGCAAGATAGAAATGGACGAATACGAGGAGACGAGGCGCAAGTTGGAGCGAGAATTGCAAGAGTCTAACCGAGAGAAGGATAAAAACTGGCAAGAACGGGAAAATTATTTGGCAGCAAATCAAGCAGAATTTGAAGAAAACAGTCAAAAAGCCGCTGGATTTGAGGAAGAGTTGAAGCAGGCATATACTAAGGCAAAAGAAGACGCGATTAAGAGTGCGGAAAGGGAGGCAAAAGTTAAGACTGATTTGGTTGCGAAAGAGTGGGAAAGCACGAAGCGCGGTTATGAGTTGCAAGTTCAATCTCTGGAGGAGACTGTTCAACGACAAACCGAACAAGTAGCGGATATTTCTGCTCAGTTGCAAGAGGTAATGAGGCAGGCTCAAGAATTAGCGATGAGGGCTTTTGCTTCTTCTAATAATGCTTCTCAAACTAATAAGTAAATGGGTTCGTAGTAATCGCTTTAGCGATTTATCTATCTGAATCGCTAAAGCGATTACTACAAGCGAGGGTTAGAGCGATCGCTCCCCACAAATTCCTAATAACTGTCCGTCGAAAAATAACAATTTAAAAGGAGACTAAAAATGGCGAAACGAGTAAACTCGAAAAACACAAAAGCCGAAATCTTAGATGCTTTTTCAGAATTGAAGAAAGAAAAATCTGCTCTGGAGTCGCAGCTAAACCAACTCAATAAAGATAATCCCAGTGCAGCCATATCCATTGACGCGGCGAGTCAAGTCAACCCTACTTTAGAGGCGATTAAATCCATGAAATCGAGTATGAATGAAAAACCAAAGTTGCAATATACGATAGAAAGCTTGATAATGCTGCAAGCTGGTTTTGGTGGCGCTGTCAGCGAGCTTTCGGAAAATCTGACATCGGAAGCTACTAAGCTAGAAGAATTCCAAGAAGCGGTGGCGCAAGAGCTTCAAGAATTAAAAGATTTGCATAGTTTAGAAGATGTTGGCGACGAGACTTTGGATAATTTAATCCAACAATACGAAGAAAGCGCTAAGGCATTTTCCGAAGAGTTTGAGGAACGCCAAGAAACATTGCAGCAGCAAACGACGGAACGGACTAAAGCTTGGGAAAAAGAACAGCAGGAACGCGAACGGTTTGTGCGAGAACGAGACGAAAATCTCAATAAAACTCTGGAGCGGGATGAGGAGTCTTACGAATACGATCTGCTACTGGGACGGGATATTAACGCTGAAGAATACGAAGAGAATAAGAAGCGTTTGTACAAGGAATTGGAAGAACTTCAGGAAGAACAGCAGAAACAATGGGCACAACGGGAGAAGGCTATTGGCGATCGCGAAAAGGAATATGCCCATGTGACCCTGGAGGTCGAGGCTTTCGAGAAAAAACTGGAGGAAAATATTCAGAGCGGTAAGGAGAGCGGTCGGAATATTGGCAATTATCAGGCTAAGATTAAGGCGGATTTATTGGCGAAAGAAATAGAAGGGGAAAAGCAGGTTTACCAGTTGCGAGTTCAGTCTTTTAACCAGACGATTCAAAATCAGGAGATGCGAATTCAAAACTTGTCCAAACAGCTCGATTCTGCTTTGAAACAGGTTCAAGATTTGGCTGTGAAGGCTATTGAGGGTTCGTCAAATGTAAGCTCGTTCAAGGCTATGAAAGAAATTGCTTTGGAACAGGCTAAGACTCAGCAGAAGGGCAAGTAATAAATATTTTTAAAAAACTTGCTTTTTTTAAGTAGAGACCCACAAAGTAGGTCTCTTTTTTTATGCTTTAGAGGTTTATGGTTGAGAGCTCGTGGGTAATTCGTAATGGGTGATATAGCAATCCGTGCAGGGACCCAGAAAAATTAGGGGGCCAGAAACCCGGTTTCTCAAAGAAACCGGGTTTCTAAAATATCGCGAACGATCTACGGCTTGCTATATTACAACTCACGATAGCCCATGACCTATTACCCCTTAATTAATTTTACTCTTGACCTAATGGTACTGATGTGATATTCTGGGGGCGTTATTACAATTGCATCCTTACTAAATAAAGATACTATGGAACCAGAGGCAATTATTAATGCGTTTCTCGAAGTAATTAAAAAGCAACCAGAACTCTTTGATGAGAAAACCTTGCAAGATTTACCTGAATTAGAGCTAGTTATAGAAAGGTTAGAATATGAAGAAGACGACGAGAAGGTAGAGTTAGCTGCTGATGCTATTGTTGACTTTTACGAAAGCAATCATCAAATCGCAGATGCTATTACTAAGCTGGTTGAAAGTCGAGAACTTAAACGGAAGTATGGCAGTTTTTATTCGGAAGTCCAAATAATTCATAATACTATTCCCCTGTTACAGCAAGCTATTAAAGATGTACTTGACGAGCGAGATGCAAAAAGGCCAGGGCTTAAGTTTTAAAAATTCCCGATCGGAGGCCCATTATAGAGCTTAGATGGGCCAACAGAAGGAGAAATTTAGGGTGCATCTCAAGAATTAAGAAAACCAATAACTAAGTGCATGCCTGGAGCGTTTGAGACTTTGTCAGGGTGCATCTCAATTTTGAAGAAAGCCAAAATTTAAACGCTTTTAGGCAACAGGCACTATTGCTACAGGCAACAGGCAAGAGGGAGTACAGAAAGACAGCGAAAACTTGTTTTATTTTTGGATTTTTATGTTTTTGCTTTCTCTGAGATGCTCCCCTTTGTCAGTTAGAACGTAGGCTGAAAAAGTCTAATCTCAAATATGAGATGCACCCTAAATTTATAGAATTGAGAGCCACTCATATCATTTTCCC
>JAXHVR010000177.1:0-8674 GCA_034189005.1 Cyanobacteriota bacterium | reverse complement strand
GCCGCCACTGCCGATCGCTAGCCAACTTCACCGCTATCTCTATATAACTCTCCTCCCCGTCCCCAATTAACTCCTCCATCCCGATCTCCCGCAACAAAGCCGATGCCTGCCGAAACCTCAAGGCACTACCCTCGGCAACTACTGGAGGCACTCCCAAACGTAACGGATCCACCAGAGAAGTCGCGCCGCCGTAGGGGAAAGAGTCTAAATAAACATCCGCCAACCCCAAGCATTCTTCGATATCGGCCTTACCCGGCAGCGCCTTAATCACCACCAAACGCTTGCTATCGATGCCGTGTCGTTGAAAAACAGACCGCATCTGTTGGACGAAAGGCGCGGCGCGATAGGAATTAGTCCAGTTGGGATTAAACGGATATAACACCAAAATCGAATCCGGCACCGCCGCGATAATTTTCGCCCAAGTCTCGCGCAACTCGGGAATGACTTTATAGAAATTCGCCCCAGAAATAAAGATAGTCGTCTCCTCCGTCGCGCCCCAACTCGAACGGTTAGGCTTGACTACTGCCGGCGAGTCGGCTAAAGCGTATCGGAAACACAACCCCGAACCTTCCATATTTACCAGTTTTTCCGTATAATGTTCCTGGAACTTCTCCACTGGCGCGGTCAAACTGCCGGCGATATAATAATCCATATTCCGCATCCCGGTGGTTGTCGGAGAATTGATCGAAGTCACCTGCACCCTCGCCAGTCGGTACATTGCCAGCAGGGTCGAATTTTTCATGCCGGCGGTAACGTTAGAACCGACGAAGAGAATATCCAGGTCGTCGTTGCGAATGGCTTGCGCCCCGGCCGCGACGTCGTCTGGCAGTCGCAGGAATTTATCTGCCCGATTTTGGCAATATTGTTCTAATGGATGTCCGTTAGATTTCACTGCATAAAGGATAATCTCGAACTTGCTGCGGTCCAAATGCTCGAAAGCCGGCAATAAAGAGTAAGTTTCCGTCTGGGGAGTGTAATGATCTTTGAGAATTCCCAGGCGAATTTTTTGGCGGTTGGGAGGGCGGTTGCCTATTGCATAATCCATAACCAAACCGCGATTTTTTAGCGCAAATTCGACAATTTCCGATCGCTTGACATAGAGACTTTTTAAATTGGGAACGCTGGTAAAATAGAGAGGTATCCAATTAGAATTTTGGACGAACAACCAGGCGATCGCTCCCCATAATTCCGACTCGGGATTTGCCATAATATTGTCGCGCACATAAGTCAACCATGCCTCTAAAAAATTATGATAGCTATCCGCTTCTCCTACTTCTTGGAAAAGTTGCGGAGTACCAAACATAAACTTCAAATAATCCATGGCGAACCAGTTAGGAATGGGTGCTTTTTCGTATTTAATTCCCAGTCGGTACGCCCCCTGGTACAGCATACCAGCTAACAAGTATTTAATTGCTGAAGATTCGTTAAATCCTTTAGCAATATTTTCCTTAATTTGCCCGATCGCTATTCGTTCTATTTCCGTTAAACTTTCGTCTTTGATACCGCTTTCTAATAAAGCTTTATGCCCTTCCCCCACTTCGCCAGCATAAGCCCTTTGTAGTTCTTCTAAATCCGCACAATTCAACCAGCTTTCGGCAATTTGCTTTCTGATTTCCTGCAACTTAACTAAAGCAGATTTATCCGACTGTTTTTGCTGGTAGTTTTCTACAGCTTTCTTAATTTCTTCCAGAGAAATATAAATTCTTTCTTCTCCCCCCTTGCTAAGGGGGGTTGGGGGGGATTCTTCTCCCCCCTTAGCAAGGGGAGTCGATGGAGATTCCAATCGGTCGTTTACTGTTTTAATTAAAACCGAACTAATAGCATTTGCCATCCCTTCCCAAGAGAAACTTTTCGCCCGTTCCAAACCCGCCGCAATTAGAGGTTTTCGGACCTCTGATTTTTGAATTTCCAACATCGCCTTAACCAACTCTTCCACAGAATCTGGGATATAGAAAGCAGCATCTCCAGCAACTTCGGGAATCGACCCGTTACCGCAAGTAATTACCGGACAACCAGAAGCGATCGCCTCCAAAACCGGCAACCCAAATCCTTCATATTTAGAAGTTTGAACCAATGCCAAAGCCCCAGAATAAGCCCCCCGCAATTCCTCATCGCTGAGGCGCAGCATATTAACTTTCACCCCCTCGACGTAGCTTTGTAAATGGGGTTCCAATACAGTTGTAAAGCCGCCGACGCAGATTATTTCCAATTCCTCTTTTTGGGGATGTCGGGCAAAAGCTTGGAAAAATAACAGGGCATTTTTATAACCGTTAAAACCAACTCGGTCTCCGACCCAAATAAAATAGGGTTTTCCGATACTATATTTATTTTTAAACCCAGCAATTTCCTCCGAGTTTGCCGGATAAAAATTGCTGCTAACTCCGCAGGGTGCAACTGTCACCGAGTCGGGGGAAATATTAGGAAAACATTTAACTAAATCCCGAGCAGTATTTTGAGAAATTGCCACATAAGCAGAAGCCCGTTCTATAGCAAAATGCTTTTCCTTCCACATGGGGCTATTGGGGGAAGCACCCATAACTTCGGGAATCATATCGTAAGCGAGGAAAAGCGACAAGGAAGATGGGGGAGTAGTGTAATAAGTTGAGATGAAAATATCCGCTTTTTCTTCATCGCAAATTTCCTGCAAAATTTGGCGGCATTCTTCTGTTTTTTTATAGTCATAACCCGCCACGCTGCGATAGTTAATTCCCGGAATTTTCGGAGCCGTATTGTTGCGGTCTAAAACTATAATTTGGTCGCCCAAACCTTGTTTTGCCCATTCTGTTAAGAGAGAACGCCAAACCCGAGTAATGCCCGATTCGTAAATCTGAAACATCACGCCATCGATAATAACTTTTGGGAAATTTAATCCCCGCAGGCCCTCCTTTTTTAGGGGTGCTTCGAGGGAAGTTTCTGCTGCTACTAAAACGGAGACGAGTAGATTAATTACTCCTGGAGATTGACTGCATTTAAGACCTTCGCGCATTTGAGCGATCGCTCCATTTGCATCCCCTCCTTTTAACATCGAAGCCGCCATTTTCACCGCTTCTATTGCGTAATGTTCTCTAGCTTTATTCGATAAATCTTCAGCCATTGCTTTTGGTAAATAAGTTTGAGTAATTTCTATTGCTTTGCGAGCATTTTCTATATTGCCCCCAGACTGCATCAAGCGAGAAGTTTCCGAAGAGGAATGCAAGCGGAAACTAGCCAAAATCTCCGGTTCAAACCAAATAGGATAAAAAGCAGCTATCCGCTTCCAAATTTCCCAATCCGCAGCGGACTCCGCCTGGGGGCAATAACCGCCCAATGTTTCGTAAACGCTGCGTTTGACAACCATACCCGCAACTTGGATCCTTTGTTCTACGACGATTCGTTCTAAGAAACGGTCTATAATACCGGGGGTTTCCCGTTCCAACACCGACAACCAGCGGGGGCGATCGCTTTCGTCTATATAATAGTGACGACAAAATGCCCCTCCCACCTCGGTATTTTCTTCAACCGCGCGACGGAGTTTTTCATAAAAACCGGGCAAGACAAAATCGTCGTCGTGGAGTAGATGAACCCAGCGCCCCCGGGCTCGCTGGAGGCAAATATTGAAAATAGGTGCTTGACCGATATCTTGGGGGAAATGCCGATAAAATGTTACCCTTTCTCCTCCAACCCTTTTGACAATTGCTTCTATTTCTGCTTGAATTGCAGCATCGGGACAATCGTTGACTACTTCGATCTGCATTTCCTCTGGAGGTGGTGCTTGTTGCAGCACGCTTTTGAGAGTTTGCTCTAAATATTTTACCTTTTTATAAGTAGGAAGCATTACGGACCAAAAAGGTCGCCGATCGCTCTCTGGTAAAGGAGGAATTGCTGGATATTCAATTCCCATCTGGTTGTTTTGTAAAAGAGCGATCGGGCTAGTTTTTTCTACCTCTTCCCGCCGAACCGTTGCCCAAATCCAAGGTGAAGAAGGTTCTAGGGAAATTAAATTCAAACCAGCTTCCATTAGCAATTTTTTTAACTGTTCTCCAGTATAGCCATTTCCAGAAAAATAATATTGCTTATCTGGGTCTCCTTCCTCATCGAAATTGCCCAAACTTTTAGCGCTGCGATCGTGTACTTGAATTCTAAAATATCCCCCCGGTTTCAACACTCGAAATGTTTCGCGGAAATAACTTTTCACGATAGAAACAGAACGGATGTGCTGAAACACTATCGTGGAAAAAACAAAGTCGTAACTTTCGTCTGGTAACTCTTGTAAATCGCAGCCGTTATTAACATAAACTTCCCCATTTTGTTTGCCATCCGCTAAATATTGCTTGGCAAATTCGATAGTTTTTTCAGAAATATCCACCCCATCCACCAGGGCAAATGTGTCTCGGAAATGCTTTACTAAGCGACCGACGCCGCAGCCTATTTCTAAAACTTTCCACTCTGGTTTGGCGGGGATGCCTCGCAGAATTTGTGGCGTCCATGTTTTTATAGACTTTTCCCACGCTTTTTGTTTTTCCTCTCGGGATAGTTTATCGATTCCTTCGTAAGCTAAAACCCGTCCAAACATGGCTTCATCTAGGGAATTAACTTTCCAAAACTCGCGCTGTCTTTTCAGTTGTCCGTCGTTTACTGGTGCAATTTTTTCTGAATTTTTCAATGCTATTTTACTCGCTTTTTGATTAATTTTTTCTACTATCGAGTTAGCGAGGGAGACTAACTGCCCTTCCAACTGAGTCAGATTATTAGAAAGCATGGTTTGGAATTTTTGACTGAGGGAAGGATTAAAAAATCCCGTCAAATAAACTCCCATTTTATGCCAAAATTCCTGCTTGTAATTTACTTCATGCTTGAGATGATAAGCAACCGGAGTTGTTAAATATTTTAGAGTAAAGCCTTTTTGAATCGTCATTGCCGGTATCCACAGATCCCACCAAGGAAGACCCAAGCAAAATCTTGATTCGGGAAATAGCCCTAATAAGTCTTTATCGAAAAAGAAAAAATCAAAACCTCTTTGATAAACTTCTCCTTCCGTTAATTCAGGGCTGTCCGTGTCCGTCCTCGAACCAAAAATAATGGCATTTTTGCCTTCTTCCGAGATAAAGGAAAGGAAGTCATTTCCTGCGAGCAAGCGAATGTCAGAATTAACAATGCCGCCAACTTTTGTACCCCGTTTTTTGAGGTAATTAAATAAATCGTCGAGGTAAATTAAGGACTTGCCTACTTCTTCCCTGGCATCCCGTTTTACTGGATAGAAAGTTACCTTTGGATAATCCGCTTGCAGTCGGTCTATTTCTTGGGGAGAGTTTAAGGAAACTACAGAAAAACCGAGTTTTTGCCAACTGTCGATCGCCTCTCTTTGGTTTTCTATATTTCCCGGGGCAATGCTGGTGGCGATCGCTATTTCTTCTCCCCTTTCCCGGGTACTTTTTTCTAATTCTTTCATCCCTGCTATTTCTCCTTCTTCGATCGTTATTATTTTGGGGGCGGGTAAAGACGTTTGATATTCCCCTTTAGCGATTAATTGTAATTCAAAATTTACAGTGGATCGTACTTCTTGCAAGTATCGTTCTTTAAACATTTTAGAACGCTGATTTTCGTGGGAACGAAAACCGCCAATTAAGGCATCCACTCCAAATAATTGCCCGTAGCGAGAAAATCGCATCCACAATTCAAAATCTGCCGCCAGTTGCAAATTTGTATTTAATTGCGCGCCGCTTTTTCTCCAAAGCGATCGCTTCCAGAAAGTGCTTTCTTGTTGGATCCAGCGACCGTATTTTTGCCAACCATTATTTAACAAATCGAACCTCGACCACGGCGGCACAAATTTAGCAATCTCCGTCAATTCTCCCTCTTGATTCCATCCAGTCGGTCGCCCCGTTATCCATTCTACTTCTGGATATTTCTCAAAAGCAGCAGCAACTTTCCATAAAGCATCGGCATGATATTTATCGTCAGCATTCAACCAACCCATAACCTCCCCGCTGGTACGATTAAATCCGCTGTTAATTGCTGCATAATGACCGCCGTCCGGTTGACTCTGCCAATAAGTCAAGTATTTTTCGTATTTTTTAATAATATCTATCGAGCGATCGCTGCTGCCTCCATCCATAATTATGTATTCTAAATTAGGGTAATTTTGACTCAAAATAGAGTCGATGCATTCCTCTAAAAATTCCCCTTGATTTAGAGACGGCGTAACGATGGATATTTTGGGTAAATTACCTTTAGAAATAAGCAGCGGTTTTGGCATTAAGCTTTCTGTTTTTTCCCACAAAATATTATAAGAAACAGGCTTGCCAAATTCCTCATAAGATTGTTTGGTAAGAGAACGCCACCTCATGTCGTAAGCTATTTTTGACATCCCATACAAATCCCGGTCTTGCTGCATTTTAGTAAAGGGAATCATCCGATGCAAAGTCCGAAACTTGTCAAACATATATGGCAAAATCCCCTTAGACCAAACTCCATCTTTTTTAATAACAACATCCAAGCAATGCAGAGAAAATCCCCCCGGTTTTAACACCCGGTCAATATCTTCGCAGACATTTTGAAAAATTCCCTCCTCCTCCGGCAGATGTTCTAAAGTAGAAATGCTAAAAACGCAATCAAAATAATTATCTGGTAGTTCCCGATTAAAATTGCCGATATAATCGACAACCAAGCGAAAGTTCCCAGTATTTGTTACTTCCCGAGGACCGTTACCTTCCCCTTCAAATTTATCCAAATTCCAACATTCATAATCCGACTTTAGGGCTTCGATGACCCGAGAATTGCCCCCACCGACTTCTAACAACTTTGCACCCGGGGGAAGATTTTCTACAATAAAAGTGTAAGCCAAAATATCCTGATAAAACTTCAAATCCCCCGCGTCTGGTTCCAAGTTAAGATAATAGCCAAATCGGCGCAAAATATCGAAGTGACTGCGCTTTGAATAGGTAAAGTCTTGGAAATTATCGGGAGAAATTTGTTTTGGTTTTTCCCTGTCTGTTATTTGCCGTAACATTTCAATAGCCGGCGGAAAATAGGGTGAATAATTTAAAAGTTCCAATAAAGCCTTTTTCGCCAAATCCCAATCGTTAATTAGAACCGCCGATCGCCCCAAATACCATCCCAACCGCCAATGCTGAAAGCCGAGATTTTTTGCTGCTTGAAATTCGGAAATAGCTTCTGGATTTTTCTCTTGTTGTAAAAATACTAATCCCGACCAAAACCTCAAATAAGCATCCCGGGGATAGCGATCGCGATAATGCAAAATACCCCCACCATATTGATTGCAAAGCACCGGCGACGAGGCTCCAATTTGTTTGTCAGCCGCCAATAATTCCTCAATATTTTGCGAATTTAAACTGTTAAAAAACTGCGGCGCGGCATCTCCCAAAGATGCTACAAACAATTCCGCCCCGGATTTTTTAACTTCTCCCCGGCGTTGCCGTTTCGGCATTGCCATTAATTTTTGATAAATTACATCCAGAGCCCTCGCCGCATTTTCCGCCCCAAAAGTTTTTATAGCATATTCCCGCGCATTTCTTCCGAGTCTCGCCCTTTCTTCTGGATGATGATAGAGATATTCGATCGCCTCTTGATACTCCAACTCGCTATTAACAATTAAACCAGTTTCGTTATTAATGACCAGTCGCTTGACGCCGCCATGAGGAAATACCACTGGCGGCACTCCCGCATACATAACTTCTTGTAAATTCAACTCCGCCGCCGCGTAAGTATCCTCGCATAAAGGATAACCGTAAACGTCGAGAATTTCTAATACCGACTTAATATCTTCGACAATGCCGCGAAACTCGAAGCGATCGCCCGCCCCTAAATTTTCTGCCTGCCCCCGCAACTCCTCGATAATGCCGTCGCCACAGACGATAAACTTCACCCCGGGAATGTTAATTTTTGCGCTCATCGAAACGTAATGGGGGTGCATTTTCACGAAATTAACCGTGCCGATATAGCCGACGTTGAAGCGATCGCGAGTTTGCCCAGAGGAAAATCCCCCCCCGCCCCCCTTGAAAAGGGGGGAGTTTGAAGAAAAGCGATCGAAGTCCGCTGGGGCATAGACCATGCCCGTTTTTTGCCGTTTGACCGCTTCCGGCAAACTTTGAAACGCCGAACATTCGTAAGTATAAGGACTGCAAGCGAGGGCAAAATCTGCCAGAGCGATGGCCTCATTAGTAATAATTTGTGGAGGTTTATCCCCGGCGACGTGAAACCATAACAGCAGTCGCATCGGTGGTAGGGGCGATCGCAACAAAGCATAATTCTGCGGATGATTCCAAAAATGAAAATGAACGATATCCGCACTTTCCATCTCCCGCCACATCGAGGCCCTATCTCTAGGAGATACTATTTTCATTCCCGCCTCGGTAGCGATCGCCGCTGCCTCCGACTCCGGCGGATCCAGAGACATGACGCTATGCTCGAAATTTCCCAAGCGCGAGGAATGTTTCGCCGCAGCGATCGCCGATCTAGCCGCACCCCCACGGGAAAGATGTTGAATAATATGGAGTATTTTATGAGTTTTCATGGTTAATTGTAGAACAGGCGTCTCGCCTGTTAATTGTTAGGAACGTAGAACAGGCGTCTCGCCTGTTAATTGAAACGTAGAACAGGCGTCTCGCCTGTTAATTGAAACGTAGAACAGGCGTCTCGCCTGTTAATTGAAACGTAGAACAGGCGTCTCGCCTGT
>JAXHVR010000176.1:0-8685 GCA_034189005.1 Cyanobacteriota bacterium | reverse complement strand
TGGAACCCTGGTATCGTCAGAATATTTTTTTGTATGTAAAAGAAAATTGTATCGACAACTATCCTCAATTGAAAAAAGAGACAGAGGGACAGCAATCTTTGCCCCTAGCATTAGTTCATCCTGAAACATATTTGTATAACATCAATAAATTGAAACAAAGTCAAACTGACGTTACTTAAAGGTGAGACTTTAAAAGTCTGAGAAAACTAACGCTAGGGTCTTTTATTATTTCCCGAGCATAAATATCTTCCATTTTCAACATTAACTCAATATGTTTTTTCGTTACCGATCTGGCTAACTCATTTTTAATACTAATTGTGTCGGAATTGCATTTTTCCAATATTTTCTTTTTGCTAAAAATAAAACGGTCGGTTGTATCTTTTGAATTACAAGCAGAGCCTTCGCGACGGTAATAAATATGCAATGGTTCTTGACAATATCCAATGGTTTCAATTGTATTAAAAAATGACATCAAAAAGACGCTATCCGGCATAACGGGTAGCTCTACATCGTACTGTAGTTCTATTTTGCTGCGGTCGTAAACATACACGGTCGCCGTATGAAAGCAGATACGAAAAACATCTTCAGGCGCGATGCATTCAGTATTAGGTTGCAGGCTTAAATTTTCTAAAGAATCGTTGGTTTCGCTGTCTCTATAATCAATACTAGAGATTGCTGCGCCATACTTTTTCGCCAAAGGAATTAAAGTAGATAATTTCTGTGGCTTAAAAGCATCATCGCAGTCCAAACAGCTTATGTATTGACCGTTAGCTATCTCCAATCCTTTATTTCTGGCATTGCTTTCTCCAGAACCAATTTGACCGGTGGAAGTAAAACGCAAGCGATCGTCATAAATTCCATAATCTCGTACGATCTTTTCATAGTTTTTACGATCGTCGCTAATAATTATCATTTCCCAATTAGGAAAATCTTGTTTGAGAACGCTACGAATCGCTCGTTCTAAGGTATCTTCTCCATAATAAACAGGAGTAATAATAGAAACTAAGGAATTGTTCATTTTTTTTGCTTGATATTATATCAATTAACAATTAACATTTTCATGGGTTAACAATTTGGTTTTAGGCGTAAAACCATTGATTTTATGGGCTTTGCCTTTTTTACCCTTTTGTTTTTCCGCTTGCTGCATTTATTGTGACTTGATATTAGATGTTATTCTGCCTTTATTGCGTCAAGTTCTGGTTTTAGCCATTCAGCGCGTCCGTTTTCGGTCATATCGAGAAATTCTTCCAGGTGTTGGCACCGGCCGGACTGCATATATTGACGGAATATGCGATTTAGGCGCAGGTTTTGGGAGAACTCCTCTTTGGCGGCGGCGCGTATGTCTGGGGTAAGGTCTAGTTGCCCTTCATCCAATAATGCTAAAATTTGATAGTACGCTCGTTCGGCAGTATCGAAAGCTGTGGCTGATTGGGTGCTCGAGTTTTCCCGCTTGTAATATTGATAAAGGGGTTGAGGGTGAATTGCGACTTTCTCCACCCGACTTAATAGTTCGAGGTTTAACAGTACGTCTTCGGCGAATGGTACTTTCGTCCAACCGCCACCGATAAATTCCCGTCTGAATAGTGGAGAAAAGGGAACGCGGAGTTTGAGAATATCGTCTGGGGTGGCAAAGGTAACCGATGCGCGATCGCCGAAAGGGCGCTTGTACAGAACCAGGTCGGCGTTATATACCCCCGTGTTGTCGATCGCCGCCCCGTATTCCATTGCCAGGGGAACCAATTCTGCCAGACGGTTTGGCGCGTAAGCATCGTCGGCATCGAGGTTGGCGATCGCCTCTCCGGTAGATATCTCGATCGCGCAGTTGCGGGCCACTGATCCTCCGCTACCGCTACCCCCCGTGAAGGTATGTTTCAAGCGCGAATCTCTAATACCCTTTTCCCAGAGGAGGGATAAATAGTCAACGCCGTCATCGGAAGCGATCGCCGCTTCCCAGTTGCTATAGGTTTGAGCCAAGAGGCTTTCAACCGCCTGCGCGAGCGTTTCTTCCGCTCGGTATGCTGGAATAATAATACTAACTTTCGGTTGGCTATCTTTTAATTCCGTTGTTGTTTTCGACATATATTCTTAAGTAATTAATAATTAATAATTAATAATTGTCGGACGTTAATCGTTTAACTGGCGATTAAGCGTTAATAATTGTCCCGAGAGCGAGTAAATTTGGGGAGCATCTCATATTTCTAACAATACCATAAAATCAATGCTTTTTGTTAGCGGTCAGTGGGAACGTTGTTAGCGGTCAGTAGCCCAACTAACAACTCAACGGATAACAGGCGAGACAAAAATCAACGGATAACAGGCGAGACGCCTGTTCTACAAAAAGCGTCTAATTCGCGGGCTTTATTCAAAATTGAGATGCTCCCCACCCATTGTCGGGAGCACGTCAGTTTTGTAAATAAATTTTTTCTGCCAACTAACAACTGACAACTAACCACTAACAAAAAGCAGCAAGTTTTTGGTTCGCTTCATGCATTGACCTGCTCCCCCCATTGTCTATCGATCTCCTGCTGAAATTTTGACCTTTAAATTTTGCAGCTTCTCTGCCAACCAGCGATCGAAAATCTCGTTTTCTAGTCGCTTTTTAAGGTTTTCGTTATCGAAAGAAGCGGGTTGGAACTCTTCAAAGCGGAACACGCACCAATATCCATCAATATTAAAAGGGCCCATTACCTGCCCGGAATTAGCTCCTTCCATTGCAGTTCTAACTTCTTCTGGTAAAGTGCCGATGCTAACCGGTCCTATTAACCCTTTGACGTTGCGATCGTTGGTAATAGAGAATTCTTTAACTAAATCCTCGAAGTTCGCCCCTTCTTCTACAATTTTTAGGTAAATAGCATCTCCTAGTTCTTTATCTTGTACTACTATTCTCGAAAGAACTACTGAGTCTAAAAATTCTTTGCGTTCCGTGAAATAGTCTTCTAGTTTACCCTCAGTTAGAGAGTTTTTTAGTTGCAACATTTTAAAGCCGCTGGCTATTTGACTTTCTAGCATTCCGTAATTCATGCCTTTTTCATCCAGCCATCGCTGGAATGTTTGCGGCTCCGTTAAATTGTTCTGGGCGCGAAAATCGGCTATGGATTTTTGCAGTTTTTCTGTATCGACAGTGGTTGTTTCTAGCTCTTCTAGCTCTTGTTCTAAGACGTACTGGCGAGCAATTTCTGTTACGAAAGATTGCAACTTTCCCGACATTTGCAAATATTTTAAAGCTTGCGCTAAAGAAAGTTCGTCCTCACCTATAACTATAAATGGCTTAGATTCCATCGGTTATCTCCTCAAATTTGACGTTCTGTTTGCAAACTCTAGTGTAGATCGCAGGTTTTGTATTTCCCCGTTCCATCGCACAATCTTAAAATTAATTTTAGATTCTCGGGACCGGACAGTATCAAATCCCTATGAGACATAGTTAAACTAACCATTGAATAGCATAAGACCAGGCCCCAGCTAATGATATGGCAGCGATCGCCCCTATGGCGGTATTCATAATATTAACCATCTCATTAGTCAACCACTCCAGCTCGGATTGCAGAGTGGCCCCAATGACGCTTTCTAAATTCGTCCCAACAAAGGCAGCAATAACACACAACGCGATTCCTGTCAAGTCAATAACACCAACTGCCCGAGCGACAAGAGCGATCGCCAAAGAGCCCCCCACCCCCGCTAAAGTCCCTTCCAAACTCACGGCCCCTTCAGTGCCCCGAGGTACCGGTTGCAAGGTTGTAATCAAAAAAGTCCTTTTGCCGTAAGCCTTCCCTACCTCGCTGGCACAAGTGTCGGAAAGTTTCGTAGCAAAACTGGCAGCATAAGCCAACATCAGCAAGGAGACTAAATGTCCCTCCACGACCTCATCTGGATGCAACAGATTAACTGCCAAAACTCCCAAAGCGCACAAAGCCGCAGTCAAAGCCGAACCCCAGACATTCTCCGGCCCTCTGGCCCCCTCCCGTTTCTCGGCAATGCCCGCCGCTTCCTTTTCTGCCATACCGACGCGCGTCACTAGGGAGCCTGCTAAAAAATAAAACCCCACCACGGCATATCCCGGCCATCCCAAGCTACCCCAAACAATTACCCCCAGTATCCAAGCGTGAACCACTCCCGCCGGTGTCAATAACTTTTTCGGGGCAAAATAGACTAGGGTTAGTAAAACCGCATTCAAACCAACAGCCACTAACCACGGATTGAGAGAGTAAATAAAATCAGTAGAAAACATAAAAAATTTACCAATCTTCCAGAGATATTTTATAACATTTATTGAGTTCGTTATTTCAGACTAACACCAATGAATCAAATAATATTCCATCTAGCTTTCCCCATAACCGACGTCGAGCGGGCAAAAGAATTTTATAGCAGCGGTCTCGGTTGCGACATCGGTCGAGAATCTAAAAATGCCCTAATTATGAATATGTACGGCAATCAAATTGTCGCCCATGTAAGCAAAGATGAGTTACAACCTCAAAATGGCATTTATCCCAGACATTTTGGTTTGATTTTCACGGAGGAAGGGAACTGGTACGCTTTGTTGGAACGGGCGCAAAAAAATAATTTGCAATTCTACCAGGAACCGAAGCGTCGATTTCCAGGTTCTACTCTGGAGCATCGCACTTTCTTTTTAGAAGACCCTTTCCATAATTTGTTGGAATTTAAGTATTACTGTCATTACGAAGCTATTTTTGATGCCAGAGACCATACCGAGGTTGGCGATGCGGTCAGTAATTAACAATTAATAATTAACAATTAATAATTAACAATTAACATTTTCCCAATTAGTGGATTGAGAAAATGTTAATTTCTTAAATAGTCGTGCATGGGGAATTAGAACAAAAATTTTTGAGCGGACAAGGGCTATATTAAGGGTAATTCGCCACCCTGACGGCGAAGATCCGACAATTATTAATTATTAATTATTAATTATAGCGATTATTGAATCGGTGAAGTACACCCCGATCGATCCACCATTATCCCCCTTAAAAAGGGGGACGAGCGAAAATTTCCGGCTCCCCCCTTCTCAAGGGGGGCAGGGGGGGATCGAAAATGTACTTCACCGAGCGCGATAATTGCTATATTAATTTCTATTAATTTCTTACTGGCGCTTCTAATTCTTCAGCTACTGCCCGGAGAACTCGATCGTCGCTGACCATCCAGGCGTGAACCAAGACGTTAACCTTGATTTCTCGACCTACGGGCATTTGGCAACTATTTGCCGGCAGGATAATTGCATCGAAGGGAGTCCAAATTGAGGTAAAATTCAACCGCTCCAACATGGCAGCGTCCCGGTTTAAATCTTCTAATAAAGCGCTTTTGGGGCGCATCTGGGCGATACCCGGCAAGTTCAAACTGTATCCAGTTAAAGTTCCTTGGTGGGGGGAGGAGATGGCGATAAATCTTTGGACGCGATCGATGCCCCCGAGTCGCTGGACGTAGTAGCGACTGACTATTCCCCCCATGCTGAAACCAATTAAGTCGAAGTGGCGATCGCGAGCGATCGTTCTGTCCGCATAATCAGCCACTTGGTCGGCTAATTTTTCTAATTCTATATTGCCGAGGTTGGGGACCAGATCCAAGCTGTGAACCTCCCAACCCAAATTTCTCAGGTATCCAGCCATCTTGTCGAATTTGGCCCTAGTATCGAGCCAGCCGTGGACTAACAATACGGGATTGCGTTTATTATTAGGGTTCATAGTGTTTTTCTTTCAGCATTAGTACCTAAATAAAATTTTTTGTAAAGTTTTATTAAGAAATATAGACAAAGCTTGCATTAGCCGTCAAGCTTAAGATTAACGAGGATGTAAATTTTTGTATCAAAAACTGAAGGAAAAAAAATAATGATTGGTTTTATTGGCTCATTGTTTGCCGGTGTATTCGGCATTTTAGACAAACTATTGCCCGGCAAAAAGAAAGACTATTTCTTAGATTTCGACGATGCAGTATCCACGGTCCAAGAAAAAACCGGGGAAGTCGTCTCCAAGGTCCAAGAAAAAACAGGAGATGTCGTCTCCACGGTCCAAGACAAAACTGGGGATGTCGTCTCCACGGTCCAAGACAAAACCGGGGAAGTCGTCTCCACGGTCCAAGACAAAACTGGGGATGCAGTATCCACGGTCCAAGCAGCAACCGAGGCAGCAACCGATAAAGTGGCCTCCACTGCGGCAGCAGCCACATCTGGGCAAAGCAAAGGCGGAACCAAAGCTGCCAAAGCCAAAAAGAAGCCCGCAGCAAAATCTAAGAAGAAAGCCCAACCAGCGGCTAAGGCCCAAGCCACAACACCAGCACCAGCGGCTAATGGCAAGGTTGCCGCTAAAGCTGCGGAACCAGTGGAATTATTTGCCCCTAACTATTTATTACCAAAACCCACCGCAAGGCGTCGTCGTCCCGGTGCTAACATGGCTAGTTTCGTGCAAATGTCTCGCGAAATGAGCGGTCGATAAAGACCAATATAGCGATTATTGAATCGGTGAAGCAGACCCGATCGATCCCCCTAAATCCCCCTTGAAAAGGGGGACTTTGAAAACAATCTGGCTCCCCCCTAAATTCCCCTTTTTAAGGGGGACTTTGAATTGTTCCGGCTCCCCCCTTTTCAAGGGGGGCTGGGGGGGATCGTTCGGGATGTACTTCATGGATTCAATAATCGCTATAATCGCTATAAAAAACAATTAGTCATTAGCTATTCCTACTTGCAAATTCCCAATTATCCATTAACTTTCGCGATTTTTAAGAAAGGCTAAAAGACTATATAACTGAAAAGCTTGGTCCCACAAACTTTCTTCCTTGCGCTCTATATCGACATAAGATTTAAGACGGCCTAATAGTTGAGTGTAGTCGCGGGTAGTTGTCTCTCCGAAAGGGGTGAAATTGGAGTAAACTTTGATTTTGCTAAGGTGGAGATTTAATAAATCGATTAAACTATTCCATTTAATTCTATTGGTACTTTCAGTAATAGCTGGAGAAGTATTTTCGGTTGTATTGATTTTTGGATCTAGCGGGTGAATTTCTAAACCTTGTTTGAAGTCGTAAGCGCGATCGCAAAACCTTACAATTGCCTGTCTTTCTGGTAGGTGAAGGTCGCAGATATTGGCATAATCTTGAGTCATTTCTTTACGACGGAATTTTTGCGATTGCCGGCGAGGATCGTAATCCATAGCATCTATAAAAATTGGCAATAACCCTTCAACTTTTGCCGTTACTTCCGACCAATTAAAGGTTAAAGAACCTTTTTCGTCGGATTCGTTTTCACAAACAACGGTTATTTGGGGTTTGACAGACTGTAAATTCCGAACTCGAAAGACTTGAACTTTTTTAAGTGAGGCGATCGCTACCGAAAAAGCCGGAATTCCAACTTTAAGCAATTGTTCGCTATAAATAACCAATTCCCCCACCGGTCCGATGCGATAAATTCGCCAACCGGAATTTTGCAGTTGCATCCTCGCAGTGTAGGGATCAACGTTCATAATGCGGGCGAAATTTGGAATTGCTTCTTGTCTGTTTTCCTTATGTTTATTTTCTTTATGTTTATTTTCTTTATTAATTGGTTCGAGAATTAATAAAGCGGGTTCGGCATTGCGGGGGTCAGATTTTGCGCGGGCGATCGCTTCTTGCTGGCGATGTTTTTCGAGAGTCTCTATTCGCTGCAAACCCTGACGCGCTTGGGTCATTACCTGGGGGTTAGTGGCATCTTGTAACAGCTTGCGATAGGTTTTTTCTGCCGATTCTAATTTATCGGTTTCCTCGTACCAACGTCCGATATAAAGTTTGACCCAAAGATTTTGGGGATTTTCTTTTTGCAGTTGTTTGAGTAATTTTGCTGCCTGTTTGTATTCTTGACGTTCCAAGGCGGCGGCAACTTCTTTTATTTCTTTCATTTTGGTTAACTGGTGGGATAGAGTAGGTTTAGCCGATGGTGGGCGGTAGGCGATCGGTTAATACTATTGTGGCATAGGACTCCGCAGTGGGGACTGTTAAGAAACCAGATACGATTGTTGATGGTGGGAAAACAAGGTTGGTGGGCGACAGGAGACCTAAGAAACCGGGTTTTTGCGAAAAACCCGGTTTCTGGCGGGTGAATTAGCATTGAAAAATTGGCGAAGGTACTGTTAGAAAAAAAAGGAAACCAATTAATATGACCGTTAAGAATTTAAAACATCCCATTGCAACCCTCGAAGATTATATGAAAAATCCTCCCGATGGGATGGAATGGGTGGATGGAAAATTAATAGAAAAACATCCTATTGCCAGGGATGAAGTAGGGTTAATAGAAACATCTAATATGACAGCAAAAACTCGTCGCATTCAATCGAAGCTAGATTATTTTTGGAGAAGTTTTATGATTTCTAGCGCTCAGGGCGGCGAAGTTTATGTGGAAATTTCCTGTCGTACTGCAGGCAGGGCGCGAACTCCCGATGTTGCTTATATTACTCCAGAATTATTAGCAGAATATGGGGAATTTTCCGTCTTGCCCGCGAGTTTTCCGTTATTAGCTGAAGTGGTATCGCCTAACGATTTAGCCGAGGATGTGTTGGCAAAAGCTAAGGAATATTTAGAAGCGGGTAGTTTGGAGGTTTGGTTGTTATTTCCCAAAAGTAGTTGGGTGTTGGTAATTAGTCAAAATAATACGGTTTTGTTTAAAAGTGGAGAGGTTGCGAAAACGCAAATTGTGTTGCCAGGTTTTAGCGTGGC
>JAXHVR010000175.1:350-8777 GCA_034189005.1 Cyanobacteriota bacterium | reverse complement strand
TGGGAGTTTCTCCAAAAAGCTTTAGATGAAGACCGTTTGTCCTCTAATCGACCTTTGTTCCCTAATGAGTAAAATAGTATTATTGGATTCTGGCCCTTTAGGGATGGTCACAAATCCCAAATCCACACCTCTATCCTTAGAATGTCAACTGTGGTTTGATTCTCTCGAATCAAGAGGCTACGAACCGACGATTCCCGAAATAGCCGATTATGAAGTTAGGCGCGAGTTAATTCGCGCCCGTAAGTTGGCAGGTATCCGAAAGCTTGACGGCATCAAAACTACTACGCCCTACCTTCCCATTTCCACCGAAACGATGCTAAAAGCGGCTGAGTTGTGGGCCCGAGCCCGGCAGCAAGGCAGGCCCACGGCAGACCCGAAGGAAATTGATGGGGATGTCATTTTGGCAGCGCAGGCAACGGTGTTAGCGGAAGCACAGGGGGATGAGGTTATAGTTGCCACGACTAACGTGGGGCATTTGTCTCTATTTGTGGATGCTCGCGAATGGCGGCTTATCTAAAATAATAGGGTGCGCGCGCCTAGTTCGTAGCGATCGCGCGCGATTAAACCTGGGGCGGGGGCATACGCATTCGTCCAAGTAAATTAATAGTTAGCCCCTAAATCTCTCTTTTTTTCTTAATTGTTAATTTAGCAATCCGTTGGTTTTCTGCGATATATTAGAAACCTGGTTTATAAAACAATACCTTCGCCATTTTTTTTGTAGCATCTTGTAGGTTGGGTGGAGCGATAGCGCAACCCAACATTAACGGGAGCAAAATCCAACGATTTTGTTGGGTTTCGCTACGCTACACCCAACCTACTAATGGTATTTTGGATTTTGGCGAAGATATAGTAAAAGAAACCGGGTTTCTGGCTCCACAATTATCATAATTCCCGCACGGATTGCTATTGTTAATTAATATTAATATCAAGTCGCAATAAATGACCATAATAAAAACAAGAGGGTAAAAAAGGCAAAGCCAGTAAAATAAATGGTTTTAAGCGTTTAACCCAATTGTTAATTGTTAATTATTCATTGTTAATTGATCTAACCGTTCCAAGCTCGATAAAACTCTAAATAACTCATTTTTTTCGCATGACTCCAGAGGAAGTTTTCTGCTAATTGATAAACAAAGGAACCGTTGGGGCGATCGAGGAAAAAAGGATTCGTTTTTCTATGAAAAGACTCGTTAGAATAAATCCAATAGGGCACTTCTCCCGGAAAATCTTCTTCTTCCCAGTCTTTATAATATCCCCAATACTTAGCTTCCCATTCTTGATGTTCCGAACCATACCTATTTACAGCCTTTACTGCCGCTAAAAAGTCTCCAGCAAAAATACCTTTAATAAATTGCGCCTCTTCTCCAGAGAAAGTCAAGATTTTTTCAGAGGAAAAACCATCAATTTCTATCAAACTATATTCATCTTCGTTATCGTTAATAGTTTGGACGATAACCCAACCCTCGTCGCTAAAACTATCGTCTAGTATTACAACTCCTACTTGATAAGGTTCTGGCAGATTAATTAAATACAATAAATCCCCGTTAGCAACGTGCATTAAGGCTTCTAGCGAATCACCGCAGCGAGTATATATGTTAATTTTTGCTTGGCGAATGGGGTTAACTAAAGTGGCGATCGCCAGAAGATTTTTAGGCTCTATTTCTGCTAAAATCCAGGCAGCAGATAAACGGGTATGCGCGTCTTCGTCTTTGGTTTTTGTCAGCAAATTATTTAAAGTAGAGATTGCTTGTTGATTTCCTGGGTCGATCGCCAATAAAGTATCCGCAGCTTGACAAGATATCCAATCGTCTCTATCCGGTTTACTAGGCAACAGTTTTGTCAAAGCTTCAATTACTTTTTTATCCCCCGCGCCTACAACTTTTAACAGAGACATTGCCTCGACAATAACGTTGTGTTCTTTGCTATTTTCCAGTAAGTTAACTAAAGCATTAATTAATTTAGCAGACCGAACCCCACTCGCGCCTATTTTACGGAAAATTTCTGTTATTTCTTTTCTATCGGTAGTAACAGCGATTCTGTCTATTAGTGCGGGAATTTCTACAGGGTTGCAAGGTTCTCTATCTGAGAATAAATATCCCTGACGCCAATAGGCTGTGGGTCGCCAATTATCTGCAAACCGATGGTACTTGCCGCACTTTCTCAAAATATGATTCATAAAGTTAGCATCGCGGCATCCCCGTAATTCGCAGAGACAATCTCTAGCTAATAAATAAGCTTTAATTCGATAAAAGTTGCCGCAGTTATCTTCAAACTCTGCCAAAGAATTCAAAAAACCATCTTTCTGTTTATCCTCGATATCCTCTCGCCCCAACCATAATAAAATTACCTCTCTCCACTGGGGTTCAAAAATGCGGTAGATACCGGAATTAGGATTATCCCAAACGTGGTTAATAAAAAAGTCCCAATCTTCAATAGCGGCGGCGGCAAAATATTCTTCAAAAGTGGGATGAAAAAAAGCATAAACCGGTTCGTCTGGGTCTTCGGCGGCGACTCCGACTCGATTTAACCAGCCTAATTTGGTTGCGAGTTGAAACAGCGGCCCGTCGGTTTCTCCTAGTACCAGAACCACTTGGCGGCGGGTCAGTCGAAATCGAGAATCAGAACGAGATAAGGCCTCTATGGCTAATTTTCCTAAAGCACAATTTAACTCTTTTCGCTTGGCAGAAGTTGTCGGAAAGAATTCCTCTTTCCATTCGTAAAAAACTTCGATAAATCGTCGATAAAGGGCGGTTTTAGTTTTCGGCAAATTGCCTTGTCGGCGCTGCCAAAAATAACACATCAATGCCAAGCGTAAAGGATTTTTGATGGTATCGCGAATCCGTTTTTTGTCGGGTTGTGTTAATTGCGATCGCAACTTTTCCCCTAATTCTGGATGACTGCCAAACCACCGACGGATAAACTCGGTTACTTGCCCTTCGGAAAAGTCTAAATTCCGATAGACATCGAAACCTTCCAAAGCATTTTTACCCCCATCCCAGACATTGAAGCGACAAGTCAAGATTACCTTTGCTTTGGCAACCCAACCTCGTATCTGGTTCGCGATCGCGCCCAATGGGTTATCGGCCCCCATCTCATCGACACCATCCAACAGCAACCAAACCCGCCCCCGGTTGAAAAGTTCCACCAGGGCATCTTCCATTTCTGGGGTAACTCGGGCGGTGGAGAATGCATCTTTTAACCAGACTTGCAACAGATACTCTTCTATAGTTTTCCCCTGCAAGTCTGCCAGAGAGACCCAAATTGCCACATCTGCTTCGGTTTCGGCGAAGAGGCGATCGGCAATTTGCTGCAAAAGGGTAGTTTTCCCCGAACCCGGTTCGCCAATAACGGCGATACGCTTGCCTTGACTTTTGGGACTTTGCCCTTGGAGGAGGACGCGATGGAAAAATTCGTCGTTCTCGAATTGCTGGAGAATTTCGTAGTCCGTTGGTTGATATAATTTCGACCCCCCCTCCGCGCAAACATTGTCGGGACGTTGGGACTGTCGCTTGCGTTCCACCAACCCCAGAGGTACATATAGATCTAAGCGATCGAAGGTGGTCCCGTCGTTTGCGGTTAGAGGATTAGTAGTTAAGCGACGTTTTTCTGCCAGCATTTGTTGGCAAGTTTGCCGATGAATTAAAATAGTTTGTTCCGATCGGGAGTTAGTAATTTCTGGTTGGTTATTGCTGAGTTCGATAACTTCTTCTAATTCCAAACCTAAAGCTTCAGCAATCCATTCTGCATAGGGAATATCTACAGCTTTTCCGCTAAAAAAACGCTTAACTGTGGATAAAGAAACGCCTGCTTTTTCTGCTAGTTTCTCGTGAGTTAAGCGTTGAGAAGTTTTTGCCTCTCGTAGTTTTTCTATTCCTAATTTGCTCGCAGGAATGCTTCTCGATGAAGTCTTTTGCATAATATTTTTTATAGATAGGGTTAGTTCGTAGTAATCGCTTTAGCGATTGATATTTATTAAATCGCTGAAGCGATTACTACCAACGATGGCTCGCTCGTAGTAATCGCTTTAGCGATTGATATTTATTAAATCGCTGAAGCGATTACTACCAACGATGGCTCGCTCGTAGTAATCGCTTTAGCGATTCATATTTATTAAATCGCTGAAGCGATTACTACCAACGATGGCTTGCTCGTAGTAATCGCTTTAGCGATTGATATTTATTAAATCGCTGAAGCGATTACTACCAACGATGGGTTGCTCGTAGTAATCGCTTTAGCGATTCATATTTATTAAATCGCTGAAGCGATTACTACGAACTAACCCACGATTATACCATATTCCGTTCTACTTTGGCAAGGTCACTTCGGGTCAGAATAAACTGACCCGATCTGCTCTTGGCGATGCTTAGGAAATTGGCTAACTTGAAGTTGTAGGCAAATTAAATCAAAAAACTTGTTTTTTATGGACTATTCTACAGCCATCGTTCAAATGGGTTCCCAACTCAAACAATTCTCAGAAGAAAATCTAGCTATAGCCAAACAAATTCCTCCCGGGCCTCAACGAATTCGCGGCATTGCCGGTTCTGGGAAAACCGTTTTACTATGTCAAAAAGCTGCTTATATGCACTTGCAGCATCCAGAGTGGGATATTGCTTTAGTGTTTTTTACGCGATCGCTCTACGATTTGATGGAAAAACAAGTCGATCGCTGGTTGCGATACTTCAGCAACGGCGAGAAAACATACAGCCGCCAAAATTCTAAATTAAAAGTATTTCACGTCTGGGGAGCGCGGGATCGAAACGGTTTATACCGGAAAATTGTCAAAGCTCATGGCCTCAAACCTTTTCCTCTCGATAATAATAAAAACGTTCCCCCAGAAAAGCTGGCAGGTGTAGTTCTTAAACTACTAGAAACCACAGAAATTGAGCCGATGTTTGATGCCATTCTCATGGACGAAGGACACGATTTAGTAGTTCGCGACGAATTAAAGTATGGAGACAAACAGCCGATTTATTGGATGGCGTGGCAAGCTTTACGACCCGTTGACGAAAAAAATCCCGAGCAAAAACGCTTAATTTGGGCTTACGATGAAGCTCAAAGTTTGCACGCTTTAAATATTCCTACTGCCAAAGAATTATTTGGCGAAGAATACAGCAAATTAGTCCAAGGTTTGCATCGCGGCGGCATTCAAAAAAGCATAATTATGAAACGCTGTTATCGCACTCCCCATCAAATTTTAACTGCCGCTCATGCAATTGGTATGGGATTGTTACGTTCCGAAGGGATGCTGTCAGGATATACCCAAAAAAAGGATTGGGAAAATATTGGTTATAAAATGACGGTTAGCGCTAGTAAAGAACGAAAAATTACCCTCCACCGACCGCCAGAAAATTCCCCCAATCCCATGCCTGAAATTTGGCAAAAACCCGTCCTGGAATTTAACGCTTTTGAAAGTCGGGAAGCGGAACTAAATGCATTAGCAAAAAACCTCGAAAGCAATCTCGAAAACGACGGACTGCAACCCTCTCGAAATATTCTCGTAGTGGTTCTCGGTTCCAACCGAGATGAGGCTTTGAAATTACAACAAGAGGTAGCAGAGTTTTTGATAGATCGAGGCATTCCTATCTATATTCCTACGGCTCTAGATGTTGACGATTTAGAACGAAACGATAAGAACCGAGATAGCTTCTGGCATCCAGGGGGAGTAACAATTTCTCTCATCCACCGGGCCAAGGGAAACGAAGCAGAGATAGTGTATGTGGTTGGGTTCGATCGCATTGCCGAAAATGAAAACAAAATTAATCTGCGCAATGCCATCTTTGTTGCTTTGACAAGGGCTCGTGGATGGGCAGTTTTGAGCGGTATTGGCGAGTACCCAATGTATGACGAAATGCGGCAGGTTATTGCCAGTGGAGACTCCTTTAGCTTTACCTATCGGCGACCTTCGAGGAATCTCGGCGAGTAATTTTTCGCGAAAGGAGAAAATCGGAACTTATATCAACGAACAACGAACATTTCCCCAATTAACAATTGAGCGTCCGACGGAAATCCAAGGTCTGCCTTGGATTTCCCCTTTCCCTAATAAAAGAATTGCGCCCTTTGAGTAGGGATCTTGACTTCAAACCAGGAACCAATAGAGGGAAGGCTAATTTAATATAGACAGTATTCTTACTTACTGCAAAATAAGAGCGAAAACTACAGAGACCGTTGGCAGGATCTCCTCCTTTAGACATATTGGCAGAGGAGACTGGCATTTGGTATTTAAAATTACAGTTAAATTTGCCAAACTAGGGTTTTAACTGACGAGATGGCGATCGCTTATTTTCCCCTTGACAGACCGAAAGAAGTAAGTTATATTAAAAAGTTTGCTCCCAAAAAACACGCCGACAAAAAAATTGTCAAAGCCACTCCTCCCAATTTCTAAAAATTATGATATAATAAAATATTTAACTGGGACAATTAACCTACTTTTGAGAATATTCTATAATAAAAAAGTAGGTAAAAACAATTAAAAAGTGGATTAAGCATTCCTTAGAGAGCCCATCTCAAACAAACTCGCTCAAGAATAAAGCAGATATGCCAGACTCTCAGGCAGTTAAAACATCGGTGAGTGCCAAATTCTCAGAAAAAAAAGCCCACTTTCAGGAGGACTCCAAAATGAATCAGCAAACAGTAAGGAACCGCGCCGCAGATTATCAAGTAGATTCAGACGACGCGGTGGGAATGTTGTTTAAGCAAATGGCTCGCTACCCTCTCCTCCAAGCCAACGAAGAGCTAGAGTTGGCCCGCCTAATCCGAGAGCTAATAGCTGCCGAGCAACTCCAAGAGAAATTAGAAGCAGAGCTAGGGCGAGAGGCAACAAAATCCGAACTAGCCGCAGCAATGGGCTTGAGCGAAGCCCAACTAGAATACCGCCTCCATAAATGCCGGTCGGCAAAAAAAAGGATGATTAGCTCAAATCTCCGGTTGGTAGTTTCAATAGCCAAACGCTATCTAAATCGAGGAGTACCTTTTCTGGATTTAATTCAAGAAGGAGCAATAGGTTTAAACCGAGCCACAGAAAAGTTCGACCCAGAAAAAGGTTATAAATTTTCGACTTATGCTTACTGGTGGATACGTCAAGGAATTACTCGCACTATTGCCAATCAAGGACGCACTATTCGACTGCCGGTTCATGTAGTAGAACAGATAAATAAGCTAAAAAGGGTTTATCGGGATTTAAGGCGAACCCTCAATCGCACCCCCACCGAAGCCGAGCTGGCAGAAACAATGGAAGTCAGCTACCAGCAATTACGAAAGCTACAACAACTTCGCCGCCAAACTCTTTCTCTCAACCATCGCCTGGGCTCGGAAGAAAATACAGAGCTGCTAGATTTTCTTGAAGATAGCGAAACCACTACTCCTGAAGGGCAAATGAACGACACAATGATGCGTCAGGATATTTTAAACGTCTTAGAAGACGTGTTAAGCGATCGCGAACAGGACGTGATCGCTTTACGTTATGGTTTGCTGACCGGAGAGGCCCATACCTTAGACGAAGTAAGCAGCATGGTGAACTTGTCTCGGGAGCGAGTGCGTCAAATCCAAGCAAAAGCGATGCGCAAATTGCGACGGCCCCAGGTTGCCGAACGCTTGAGAGACTGGCTGAGAATTTAAGACTATTTTGTATTTTAAATTTGGGAACCTCTTTTTATGCAAGACTTTCGGGGTTCCCATTAGTAACCACCTTTTTTCCTAATGAATGCTATAAGAGGGGACAATAAAATAGATGTTAGGAGAAATTAATCGTGTCTGAGGAAATAATCGTGCGATCGGCAATGCCGCCAGACGTGTCGATTCTGTTTGAATTAATTAAAGCCCTAGCCGAGTATGAGAAATTATCTCATGCCGTGACAGGCAGCGCGGAACTTCTCGAAGACCATCTATTCGGCGAAAGACCCTTAGCCGAAGCGATCGTTGCCGAGTATAAAAGTGAAACAGCGGGCTTTGCTTTGTTTTTTCATAACTATTCTACTTTCTTGACTAAACCGGGCATTTATTTAGAAGATCTGTTCGTCCTGCCGGAATATCGAGGGCGAGGTATTGGTAAAAAACTAATAACCCACCTGGCCGAGTTAGCTGTGGAACGCAACTGCGGCCGCCTGGAGTGGAGCGTGTTAGATTGGAACTCGCCGGCGATCGCTTTTTACAAGCGCATCGGTGCCGACATTTTAGATGAATGGCGAATTTGTAGGGTTACGGGAGATTCCCTCTCTACTCTAGCATCCAGCTCGTAGTAATCGCTTTAGCGATTGAGTTTTATAAATCGGCAGCTCGTAGTAATCGCTTTAGCGATTGAGTTTTATAAATAAGCAGCTCGTAGTAATCGCTTTAGCGATTGAGTTTTATAAATAAGCAGCTCGTAGTAATCGCTTTAGCGATTGAGTTTTATAAATAAGCAGCTCGTAGTAATCGCTTTAGCGATTGAGTTTT
>JAXHVR010000175.1:0-250 GCA_034189005.1 Cyanobacteriota bacterium | reverse complement strand
ATAGCTCGGCAGCTCGTAGTAATCGCTTTAGCGATTGAGTTTTATAGCTCGGCAGCTCGTAGTAATCGCTTTAGCGATTGAGTTTTATAAATAAGCAGCTCGTAGTAATCGCTTTAGCGATTGAGTTTTATAAATCGGCAGCTCGTAGTAATCGCTTTAGCGATTGAGTTTTATAAATCGCTAAAGCGATTACTACGAACTTTTAAATCGCTAAAGCGATTACTACGAACTTTTAAATCGCTAAAGCGAT
>JAXHVR010000174.1:4838-8934 GCA_034189005.1 Cyanobacteriota bacterium | reverse complement strand
CAATCGAATAACAGAACTAAACTGGATTACTTTTTCTCCACATCCTCAGCCGAAAAAGTTAAGAAATTCCCAAAAGCGCCAATAGTTTGATATCGACGCCCGAATAACTCCGTCGTATAAATACTAAAAATTAGCGCGTTCCGACGCTTCGTAGAATTATCCAGGGAATTCTTAATCACCCCCCTAGAAGCACCGATCGCTGTTTCGCAAGCATCCACCAGATCGCCAGAAAAATCTTGCAAAAATTCCGGCACTTTCGACTCTTTACACTGGTTTTTTGTAATCTCTTCAGACAAATGGTCCGAAGCGTAGTGAATGTATTCGCTTCTCGGAGGATTTGTAAATCCCATCACCCCCGCGCCAATAGCAAGAGCGATCGCCCCACTGCCCAAAAAACCGTTCATTTTATTAGACTTACTGTCTCTTATCATAAACCCTCTTAAGAAATAGTTGTTTTCATAAATTGGGAATTGGGAATTGCTAAACTCCCCATCTCCCATTATTTATCCATTCAGCAGCGAAGAGAACTATTCCGACTTTTTCCGATTAATTTCTCGCTGTAACTCCTCTATCTGGCGCTGTAAAGCCTCCACCTCCGCAGCCTTCGACGGCGAGTCGGCCTCAACCTCAACAGCCCCCTCCGACACGGCCTGTTTGTAATTGCCCGCCTTAATTTGGGCATATTCAGAGGAATTGGCCCAATCCCGTAAATAACGCAAGCGTTCCACCGGGAAAGGATTGCTCAACATCGTCCCCTGGCCACCATTATAAAGGAAAAACTTATAGACCTGATTTAAACCATCCCGGTCCAAATCTTGATAATTGTCGGACTGACGGATAAACTCCTGCAAGCTGCACTCCGTTGCATACTTGCCGCTAACTCCCGCCAACTTCATCATACTTTCCATAACCGTATTGAGGTCGTCCGTAACTAACAAAGCCGCCCGATCCGCCGATAACTCAGCCTTGCGCCGCCACTCATAGAAAGCATAAATCAAACCGCTACTGACCAAATTACCCAGACCGAAAGTCATTTCGCCGATGGCCGAAGCAACCCCCATGGCCCAAATAGCCATCATATTAAGAACCGGATGGCCGCACTTAATATGTCCCAATTCGCTAGCCAACACAGCCCGCAATTCTGCTTCGCTAACTAGGTCTAATAAACCAGTATTTAAGACTATAGTTGGCTGCTCTTTCCCCAGAGAAAAGCTGTTGACTTGCGGATTTTGGGAGACAAACAAATGAGGTTCCGGGGTTACATCTAAATCCCGAACGCAGGGTCTAAATAATTGATAAATACTAGCATATTGCCGAGGCCCCACCTGGATGCTATTGCCCATTAAATAGACAAATTGGGGACGCTCGTAGAGAAATTCGACAAATTTACTAGCCACTAAGTCAAACCCAGGCACCCTGCGCAAGGCATCCTCCGCTTGCCGGTCTAGGGGGTGACGAAAAGCTTCGCTAGAAATTCCAGGATAAGTAGGCATGGTTAATATTTTAAATGTTTTTACCGCTAAACTGAAAACAAGCTTATTTTGGTGTTTCCTACTAGGATACACTTAATGTCTGCCATAGTTAAGGGATTATCTTAATTTGGAAAGACTATTATTGCAACTGCAATTTTGAGACGAGCAATTTACAATGGAAGAGTTTAATAATTACAACCCGGAAGACCGTTGCTTAGAAAAAGACCTGACCAAACAAATAATAAATAGGTATTTTGATAATACCGAAAGTTGGCTCAGAGCAATTTTGCGCAAGTGTATTTTTTCCTTAGCTCATGTGGACGGAGAAGCGGCTTTCTTCATCGAATGCCCCAACCAAGCGATCGCCAAACGACTCAGCCGCAAAACTTATCCTCTCCTATGCTTTGCTGGGGGTTACGTTAATTACTCGATCGCCAGGGGCAGAGTTTTGATTTCCTACTTCGATAAGGCTCGAAGTTGGCAGTGTTACGACTCCCAAAGCCAAATGTGGATGCCTTTGGAGTATCTTAGTTCTTTTGGAACTAAAACAGATCGTTAATCTTTTGGCATTGAAAAATGATGACTCATAACCGCTTGGGGGCGATCGCCTGTACGGTCGCAACCCTTGTTTTAACTGCTTGTGCCCCGACTTCCGTCTCCTCTATCCCCATAGACTCCCAAGTTGAGGAAGTAGCATCCTATCTGGTAGGAGTGATGGATACTTCCGCTCAAGCGCTGGCTATCCGAGGCGCCCCGGATGTTAGGATGACTACTTGCAAAGTCAGACTCGCAGACTCCAAGGACAATTCCCAGAGCATCTATCTTTACCAAGAACAAGCCATGTCTGCCAATCTTGCAGCCCCATATAGGCAAAGATTTCTCAGATTGGCCCCCTCTGCCGACGCTCAAAAGGTAGAGTCTGCCAGTTTTAAGCCCTTGGACTCTAAATCTTGGGCGGGGTTTTGTCAGAAACCTTCGGCCGAGCGGAGCATCCAATTAAGCGATATGGAACCAAAGCATTGTAGCGTTTTTCTCGTACCTACTAAAAATGGTTATCTCGGCAATACTCAAGCGGAAGGCTGCCCCACTAATTATAAAGGTGCGGTAACAATTACTAATACTATTAAGCTCAATGCAGGGGGCATGAATACTTCCGACAGAGGTTTTGATGCTCGAGGAAATTTGGTTTGGGGCGCGAAAAGGCTACCTTATCAATTTAGCAAGCGTTAAGTTGTTCGTAGTAACGACTTTAGTCGTTGTTCGTAGTAACGACTTTAGTCGTTGTTCGTAGTAACGACTTTAGTCGTTGTTCGTAGTAACGACTTTAGTCGTTGTTCGTAGTAATCGCTTCAGCGATTTAAAACCTATATAAATCGCTAAAGCGATTACTACAAACTGGGTGCATTTAATATTTGCTAAATTGCTTAATTAATATAAGGTTCTACGGTCATTGCCCGGACGTTATTGGCGACAAAATCATCGCGGTGGGAGCGATCGCCAAACAAATAAACCGCATAACCGCCATTGCCCCCACCGCAATATTTTTTAGCAATACTGCCTTGCCCATCTGGCAGCTTTGCCATGCCCTCATTTAGCTGCAACTGATAGCTCAGATCTACCCCTTTCGCTATTAGGGTTAAATCGTTAGTTAATACCCCATCTTTAGCTATTTTTCCCGCCATGGAAATCGCTACATAATCTCGTTTTTTATAGGTATAAGAAGCAGAATCGTTAGATTTTCCAGTCCAGAATACCGCCATATTTCCTATTAATATTTCTGGGTTTCTTTTAAAATCCAAACGGGGCAATTTGCCGCTTTTCCACACGCACAAACCGGTCTCAAGTATGACTGCCGGGTCTTGCCAACCAACTCCCATGGCAATTGCCGAATTAACTTCTGGTTTTCCTTTTAAAATCGCGCGAGCTGCCGAACCTCCCAAACCGCTGCCTATTTCATAAACCCAATTTGCTAAACTCACCTTCGGAGTTATGGCGCAATTGACAATAAAACCATCTTCCCTCGCGTATCGAGGAACGTCTAACCAACCCCCTGCAAAATCAACTCTTAATGGAACTTCTGTGGGGCATTTTATTCGGCTAACTATTTGGCTGGTAGAAAGAAATTCTGGGTTTGGGTTTTTCGGCAATACGATATATTGACAGCCATTTTCCGCACAAAGTTTTTGTTTTTTGGCACCAAATTTATCGTCTTGAGTTACTGCTAAAATGTCGGGCTTTTCTGCTAGAAAACATTCGTAAAAATCTATTCCTTCTAGTTGTAAGTTTTTCCCCATAACCACTTTATCTACCAGTTGGATAGATTCTAAAATTTTTCGTTTGTGTGTTTCTGGGAGGGAGGATTTTCGGTTCTTATATTTCATTAACACTTCATCGCTGGCAAAGCAGACTGTTAAATAATCTCCCAGTGCTTTTGCCTGCTCGAAAAAGTCGATATGACCGGCATGAAGAAGATCGTAGCAACCCGATACAAATACTTTAATCATCTTAACTTTCTCCAGGAGTTAAATTCAAGCTTTTTGCTTTTTTTCATTCTTGAGATGCACCCTGCGAGTTATTTAGTTAGTAAGGCGCGCCTAGCACGCCTTACTTATTGATATAGCAAT
>JAXHVR010000174.1:0-4738 GCA_034189005.1 Cyanobacteriota bacterium | reverse complement strand
GTGGCGATCGCCGAATTATCCAGAGGGCAATTTACAGAATTGTTGCCTAAAGAATCAGCCAAAGTAACTTCATCCTTATAATGTCGGGGAGTATCCATTAACAACCGCCAAGCTTCGCTGGCATCCACTAAATTCATGCGACCTGGATAGTGTATTTGTAACAACTCTTGAACCAGAGGATAATAGTCAGAATTGATACTAGGAAAAACATGATGCTCCGTGTGATAAGAAAAGTTAAAATGGAGCAAATCAAAGATTTTAGGAACCCGCAACGAAACGCTATTAATTAACGGATCGTTAACCTCAGTCATCCGGCACATCAGGTGATTGGTGAAAATATAAAACATCCCTCCAGCATGACCGATGGCGAGGGGGAGTAAATAGGCGATCGCTACTTTTAGCGGTTGGAATCCTAGATAGAATAAAATGCTAAAATGAATCGCTAAAATCCCCAGACATTCAAAGCCGATCGCCCACCTGTCTTTAGAGCTAACCGTAAAAGCAGCGGGTACATAATCCACGGATTTCTTATTAAATAATAGCACCGAAGTCAGATTTCTGAAATTATGCACTACCCAAGAACCAGTCATTCCTACAGGCAACCAAAATGGATGAATTTCTATAGATGGTGCAAAGATATTGTGAATCCGTTTCCCCCAAGTATCAGGCTGTTCGTAAAGGTAATTTCGGTCTGGGTCTGCTAAAGAATTTGTGTTGTTGTGATGTACGAGGTTATGGAGAGATTTCCACTGAGTCGGCGGCATAAACCACATACTTAAGCCTATAAAGCTAATCCAATAAGTCAGTAGAGACTTTTTTTTCATCACGCTGCCGTGCATCAAATCGTGGGAGCTAAATAGCAAAACTAGGACGCTATTTCCCATTATTAAAGCTAAAGGTAAATAAAGCCATAAAAGATAGATAGGCCAACTATCTAAACGAGCGGCTATTCCCCATCCAAGTATTAAAATGGCGACATTAATCAACAGTATTCCTATTTTATTAGAATCAGGTTCTAAGGCTTCTGGTGGTAAAAGCGGGCGTATTTTTTTGACATAGACTGATTGGTGAATTAGCTCTTGCTCTTTAGGAGCGTAGATCGTTTTTTCGGAATTCATTTTAATAGGCCCTGGTAAAAAAAACATCCTCATATTCCTGCTTAAATAAATTCAGCAGTTATGAGGTCTAAGCTCCGCTCTGTATAGGGATCCTAGAGGACAGGCGGGACGCCCGTCCTACGGAAAGGAGAGGACAGGCGGGACACCCGTCCTACGGAAAGCAGAGGACAGGCGAGATGCCCGTCCTACGGAAAAAATTCTACCACATAATGGCCTTTAAGTCGGAAGCGGCCTCTTTTAATGCCTTTTGTCCCAAAGTCAGCATCCCGGCTAAGTTGATAAAAGCGTGGATGGTGCCATCGTAACGGGAAACTTTCACTGGCACTCCTGCCTCTCGGAGGCGATCGCCATAAGCTTCTCCCTCGTCTCGCAGGGGGTCTAATTCTGCGGTAATAATTAATGCTGGAGGCAGGTTTGTCAAATCTTCTGCTAATAAGGGCGAAGCATAAGTATTTTTACCATCCTCGGCCGTCGGTAAATACTGCTTGGCATACCAGGCGATGGAATCTGCGGTTAAAAAATAGTCCTCTGCGTAGAGTCGGCGAGACTCGGTGGATAGGGAAGTGTGGTGAGTAACTGGATAGATAAGTAGTTGGTAAATTAAAGATGGTTGGCAGCGATCGCGTGCCATTAAAGCAACAACCGCAGCCAAATTCCCCCCCGCGCTTTCCCCACCCACTGCCATGCGACAGGCATCGCCATTAATTGCCGTCGCATTTTCCGCCGCCCAAAGAGTCGCGCTGTAACCATCCTCGATCGCCGCCGGGAATTTATCTTCCGGTGCCAGGCGATATTCTACAGACACCACCACGCACTCGGCACCGTTAGTTAAAGTCCGGCAGATGCTATCGACCATATCTAAATTGCCGATCGCGTAACCGCCACCGTGGAAATAGACTAAAACCGGAAACGGCCCCACTCCTTGGGGGGTGTAAATGCGAAGGGTAATTTCGCCCCCAGTTCCGGGAATAGTGCGATTTTCTACCTTAGCGACAGTTTCTTTTAGGTGAGACAGGTGGATAAATACCCGATCGAGTTTCCGCACTTGTTCCGGCGTTTGGGAACTAAGAGGAGGTTTTTTAGAACTGGCAACTTTAGCTAAAAAGTCCTTGGTTTCAGCGTTTATCATGGTAATTAATTATTAATTATTAATTATTAATTATTATGGCGATTATTGAATCGGTGAAGTACGCCCTGGTCGATCCCCCTAAATCCCCCTTAAAAAGGGGGACTTTGAAATTTTCCGGCTCCCCCCTTCTCAAGGGGGGTTGGGGGGGATCGAAAATGTACTTCACCGATTCGATAAATGCTATAATTATTAATTGAAAGCTGCCGTCAAACCTGCCACAGCTTCTGCCAGGGCTTCGCGAGACTGACTCAAAGATTTTGTTCTGATAAAAGCGTGGATGGTGCCTTCGTAAATAGAAAACTTCACCGGTACGCCGGCATCCCGGAGGCGATCGCTATAACCTTTTCCATCGTCTCGCAAGACGTCGCAACCGGCTGACATAATTAACGCTGGAGGCAGGTTTGTCAAATCTTCTGCTAATAAGGGCGATGCATAAGGATTTTTCCCCTCGGCGGGGGAAGGTAGGTATTGATTCCAATACCAGACCATATCTTCTGTCGTTACTAGGAAGTCGTTGGCGTGTTTTCGGTAAGACTCGGTGTCGAAGCCATGCTGAGTTACCGGATCTAATAGGAGTTGATAAATTAAAGATGGTTCGCCGCGATCGCGTGCCATTAAAGCAACAACCGCAGCTAAATTTCCTCCAGCGCTGAGTCCGCCTGCGGCAATGCGGGAGGAATCTCCGTTAATAGCCGCCGCATTTTTCGCCATCCACTGGGTTGCCGTATAGGCATCTTCCGCCGCCGCCGGAAATTTGTGTTCCGGTGCCAGACGGTAGTCAACGGAGACGACGACGCATCCCGCCCCATTGGCGAAAATTCGGCAAACGCTATCTTCTACCTCCAGATCGCCCAATACCCAACCGCCGCTGTGGAAGTAAACTAACATCGGAAACTCTCCTGCGCCTTCTGGAGTGTAGATGCGGACGGGAATATCGCCGTCAATTCCGGGAATAGTCCGGTCTTCTACTTTGGCAAGGGGTTCTTTATCGTGGGAGAAGTGGGCTAATATAGAATATTGTTTTCGTGCTTCAGCGACACCCACTTCTGGAACTGATGGTAGTTTGAGCTTTTTGAATTCTTCGACAATTTTTTTAGTTTCTGGATTTAGTTCCATGGTAATCCCTAGTTGTTTACTTTCGTCATTTCCAGGCGAACTTCCGTAAAAACTACCAGATCGCTATCATTAAATAAATCTCGCCTCGTTTCCTCGAACCCCAATTCCTGAAATTGGGCCAATTCTTTGTTGGAAACAGCCCAAGGCGGTCCGTCTGGTTCGTCGTCCGTATCGCGGATGCGAGAGATGGCTAATAAAGTTCCACCTGGGGCGACGGTGGAGGCGATCGCTTCGATAATTATCGAACGCACCTTCAAGGGCAAAGCTTGAATAGTCCGACATTCAAAGACGAAATCGAATGCCTCCCGCCAAGCAGGGTCTAAGGCGAAGGCATCTGCTACGAGATAATCCACCGACGAATTGGGGAATCGTTGTTTGCACCAGGCGATCGCTGTGGGGGAGACGTCGAAGGCGGTGACTTTATAACCCACTTTTGCCAAAGTTTCGGCATCGTCTCCCAACCCGCAACCGATAATTAGGGCGGGGCGGTTGTTGCCCTGGGGTTGAAATTTATCCAACCAGTCTTGTAAATATGGATGAGTCGTCAGCTTCGCCCAGGGCACTTGGGCAGTATCTCCTTCGGCTTCGGAGTATAAGCGATCGAACCATCCATAAGGATCGGATTTGCTCAGAGATTCGTTTGCCAGGGACACTAATTTTTGTCGCAAGGCATCTGTGGGTTGTTCGGGCATGGGTTTTGCTTTTCAAAGGATGTCCGCTTCGATGATAATACCTCGGTGCGGCAAGTGTCAAGTTTTGGAGGCGATGAGAAAATTCGAGTTCGTAGTAATCGCTTTAGCGATTTATATCGATGAATCAATCGCTTTAGCGATTACTACGAGCAGTCACTACATCTTTAGGACTACCTACGAGATTTTAGACGCGACGGTTAGAGGATTGCTATATGAGATTTATCCCCAAACTGAGCCGGCTGTGCTTTAATAGGGATGTTGTAAATTGGAGCGATGGAGATGACAAACTCATCACCGCCCGAGCCAAAGTCAGATTCCCAGAAACCTCTGGGACTTGACGAATGGATCGCGATTGTTGTCGCTTTAGCGACTATGGGCATCATTTTTTTCTGGGTGACTGGCTCTAAGCCAGGATTTAAGCTAGCGGGAACCCAGGGCTTATTTTCACCGAAGGTATTAAGTCGAACTCCGGCAGTTGACGAGTTACCTGCCGACGAAACTAGCTTGTACGGTATTACTCGCAATAATAATGAAGTTGACTTCGAGTCTTCTGCCGAGACAGATTTGGCTCTGGAGGCAGAGGAAAAATCGCGCCTCCCAAAAACCGAGGAGGTTAGCCAGCGGAAAAATCTTGAGTCTCTAGGAAGTGGAACTGCTCTTCCTGGGGCGATCGGGATTTCAGG
>JAXHVR010000173.1:7391-9134 GCA_034189005.1 Cyanobacteriota bacterium | reverse complement strand
AATTGCATTCACCATTTCCCCGCAAGGGGATTGCAACTTTCTAGCTGTGCGGGCGGGCGAGTTTGAGAAACCGTCCAGTGCAAGGATGAAGATATTAGAAACCCGGTTTCTTAAAGAAACCGGGTTTCTGGCGAACGAATTAGCCTATTTTTGCCGAACAATGATAAAATTCGCACGGCAGAAACCGGGTTTTTTCCCAAAACCCGGTTTCTTACATCTCCATGCCGCTCTAGAATAAGTAGAGAAACCGTGCAAGGATGAAGATATTAGAAAACCCGGTTTCTTACATCTCCATGCCGCTCTAGAATAAGTAGAGAAACCGTGCAAGGATGAAGATATTAGAAACCCGGTTTCTTAAAGAAACCGGGTTTCTGGCGAACGAATTAGCCTATTTTTGCGGAACATTGATAAAATTCGCACGGCAGAAACCGGGTTTTTTCCCAAAACCCGGTTTCTTACATCTCCATGCCGCTCTAGAATAAGTTAAGAAACCGTCCAGTGCAAGGATTAAAATATTAGAAACCGCGCCTTCTGGCGCGCGAGTTAGACTAGAATAAGTTGAGAAACCGTTTTTTCCCACTTTTACAACTCTAAATTAGGAGGAAAAAGCAGATTATCTATGCGGACAATTACCCCGTTGCTAGTTTCAATTGATGGTTGAATTCCTTTAGCCCGATCGCCTATTATTACTCCCCCATCCCTAGCCTGAATTTTCACCAAACTGCCTTCAACAGTTTCTACCTCTCCAGCATCCACTTTTTCGGGAGTAATTTCGCCCCTAACCAGATGATATTGAAGCACTCGAATTAACTTCTCTTTATTTTGCGGTTGGAGTAATTTATTGTAGGCAGCGCTATTTTTTTGAAAAGCGGTATTAGTAGGAGCAAAAATCGTCAAATTCCCCCCTCCGCTTTCCAGTATTGCCGTAGCCGCCGCGAAATTAAAAGCAGAAATAAGACTGCTAAATTCCGGTTCTCTAGCCAAAGTTTCCGCAATATTTCCCCCAGAACGTTTCGGAGAATCAAGCACCGTAGAAGGTTGAAACAGACTTTCTGATTCCGTACTCTCCCCTTCTTCAGTAGCCTCCTCCGCGAAAACAGGAACCACTAAAAAGGCTATGGCTCCCATAACCGACAACAACCAGGGAACTAGGAAATATTTTTTAACCCTTAATTTAAACATATTTTTAGACATAGCAAAACAAATTAATAATTAATAATTAATAATTAATAATTAAAACTTAGTAGGTTGGGTGGAGCGATAGCGCAACCCAACATCCCATTTTGTTGGGTTCAACGGAGGCTCCACCCAACCTACTAATAGTAAATTTCTTGTAGTATTTTTCTTGTAGGTTGGGTGGAGCGATAGCGCAACCCAACATCCGATTTTGTTGGGTTCCACTCCCAATAAAATCAATGATTTTACGCCAAAAACCCAATTGTTAATTGAGAACATGTTAATTGTTAATTGATATTACCGCGCCTTCTGGCTCCCAAATTTTTCATAACCCCTGCAAGAATTGCCATAACTTTTGTTACAATATAACACGGTCCGTGCAATCCGTAGATCGTTTGCAATATTTTAGAAACCCGGTTTCTTTAAGAAACCGGGTTTCTGGCCTCGATGTTGGGTTGCGCGGGGCGCTCCACCCAACCTACAAGATGGGCTCCGGTTGATGTTGGGTTGCGCGGGGCGCTCCACCCAACCTACAAGATGGGCTCCGGTTGATGTTGGGTTGCGCGG
>JAXHVR010000173.1:4504-7291 GCA_034189005.1 Cyanobacteriota bacterium | reverse complement strand
ACCCAACCTACAAGATGGGCTCCGGTTGATGTTGGGTTGCGCGGGGCGCTCCACCCAACCTACAAGATGCGCTCCGGTTGATGTTGGGTTGCGCGGGGCGCTCCACCCAACCTACAAGATGCGCTCCGGTTGATGTTGGGTTGCGCGGGGCGCTCCACCCAACCTACAAGATGCTTCACTGAAAACCTCTTTTCCCTCTTCCCTCTTCCCTGTTGCCTGTTGCCTGTTGCCTGTTGCCTCTTCCCTAAAGCATTAAATTATTTGTTTTCTTCAAAATTGAGATGCTCCCAATGAAAACCTCAAAAAAACATCCCCAATTACTCTACCTCCTCTTAGCAGCGCTCATCCAGATACTCTGGTTCGACGCAGCATTCTTTATGAGTAATTTTACCTCCGAGGCATTAGTAGAAGCCCAAAGCGAACCAAACCGGAAACAAGAGGCCGCGCGACTCTATCAAAAAGCAACGGAACTCTTAAATAAAAGTCAATTAAACCCAGCCTTAGCAACTTTCCAGGAAGTATTAATAATACTCCGAGAAATTAACGAACGCCGGGGAGAAGCAGCCACCATTAATCAAATAGGACAAATTTATTATAATCTCGGTCAATATCAAAAAGCCCTAGACGCTTACCAGCAAGCAAACCTAATTTTTACCCAGCTAAAAAATGACAGCGGCGAAGCAATAACCCTGACAAATATGGCAGTAGTTTATCGCAACTTAGGTCAGTATCAAAAAGCACTTTCATTATATGAAAAATCTCTAGCACTTCTTCGCAGCGCCAAGGCAACCAAAGCAGAAGCAAGTACCATCAATAATATTGCCGCAGTTTATCAAAATCTCGGTCGCCACAAAAGAGCTATTTCTTATTATCAAGAAGCCATAGAAAAGTTCGAACAAATAGGCGATCGCCGCAGTAGGGCCTACGCCATCTTAAATATCGGTTCCGCTTACGAAAATTTAAACCAACAAGAACGAGCCCTAGATAGCTACGGACAAGCACTAGCAATAATGCGCTCCGAAGAAGACCGCCTCGGAGAAGGTCGAGCCCTGACCTATATAGGCTATCTGCGGCACCAAAGGGAGAACCCCTCCGACGAAGGACTATTACTCCTAGAACGATCGCTAGCCATCAGAAGAGAAATAAGCGATCGCCCCGGAGAAGCAGTAACCCTCGACCGTCTCGGCAGCGTATATCGCGATCGCGGCAACCGGGAAAAAGCCCTAGAATACTATAGCCTATCCCTAGCAACAGCCAGAGAAATAAGCGATCGCCCGGGCATAGGACGGACCCTCAGCAACATCGGCGCCACATACCTAGCAGCCGGCCAATACCCCCAAGCCACAGAAAACCTCACAGCAGCAGTAGAAATCTGGGAATCTCTGCGCCCTGGTTTGAGCGATAGAAACAAAATCCGACTCTTCGACACCCAACAGCAAACCTACAGCCACCTCCAAAGCGCCCTAATCGCACAAAATCGAACCGAAACCGCCCTAGAAATAGCCGAACGCAGTCGTGCCAGAGCCTTCGCGGAATTAATAGCATCCGGTTTAGGAGCAGAATTTGCCCAACAATACCAAAACCCCGCGCCCATCGCCATCGAAGAAATAAGGCAAATTGCCAAACGGGAGAACGCCACCCTAGTCGAATACTCCATCGCCAACCACCAACTCTATATCTGGGTCGTCTCACCCGACGGCACCATCTCCCTGCGGACCGTAGATCTCCGCCAACTGGACCTATCCATGGAAGAAGCCGCAGAGCGATCGCTAATAGCAGCAGTAACAGGCATCAGTCGTCGCAGCCGAGACAACGCAGCGGTCAACAACCTAGTCCGCCACACTCGAACCAGCCTCGCCGAGGCCAACCCAGCCCAGTCCGCCCTCCCCACCAGAGGGCGGAGTAACGTTCGATTTAAAAACCACCGCTTGTGGAAAAGCTATGAATTACTAATAGAACCAATCGCCGACTTGCTGCCAAGCAATCCCGAAGCACGTCTAATCTTCATACCCCAAGGCCCTCTATTTCTAATCCCCTTCGCCGCCCTGCAAGACGAAAACCGCAACTACCTCATCGAAAAACATAGCATAGCGATCGCCCCCAGCATCCAAGTATTAGCTCTAACCCACCGTCTGGGGCGGCAGCACGACAGGGCAAAAACCCCAGGAGATATCCTAGTAGTAGGAAATCCCGCCATGCCTAGCCTGCCAGAACTTTTCAGCCAAAAACTCGTGCCCCTAGAACCCCTGCCCCACGCCGAAGAAGAAGCAATAGCGATCGCCAAACTCCTCAACACCTCACCCCTACTGGGCCCCGCCGCCACCGAAACAGCAGTAGTAGAGAAAATGAGAAGCGCCAGCATAATTCATCTAGCAACCCACGGTCTCCTCGACGAAATCGAAGACTTATTAGGGATGCCAGGAGCGATCGCTCTTACCCCCAGCGAAGACGCAGACGGATTCCTTACCTCCAGCGAGATTATCGGCATGAAGCTAACAGCCGAACTCGTAATAATTAGCGCCTGCAATACAGGCCGGGGGGAAATTACCGGAGATGGTGTCATCGGGTTATCTCGGGCCTTCATCGCAGCCGGAGTTCCCAGAGCGATCGTCTCCTTGTGGTCCGTACCCGACGCCCCCACCGCCCATCTCAACATCGAATTTTATCGGCAAATGCAACAGGGGAGCGATCGGGCCCTAGCACTGCGACAAGCAATGCTCGCCACCATGGAAAAATACCCCCATCCCAGAGATTGGGGCGGATTTATCTTACTAGGAGCGATATAAG
>JAXHVR010000173.1:1908-4404 GCA_034189005.1 Cyanobacteriota bacterium | reverse complement strand
CGGCAAATGCAACAGGGGAGCGATCGGGCCCTAGCACTGCGACAAGCAATGCTCGCCACCATGGAAAAATACCCCCATCCCAGAGATTGGGGCGGATTTATCTTACTAGGAGCGATATAAGGGCGAAAAAGTTGGTGAGTGGAGGCAGACACGGAGACGCGGAGATAGAGGAAAGCGAAAAAGTTGGTGAGTGGAGGCAGACACGGAGACGCGGAGACGCGGAGACGCGGAGATGGAGGAAACAGGAGACAGTAGCCGGTATGTTATTAAATTGCTAGTTATCCGTAGGTTGGGTGGAGCGCCCCGCGCAACCCAACAGCCGATATGTTATTAAATTGCTAGTTATCCGTAGGTTGGGTGGAGCGCCCCGCGCAACCCAACAGCCGGGAGGCCTAGCCATTTTTCTTGTAGGTTGGGTGGAGCGCCCCGCGCAACCCAACAGCCGGTAGGTTATTAAATTGCTAGTTATCCGTAGTTATCCGTAGGTTGGGTGGAGCGCCCCGCGCAACCCAACAGCCGGTAGGTTATTAAATTGCTAGTTCTCCGTAGGTTGGGTGGAGCGCCCCGCGCAACCCAACAGCCGGGAGGCCTAGCCATTTTTCTTGTAGGTTGGGTGGAGCGCCCCGCGCAACCCAACAGCCGGTAGGTTATTAAATTGCTAGTTATCCGTAGGTTGGGTGGAGCGCCCCGCGCAACCCAACAGCCGGTAGGTTATTAAATTGCTAGTTATCCGTAGCGCGATCGCGAAACCCAACAAAATCGTTAGATTGTGCTACGAAGATGTTGGGTTGCGCTATCGCTCCACCCAACCTACAAGATAAAATCGTTCGTAGAGAATGAAACCCCGACTACAAGATAAAATCGCTCGTAGAGAATAAAACCCCGACCGGCCCCGACCGGGGCCCATCGGGGTCTAATTACCTCTCTTAACGCTTCATTTTCCCAGACCAAACCCGAGTGGGCAGTCCCCAAATATAGATAAAACCTTCAGCAGCCTTATGGTCGAACTCATCCTCAGCACCATAAGTTGCCAGATCGAAACTATATAGAGAATTCTCCGACTTGCGTCCGACAATAGCAGCGCTGCCCTTAAACAGTTTCACCCTGACGCTACCAGTTACTAAGTCCTGAGTTTGCACGATGAAAGCATCCAAAGCAGCCTTGAGAGGACTGTACCACAAACCGTTATAAACCAACTGAGTGTAAGTATCTTCAATGCCGCGCTTGTAACGGGTAACATCCCCAGTAAGAGTCAAACCCTCTAAATCTCGGTGGGCGTTAATCAAAACAAACATCGCCGGCGACTCGTAAATCTCCCGCGACTTAATCCCCACCAAACGGTTTTCCACCATATCGATCCGTCCGACACCATGACTTCCCACCAATTGATTTAGCTTCGTTATCAAAGCAACGGGCTCCATAGCTTCGCCATTAACACTGACAGGGAGACCTTTCTCAAAAGCGATCTCCACATATTCCGGTTCGTCGGGAGTATCGGCGATCGCCTTAGTCATTTCAAAAACATCCTCTGGGGCCTCCTCCCAAGGATCTTCCAGAATGCCGGCTTCGATCGCCATCCCCAACAAATTCTTATCAATGCTGTAAGGAGAAGACTTCTTCACTGGAGAAGGAATGCCGTATTTTTCGCCATAAGCGATCGTCTCCTCGCGACTCATGCCCCACTCCCGCGCCGGCGCCAGAATTTTCAATTTCGGGTTGAGCCCGGCAGCGGCAACATCAAAGCGCACCTGATCGTTACCCTTGCCCGTGCAACCGTGAGCGATCGCGTCCGCACCATATTTTTCCGCCGTATCAACCAACAACTTCGCAATCAAAGGACGACCTAGGGCAGTGGCCAAAGGATAGCGATTTTCGTAGAGGGCGTTAGCCTGGATGGCCGGATACCCATAATCCTTGACAAAAGGTTCCACCGCATCTATTACCAGAGATTCGGAAGCACCGGAATTTAGAGCTTTTTGCCGGACTGGTTCGAGGTCTTCTCCTTGTCCCAAGTCCGCAGCGAGAGTAATAACCTCTTTGACACCCCACTCGTTTTTCAGATAAGGAATGCAGACGGAGGTATCCACTCCGCCAGAATAAGCTAAGACTACTTTGGTAGCGCGACCCATAATTTTTGGATTTTAATTACAACTGAATGTTTATTATGGGACTAATTTTTGTCAATTCCCCTTTTGGCAGATAAAAATTTCTAATTGTCCCATTCCCATCGATTGTATTTCACAACGGGCCTTATGCCAAAGCGACAGGCAAGGCTGGCGATCGGCAAGGCCTGCGGCAGGCAAGGCAGGTGACAGGCAAGATGCCTGTCCTACGGGGGCCTTTACCCATTACCTATTACCCATTACCCATTACCTATTACCATGTTTTTTAGCGTCGTTATTCCAACTTACAACCGCCGACCGATTTTAGAAAAGTGCCTTAAAGCCCTGGAAAATCAAGATTGCCGCCCTCCCGTCGCCGACTACGAAGTGGTAG
>JAXHVR010000173.1:0-1808 GCA_034189005.1 Cyanobacteriota bacterium | reverse complement strand
ATTACCATGTTTTTTAGCGTCGTTATTCCAACTTACAACCGCCGACCGATTTTAGAAAAGTGCCTTAAAGCCCTGGAAAATCAAGATTGCCGCCCTCCCGTCGCCGACTACGAAGTGGTAGTAGTCGATGACGGCTCCACCGATGGGACTTTGGAATGGTTAGAAACCCAGACCCGGGACTTCCCCCACGTCCTGCCTTATGCCAGAGACCATCAAGGGCCAGCAGCCGCTAGGAATTTTGGGGTAGAAAGGGCCAGGGGCGATATTATTATTTTTATTGATAGCGATTTGGTAGTGACAGAGACTTTTTTGATGGCACACGCCGAAGCTTTAGTTAAGGCGAAGGAAAATAACGATCGAGTCTTCACTTATGGCAGAGTTATTAATACTTGTAATTTCGATAAACCCAGTGCCGAACCTTATAAATTGACCGATTTTTCAGCCGCTTTTTTTGCTACGGGAAATGTAGCGATCGCCCGTCATTGGTTAATCGAAGCCGGCTTATTCGACACCCGTTTCCAACAATACGGTTGGGAAGATTTGGAACTCGGAGTGAGGTTGAAAAAGTTAGGCTTCGAGTTAATCAAATGTCCCTATGCCGTCGGCTATCATTGGCATCCGCCCTTCGATTTAACCCAGCTACCAGCAGCGATCGACCGAGAAATTCAACGGGGAAAAATGGGAGTTTTGTTTTACGAAAAGCATCCCACTTTGGAAGTCAAAATGATGGTTCAAATGACCTGGCTGCATCGATTGTTGTGGGGAATTTTGTCTCTTGGCGGGAGCTTAAACGAAAAAACAATGGCAGGTTTTTTACAATGGTTAATCGATAGAGGCAAATCCCAGTTAGCCTTAGAAATAGCCAGAATTTTCCTCAATTGGTATAACGTTAAAGCGGTTTATGAGGCTTATGCTGAGTTGAAGAGGAAACAATGAAAATTTTATAATTATAGAGATTAAGTGTAGTTTTATAGAAGTATTAAGGAACAAATTTGATGAGCGTTCGGCTACATTCCCATGCTAGAGCTAGGTTAATTGAACGAGGTGCAACTGAAACAGAAGCGATCGCCACCGTCGAAAACGGCGAGACTTTTCCCGCTCAATTTGGGCGTTTGGGCTTCCGCCGTAACTTTCCTTTTAACGCAGAATGGAATGGAAAGTTTTATTCTACGAAGAAAGTAGAAGTTATTGCTGTAAAAGAAGGTGAAAACTGGTTAGTTATTACAGTAATCGTTAAATTTTTTTAAGGAAAAAATAAAATGAAAATTAGTTACGATCCTAGATACAATATTGCCTATATCTGCTTCAAAGAAAAAACAGGGCAGGTAGAGACAATTCAAGTAAGCGCAGAAATGAATATCGACATAGCACCGGATGGAACGATTTATGGAATTGAACTGCTAAATGCTAATAGCCAATTAGGGGCTACTCCAGACAAAACTTTGCTTGTAATTAACGAAGCTGTGGGAGAGTCCTCTAAAATTAAATTGGCACTCTAATTGCTAAAGATAGATAAAAAGTTGAATGTAAAAAAAAGATAGCAATCCTAAATTTTATGCGATATTTTAGAAACACGGTTTCTTTGACATTAAACGTCGCCGTTTTCTTGTAGGTTGGGTGTAGCGTAGCGAAACCCAACGCTCTAAATTTTATGCGATATTTAAGAAACCTGCTTTCTTTGACATTAAACGTCGCCGTTTTCTTGTAGGTTGGGTGTAGCGTAGCGAAACCCAACGCTCTTGTTGGGTTGCGCTGCCGCTCCACCCAACCTACTAAATTTTATGCGATATTTAAGAAACCCGGTTTCT
>JAXHVR010000172.1:6002-9188 GCA_034189005.1 Cyanobacteriota bacterium | reverse complement strand
GATCGATCCCCCTAAATCCCCCTTAAAAAGGGGGACTTTGAATTGTTCCGGCTCCCCCCTTTTCAAGGGGGGCTGGGGGGGATCGAAGATGTACTTCACCGATTCAATAATTGCTATAATTGATATAAAAACTTACTGACAAACGGCGCGGTTATTAGCATTAACCACAAGAGTACCGCGAGAGCCATTAATAATAACCGGACTGCCGGTACTGACTCTAACTATGCGAGGACTTTCGCTCAAACACTCTACAATTTCTTCTCCCCAAGCTTCCATACCGCGACTGTATTGCGCTCTCAGACGCAGCAATTCATCTAAAGTAATACCGCTAGGAACAGAAGGCAGATTGTCGATAAAAATATCCGTAATTGGGCTATCAGTTCTGACGCCACCATCGACCTCAATCTCAGTAATGATTGGTAAATCAAAGCCGCTGGGTAAAGTCCTGTAGGGCGTTAAAAGGTCGGGCAATTCGTAATATACGCCCACGCCTGTGCTGTAGTCAAATTCAGACGGTATGGCAGAAGCTGCTGCGGGTAAGCTTGCCACCACTGCGGCACATAACCCGAAAAACCACTTCGATTTCATAATCGATCTCTCCTAATTCAAATTAATATGGTTTGCTTTTAGCAGATAGTAGGAAAAAAGTCAATAGTTTACCTGTCCTTCTATTTAAGTAGTCGTGCAAAATAATTGGCTACAAAAATTTGGTCGCGGACGGTGGCTGTATTAACGGTAATTCGGCATTCAGAGGATGAATGTCCAACAATTATTAATTATTAATTATTAATTATTAATTACTTAAAAGACAACCGGGGCTACTCGACCGAATTTTGTCCTCAATATCGGGAGAACCGCTAACGAATCCCCAATAGCGCGAGGTCCAAAACAGAGGTTGGCAGCGATCGCCCTCCTGCTATAATTAGGCCACAAAATTGACACAGAGGCGAAAGCTAAATGGACCTTTCCCAACTTACCACAATTCCTGCGGCCCCGGAGGGATTCCGATCGGGATTTGTGGGCATTATCGGGCGACCGAACGTAGGCAAATCTACTTTAATGAACCAACTGGTCGGGCAAAAAATCGCCATCGTCTCCCCGGTGGCCCAAACAACCCGCAACCGACTCCGAGGCATGGTAACCACTGACTCTGCCCAAATAATATTTGTCGATACCCCCGGCATCCACAAACCACACCACCAATTAGGAAAAGTTCTGGTCCAAAACGCTAAAACGGCCATTCAATCCGTAGATGCGGTCTTGTTTGTAGTGGATGGATCGGTAGTTTCCGGCGGAGGCGATCGCTACATCTTCGATCTGCTTTCTACTACCACTACCCCGGTCATCCTGGGACTCAATAAATTAGACCGACAACCGCCAGATTTTGAAGAAATAGACGAGAGTTATCGCCAACTGCTTCCTTCCGATAAATGGCCTTTAGTCAAATTTTCTGCCCTTACTGGAGAAGGGGTAGAAGGATTACAAGATCTATTAATAGAAAACCTAGAAAACGGTCCTTATTATTATCCCCCCGACCTCGTAACCGACCAACCAGAAAGGTTCATTATGGGGGAACTGATCCGCGAACAAATTTTATTATTAACTCGCGAAGAAATCCCCCACTCCGTAGCAATTTCTATAGACGCAGTAGAAGAAGAACCAAAAATAACGAGAATGTTAGCCACTATTCATGTAGAACGACCTTCCCAGAAAGGAATTGTCATCGGTAAAGGCGGGAGTATGTTAAAAAATATTGGCACTGCTGCCCGCCAACAAATTCAAAAGTTAATTGCGGGTAAAGTTTATTTGGAACTATTTGTCAAAGTCGAGCCAAAATGGCGTCAATCTCGGATGCGTTTGGCAGAGTTGGGATACCAGGTAGAAAAATGACGGAATTGGGGCGTTGCCGAAAATGGGATGCTGCGGCTTCATTCTTTGCATTATAGCTGCGTCGTTTCTGCCTTATGACGACCCGACCGTCTGCAAGCAACGCCTACAAAATACCTTGAGATGCGCTTGTTCCGGTTTTTTCGTAGAATAGAGATCTCCATCGTCTCGATTTACAAAAAATCTAACTCGTAAAGTTCCCGAGCGTTTCCCCACAAAATGGCGATCGCTACGTCGTCAGCTTCCCTAGCGCTGAGATCTCCATCTTCCACCGCTCCCTCTAATATCTGTGCGAGAATTTCCCTGCCCCACTTCGCACCCAAATAATATAACTCGGGTATTAAACGGGCACCAGAGGAATACATCACTTTAGTCGTCGGCGTCAATTCTAATAACTCCCCCAAAACAGACCGCATACCACCAAGGCTCAAATGAGGCACTGCTACCCCGAAATCCAGATATACATTAGGATAAACCGATGCCAAATATCCAGCTTCCCGGGTGTAGGGGTAGGAGGCGTGGAGCAAGACAAATTGCGCCTTGCGGAAGCGATTTTCTTCTATCAGCGGGCGTAAGTGGAGAGGATTAGCGAGGCGTAAATCTAAATCCGGATCCCCGAAACCCGTATGAAACTGCACCGGGATGCCGTGTTTCGCAGCGGCAAACAGGGCAGTTGTCACCGCAAAATCCATTAGGGTTTTGTCGTGCAAGCGCGCTGGTTTGTCTCCCATGCTTTTTTTGATTGCATTAAAATTTAACTCCGCTTCTTCGGCAGATACCACTTCAATATCTAAACCAGTGCGATAGGCGGCGATCGTTTTAAAAGCAACTACCTCCGGCGGTGGGGGATCGATTTCGGCGAGAAACATTTCGCGGAATGTCTCAAAATTCTTTGCTTGGGGCAGGAGACTTTCGACGATCGCTTCCACGCGCAACAGTCGGCGAACCGGCACGAATTTTTGATGCCATTCCAGGGATTGAATTTTATCCGCGAGAAAGCGATCGTCCAATAGCAGGGCGTCTAGTTTGGCCGCTCTAAAACAAGTTTCGGTTAATTGCTGCCATCCTAACTGTTTCCGTTTGGCTAAAATTGCCGACTCCTCTGGTTCGCATTCCAGCAGGGCGGCGATATCGCGCAAACTTCGGCGATAAAATAAACTCTGCTTGGCGTGGCCATCGATAATTTCAGGCGATCGCCCCTCGGTGAAAGCTGCCGCGTAAGGATATTTAGCATTTGCTTCCGGTTTTAGCAGATTGTTGGCGTGGTTATCTACGATCGGGATGTCTGATAGTTCCATT
>JAXHVR010000172.1:0-5902 GCA_034189005.1 Cyanobacteriota bacterium | reverse complement strand
TGTAGAACAGGCCAAAGCGCCTGTTATCCGTATGAAATTGCAGGGGCAACAGCATTCTGGCGTCAAATCTTTTTTAAACCATAAATATCTATCTCCGAATGCTTTGCCCTGCCTTGACATCTTTATTTTTACAAATACCAATTATTTACGATTGCTATTATTAATTGTTAATTATAGCGATTATTGAATTGGTGAAGCAGACCCCTTCGATCCCCCTAAATCCCCCTTAAAAAGGGGGACTTTGAATTGTTCCGGATCCCCCCTTCTCAAGGCTTGCTCGGGGGTAGCGTTCAATGTACTTCACCGATTCAATAATTGCTATAGCAAGCCGTAGATCGTTCGTGATATTTTAGAAACCCGGTAACTTGTGCGAAACCGGGTTTCTGGCCCCCAAATTTTTCATAATCCATTTAGGATTGCTATATATTATTAATTATTAATTATTAATTATTAATTATTAAGAGCCGCCCCCAACAATAGTAACTATTTCTAACTTGTCGCCCTCGGCAATTTCAGTTTCTTGCCAAAATTGTCGGTGGAGAATTTCGCCGTTGTACTCCACTGCTAGCAAACGAGGGTTCAACCCCATTTCTTCTAAGAGATGGGGCAGTTTAGTTTTAGGGGAGCAAACCCGGGCTTCTCCGTTAACCGTTATGGTAATGCGATCGGACATAATAAGTAGTTAACCATGCAGAATTAAAACAAAAATTTATTTCAGTTTCTTGCCTGTATTAATAGTAATTGACCCTTAATTGCCCCTAGGTACTTAATTGTTAATAATTAATTATTAATTATTAATTATTAATTACTTCATTGAGCGTTCGGGAGTAATTTTTTTAGCCTGTAATTGTTGGTAGCGGTTTAGTTGAGAAATAAAATATTGGGTCACTAAAGTCGGCTGTTCCGCTTCCATGATGGCCCGCACTACTGCTACCCGTTCCGCACCTGCGGCCAAGACATCATCAAAGTTTTGCATATCGATGCCGCCAATGGCATACCAGGGCACGGGGCAATTCTTCGCTACATAACGGAGATATTCCAAACCGATCGCTGCTTTACCTGCTTTCGTCGGGGTTTCGTAAACGGGGCCAACGCCGATATAATCGGAACCTTCGTCGAGTGCCCGCTGCATTTCTTGTTTGTTCGTAGTAGAACGACCGACTATAGCTTGCGGCCCCATAACTTGCCGGGCCAGGGCAACGGGAATATCTTTCTGTCCCAAATGGACGCCATCTGCTTCTACGGCGATCGCTATATCCGGGCGATCGTTTACCACAAACAAAGCACCGTAGCGATGGCAAAGCTGACAGACTTGCTGTGCCCTAGTCAGTTTGGTTATATCGTCTGCGGTTTTATCTCGATATTGGACTAAAGTAGCTCCTCCCTGCAAAGCACCCTCTACTACAGAGAGCAACTTCTTAGAACCAGAAGTTACTAAATACAAAAAAGACTCTTCTAATTTTTGTTTGCGCTGGTAAGCCAGCAGACTGCTTTCTACGGTATAAACTCGATAGCGCATCTGCTTGAAAGTCTTCCCCATGGAGGCATTGTAAATCTTGCCATATTCTTCCAACACCCGCAGGGCCTCTTCCACCCGGCAGAAATTAACTTGCAGAAGTTGCTCGACACCCGATCGCTGTTCTTCTTGGGGATGAGTTAGTTCTGTCCCCGGATCTCCTTGAGTGTCCCTAGACATTCGCAGTTCCAGCCGGTGCCAGCTACCTAGTTCTTGTCGCAATTGCTTGCATTCGTTGGCCAGCTTGGCGTTGTTTAGGCCAAAGCGACACCATTCTTCTATTATTCTTAATCCTTCTCGGGCTCTGTCCAAGTTGGCATCGAGAATTCGACGCACGGCTGGTTGGACGTTTTTATCCCAATTTAATTTATCGGCCATCAAAGCCATCCTATGAATTTTAATACTACTTTTAATACGACCGATCGAGAATACTATTCGCCTAGGGGTTTTTCCCTTCCTTATTATTGGGGTCAGGCCCGCAGGTAGCGATCGGCAACAGACAAAGGGAAATTCTAGCATTAACGGCGTTGCTTTTGTAGTAGGATCTTCAGAAAAATTCAATTAACTTCCTCCCAGAAGTCGGTCCTTGGGAACCAAGGATTTGCCCGTAGAACAGGCGTCTCGCCTGTTTTCTATGTCCAATTAATTTTGCACGGGTACTTAGTAACCAATATTTAATGGGTTAAAATTGTCACTACTTTCTAAAAAGCAAACAATTCCCCCCGAATGCCCGCCAAACTAGACTAAGACGGCAATGGCTGTTGCCGATTAAACGAAAAAACTCTCTGCCCGAAGCTTATAATTATCCGTATATAACGATCGCTCCCATTAAGCGCAATTCTCGTTGCGAAGCTTTCATCCCGTAAAACTTCGTTTCTTTATGAAAAAACGACGTATCTCAGCAGTGGAAACAAAATATGGTAAAAATTATTGGCAAACAAAAAAAAGTCTGTAACCTTTGCGATATCCTCGCCCCCAGTCTTTCTTTTTCTGCTTTATTAGCAGTTTGTTCGCTAGTGGGAGCGATCGCTTCTACTGTGCCAGCTTTGGCAATGCCCCAAGGAGAGATGGCCCAGACCCCCCAGGGCCAAAACCTCTCGCAGAGAAAGACCCTCTATGTCAGTTCTTCTAGGGGCAACGACTCGGGAGATGGCAGTCAACTGGCACCCTTAAGAACAATTACCCAGGCCTTGAAATTTGCCGAACCGAAGACAGTAATCTTATTAACACCTGGAACCTACAGCGCGGCGACGGGGGAAGTTTTTCCTTTAATCCTCAAACCAGAGGTGACGCTTCAGGGCAACCCTTTCGATCGGGGGCAAAGCGTGATTATTGAAGGTGGCGGAGATTTTGTCAGTCCGACTTTAGCTAGGCAAAATATTACTATTTTAGCTGAGGCGGGTTCGAGGTTAAGCGGCGTAACGGTGACAAATTCTAATTATAGAGGTCGCGGTTTGTGGATAGAATCGAGTTCGCCAGTGGTAGCGAAAAATACTTTTTTAGCTAACACCTATGACGGTATCTCGGTGGCGGGCAACAGCGCGCCGATAGTTATAGAAAATAATTTCAGGGAAAACGGTGCTGCTGGGATTAATATTTATGCCAATTCTCAACCGGAAATTCGCGATAATTTATTTGAGAAAAACAGTTTTGGCATTAAGGTTGACGAAGATGCCGCGCCGGTGGTGGTGGGAAATAGGATTGTGGATAACCAAGATGGGATTTTAATTCAAGGTAAGGCGCGACCGGCGATTCGGGGAAACTATATCGAACGAAACGTCAGGGATGGTATCGTGGCGATGGCTCGCTCTCTCCCGGATTTGGGCCACTCGGAAGAACCGGGTCGCAATACGATCCGCAATAACGGTCGATACGACCTTCATAATGGGACGGATAACAATATTATCCCGGCTTTTGGCAATATCTTCGGCAGCGATCGCCTCTCGGGACGCTTCGATTTAGCGGGAACTACTGCCCCAGCAAGGGCTGTTTCTCCTATCCGATCGGAAAATCGGCCAAACTCTAGCAGGAATGAAACTGCGGCTTTGACTATATTCGATGGCAGCCTTGCTTCTGGGGCGCGGTCGAATGGAGGTCGAGAAGCGGCGGTCGGGGAGGGAAGAATCTTAGACCGAGTTTTGCCAAGTCGCAACAGGGCTTCCGTATCGGAGGTGGAGACTTCCAGTGCGGATGCGATCGAAATTCCGGTGCCTTTACCCGATAGCGGGGATGAGGAAGCGGGGGCTAAAAATACTGACTGGGAGGAGAGGTTGCACAGGCGAATTCGGGGTAATGGCGATCGCAACAGGTCTGGTTCCGAGGCGGTAGAAAGACCGGTGTCCCAGAGACCAAGGCGATCGCGACCTTCGAGATGGCTGAGAATTCCGAGCAATCGCCCCAGTAGCGATCGTTCTACCTCCTGTCGTTTCGGTTCCTGCGGCCAAAGGAGGGAAACAAGACCGGCCTCCGATGGTTTGTTACCGGTTCCCGGTGCCAATATTCCTCTGGGCAGCGGCGGTTATGTGCCGCCAGAATTAAGGGGAGTTGCTAATTCTTTGCCCAATAATTCAAGGCGGTCCGGTTCTGGCAACCGACCGCTGGCTTTGGGGTTGCGGTATCGGGTGGTAGTTAATGTCAGAGGCAGGAGGGAAGAGTCGCGCTTGCGGGCGATCGTTCCCGATGCTTTTGAGAAGAGTCTCAACGGTCAGTCGGTTATGCAGGCGGGCGCTTTTCGCGATCGCGGCGAGGCGGACCAACTATTGTCGCTCTTAAAAAGAAATGGTTTGAATGCCAGAATTGTTCCTTTTCGGTAATGGTTAATTGTTAATTGTTAATTGTTAATTTGGTAGTGGGTCGCAAGTAGTGTTTTAGCTTCTAAATAAAGTTCGTAGTAATCGCTTTAGCGATTCATATTGATAAATCGCTAAAGCGATTACTACGAACAGTCACTACCATTAACGTAGGGTAAAGTCACAATAACAGTAGTGCCCTTTCCTACTTCGCTGTCGATGGCAATCTGCCCGTCATGTAGTTCCACTCCTCGCTTAACGATAGATAAACCCAGTCCAGTACCTTTAATTTCACCGACATTAGAGCCTCGCGCGAACTGTTGAAAAAGTTTCTCTTGGTAATCCTCTGGGATACCAATTCCTTCATCTATGATGCGGAAAGTAACTTGGTGGGGTTCTCCTATTAATTCAAAACTAACAGTAGCCCCTTCTGGTGAATACTTAATGGCGTTCGAGAGTAAATTTGTTAGAATATGAATCAGCAAATTCTCATCCAAACAAGCTTGGGAAAAATAACCTTGACTTTGAAAAATAAGATGATGTTTTTCGCTGGAATTAGATTCTAATAATTCTAAGATATTGCGAGAAAATTCTACTAAATCTAAAGGTTTAGGATTTAAAGTCATGGTGCCTGATTCTGCCTTGCTTAGAGTCAAGACATCTTCTAGTAAAAGGTTCATATTATTGGCAGCAGCTTTAATGCGTTTGAGAAGGGTTAACTTTTTATCTTTGTTAAAGTTGCGATCGAATTTTTCCAAAAGTTCGGCAGACATCATAATTGTAGTTAGGGGATTGCGTAAATCGTGGGATGCAGCGGATAGATGTTGGGATTTTTCTTGACCGATCGCTTCTGCTATTGCAAGAGAACGTCGCAACTCAAGGTCTTTTTGATGTTTTTGCAGCGCCATTTTAATAGTGGCGTGTAATTCTCTTTCTTTATAGGGTTTGAGAATGTAGCCGTAAGAACCGGTTTCCTTGGCTCTTTCTATGGTGCGATCGTCGGCATAAGCTGTTAAATAAATTACCGGAATCTTATGCTTTTCGTGTACTTTTGTAGCTGTTTCTATGCCATCCATTTCTCCTTTGATGACAATATCCATTAAGACTAAATCTGGTTCTAATTCGGCAATTTTTTGCAGGGCAGCTTCCCCCGATGAAACAATACCGATGGTGGTATATCCTAACTTTTTCAGCTTGCGGGATAAACCTTTGGCAATTAAAAGTTCGTCTTCTACAATTAAAATTCTCGCCTCGCCCATTAATTTCACCCTCTGTTACTAATAATAATCTTATCCCATCGCTATTATAGCATTGTTCTTTTATTTGTGTCAATAGAGTCGGTTCGTAGTAATCGCTTTAGCGATTGAAAATAACTTAATTTTGCGAATAAAGCCAGTTTGTAGTAATCGCTTTAGCGATTGAAAACAACTTAATTTTGCGAATAAAGCCAGTTTGTAGTAATCGCTTTAGCGATTGAAAAAGACTTCTAGGGAAATCGCTAAAGCGATTACTACGAACTATTATAATGGCTATTCGCGATTAAAAAGAACTTCTAGGGAAATCGCTAAAGCGATTACTACGAACTATTATAATGGCT
>JAXHVR010000171.1:0-9485 GCA_034189005.1 Cyanobacteriota bacterium | reverse complement strand
CAGAAAGCTTAGGTTGCCAGTTCGACCATATTATTAGTCTCAAGCATGGCGGTTCGACAACGGAGGACAATCTTGCTTATGCTTGCGTTTTTTGCAACCTCAATAAGGGAACGGATCTGGGATCTATTGTTTGGGGTACGGGAAATTTGGTTCGATTTTTTCATCCCCGCCGAGATTTCTGGGGCGACCATTTTCGTCTCAATGAGGATGACGGGGCGATCGAACCTCTAACCGAAATTGGAGAAGTTACCGTTCGTATCTTAGAGATTAACAGCAGCGATCGCCTTGCCGAAAGACAGCTTTTGTTGGAGGCGGGCAGCTATCCTTCCCCAGAGGCACGACGGCGGATGACAAATTGACCTATTGTTAATTGTTGGTTTATGAGAATATTACTGGTAGAAGACGATCCGGAACAATTAGAACCACTCCACGCGGCCCTATCCCAAGTCGGACATATCGTTGATGCGGTGGAGGAAGGAGAAACGGCAAAGTGGTTGATGTCGGAAAAAGATTATGACCTGCTAATTCTCGACTGGATGTTGCCTTTGGTAAGCGGGGTGGAACTTTGCAGTTATTACCGACAAACGGGCAAAAGCGCTCCCGTATTAATACTGACCGCGAAAGATACTACTACGGATAAAGTGACGGGTTTAGATGCGGGTGCCGACGATTATTTAGTCAAGCCGGTGGACTTGATGGAACTGCTGGCAAGGGTCAGGGCTTTGGGGAGGCGATCGCCTTTATGGACGGGAGATACTCTCAGTCGCGGCGACTTAACTTTACATTTAACCACTCTTAAAGTGGAACGCGGGTCGTCTGCGGCACAGCTTTCGGTGCGGGAGTTTCAATTGTTAGAATATATGATGCGCCATCCAGGTCAAGTATTAACTCGCAACCAAATAGAACAGTCTCTCTGGGAATGGGGAGAAGAACCGGAAAGCAATGCGGTTACTACTTTGGTCCGCCGTCTGCGGAAGCGCTTGCAAGAAGTGGGAGTTTCTCAATGGGTGGAAACTGTTTATGGCATGGGATACCGCTTCACAATTAATCATTAATAATTAATAATTAATAATTGACAATTAATACTTCATAATTAACAATGAAAAAAATACTCTATCTAAACTTGCAAAGCTTCTGGGCAAAAATGCCAGTACAAAGCAGAGGGAGGTTTATTATTGCCATTCCGGTTACTTATTTCATTATCACCTTGGTGGCGCTGTATTGGTTGAAGCTTGATTGGGTGGAGGATGAAAATTTGGTACAGCACACCCAAACAGTGCGTTTAGAAACCCAACATTTACTCGCGGCCTTAATTGATGCGGAAACGGGAGTTAGAGGTTATGCCATGACGGGGAGGCAGGATTTTCTGGTGCCCTATAGGGAGGCGATCGCTGAAATTCCCCAATCCCTAGATATATTGCGGCGGCTTGTTTCCGACAACCCCGAACAAATTTCCCGACTAAAGGAAGTACGAAAATCGACAGAAGAAACTCTGGCTATTTTAGAGCAAAAATTAGCGAAAATGAATGCTAGAGTTTTGCCGGGTGGCTGGAAAAAACGAGAGAGAACAAAAGCGGAAATTGAGGGAGATTTTTCTTATTATCAATCGCCTTTACAAGAACAGTTTTCTCCTCCGAAAATTTACGACTGGTTGGAGGAAGCTAAAGCTCTGATGGATACCACTAGAGAGAAGATAGATGCTTTTGCTGCGGAAGAGGAAAGATTGCTAGAAGAACGCCAAGAACATTTAGAGTTCGAGCAAATATTGAGTTTGTCGGTTTTATCTTTATCTGGTGTTTTAGGCATTGCTAGCGGTATTTTTTCCTTACATCTTTTTGGCAATTTAGAACGAGAATTATCCAGGGAAAGAGCTAGTTTGCGCGAAACTAATGAGAGGTTAGAGGAAGCCAGAATGGCGGCAGAATTAGCGAATCAAAAACTACAAAGCGCTTACGAAGAATTACAGCGTTTTACTGCTAATGCTTCTCACGAGTTGCGCTCTCCTCTGGCGGCTATTTTAAGTAACGCTCAGGTGGGGTTATTAGGACCGGATGACGATGCTACTCAACCTCGCAAGCGTTTGGAAAAAATAGTCGAAGTTGCTAAATATATGAAGAATTTGGTGGGTAATTTATTATTTTTAGCTAGGTGCGAAAGGTTGCCAGAAACGGTAGTAGAAATAGATTTAAAAGAGTTATTGAAAAAGTGGATTTACGATTGTCAATTACAAGCTAAAGCGAAAAATTTTGATTGGATAATTAATTTACCTCCGGCCCCAGTTATGGCTGAAGTCGAACCGGAATTGTTGGGGCAAGCTGTGGTTAATTTAATCCAAAATGCTTGTAAATATACGCCGGCAGGGGGTAGTATCGAGGTGGAACTTAAAACCGATTTGGTATCTCAGAAACCCGGTTTTTTCAAAAAACCGGGTTTCTTGACCGACTCTCTAGTGTCCGGGGAGTTTCTTATTGTGGTAAAAGATACGGGTATAGGTATTCCCGAGGCAGATTTAGCTCGTATTTTTGAGCGGTTTTATCGGGTGGAAGGGGGGCGATCGCGCCAGGGCGGTTTTGGTTTGGGGTTGGCGATCGCCGAACAAATCGTCCGCCTCCACGACGGCCTTCTCGCAGCAGAAAGCGTTGTGGGGCAGGGGTCCACTTTTACTGTATCCCTGCCCCAGACAGCAAAGGTTAAGGTCACAGTCAATTGTTAATGGCACGGAAAGCAACAATTAACAATTGACAATTGACAAAAATTGTTCCTGTCACTTTTCTGTCACATTCCCTTTCTATCTTCAGAATAGAAACGAACAGACAGAAGGAGCGATCATGGACTTGAGCAATTTTAGCAATTATGGGACAGCCGCCGTCATGGCAGTGACGTCCACATTATCGGGGACGGTTAACGGCATTATAGATGATAACGACTTTTTTCTAGCAACCGGTTCGGGCAACGTCGTAGTGGATATGGGTTCTATATCCCTCAGTCAAATTGGCTTAACTCCGGGAGAAGTTGTCAGCGTGGGAGTCCGAGAATTTGACGACGCGGATGTAGATGCGGAAACCCTGACTCGCGCTAATGGTTCCATCGTTCAGGTGCCAAGAGAAAATAGCTACAGTCCGCCGCCAACAACAGACCCTCTGACGGGAACCAATTTTAACTCCCTGCAAGTCCCCGCAGTAGTACCGGGGCAGACGGTAACGGGAACGGTGGAAGGCATCGTGGATGAGGACGAGTTTATCCTGAATTATGGTTTTGGGCGATCGCTGGTTGACCTGGGTCCGGTTTCGGTCCGCGAAACTGGCATAACTCCCGGGGAAGCCGTCAGCATTACCGTCCGCGAGGCAGACTCGGAAGATATAGACGCGGCATCTATAACTGGTTCTAACGGTTTTACCGTTCAAGTGCCCCCAGAAAGCAGTGGCAGTCCCGGACTGAGACCGATTCCCACAACTCCCATAGCGGGACTGCAAGTCCCCGCAGTAGTACCGGGGCAGACGGTAACGGGAACGGTAGAAAGCATTGTGGATGAGGATGAGTTTATCCTTAATTATGGTTTTGGGCGATCGCTGGTTGACCTGGGTCCGGTTTCGGTCCGCGAAACTGGCATAACTCCCGGGGAAAGCGTCAGCATTACCGTCCGCGAGGCAGACTCGGAAGATATAGACGCGGCATCTATAACTCGTTCTAACGGTTTTACCGTTCAAGTACCCCCAGAAAGCAGCGGCAGTCCCGGACCGAGACCGATTCCCACAACTCCGATAGGGGGACTGCAAGTCCCCGCAGTAGTACCGGGGCAGACGGTAACGGGAACGGTGGAAGGCATCGTGGATGAGGACGAGTTTATCCTTAATTATGGTTTTGGGCGATCGCTGGTTGACCTGGACCCCCTTTCCGTCCGCGAAACTGGCATAACTCCCGGGGAAGCCGTCAGCATTACCGTCCGCGAGGCAGACTCGGAAGATATAGACGCGGCATCTATAACTGGTTCTAACGGTTTTACCGTTCAAGTGCCCCCAGAAAGCGACGACTTTAACAGCGGCAGCAGCCTAGACGACTGGGACGATTACGACGACCGGGACGATTACGACGACCGGGACGACGATGACGACTGGGACGATGACGACCGGGACGATGACGACCGGGACGACGACGACCGGGACGACGATGACGACCGGGACGATGACGACCGGGACGATGACGACCGGGACGATGACGACCGGGACGATGAATAAAGGTGAGAGCTGCTTAAGCCTTATATCAAGTCGCAATAAACGATCGTGCGGGAAACCAAGAAGGTAAAGAAAGCAATCCAAGTACGCCTGAGGTTTCTACGCTTCCAACCCAATTGTTAATTCAATACCTTTTTATTAGAAAACGTCCTGAATTATACTCCCACTGGCGGCACCGCTACGATTTCTTTTTAACTGCTGAAATTGAAAATAAAGCAAACTCCAACGATGAGGTCAACCTATGAACAAACAAACATTTCGTAAAATTCATCGCAAAATAGCCCCTATTTTGTTTTTACCCTTAATACTTTCAGCCTTAACGGGGATAGGCTACAGGTTGGGAAAAAGTTGGTTTGGGATGTCCGGCGAAGATGCCGATATTTTCATGGTAATTCACCAAGGAGAATATCTCGGAGAACAACTCAAGCCCATTTATGTCTTATTATTAGGACTGGGATTATTAGGAGCGATCGCTACTGGTTTAACCATGACCGCACTTTTTGCCAAAAATGCTAAAAAGAGAGCCAATTCTCAATTAAACTTTCGTCAGATTCACCGTTTATTAGCACCGATTATTTTCTTACCTTTAATTGTTAGTGCTTTAACAGGTATCATCTATCGCCTGGGCAAAAGTTGGTTTGGTATGTCGCCGGATACCGCCAACATTTTTATGGTAATTCACCAAGGACAATATTTTGGAGATGTTGGCAAGCCAATTTATGTGTTGCTAGTTGGTTTGGGACTAATAGTCATGTTAATAACCGGCATCAATATGACCGGCATCTTTCGCCAACGTAGCCCCCAAGTTTAGCAACAGGCATCTTGCCTGTTCGGAAGGCAACAGGCAAGATGCCTGTTCTACGGACTGAAAACGGCGATCGCTTGCGGTACCGTCCTCGGCGAATTTACATAACTTTTTCCCTGGCAAAATAACTGGGTCGAACCTCCGCCGTCTAACATTAAAACTGATGTCGCCCCAAAGTTTTTTAAAACTTCCGCCGCATGGAGTTGAGTTGCTTTTTTGGAACTAAAAATTAACAGAGTTTCGTTGAGGCGATCGCCATCGGTATCTGCCACTCCCATAAAAGTCCTACCAGTCTCGTTGAAAACTCCTTTATCCGCATCTTCCCTCAAACCAACTATGGCATCGGGGGCGGTGGATAATCTTAAATAAAAAGGATCGAAAGGCACGATTTCTGCCCGATTTTCCCAAACTCCTAAAATTAGCTTCTCTTCGGGAAATTCAATTTCCCCGGCATAACCGTCGCTTACTACTTTCCCCTCAGATTTTACCGGGAATGCCAACCCAGTAGCAGAGTTGCGATCGTTCCTAAAAAATTGACCGTTACTAATACAAAATAACTGAGAATTAACTGGAGCTAATTCGGACCAAAATTGTTCTGCGGTTTGACGTTCTAACTGCGGTTCGTCGCCGCCATACGGACCTTCGCCGCTACCCGCATCCGTCATCTTTCCATAAAGAAATCGAACCGAAGCACCCCTACTTAAATCGATAACTTGAACGTAATCTCCGTCCTGCTGGTACAGTTTAGTTCCCGCAGATTGGAGAACGACTTCCCATTCGGAAACAGGTAAATTTTCCCCGTACATATTCTCTATAAACGAGGGAGTTATGGGAATATTTTTCCTATTTAAAGTAGTTTGATATTCAAAAATATCCCGCGCAACTGGCAAAAGAGCCAGAGCGACGGACAATAATAACATCAAGTATTTTTTCTGCATAACTTCTCCTCTTGGCACGATCGCCCTAAAATTGGTATAATAACAAACTTGGTAGTCGTAAAGCTCTAGTGACTGTTCGTAGTAATCGCTTTAGCGATTAATATAGATAAATCGCTAAAGCGATTACTACGAACAATATTTTTGCAAAAACCCGGAAACCGGGCTCTCGACAAGCTAACTAGAAACAACCAAACTATTAATTATTAATTATTAATTATTAATTATTAATTAAATTATGACTCATCGGAAAAAAGCTATTAATTATCTCAAATCGAGCGTCGTCCTAATCCCGCTAACAATAGGCATCCTTGGTTTCTCTTTATTGCTAAAAAGCCTGCTATTTAGAAACGAACAAATATCCAGAGTTTTCCAATCCTCAGAAATAGGACAACAAACCCCGCCGCCATCTTCTCCCGCCCCGCAACCGACACCCAGACAAGCGATCGTAAATAATGAAGTAAGAGCGCTCCCCGGGAAAATGGATAACTCCCTAATGTTTAACAGCAACAGTCCCGAATGGATAAAAAAAGAAGGGATTTTGCTCTCCACTTTTCCCCCAGAAGGAAAACAAATAGAAACCGCCCATCTCAACTTTCCAATGGAAGGAGAATTCACCCTATTCGCCCACCATTTTACTCACGAACCCCCAGATTTACAAACCCTCTATCTCGGCATAATTGTTAGCAATCAAAATCCAGAACCGGTAACTTTAGAAATATTAGCTGGAGCGAGTTATTTATTAGAACCAGAAGCACCGTTTAAAAGGCAACCGCAAACGAGCGAAAATCCCGAAGGCGAGATTTATTCCGGTCCCGGTATTAGAGCGGTAGATAACGTTTTGCGCGGGTGGCGGCAGGAAGATTTTCCCGATAAATTAATTCTCCCTCCAGGGGAAAGTAAAATGTTATTAAATCATCCGATTCCGGTGCGAGATTTAGAGCGTCCGGTTAACGGGCGATCGACATTTATGGAATTAAAAACCAGCGGTAAAATTTACCTCGCCAGCATGGCGATGTACGCGAAGAAACAGGCCGACGGAAGCGAACGCCCTCCTACCAATTCCGAATGGCAGCAACTATTAACCAACGGTAATTTAGCTCTACCCCGAGACAAAACCCCCACACCGCCGAAGCAAACCAGCGGTGCCTTAATTTACGGACGAGTGGCCGGAGTGCAGGAAGGTTCGGGGTGGTTGGCGAATATTGCAGACTCGGACGGCGACAGTTTGAAAATTCCCGCCCCAGGTCGAGCATTTTCTTATGTTATTAGCACCTTGCGCGGTGGTACTTTGGGAACCGGGCAAGTGCAGGCGGCGCGAATGTTAGTCCGCTACCCCGATACGGCCTATCGAGCTCACGGCAATTATGGAGTCCGCTACGATCTGACTTTGCCGCTATTTAACCCAACGGACAAGCCCCAGACGGTGACGGTGACTCTGGAAACGCCATACAAAGAAGAGATTCTATCCAAGGGCGGGCTAATTTTTCGGCAACCGCCGTGGGATTTTCCTTATTTTCGGGGAACGGTGCGCTTGCGCTACGAGGGGAATGGGGGGGAAGTGGTGACTCGCTACTTGCACTTGTGGCATCGGCGGGGGGAATTGGTCGCGCCGTTGTTGGAGTTGAATTTGGCTGCTGGGGAGAAGCGACAAGTGCGGGTCGATTTTCTCTATCCCCCAGATTCCGTGCCGCCACAAGTTTTGACCGTGAGAACAGTTAACAATTAATAGCTTTTCAAGCTTTAATCGACCTAGACCCCAATTACGATATAATCGAAAATGAAGTTACCCAATGGAGACAAATATGACAGCCGTCATTGATATTGGAACCTTAATTGTTTCTACTCCCGGAATTTGTGGAGGTCGCCCGCGAATTGCCCGGACGAGAGTTTCCGTTCAAAACATTGCTATAGATTATCGCTCCGGAATGACCCCGGAAGAAATAGCAGACTCAAGATTTAACTTAAACTTAGCTCAAGTTTATGCTGCCTTGGCTTATTATCATGCCAATAAAAAAGAGATTGAAGCAGATATAAATGCTTACTACAAAGAATGTGAAATTTTGGAAGCTGAGTGGAGGGCGGGTAAACTGTAATGAGTCAAATTAGTTTGTATATTGATGAAGACGCGATCGCGCGCGACCTAGTAGAAGCTTTTGAAAATGCGAATATAGACGTACTCACCACTGCTGATGTTAATAAACTCAGTTTCACAGATGAGGAACAGTTAATTTTTGCAAGAGAACAAAGCCGGGTTATTTACAGTTTTAATGTGGGAGATTTTTGTCGGTTACACGGAAGCTTTATCGAAGGGCAAAAAAGTCATTCTGGAATTATTCTCGTGCAGCAACAGCGTTACTCAATAGGAGAACAACTCCGGGGAATCTTGAAGTTAATTAATACTAAGTCTGCGGAGGAAATGATAAATCAATTGGTATTTCTGGGGAGTTACATCAGGGCAGAGTAAAATTTCAATAATAAAGCTCGATTGAAATTAGGCTTATTCCATTAAAAAAAATTGGGTAGTGGGTCAGAAGTAGCGTTCTATAACCATAAATCAAGTTCGTAGTAATCGCTTTAGCGATTGATATAGATAAATCGCTAAAGCGATTACTACGAACACTAACTACATCTTTACCACTACCAAAAATTGTTATGAAACTTACTTCGATAAATTTTAATGAAGTAGAAATTCAATTCTTGCTGAAAGATTTAGAAATGTTTCATAACATTATTAAGGAAGTTGAGTTAGCTTTGCCAAAAAGTGATTTTGAAATAAGACTTGGTGCATCTTCCAGGCAAGCTCGTGCTTTTTTTGAAACTATTCTAAAAAATATTAAACAGTCTGGTGAAAGCGAGATTAAAATTAGCTTATCGCATTTTGAAATGTATCTATTAAATGATTTGCTCAATGAAGCTTGTCATGGAATTAGTATTCCCAATTTTGAATCAAAAATAGGAGTATCTAAACAGGAAGCGGTAAACCTTTTAAATCTTGTATATGAAACCAGGAGAAAAATCTGTTTTAGGGAAACCTGAAGAGATTCGTATTTGCAGGCTAGATTATTTTAGATAAAAAGCCAGAAAGTTAAACGCTGGGTGGGAGCAAACTAAACGGAAAGAAAACTTTCTGCTTTTTATCGACATTTATCGCCCGTTTAGTTTGCCCCTACAGATTTTTGTTCCTATCATTTAATAGAAAGAACAGGCAAGATGCCTGTTCTACGATTTATATCCCAGAAACCCGGTTTTTGGGAAAAACCGGGTTTCTTGACCTGTTCTCTACGAATTAACGTCTATCGCTGCATCGCTGGTTCCTCCATCGCCTCTTCCTTAACAGCGCCATTGCCGTTATGACCGTTAGCGCCAACCGACACCGCCAAATCCCCGCGATAAGCATCCACTAACAACTGCTTCAAATCCTTAATCAACGGATAGCGAGGATTGGAACCCGTACACTGGTCGTCGAATGCCTGTAGTGACAAATCCCCAAAAAACTGTTAGCAAAAGCCA
>JAXHVR010000170.1:6235-9496 GCA_034189005.1 Cyanobacteriota bacterium | reverse complement strand
CGCAATAATCTCCAGGATCTATACTCCAGACGGTAAAAAATTGCGTTTTTGGTTGGCGATCCAGTCGAGATTTATGACAATTTTTCAAAAAAAGCGCTATTATTACCCGTGCCGAGTATAATTGACATTAAGAGCGATCGCTTTCCAGTAGCTTAAAAGGAGCGATCGCTTGCCCAACCCCAGAAGAAAGGGTAAATGCTGAATTTACGATCTTTAATATTAACCGCTTGTATTGGCACTTTTTCGATAGTCCTGCCAATACAGCTATTTGCTCCTAGTTTGGCTCCCTGGGACAACTCAGGGGTTCGACAGGAAAACCCCGACATTTCCCATGCCTCCCTATACTGCACTCCAGAACAAATCGAAAACATAGCCGAAGCAATTACAGTCAAAGTATTTTCCGATCGCTCTTGGGGTTCGGGGATTTTGCTGCAAAAACAGGGGCAAACTTACACCATAATAACCAACCAGCACGTTTTAAACTCCAGCGAGGCGCCCTATACGGTTCAAACCGCCGACGGCGAGTTTCATCAAGGGGCCCAATTAGAAGGCGATCGCTTTTTAGGAAACGACTTAGCCCTGTTGCAATTTCGCAGCAGTAGCGCCTATCCAGTGGCAAAGTTAAAATCCTCAGACAGCCTCTCTCCAGGAGAAGCTATTTTTGCGGCCGGCTTTCCTGCTTATGGGGACATGACTTCGGTTCCTTTACCGGAATCTACGGAACTCGGACTGGTATTAACCGTCGGAGAAGTATCGCTGTTGGGCGATCGGCCTTTAGAAAGAGGCTATCAGATCGGCTACACGAATTTCATCCAGAAAGGCATGAGTGGCGGACCTTTGCTGAACCATCGGGGGGAAGTGGTTGGCATTAACGGAATGCACGCTTATCCGCTGTGGGGCGATCCGTATATTTATAGCGACGGTTCCCTGCCTACCCCTCAACTGCGCGATCGGATGTTTCATCTAGCCTTCGCCATCCCCATCGAAACCGCTGCCGAATTAGCCCCCCAATTTGCATCTCTATCTCCCATTAACGATATTGAAACAACGGAAACTACCACCGTTGCCGCTGCCTACAATCCTTTTTCTTTCCTCTTAAATATATTTAATTTGACACCTTCCACTAAAACAGTAAAATCCTCTTGTGTCATTCCCCTGGAAGAGTAGCAAATTGCAAAGATCGTAGTAACGAGATAGGTCATTTTTGTTCCTTATCAATCCCCAATACTATGAAGTTTCCCCTCGGACTCTCCACAGCTTTAACCGCTGCTGCAATTGTGTTAATCCAACCGGCCGCAGTGGCTTTAAACGCTTATGAAATAGAGCAAAAATCTGCTCAATTCACAGTATTAATTAACGGTATCAATCCCGGTTCTGGAGTCATAATTTCTCAAGAGGGAAATACCTATTATGTTTTAACCGCCAAACACATCGTCGCCACGGAGGATGAATATACCATAATAACCCCCGATCGCCAGCCATATTTAGTTAACTATAAGAAAGTAATAAAACTGCCAGAAGTTGATTTAGCCATAGTCGAATTTCAGAGCGATCGCCATTACCAATTAGCCACCTTTGCCAATTACGATTACGACGGAGATTTTAGGCAGGTTTTTATTTCTGGCTGGCCGGAATCTCGGTTGCCCGTTCCCCAAAGACGGCGTTTGTTTAATGCAGGCTTGCTAATTAGTGAAGAATACAAACTTGCTTTAGAAACCAATCCAGTTTCTCTTGGTTACGAGCTTTTTTATACCAATATTACCGGAGTCGGCTTGAGCGGTTCGCCCTTATTAGATACTCGGGGGCGAGTAATTGGAATTCATGGGGCTTCCGAGGGAACAGAAATCTACGACCCGGAGTCAAGAAAGATTGCTAGAGTAGGTTTAGGATTTAGCTCTGGCATCCCGGCTGAGACTTTTTTAAACTTAAGCAGAGGTTTGGGAATTAGATTGAAAGTTCGGGTAGAAAATTCCGCGCCGCCGCGACCTACTCCTCAAGAAGCAGCTTCCATAGAAGCTTATTTAAAGCTGCCAGAAATTACTCAAAATTCTACAGCTATTGAATGGGCAAATCGAGGGAACCAGTTATATCGTTTGGAGAGGTTTGAGGAGGCGTTAAAATCTTTTAAGATGGCGCTGGAATTAGATGCTAATTTTTATCCTGCTTGGTACGGTTTGGCTAACGTTTTATCTTCTTTAGAAAGGTACGAACGAGCTATATTAGCTTACGAAAAAGCTACTAAAATTAAACCTAAATTTTATTTGGCTTGGCGAGACAGAGGAGCTTTGTTAACATTTTTAGGAAGATATGAACAAGCCTTAGCTTCTTTCGATCGCTCTCTAAAAATTAAACCAGAAGATTTTGCTGCCTGGTATTATCGAGGGGATTTATTAACAGTAAAATTGCAGAGACACGAAGAGGCGATCGCTTCCTACCAAAGAGCGATCGAACTTAGATCGGACTTTGCCGATGCCTGGACCGGGAAAGGGGAAGCATTTTATAATTTAGGACGTTATCAAGAAGCCATTCATGCTTTCGATAGAGCCATTAAAATAGACTCCAGTTTAGCAGTCGCTTTGGCCTATAAAGCTACTGTTTTATTAGAATTTGAAAAGTATTCAGAGGCATTAAAATATTACGAACGTGCTTTGAAAATCACTCCCAACGACGACCAATTATGGTTGTTAAAAGCAGTAAGTTTATTAGGATTAAAACGGCAAACCGAAGCGAGGGAAGCGGCGGAAAGAGCTTTGAGGCTGAAACCTAGCGATCGGGACATTTTAAATTTTATTAACGCCCTCGAAGAGGAGGATTTGCCGAGAAGATATAGGGAACCAAAACGGAGGCGATCGGGTCGAGAGTTACTGTGGTAATTTCCCGATAAATGCGAAAATAAATTGAAGTAAATGTAGTAGGGAAATCAAGTGGTTCGTAGCGATAGAAAAAAGGGTTTTTTGGATATTTCACAAACTCGTTCGTAGTAATCGCTTTAGCGATTTTAATTCAGTTTTTGGAAAATCGCTAAAGCGATGACTACAAACAAACTTTAACGATTTCCCCAAGAGCTTAACGAAAATCGCTAAAGCGATGACTACAAACAAACTTTAGCGATTTCCCCAAGAGCTTAACGAAAATCGCTAAAGCGATGACTACAAACAAACTTTAACGATTTCCCCAAGAGCTTAACGAAAATCGCTGAAGCGATGACTACAAACAAACTTTAACGATTTCCCCAAGAGCTTAACGAAAATCGCTGAAGCG
>JAXHVR010000170.1:0-6135 GCA_034189005.1 Cyanobacteriota bacterium | reverse complement strand
CTACAAACCACGCTTAGTACAAATAAAAGGAATCAAACGATGGTAGAATTAATTAACGAACTCAAAGAAGACATCCTCGAAGAAACAAGAGAAGCATCTCAAACCGGCAACCTCGGAAGCATTAGCGGAGTCAAATATAACGACCTCAGCGGCAACGGCATCCGAGAACCAAACGAACCCGGACTTCCCGAAGTTACTATCTATCTGGATGTCAACAACAACAACAGCTTAGACCCGGACGAACCAGGCAGCATCACCGACTTCGACGGTAACTACCTCTTTAGCGACGTCCCACCAGGAGTTTACCCAGTCCGGGAAGTGCCCCAAAGCGGTTTTACTCAAACAACAGGCGATCGCATCATCAGCCTCAACGGCGAAAACTTCGAGAACATCAACATCGGCAACACCCAAGCAAGTTTAGGCGGCATAGCCGGTATCAAATACAACGACCTCAACGGCAACGGTCAACTCGAACCCGGGGAACCGGGACTGCCGAACTTCACCATCTACCTAGATGCGAACGACAACTCCCGCCGCGACGAGGGCGAACCCCGCACCATCACCGACGCTGGGGGCAACTACTTCTTGCGCGACATTCCAAGCGGCAACTACTTCCTCAGAGAAGAACAGCAACTAGGCTTCGTCCAAAGCACCGAAGACCGCTTTATAATTCTCAACGGCGAAAACTTTACCAATATCAACATCGGCAACACCCAACCTAGTTTAGGCGGCATCGCCGGTATCAAATACAACGACCTCAACGGCAACGGTCAACTCGAACCCGGGGAACCGGGACTGCCGAACTTCAGCATCTACCTAGATGCGAACAACAATTCCCGCCGCGACGAGGGCGAACCCCGCAGCATCACCGACGCTGGGGGCAACTATTCCTTGCGCGACATTCCAAGCGGGAACTACTTTCTCAGAGAAGAACAGCAACTAGGCTTCGTCCAAACCACCGAAGACCGCTTTATAATTCTCAACGGCGAAAACTTCGAGAACATCAACGTAGGCAACGCCTCCACTCGCGGCAGCATCGCGGGGACGAAATATAACGACCTCAACGCAAACGGCGAGCGAGAAGAGGGGGAACCGGGACTGGGGAACTTTACCGTTTACCTGGACCTGAACAACAACGACATCCTAGAAGCCGACGAACCCCGTACCATCACCGACAGTCAGGGTAACTATTCCTTCCAGGACTTGCCCTCGTCGATCTTCGTGGTGCGCGAAGAGCAGCAATTTGGTTTTACCCAAACCACTCCTCCTCGGGTTATCAACCTCAACGGTCAGAACTTCACTGGTATCGATATCGGCAACGCCAGACCCATCGGCGGCATTAGCGGAGTTAAATATAACGACTTCAACACCAACGGCGTGCGGGAAGCCGGCGAACCGGGAATAGAGGGAGTCACCGTGTATTTAGATAACAACAACAACCGCAGTCTCGACCCCGGAGAAGCTAGCACAGTCAGCGACAGTCTGGGGAACTACGCTTTTACAGATTTAGCGGCGGGAACCTATCCAGTGCGGGAAGTGCTGCCTGGAGGTTTTACTCAAACAACTCGCGATCGCTTTATTACGGTGAACGGGGATAGCTTCGATAATATCGACATCGGCAACGTTCGGAGTTTGGGCAGCATCCGGGGGGTGAAGTTTAACGACCTCAACGGTAACGGCGTTTTGGACTCTGGGGAACCGGGTTTGAGCGGTTTTAGTATCTATCTGGATATCAACAACAACGAAGTTATCGACCCCGAAGAACCGGTCAGCATCACGGACCCTACAGGCAACTACTTTTTCAACGACTTGCCCGGAGGCACATATATCGTCCGGGAAGTGCAGCAACCCGGTTTCGTGCAAACCAGCATAGTTCCCATCATTACCATCGACCCGGATAATAACCTTAGTAACGTCGCGGTATTTGGTAACTTCGATACTTTAACGCGACCCTTGCCGGCGGAACGCACTATCGACGGTACGACAGTGGTATTCGCCAGCGGCAGTACGGACGGTCAGGTAGCGATCGCCCCGGAAGCGGTGGAACAAATCGCCGTTTTCGACGGTACGACTGCGGTTGAAGACCTGTTAACTGGTTCCAGTAGCGGCGGTGGGGAACCGAGTTTTGGTTTAAACGCTTTGGCAGACGAAGCGATCGCCCTTGCCAGCGACACTGGGGAAGTGGCGATCGTGTAGAACCGGCCGGAATGCTTGTTTGGCCGGCTTGCGATCGCCTGCGGTAATATAATAATAGATCGCGCTCCTGAAACCGGGTTTTTTAGCAAAAAACCCGGTTTCGCTTTTTGGTATTCTCTTATATCAATTAATAATTAATAATTAATAATTAATAATTGGGTTATTAGGGTAGAGTGGTATAGCAAGCCGTAGATCGTTCGTGATATTTTAGAAACCGGGTTTCTGGCCCCCAAATTTTTCATAATCCATTTAGGATTGCTATAGTAGCGCGCCGCGCACCATAATTAATTTAATAACCAGCAAAAAATCAACCATGAAAATTCGTTGTATCGCCAACACTGGCGCTTCTCTTCGGGAGGATTATCTCGATCCAGATGGAGGTTACACCAGAGACCTAGAATTTGGATTAACCATTGGCAAGGAGTATGTTGTTTATGCCTTTTATGAATGGGAAGGACAAGTCTGGTACTACATTTGTGACGACCATAAGATGTATTACCCCATGCAAAATCCCGCCCCTTTATTTGAGGTAGTTGACAAGCGAGTATCTAAATATTGGCAGTTCGATCTAAGGTCCAACGGTTTGTTAAGAGTCGCATTCTCTCAGTGGTTTACCGTTCCCTATTTCTACGATAAATTAACAGACAAAGAACCAGAAGAAGTAGAGATATTTAACAAGATAAAAGCGCTGATGGATTTGGAGGCAGAAACTCCCCCAGAAGCAACAGAGGAAACGGAAAAAGAGTTAGCAACTTATCCAGTTTAATTGAAGGTAATAGCCAAAGCTTTTTTTATCAACTTTTAAAATAATGAAAAAAAGCGATCGCTTTCATACTATAATTAAGATTGACGTTTTTTACCAACTCACAAAAAACCGTGACAAATGGCCCAGTTCCCGATGAAACTCCTACTAATTTAGAAGAGCAACTCCTGTTAGAACAGGCCAAAGCAGGCAACGGAATACCTACTCATCTTGGTGAAGATATGCCTTTAAGAGTCGCTCCTAGACTTGTGGGAAACTATGGCGGTTCTCCCGAAGATTGGGATAAAATGACAACTACACAGCGTCTCGTAATCGATGGAGCTTCCGTACAAGTGCATTGGTATCGCAATGCTAAAATAGATCTAGACGTTGAGTTCAAATTCAAACGGGAATATCCCAAAGCAGCAGCTAGAAATCAATGAGGTAAATCAACCATGAAAATTCGTTGTATCGCCAACACTGGCGCATCTCTTCCAGAAAATTACCTAGACCCAAAACGAGGTTACACAAAAGAGCTAAAACTAGCATTAACCATTGATAAAGAGTACGTTGTTTATGCTATTTATGAAAAACTCGGACAAGTCTGGTACTACATTGCCGACGACAATTTTATGTATTACCCCATGCGAAACCCCGCCCCTTTATTTGAGGTAGTTGACAAGCGAGTATCTAAATATTGGCAGTTCGATCTAAGGTCCAACGGTTTGTTAAGAGTGGCTTTCTCCCAGTGGTTTACCGACCCTTACTTCTACGAAAAATTAATAGACCAAGAACCTACAGAAGTCGATTTGTTTAAAAGAATAAAAGCGCTGATAGATTTGGAGGCAGAAACTCCCCCAGAAGCAACAGAGGAAACGGAAAAAGAGTTGGCAACTTCTCCGGTTTAATTGAAGAAAATTTGGGAGGCGTAAAGCCGTCCGGCACGCTTCGCTATCCGCGCAGCGCCCTTCTGGTTCGCGTACCTCCCAAAACCAATTACAAATGCAATCGAAAATATTGCCGATACAACTCGCACCGGGGATAACACTCGTTTCCTTCTAACTTCACCAAACCCAAACTATCCAATTTAAACGCCAACATTCCTTTTAATTTAACTTTATCATTTTCCCCATTAACCACCTCTTTCATCGCCGCTTTTAACTCTGTTGCTTCTTGCAAATTCCATAAATGCCGGCGCAAATGGTCGCTATAAATTCCCCCCTCGCTCATAGCAGTTTCTCGCAACTCTCCCAAACTCAAATCTTGGCTGGCAATATGATATAATGCCACCCGCACTAAATAAGGATGCCCTCCTACTATTGCCATTAATTGCTCCACTTCGCTATCCGACCAATTCAGATCGTGTCTCGCCGCCAAATCTTTAACTTGCTCGGAATTAAACTCCGGTAATTCTATGGGCAAACCGACGTTAAATGGCGATTGATTGATATTCATGGGAATATAAACTTCCGTGGAATGTACTACTAATAAACGCAGTTTTTTCCAAATTGCCCGCCGTTTTGATTCCTCGTGCCACGCCCGCAATAAACCTAAAAAGTCTTCGGCGATATCGGGGTATTCAAATATCCTGTCTATTTCGTCTAAGGCTAAGACTAAAGGTGTCTCTATTTGGGCGAGTAAATATTTCTCAAAGTAATCTTTACAGTTTACTTTGCTGCCGAAAATATCGTCCCAATAATCATCTAATTGATTGGGAACCCGCAACTCCCGACCGACGTAAGCGCAAAACCATTTTAAGAATTTATCGAGGTTGCTAAATACTCCTTTATCTAGTAATTGAAAGCTGAGGTCAACGGTGCGATAGCCTTCATTGGAAGCGCGGTGCAAAATGCGAGCCATTAGAGAAGTTTTCCCCATCTGTCGGGGGGCTTTTATTCTGATTAAAGCGCTTGCTTGTAAAATAGTTTGCTCGCACCTTTCTTCTATGGGAGGACGTTCTGTATAAAAAGGAGATGCTACATCAACCTGCCCCCCAGGTAATTCGGGTTCGGCGGCGACTGGTGAAACCGCGCGATCGCTACTAATGTCAGCGGGCGGTAAAATCCAGCTTTCCTCTTCTGGCAAGACTGGGGGGGGAACTACTGATGCTAGTAAGGTTAGAACTTCTTTAATTAATCCCGTGGTATCCGCAGGAGACTGCCACTCCCGCTGTTGTATGCGATAGAGATAGCCCCGGAGGTCGTGGTTTAGGGGTTCGCTGAGGGGGAAACCGACGCGAATGGGCAATAAAATCGGTTTGCGATCGCTCCTCGACTCCTGCAACTCCTTGGCCAGTTGCACTTGATAGGCCAGTAACTCGCTTTGTGCGGAATAGGGGGGCAGCAGCAAGAGCAAATAATCGCATTGTTGCAATTCTTCGTTAACCTTGCGGAACCAGTTATCTCCCAGACGGATGCGATCGCCCGCTACGAACACCCGATGCCCCGCAGCAGTTAGGGTTGTTTCAAACTGCCGCGCCAGTTCCACATCCGGGAGGCGATCGCGATAGCTTAAAAATATCCTGGCGCTAACGCTGGCCATGATATCTGGCGTTATTTCCAGAGGTTCGCTCGACTCTAGGGATGTTTGCGCTCGTTCTTCTCTGGGCGAATAATAGTCGTCGTCGTCTAGCTTTAAGCTAAAAGTTGCGAACAACTGTTGAATTTTACTGATATCTGCCCCGGCGCGACCTTGACGGATTTTACTGATAGTATCGGAACCGACACCAGATTCCGCTTCGAGCTCCGCGAGAGTGCCTCGGAGGTTATTATGCTGTTTCCATAGTTCTATGGCGTCGTTTAGTTTTTTGAGGCCGGAGACGGAAAGGATGCGACCGCGATCGCGTTTTGCTTTAGACATTTCTTTTTGCTAATTGGTAACGATGGATAATGTATTGCCTGCTGTATGATGGCGCGCGCCGCGCGTCCTGCTTTTTTCCGGTTTTCCCTTGGCAAGGGCAGTAAAGAGCGACCTTTTCCCCCAGTGGGGCAACCTAGAGCGCCTTTAAAATTTCAACCGCAAGTATCTATCTTAAACGATTTTACCGAAGATAACAAAGTTTACCTAATTTAACGTGGTTAACGCACCGGGCCCGACTAGAGGCTAACTAAAACATTTAAAGGCAACCAAAGGTTTTTAGAATTAATCGCAAACAATTATAAAACTTTATTTTTAACTCCCTAATATTCTTCACGGGG
>JAXHVR010000017.1:0-78527 GCA_034189005.1 Cyanobacteriota bacterium | reverse complement strand
TAATAGGGTGCGCAGTGCGCACCCTACGAAATAATAACTATTAGTAGGTGCGCAGTGCGCGCCCTACGAAATAAATAACAAAAAACCCGGTTTCTCAATTAAAAAAACCGGGTTTCTCGTCCAAACGGAGAGGGTGGGATTCGAACCCACGAAAGCTTTGACACTTTAACAGATTTCGAGGACGCTGCATCGACTAGCTCAAATGACCTTACTACAAAGATTATAAGCTCACCTGAAAAATTTTTCCCAACTTTTTCCCAACTTTTTCCCAAAAAAGTTTTTACAGTGTCCATTTTTTGGCCATTGTTAATTAATTTTTAAAACTTTAGCAATTTGCTCATCGATCCAAGATGGCTTGCGATCGAAGTGCATAATGGCCTTGTATTTAGATTTTATAATTTCATCATCAACTTCTTGTCGATTTGCAAGGGTACGTCTCTCTTCATATTTGGTGATACGGGGAATATTCACGATATGAGCGAAGGCTAAGTATTGTGGCTCGCGCTTCTTAGGACGATAACGACCGTTTGAAGGATATTTTCTGCGCTCCTTGAACTCCAAAGGAAAAATAATCTCGGTATCGGTAAGACCGACCATTTTCTCTGCTAACTGTTCGCCTTCGGGTTTAGAATCTACCCAAGCCACTAACTGCCGTCCGTTTTGTAAATTAGCTTGCATCCTAAAGTCTCCACGCTGGAAAGCGATATTAGGCCCAAAGGTTTGCTTGAGGTTATCCCAAGTGATTTTGCTACGTTTACAATTTGGAACGGTCAGCCTGGAGCGAGCAAGATTGTTTCGCCGTTCTTTGGTCCAAAAAGGAGGGTGTTGATAGTTGAAAAATTCTAAGGTTAGCTCAATCCCATTGTTCGTGACAATGGGTTCGTAATCGGCACCAACCAAGGCTGTGCCCATGTCGCGGTTGTTGAGAGCGCGAGTTTGGTTAATTATTTCAGAAATTGCCGGTCTCAACAAGTTTTCGTTGCCTGAAAGAATATAGCTTTCTTCAGGTACGGAGCGATCGGGGATTACTTCTACGATGCGATCGCGCCCCATCAAATTCTCACGAACATACGACTGCTGACCATACCAATCGTCAATCGCACCAGCCACAACAAAGCCTGCTTCTAAGCAAGCTTCACCCATTGCCTCTAAGCCAGCCTTAACTTTTTCACGCCACCACTCATTGGGAACTAAAAATTCTAATACATCGTTGGCACCTTTGGTAAAAGTCCATTCGTCATTACCGGGATTCCCCCATTTCTTAAAGGCTTCCTCACCAGCAATTCCTCGAATAAATTGAGAAATAAAATAATCGGGATTATTTTTTAATCCCGCTCTCCATCTTTTAAAAAAAGCCAAGGCAGCCGCCTGAGCATACGACGATCCCACTTGAGATAAAGCGCTACTCCACGAAGACAACAATTCTTGTTTTGCTTCTTCGCTTACTTGGGCTAACACATGAGCCCCCATGGCAGGATTAAATTTAGTAATGGCTGCGGTTGCCCCCCCGCCACAAATTGCATATCCAAGAGTCCTTCCAACTTCTTCAAAGCCTCGCTCCACTACAGAATTGTTAATTGCGTCAATTGTAGAATCAATTTCGGCATCAGTTACTTGCCAATTAAAACTAAATATAACTTCACCAGCGCTGCGAATTTTCTCAAGCCAATCTGTAGCAGAAATTGATCTTAATTTATCTCCAAATTTTGACAACGCACTTGACAAAAATCCTTTAAGTTTGCTGCCCCAATTTTTGACGATACTCAACAAACCGCCATTATTATTGCCGCTATCATTAGAATAGCGACGAAAAGAGCGAACACCCGTTCCGCTTGTCGATCTTCTCCTAACAGAGCGGCTTCTTAAACTTCTTAAATTACGAACTATAGGAGGCATTGTTAATTTTTTTTAGGCTTTAATTCCTTAATTAAAGGTTTATTTTTTCGTTCTTTTTCTCTTTCCTCTGGCGTTACATCTTGTCTTTCTTCGCCCCAGTCTTTCTGGATATCACTTTTGAATTCTTCCCAGTCTTTGGGAGAATGTCTAGTTTGTTGATTGTTTTGCCTATAATTATTGAAGGAATTATATAAGTCTAAGCCTGTATTTAATAAATTAGATAATTGGTCTTTTGCTTGAGAAGGATTGTCGCTAATCTTTTGCCAAAATACAGCTTTAATAATTTCAGCAGCCCTAATTTTTAATTCTTCATTTTTAAGGTATTGGCTTTCTTCTAATTCCGTGCGAACTTTGATTTTATAAGGCTTATCGTCTGGTGGTGTTTTAAGTAAGCCCATAATATCAAAATCATTGCCACCGTCAGCAGCAGCATCAGCCTCTGGGATGAGATTAGGATCGAAAGTCATGGGAAGTGGTATTTCTTTTTCGTCGTAACACTCGAAAAAAGTGGTTAGAGCCTTAGTACCTTCCCAAACTTTTGCAGTATAAATCTTGGTTAAACCAATTTCCATAAGAGCATGAGAAGTCAAGGCTTTATCTTCAGTTGCAGAAGCGTTGATATCTAAAAGCTGACCGTAAATTTCAGCTAAAGTCTCTGCAATATTTCCGGGTTTAGACTCATCTCCTTCAATGTCAAAATCAATTGGAAATTGCCCAATAGATTCTTCAAAAATATCAAAAAGATAAGCCTGCCATTCGGCCATATTAAAAATTGGCCTTTCCTTTCCACCTTCGTCTTGATTTAGAGAATCGGGCATTTTGGAAGGATAAGTTGATTCGGTGTCAGCACCGGTAACATTGGCTATCTCCTTAAAATATTGGACAATTTTTTGAGATAATTGAAAAAAATTAGCAATCTCTTGGGAGGCACGCTGACCAGAATCATTAATAGTTAATGACTTTGGGGCTTCAAGGGGGTAAGCTATTGAATCTTCCGAAACGCCCAAATATTGCGCGATTTTGCGGGTCATTGAGGTGTTAGCTTTGCAGCATTGATCTTTCATTTTTAGAGGCCTGTTTGGTGGAGGTGGTGATGGTTCGGGTGGTGATGGTTCGGGTGGTGATGGTTCAGGAGGTGATTGACATACATTTATACGATCGTTGTAATTAGAGGGAAGCTTGAAATAATCCATATCAGTTCCTTCCCAATCTTGTACGCTGTTCCAGGCTTCTTGTAAAGAAGAAAACCTCATTCCACTCCATCCTTCCCGCCACATTCCTTCACTTGGCATATAATGATAAGTATCAAAAAGCACGAAAGACAAACTGTCAAGACTGTTGAACCATATATACTTAACAGGCAAGCTAGGTGGGTTAGAACAATCACCCGGAAAATGACGATCTATCTCCGATCCTGGTCTATACTCTTTGTCTTTATCTAAATTATGCGGATTTCCACCTCCATCTGGCTCCGGCTCTGGCTCTGGCTCCGGCTCTGGCTCCGGCTCCGGTTCTGGCTCGCACACTTCAAGCTGTGTGGAAAAATCCCCAATACTCAAACGCAAATAATAGCAATTACCATCTTTTTCTACCTCCCATTCAGGGATATCGGGAAGCTCGGGAAGCTCGGGAAGCTTGAAAAGTTCTGGCCAGTTAATCTCCGGGAAATTAATCTCCGGCAAATTGATTTCCGGCAAATCAAGATTAATCTCTGGCCAATTAATTTCTGGAAATTCATCCGGTGCTTCAAATTCTGATTGTTTTTCAAAAGGTTTTTCCTTGTAATCTCTAATCCTTTTCTTTTTCGATCTAGCCCCATAATCGGATTGCTTTTTTAAATTAATCTCCCCCCTTTTTTTTAAATTGGGACCAGAAGACTTTGGATTCAATCTCCTGTTCTTATTCGGAGTGGGATTAACTTTAGGTCTAGGCCGTCTAGCTCTGCCAAATCCTCCTCCAGGTTCCAAATCAATATACTCTTCGTCATAGCCAAAATAATCATTTCGGTTGTCTGCATAGTGGCGATCGAAATGAGCCAAGCCCGAAATGGGGTCAATCGCAATTACCATTTTAAGGCCCTACCAAAGTAAACGTACCAGTATCAGTTCCACCTTGATAATTAAAAATTGCTGTCTTAGCGTAACTTTGACCAACCAATTTACAGTCAATTAATCCAATATGTCGATCGTAAGTTGGCTTCAAAGAAAAAGTGCCTCCCGTAGCAGGCAACCGCGCCGCCCAACTACCTTTTTTTAAGATTGGGATTATGTCTTCTTTAATAGTCTGTAAATTAGCCCACCCGTTCATCCCGTCTATAAATTTCCAAAATAAAGCTTTGGAAATAGAATCTAAAGTGAAAAGATAAATATTTATCGGATAAGCAATCGCTTGATAAGACAAGCTACCAGGATTGATTATCAGATTATATTCTTGAGCGGTAAAAGAAGAGAAACTAAACAGCTTGAATCCACTAATGGCGCTATTTAATTCCGCTTCATAATTAACAGCCCATCTAGTAGAATTATCCCAATTAGTTCCAGTTCCAAATAAAGGTTGGATTTCCATAAAATTATTTACTCGATCGATTAGTTGATTATCGCCCTGATATTCTAATGCAATTTTAATATTAGCATTACCGCCAATGGCATAAGCATAAATTTCATAGCCGCCATCTAGATCGTCGCACCCTTGCTCTCCTGATTTAAGACTCCAAGGAGATTTTAAGAAATCGTCTAGAGTTGGTTCGGCCATTCCATGAATTAAAAGGACTTTAGAAGCTTCCGAATCGCTGGAAACTTCTAAGGTTGTTCTTCGAGAAACTTCTTCCCGATTTACTATTTTAGTAATTGTATCTTGGGGAGCGATCGCTATTTTTAACTTAGATTCGGAAAATCTAGCAAAATCTAAATTTCCCAAATTATTGGCTAAATTTTGCAGCGCCGCCACAATATCAGCATTACCTCCCTCGCTGTTCCAGAAAAGCATTAAATCTGAACCTCGGGCGCAATATTCACAAGTATTTCTGCCGTTTCCCCAGCAGCAGTGATAACAGTAACGTTTTCGTTAGCGGCGACGCGCATTTCATTGTCATTGAATCCTGGTGGGAAAATCACGGAAAAAACGGAACTAGTAGCTACCCCGCCAAACCTACAATAAACAGGATCGGGACCACTATTGCTGATACTGAAATATTGACCAATTGAAGCATCAGCCACGATTTCAATGCCTCCGACGGTATCAGTAACAGAATGGGCAGTAGGATCGCTGGAATAGGCCCCGCGTGCTAATGCTGATGAGGTTACTTGAATTGTTGTTTGTTGTGTGTGATTCCAAGCCATAAGTATTTAGATAAAATATAAACTTTTTTAATGCTTTTTGTCTAATTGCTCAACCTTTTGCTCAAGGTCCGTTATGCGGGTTTTTAAAGCAAAAAATAATAGGGCATAAAGCTCTGAATACCGTACTGCTAACTTGTTTTTTAACACGGCAGTCGATTGATATTCTTCGGGAATTTCTTCGAGAGAATTAGCTGTTACTAACCTCTTTGTCTCTGGTTGAGCCTCTATAGCAGGCATTGTCAAACCTGTTTCTAAGTCTGTTATTGCTTCTGTTTTTTCGATAGCTGGCGTCACCTTTTTATATTCATACCACGAATTTTCAATATTAACTGAGTAGCGATAAGGATCTAACCCTGCCGCTTGAAAAGATTCAACTAGCTGTTGGGCACTAATCCCAAAATGCAACCTTGCCTTTTCTGGTCCTTTCTCCTTGACTGATTTTTGTTGCTGATAAACTACTCCCAAAACCAAATCTGCTACTTTTATTTCTTCTACAGTTAGCGCTCTTAAATAGTCTTTTTCGCGTTGGTCCGAGGCAATAATTGGGGCGTTTTGCAAAAACGCATTTTTCCAATTAAGTGACGTAGAGCCTAAATTTTGAGTTGAGGACGTACCACCCAAACAGTTCCCCAAAGGGTCGAGATTAAATAACAGCGTACTATCGCTGTCGAAAGCCTCAATTAGATTAGACTGTTGCCCGGAATATCCTTCGACTCTCAAACAATTATAATCTGCACCTGATGACTTCAAAGATAAGGTCGCGTAAGGCACGATACGGAGTCCAGGTAGTCTGTCAATCTGCGTCCCAAACAAACCAAACTTGATACAATGATGGTTCCCATGCATTCCAACTCGAATTCTGTTTAAGTCATGTTCGGCAGCAAATAGCCCTAAATATCCAATGGTAATGTAAGGACGAGAAGAACGTCTCTCCGAATCTGTAAACCTTGCCACTTGATTCCAAGTATTACCAGAGTATGTGCTTTGTACGCTTAATCCGCCTGTAAAAGCTACATTTCCAGTAAATGTTCCGCCGGTGACTGGCACAACATTAGCTGTTTTTGTATGATTCCATGAATTGTTCACAACAGCTTACTACCTTTACTAATTTTATTTAAACACTTTTACTAAACACCTCAGAAGCAACAGCCACCATCAAACTCGCCGATGTACCACCACTTTTAACAATAGTAGATACCTGCTGACTTCCTATTCGAAAATCCCAATAGTTAGCACCCGGAGGAATAACCATATTATAACTTGATAATAATGCGTTTCCCCCAATCCTTAGCAGAACTGCGTCTGGCCCATCATTATAGAGATTCAAATATTTGTTGTCAATACCAGCCGCTACCAATTGGGTAGATACAGGACCAATCGCCACTCGCTGAGGTTCCCCATAAGGTCCGGGTACAAATTGGCCTTCAATAGCAACTTGCTGAGACCGATAAGGATTGCGCAAGAACCCATCAAGTTGGTACGCCCAACTTATTTCTATGGTAACGCGATCGCCACTACTAAGCAATCCATGGCCCAAATCCACCAACTGAATTCCAAAAGAAGCCCCTGGACTTAAACGCTTTGTGTCATACGCACCAATACTTGGCAAGACTTCTTGAGCAATTTCAGTCCCAAAATTAATCAGTTTGAGTAAATACAAATCCCTCCAGACACCACCAATTGTATCGGAGACGGAAAACAACACGCCCATTTTTTGAGCATTATCTTCTACCGCCAACCGCTTGCGGAGTTTAAGGGCATCGCTGTCTTCGGGAAAAATTTCCGGGGGACTAATCTTGTTCAAAGACGGCAAATTGTGAATTACTACCACACTTTCTATCTGAAAATTAACCCCGACCTCATAGTATTTTAGCATTTCCGAGCGATCGCCCAAAATTGACGCGGGGCTTAAAATAGCTTGGCGGCGTGAAGATGCACCGGCGGTCAAGGTTACACCCAAGCTACCACTATCAGTCTTTAAAATAGCCATGTAAAAACTTGCGTCAATATTGACGCATGACGCAGGATACTCCAAATTTAACACAAATCAAAATTCAGCCTGTAGCATGAAAAATGAAACGTAGATAAAACTCAAGAAAGAAATATGGCAGACCCAATAATAACCGCAGGCAACCTTTTTGAGCAACAAGTATTAGAAATAGCGGAAACCGCAGCAAACAAGCAGGGAGGCGGCGAAGACACTAACCCTGGCGGAGTTAACAACTTTATCACCGGAAACACTTACAGCGATAATCCGGGGGTATTTACTTGCACGTTTAATATTCCGTACACTTCTACTCGAAATCCAACAACTGGAGCGATAGAAAAAGTCGCAAATTCGGTTTTTCTATAAACTTTAGTCGTGGATATCAAACTTTAAGCGTCACTAAATAGATGATAGTAAATGCTATTTACTATCATCTATTTAGTGGCGCTAACAATAGCAATTATTTATTAATGAGGACTTACAATGCCAGACTCTAACAAGAAAGCAGATCTTTTAAAAGCACAAGGTTTGACTCCAGCCCAAATCGAGAGTCTTTTAGGAATAATTGACAACCCAGAGACAGCAAGCGTCGAACCTTTTATTGCAGAAATAAAGGTCTATGCAAACGCAAAAAGCAAATTAGTTTTTCCCGAGCGAGTAGTTCATGCTCTTGGAGGAGACGGAGATTTTGTTCAGCCGCCAGGATTAGATTCTGTGCAATATGTAAGTGGACGCGGACCGGATCCAGGAGGAAGAACGGATCCAGCTACAGAACAATTTGATTATCAAAATCCCGAGTCTTTTATTACTAACGAAAGATTAAGACCAAGAGGAGGAAACGCAATTTATATCCCTACTAAACCTTATACTTGGGGAAGAAGAACTAACAACAAATGGGTTACTTTAAGGTATCCATCTTGGATGACTATTGTAGCTATTCAGTGGGCATTATTTCATTGTATTAAAGAAAATGCCAAAAAACCAACGGGCTTTTTTAGGGCTGGAAAGAAAAGGTTTTACTTGGTTGAAGACGTTGAAAGTCAACTTAAAACTACTAATTTAGTTGAGTAACATTTTAATTTCATCAATTAATAACAGGTATTTACATACAATGCCTGTTATTAAAGCTATAACTAGCAGCAATTACTTTTCTATTTTTTGGAGTTATATTCATGGAAAACATACAAGACGTTCAACACGCTATTGAAACTGGACAAGCCCTCATCACTTCTTTAGAATTAGCTAATCTTGTAGGAGGCACAACTACAATTTTATTTATGATTAACAACTCATTAGCTAATACTGAAGACCGAATAATGAATAGAATTAATGAAATTCTTTTAGCTTTTTCGGGAGGAATCACCAAAGACAATAACGAGCTAAACGATATCAAACGTCAATTACAAATGCTTGCGCAGCAAAAAAACAAAAGACAAAAACGACGCAAACCTTTTTTTAAAAATAATGAGAAAGCTTAACGTTCCTTACCTAAGCCAAATTAATAATGTTTACCATCCTTGGAGCGCGTGCAACGTAACTTCAATTGCAATGTGCCTTTTATATCGCGGAATTGTTGGCGATCGCTCCCACCAACAATTGGAGGACCAGATTTATCATAGATCCCGGGAAATAGGAGCAAACCGTTTTACCCCAGAAGGAATTAAGGCAATTGTAGAATCTTACAATCGCACCAATGACCTTAACCTTAACGGCTCCTTGGCAGATATTAGAAAGTCAATAGATGAAGATGCCCCAGTCATTATCCACGGCTGGTTTACCGAACCGGGTCATATCATAGTTATTAAGGGATATGACGAAAATGAAAAAATGTTTATCGTTCACGACCCCTACGGCGAATGGTTCCCCTGGTACTATGACGTAAACACGGTAACTAATTTTAAAGGGAAAGAGCGTAAATATTCTTACCGAGCGATCGCCGCTTGTTGCTCTTCTTGGAACTATTATCAAGGGCAAGATTATTATGACGATCGCTCGTTTATTCCCGAAGCTGCAAAAGAAATGTGGGTCCATTCAATTAGGCCAACAATAAAAAATTAATTTTAAGTCAACACGGGACCAGAAGAAGTCTTCGATCGAAAGTTAACGCCGTTCATACCGACGAAACTATATCCCTAACAACATTGACAGAAGAATGCAAAAATTGGCAATAAGGGTCTTTTAACTGGAGATAACCCGAACTGCCTACTGTAACCACAGAATAGGCAGGACCGCCGCTGTCAAGATAAACTCGATCGCCAACCTTAATTTCCCTCTGAGGGCAATTTTGTACGAAATCATCTTCCGGTGATGTTTTTATATCCGCATCCAAGGGGGCTAAATAGCTTGGAGTTTGTGAGGCCGAGGGCGATCCTTCTGCCTCTTTTTTGTTATCTATATTAGCGGCAGCCGGATCGGCATCTGGTTCGGCGTATCGGGCAGCGATCGCCTTTTCTAGTTCCTCAGCTAAAGGCAAGGTTTCCTCGCCAATTTCCAGGGATTCGTACAGGTCTTGGAGTCGATACTCGGTTATTAGTTCGCCATCAATGCGTCGCCGCTTGCGGGCGAGTTTGTAGCCCAGTAAGCTTAATATCCGGCGGTTGATGAATTGAATTTTACTGAGGGCACCTTGTCTGCCAAACAGCCATCGCCGCTTCCAGTAACCAGCACAGTTACAAATATTAGTTAGTTCAGCTTCAGTGCCGTCCCATATCTGGATGAGACCAAAAATTTTATCCAAGCCGATCTTTTTAAGCGTCTGGATTACTAAAAGTGGCGATCGCCAGTCGCTCGGGAAAAAGTTATGATTTTCTGCCTCTAGCAATCGGCTCCATTTTTTCTCTTGCATTTCTCGGGCCATATCTGGCTGCTGGTAAAGATATCGCAGATTTAATCGCCGGAGTATATGGCGATCGCTCTTAATCTTCTCTATCAGTTCCGGTTTCCAAATAGGGGAGTTTATAATGCCGGGTAAAATTTTGTTAATTAGCAGCGATTTTTCTGCTTTGCATTTGTCTTTCCAATTGGCAGTCCAGCTATTATTAATTTCTTCGGCTTCTTTGACGTCGATATCTTCGGCGTTATGAATAATTTCGGCAGTTTCTTTTAAAATTTGCTGGCGATATTCCTTGAGATTGCTTTCTTCTTTCTCTATCCATCCTTTTTTGATTGAATGTCCCTGCTTTTCCAATTCTTGCAATAATGTATCGCGTAAGTTGGCGCGATCGTAATTTAAAAGGCTATTGATTTTGACGATCGCTTCCAAGTGCGTCTTGTCTGTGTTGTCTTTGATAATGGCTTTCAGTTTGGCGATCGCTTCTTTGTCGTTCAGCAATTTTAAATCGCGATCGACGAATTCCAAAATCTCTTGATAGACTTTTCTTTCAAAAGGCGAACTAAACCCTTCGCCTTCTAAGGAAAGATAGGTTTTGCTCCAGATATGCCATTTGATTTTCGGGTCTCGAAATCGGTTCAGCATTTGTAGGGCCGTTTCGGTGTCTATATGGAAACGGAAAAAGTAAAGGTCTGTGAAATAATCTTTAAGATTGATATCTACTCCGCTTTCTGCGCTCGGGCTTAAGATTACTATTTTGATGCAATTATTTTTGATGTATTTAACCGGGTCTTTTAGAAACTCTTTCGCAAAGTCTTCGGTTACTGTCTTTGAATCAATCCTAATTATGTGTCTATCTTCCAAGCCTTTGTCTATTGCTTTTCGGTGGATAGCTTCGCATTGTTTTTGAGAATCGGAAATAATGGCGATAGGATTGGGGTTTCTGAATATCCATTCAGTTAAAGATTTATAGTCGTTAAGGTGTTCGCCTTTGCTATCTACACTTCCCAAGCAAAAATCTATTTCCCTTTTGTTTCCCGCGTATTCGTTAAGTATTTTTCGATATTTTTCAATTCCTGATAGTTTTTGAAGGTAATCGAAGTCACTGTTTTTAAGGTTGCCATCCAAAACGATTATATATTTGGCGCGGCGAACTGCTTCTACCAGTTTGTTGACGATTAGCGATCGCCTTTTGAAAATAGTGCTGCCGACAAGTAAGTGCTTAATTGTGGAGGCCCATTCGTCAAGGATGAGAATGCGATCGTCAAAATTGTCATTTTCCCATCGATGTAAAGAATCTACGCAGTTTGCAATCCATGAATAGCGATCGCTCGTTAAGATGTAGGCTTCGTCTTGATGGAGATGGTAAGCGCCAATCCTTTCTGCGCTTTGGATTAATAGGCTGTTGCGGCTGCCGAGAATTAAGCCGCCATACTGTTTGAGCGTGTCTCTTATTCGTTTTACGGTTTCTGTTTTCCCCGTCCCCATAGTGGATTTAATCGCTATTATTTCCCGTTCGTTGCTTTTGGGAAGGATTGCAGATAGATATTGCTGGTTAAGTTTTTCTGTAGGGGTGAATTTCTTTAATCGGTTATATTCCGCTTTTGAGGCTTTGAATTGAGAAGCGAAAGCCTCCCAGGAAATGTATGCGATGTTATTCGGGGAATTGTCTAAAATCCCTTCGTCAATATCGCCGATCGCTTTATTGAAAAACTGACCCCAATCTGCAACAGACAATTGATAGCCCCATTCGATAAGCAGTTTATATAAGTTTTCGTATTGCGTAAAAGTCTGGGGATCGTTTAAGCAGTTGGCATCGGGGTATAAAATTAGCGGTTTGTCTTTTGAACGATCTTTGATGGCCTTATAGATTTGCTTTTTGACGCTTTTAAAATTGCGTCCCGAAGCTCCTATGAATGCTTGATTGAGCCGTCGGCTTGCTATGAATGGCTTAATGCCGGTTGATTCGCATAGCCCTATGGTCTCGCCTCTATTGGGATTAATAATTGCAATTGGTATCTCGCCATTATCCAGATGACTCGTGTTTTTGTTCGATTTTAGCCATCTGTATTTATCCTCTGTAGCGTAGTCTAGTCTGATTTGACATCCAGCAATTTTCAAACCTTGCCAGACCGGCACCAATAGACCGCCGGCGTTTACCCATCGATCGCCATCTTTGCTTACCCCCGGAAGTTTTGGGTTGACTGGCTGTTTTAAAAGTTGGTGGTTCCGCACGGTTCGGAACATTCCCCGGCGGATTTCTGATTCGGTGAGGCCGCGAGCGAGTAAGTTTTTCTTGTGGCGATCGCTTAGCGGTATTTGTTTGAGGAGTTCTCGAAAATGTTTGTCTCGTTCCTGGATGTCGAGACTTTGGCTGTGACGTTCTTTCTCTGCTGCCTCGCGAGCTTCCCGCTCTGCTTTCTTTTGGGCCACCCAGGCAGCTTTCTTATCTTCGTTTTGTTCCTCTCTTAATTTTTTCTCGATATAAATTCCGAATCCATTGACATCATGCTTGAGAAAGTGATATTCTGGATTAGGGTTATCTCCCATGCAGAAGATTAAGTCTTCAGATTGACGGCAATCTTTGCGGGCTCCCGCGCAAATGGGGCAATTTCTTCTAAGGTATTTGAAGCTCATTGGTATATTTCTCCTGATAATGTTTGGATTGAGCGATCGCTTTTTGAATGGAGGCGATCGCTTTTTATTTGAGAAATGGAGAATGGGGAATGGGGAATTCTAAATCGTGAGGGAATCCAAAAGATATCTGCCAGCTTCATATTGTCCGGTGTTCCGAAGATTGAAGAAGAGCGATCGCTGTTTCTTTGGGAGATTGTTAACCTTCAGACTCGAAATGGCAATCGTAATCGTATGCTGCATTTTTATAACAACGCAATCCGTATCCGTAATCTATCCCATCCGGATAAGATTCATTGTTTACTTCAACCACTATTTCAATTTCCCATTCGTCATCTGCTACTCGTTTGATTGAATCAAATTCAATAGAATTGATTTTTATCGCATCTTCCCAATAGTCTTTTGCCCAATCGGTTACAACCTCCATTACTACTATCGCTTCTGTATATGCGCTTTCTCCATAACGATACAAAATTAAATATTCAGGGGTTTTAAAAACTTCAAAAGTTTCCTTGCACCTTTGAAGTTTGTTGGTGCATTCATTTAGATAGTTGTCTATCTCTTCTATTTGCAAATCGGAGCTTTCTTCCTGCAAGGTTTTCACGCTATCAAATAATAAGCTGATTTTCGATTGGAAATCAGAGACGCACGTTTTGTAATCTTGTAAATTATCTTCAACCGTAGTTCTAATTTCTTCTGGGATTTCGTTTTTCATAGTTTTTAGCTCTATTTATTTTTTGGGAATGAAGTCTTTGCCCAATGTTTCTTTGTCAATAAAAGCGACAAAGCCAAAATTCGGCGCGATTAAATCGGTCGTTATCTCCCATTGTTTAGCAAATTTGTTGATTTTGTAATCGTTGGGTGAGATGGATATTTCCAAGTTTTGCAAAACCAGAAATAAGCTATTTCGTATTCTGACGAAAGTTACTTTTCTGTTCCCGGATATTGGGAAAAATCTTTTCACTGGGTTCTCTTACTTCAAGCGCTTTTTATTTTTTCGGGGGGAGATTATAAAGACAATATCGAGTTCGTTTTGATATTGTCTTTATTCTTAATGCTTTCTCCTATTGTCTAAAATTGCTAATGTTAGCTGCTGAGTGTCTTTAGGAGTTTCCCATCGCTGCATCAGTGAAAGCGCAACCATAAGGAATGGAGCTTCAACGGTTTGTGCTTTTGTTGCCTTCGTTTTTTTCGTGGAGGCTTTGGGCTGTAATAAGCTGTCAAAGGTTAGCTGTTTTCCTTCCATAATATTTCCTTAATTTGTTAAAGTCCCGGCTACTCTTCTGTGCTTGCTGCGACTTCTGTTTTTTGCCGTCGTTTGGGCGGCTCCTTTTCGGTTTCGGCGTCTTCTGTGCCAATTATCACTTTATTTCTGCCGCTTCCTCTCTCCTGGTAAGGCCCTACTGTACCCCCTGGAAAGAGAAGACCTAGAGTTCCACCAACAATAATTAGGGCTGATAGCGCCCCTAGAAGTGCGGCCAGGGTAAGTTGCGAAAAGTGTGGTTGTTTCTGCATAGGTAGTTAATCCTGATGGACGTAAAAAAAAGATGCACCCTGTATTTCGGTGATTGTCGTAAAGGGTTAAACCTCTTCTGTCTATAGTACCTTGGTGCGTAGGATGGCGATCGTTTAAAATCAACAAACCAATGGCCTGCGACTTGTAACGTCCGTGCTGTTGGTAGTTGGTAATTAAATTTGTGTCAGCATCTCAGATTTGCTAGTCCCTGGGGTGCTATTTTTATATCTCCGGTGGTCTTGGAAGGAGAGCCGATCGCACCAATTATTAATTATTAATTATTAATTGTTAATTGTTAATTGTTGAACAGGCAAAATGCCTGTTCAACAATTAACCTAACTAATTCCGACTGTTCCAATCTTTGGCCCACACAAAAGAAACGCCGATAGCCCTAGCGGCTTTCTCATCTTCGAGGCGATCTCCTAGCATGCAGCATTCGTCAAAATTGAGCGGTTGTTTCATGCCATGGCGTCTAAGAATTATTTCAAGCATTCCTGGTTTTGGCTTTCGATAGCTTCCAATTAGTTCTGGATATTCCCTGCTAACATTTTGGAGATTTTTGATGTGGTAAAGGTTCATTCGAGAAACTTCTAAGCACTTTGCACCTTCAAAATCAGGGCAAAATAAAATTGAAGTTAAGTGAGGGAACAAGTCCATCGCATAAAACATTTCGTTTACGCAATTTTCGAGGGATTTTTTGCCAGCGGCTACCCCCCCTTGGTTAGAGATTCCGTGAATTTGCCAGCCGTTGGTTATCGCTTTTCCTAACAGGTCGTGAGTCCCGGGAATAATTTTGTAATCCCTTGGATGTTTGGCGAAAGTTTCTCCGCTTAAAGTGGTGCGCAGGGTGCCGTCGAGGTCGCAAAATAGTATTTTTGTCATTGTTGATCCATATATTTAAAGTAGGGTGCGTGAAAGACACCCTACATAATTCGCGATGCAAGGTTCGTTTTTGATAAAGGTCAAAAAGGGATTTGGCGATCGCTCAAAAAATCCGAACACTGCTCGGGACATTTTAGATTCCAGGCGGCCATTATCCATTCGATATGGTCCCAGTCAGCTTCCCACCAGGGGACGTGGAGCCAAATTTTTATACCAAGATGGCCGTCAAGGTAAGCGTTTATTTTTAAGTAGCTGGATTGCCAGAGAGATTGTTTGATTTCCATGTTGGTTATTCTGCGATGTATTGAGTAATGCTTTTTACCAGTTAGCTGGGTCTTCCATAGCCTCGTTGATTTCTATGCCTTCGTTGATGGCATTAATGAAAGAAGCGGTCGCGTCACAATTATCTAGCGATTCAATGACGGCTTTAATTTCGCGATAACTGAAGCAAAAGGAATCATTGTCATCAATAAGGAGACCTTCGGTTTCTAAGCATTCTGATGTATGGGTGCCAATATATCCGTCGTCTTCTGATAACTGCACGACGTAGTTAAAATTATCTTTGTCTTTGTTAATAATTGTGCCGTCATCTTCAAATTTAACAACAGCAGCAATATCCGCATTTACCCAGACAACATAATTCCACTTTCCGTTTATTAATCGTTCGAGGTCGAAAAGTCTAACGGAATGAATTATGTCAACTTTAAATGGCGTGACTCCGCTTTCCGTACCGATCGTTACTTCTTCGCATGAACAAACGCTTGATTCTGCTCTATTGATTATTTGCGGTGTTTTATCATCATCTTTAAACATCTTATTCGTTTAACCACTCCGAATATAGGTCTGGCTCGTCGCCGGTTATTTCTTCCCAAGCAACGGTTGCTATTTGCCAACATAAGCGCTCTTGAGGGTGATGGGCTTCGTAAAAATTGTAGTTTTCCGGCACTTTGTGTCCCATTAAACTGTAAATTTTACGGGCTATTTGATTTACCTTGTCAAGGACTAAAAATTCTTCATTATTCATCGGTCTTTTCCGTTCGTAAATAATAAATTTGCAGCTTGATAAGAGGACAACTAAGTATTAGAAAAAACTCTGTTGTCACAATATCTTTTATTTCGGGTTCGTCATCTATATCGAACTTGTTATTAAAATCTCTAGGGAGGTCGATGCCCCATTGCCAGAGTCCGCTTGCGCCTGGATACATGGATAATGTGATTTTGCAATGCCATATCCAAATTGCTAGGCTTGGTTCCCATAGGGTTGTTGAAATGTCGTAAAATATCTTGCCAAATAAATGTTTCATAGTTTATAGTCTTGTTTCAAAGTGAACACTTAAACCCATTTGTTACCTGGGATTGGATAAATTTTCATGGAGTATGAGAAAGTATCTAAAAGTATGAAGGGTGGGATTGGATAAATTTTCATGGGGTATGAGAAAGTATCTAAAAGTATGAAGGGGTTGTAAGGTGCGCATCGCGCACCCTACTATTAATTGCTTTCCTTTGGTAATTGAATCAGCCAAATCAAGGCAATTAGAAAGCCAAATCCAAGAATCAGAGACCCGGTTGGTGGTAGTTGTTCCATGTGCGCAGTCGATATCAGTGCCGGTGCGGGTGCCGGTGCGGGTGCCGGTGCCGGTGCCGGGGCCGGTGTCGGTGCGGGTGCCGGTGTCGGTGCGGGGGCGATCGCTGTACTTTCTGGTGGCGGGCTTAGTGTACTACTCAATAGGTAAAGTTGAACGCCTCCCACTACGGCTCCCACAAGACCGATCGTTTTTATTGCTGTTTTCAGTTTCATAATCTGATTACTTATCTTCGATGTTGTGTTTTATCTATTTAATGCTTTGTTGATAGCTAAGTTTATTTCATCGTCAGTAAACCTTGGAGAGAGACCATTTTCGTTTCGTCCTTTGAAAATGCAGGCTTGTCCTTCTTCTAAACAACTGAAATCATAAACATCAATATCTTTGTCAAGTTGTACGATGTAGTTTCTGTTTTCTGTTATTTCGGTAGTAGGAATTTTACTTCCTTTTTTATAGGTACAAGTAGTCAAGTTTGTATTTATCAAGACAACGTAATTATCTCTTTCAAGGTCATAAACCCTGGAAAACTTAACTAGAGAGCGTTTTTTCTCTTTCCACCAACGCTCAGTCCCAACATAAAAATCGCCAACGTCCTCTGGAGTCATGGTGGTTAATGTTTGGTTGGGGGATGCGGGGGCGCAGCGCACCCCCGGAAAAGTGGTTGATTAACGATCGCTGTGAATAACAAATCGTAGTTGATTTTGTCCGTTGGGCAGTTGGTGGGTTTTAACTGTTCCAAAATTAAACTCTGCCCATCGCGCGAACATTAACGCGCAATTTTCGGCGTTGAGCTTTAGCCGGCGACCCGGGGCGCACCGCAGCACTTCCCGGATTGTTAGGATGCCCTTTTGTTCGATGCCAATTTTGAGTATTTCCCACTCGTCAGGCGGGAGGGCATCGGCTGTTGTTTCGATTGAGTAACTTTGCTCTAATTTTGCGAGATTAAAGCGATTTTGTTTATCGCTGTCCGCTGGTGCGGGGGCGATCGCCCCCCCCCCGAACGTCTTAAATGCTCCCGGGGGGAGAGGGGAAAGGTGGGGGATTTTTACGGGGTGGGCTTCCTGCCCGGGAAGTTTGAGGATTCCCTCTAGCTTTGGTACGGCTTTCTTGGTGTATTCGTCAATTTTGTTCAAAACTTCGATGTCTGCCGCTCCCTCTGCCCTGGTTTTTGCTAATCCTTTGCCTCCACCCATTAGCTCGCTGGTTTTGCCGTGGGCGATAAAGGTAATGGCGATGTTGACTTTTCGGGTGTCAGAGTAACTGGCGATTTCCAGTTCCCCGGCGTTTTTGACGCCGTTTTTCTTCCAACCGGTTAGCTCTTCACAGACAATGGTCATGGGGGGTGGATTGTAATTCGGCTCGGTAGCTCGCTTTTGATACCGGTCTTTTATTTCTCCGGTAAACCAGGCAATCCAACGTTCGACCGTCTTATAGTCTTGTCCCTTTCCAACGACTTCCAATCCTTCCCATTGCCCGTACTTGCAGTGGGGGTCTATGATTATCGCCTTATACCCGGCTTCGCAGCGGAGGCGGGTAATTTCTTCTGCGATTCGACTTTTGCCGGCACCTTGGGGACCGGTTACTCGCACTGTTGGATAATTCACCAGTTGCCGGATATCTAATTCTGGCATTTGCTCCTCCCCTGGGGGGAGGGCGGCAAATTGAATGTTGGAAAATTGTGCGGGGGAAGATTCGGTGGAGAGGGGGGCGGCTGCGAGTAGGTAGTTTACAACTTGCCTCAATCCGGCCTGGGCGGCTGCGAGGAATTTTTGATATTCGGTTTCTCGGAGAACTCGTTTATAGCGAGCAGCGTCGTCGCAGTCGGTTAAGGCTAGGATTGCTATCCCGCCTAGTGCGGTACTTCCTATTCCGGTGGCGATTTTTAGCAGTGGGCTTCTGGAATTCAGACACCAGCTAACTGCAATAGCGGCTGTGCCGGTTAGCAGTCCGGCGGATATCCAAGCTCCTAGCCTTCCGTCTTGGGAGTCTAAAGCCATAGTAACCTCCCTGTATCAATTACCAACAAGAGAAGGGAAATGGTGACTATGAAGGGATACCAGCTATTGGGTATTTGGTTACGAACTGCCGCTGGTAGCCAGAGAGCTACGGATATTAGAAATCCGACGACCCACAAGAAAATCCAGTAAGGTAGCAGTTCCGGGAAATACTTGGGGACTTGGCTTAAGGCGATCGCTCCACCGGTGCTGGCAAAGAGTAGGTTGAGGTAGCGGAGGCCGCTGATGAAGGTTTTCATAAGGCACCTCCCCCTGCTGCGGCTATGGCATCTTGAGCTTGGGTGATGATTTGCCGGCTGGTTTGCCTGGCTTTATAGCGAGTTGTGGTTTGTGCTGCCTGAGATTTTTCGGCGGCGGTTTTGGCTTTGCTGTAGGCTTGGGTGATGGTTATTTCGTTTTTGGCGATCGCTTCGATTAGCGCTCCGCCGGCTTTGGCGTTTTTCGCGGTTCGATCGCTGCCGAGTTTGAGTTCTTGGAGTTCGGCTAGTTCCGTATCGGTGATGGTTCCGGTTTTTTGCCAGCGCTCGACTGCCTGCCGGCTGACTTGTAGATGGGGGTAATCTGGAAGCGGGGACATTTGCCCCGCTTCGGCCCCACCACCAAATAAATATTTAAGAAGTGGTAGCATGGTGTTAGATAGTAGCTTTTTGGTAATTAGCAAGGCCGCATTGTTTGCTGTAAGCTTTGCGATCGTTCGTCGTCCCCCTGTGGCGGGGGGACGACTATTTTTTTGCAATTTGGGCCTGAAGTTCGGCGAACCTCTCTGTTATTGATTTTTTTTCCGTGCGGTTGGGACGGGCCCCTTGTAGTTGAGTTAATGCTTCCTGGTATCGGGTAAAGCGCTGTATCATATCGGATTCGATTTCTTCTTCACCCTCATCCATCCGGTTAGTGTAGGCTTGGCGCATTGCTTCTAGTACGAGCTCGGCTTGAGCGTGGCCTATCATGCTCGCGGCTTTAAGCTGTTCTTCTAAATCCAAGCTCAAATTTATTGCCTTGTATTCGCTGGACAGCGCGAGATTGTCTTTGCCGTTGCTGTTACCGTTGCTTTTTTTGCCGTTGCCATTATTGGCGGTTGCTTTAATCTTATCTGCTATTTCCTGGGGAAGTTCGCCGTTGAGACCTCCTTTGAATCCTAGTTCGCCGGCTTTGGCGGAGAGATCTGCTTTGGAGATGCCGCTGGTTTTAGCTAGCTCTGTGATTGTTGTCATGGTTTGGTAATTGATAGTTGTTTTCGACCCAGTTCTCTTCAGTCCAAATGTCCTCGTGTTCTGAGACAAAATTTAAAATTTCTTCTTCGTCTCGGTTGAGTCGGGGATTTTGGTTTCTGAATTGATAATGGCTAATTTTCACCAATAGTTCGACTTGGTAAGGATGCCAGGGTTTGCGAGAGCCGAGGCTTAACTTTTTGTAGTCCTCGTTGGCCTGTAGCAATAAGCAGTCCCACCGGTTGAGGGTGCTTTTGGCTCTCTTGAGCAATCGGGCCGTGTCACGCCTGGAATAATATCCCGGGTACTTTCGGCGCGATCGCGATTCTGTTGGCCAGTCTAATACTATTGTCGGTGTTATGGGTGTTGGTTCTGACATGACGTTAACTGTCACTGGCACAAACGGCACAAAATATTGATTTCTCTAGGTTTCGTGACAGTGACAGTGACAGTGACAGTAGGTCTTCTCGTGAGTCGTTTCGTGATTCGTTTCGTGAGTCGTTTCGTGAGTCGTTAGCGCTTCGTTAGCGCTTCGTTCTCAAAACGAAGCACGGGAGGACAAAAATAAATCGCCTCTTTCCTTATATATGTACGGAGTTTTTTCGACTTTGCACTGGGCCTTTGCGCATGGCCAAGCATCTGATAAGATAAACTCCCGGTTTTATGGCCGCTTAATGCCGTTTGAAGGCAATATGCGGATATATAAGGGTTTCGGCGCGTTGGGCTTTGGGCCCTTCGTTTGTTTTTAGGGTGGTTTTCCACCCATTCATAATCTTATAGGGTGTTTGTTAAAATGTCAATAGATTCACTACAAAGAACTGGAAAATTAATGGCAGATATGAACGATATTGCTAATTTTCATTGGACCTCGGAAAATAGCCAACTTTTAAAGCAGTGCAGAAAGGCCAAAGACCTTTCCCTTCGAGACGTTGCTGATAAAATGACGGAGCTAGGAGTTCCCACAACACGAACTACGATTAACAAGTGGGAGTTGACTGCCAGTAAATATCGAAACAAGTACATTAGACCGAACCAGTTGTTAGCTATGTGTTCAGTCCTTGATTGTCCGCCTAAAGATTTTATAAATTCTTTAATCTATTTTTCTATTTGATACCTATGGAAAATCAAAAAATAAATAGCGCACAAAGAAATAAAGGAAACTGGATGATTGCTTTAGAAAGAGTCGAGTACGTTCTTTGGTATCCCGAGGACGGGGCCATCTTGAGGGGCCTTCGAGAAAATCGAAAGCCGAAAAAAATGTCCCGCCGTCGGCTAGCCAAGTTGTTAATAGAAAAAGGTATTGAATGCAGTCATCAAAATATTCAAAAAATAGAAGACGGGTTAACCAAAACCGCGCCAGTTAAGTTATTAGAAAGTATTTGTAAAGAGATGGGATATAGCTTGCACGAAATCCTTCCCATGATTTTTGTGGGACCGACTCTTGGCGATTCTACTGAAAATAAGCGTTTTGACAATAATCATTAGCTTTAATAAAAAAACGCCTCAATTAATAATTAAGACGTTTAGCTATCTATTTTTTATGCTTTTTGTTTCGAGATACCCACGTTGTCTTTTTGCATTTAGCTAATTTTTCTTTTCTCTTCTTATCTGTTTCTGCTTTCATTAGCGATAGTTCGTTGTCTATCTCTTCCTGCCTCCTCTTCTTTTCTAGCTTTTTCTGCCTCCTCTTCTTCCATCGCTCATAAGCCAAAAGTTCGATTTGAAACATTGAAGCTCCTATTAAGAAAAATAAAATTAGCACTATTTGTGCTACGCTTTCTGGGAGTTCGAGCCTTCTAAATACCCCTTCATAGCTATAGTAATTTACCCTTTTCCCAAATATAAAATAAAAAACCCAAAGAGGAGCTGCTGAAAAGTTTAATACTATCATCGCATAAAAACCTTTCCAATCGCTTAATAGACTAGGTATCCATCCTTTGGCACGCCTGCTTAGTTTGTGATGGCCGAGCGCGTAAATGAAGGCGCAAACCAAAAGCACGCTTATTACCAACAGAATTGTTATAAAGCTAAATAATTTACCTTCCGATGGCGGATTTGTAATGAAGATCAATAACGCCATCGGCAAAAGAATTGAGCTATAGACTCCTATTGGGAAAAAAGGAATGATACTCAGAACTCGCAACCAAGAACTGGGATAGGGGAACCAAATTGGCCATTTAAACTTTGTTTTGTCCATAATCTCTCGGGAAAGTAACTTTATTATTTCTTAATAATACTCCAAACCGGCCCCGCGCATAGATTTTGAGGCACGGGCCAGGAAGAAATATTGATAAAATGTTCAAAAGTAGTGACAAGTTTACAATCATCCGCTACAGTAATAAATGTGAAGGTCATCAATCGAATCCGGCCCTATTGAAGGCCCTTTGATAAGTGAGCTTTGCAAATCTTTAGCCAATGTAGGCCCATCTTTTATTGGGCTTTTCATAGCTAAAACTTTCTCGTTTTATGTAGCCAAGACACTAATCCAATAGGCCCGACTAATAATCGGGCCCTTCTTTCAAAGCCATTAGTTTAGTTATTGGTTAGGCTTTTGAATCCGGGTAGCGATTAGGTCGCCAATAAGTTAACTGAAGGTTTGAAGATAGGCTTTGTTACGGAAAAGGCAATAAAACGATTAACCTTAGCTATCGTTTTTTAGCAAGGTGCATTAAACAAACCCAATCAAAACGATTGAATTGGAATTAATAAGTCCGCCTGACGATGCCAGCCTAAGACGGCTGGCGAAACTCTCTGCCATTGGGGGAGTCGCGGGAGTCCCGCATCAATACTTGTTATTTGGAGCCAAACAAACAATGACACCACAAGAATTTTTAGCCCAAGCGCTCGATATTACTTTACAAATTCAATACAAAAGAGAACAGAGCGAAACTTTGCTAGCCGAAGCAAAGCAACTTGAAAAAGACTTGAGCGGTTTTAGCTGTAGCTATCTTGACTTTAATGCTGTTGATGTAGTCTATACCGTTTACCATGATAAAAAATCTGGCCAACTGTTTTTAGTCGATCGTTGTGACGAAATCGGCAAAGTCTTATTTACCCCAGTCGAGCCGGCTAATTTCACCACGTCCCGTATTATTAATGATGTCGATGATGTCGATGATGTCGATGAAGAATATGAAAAATATTATGTAATAGATCCTGGTAGCCATCAAACTGCTTCTTATAGCCACACCAAAGCTTATGCTATCCGTCATTTAAGTATCAACAATGATTATGCTTCTAATTTTGGGAAATTAAGTAGTGAATTGACTTGGGAAAAAGCAGTTGTTGCTTGCTTAACAGAAGAACATTAAAATTTTCTTTAAATTCCTCGCCTGACGATGCCAGCTTGGGACGGCTGGCGAAACTCTCCGCCATGGGGAGTCGCGGGAGTCCCGCAGTGAAAATAACACTTTTTATCTTATGAAACTACCAGAATTAAAGGAAAAAGCCGCAAAGTCTGGGTTAACCCCCGATGACGTGCGTGTTTACGGGCAGTTAACTCGTAAAAACACCTGGGAAAAGGCGATCGCTGCTAATACCCCTACTTCTATTCCTGTTACTTTCGACGAACCTGCCGCCGACGAACCTGCCGCCGACGAACCAATATTTCAGGTTGGCGATCGCGTTCGTGACGTTCGAGATATTGAGTTAAACCGTTACAGTCCCGGAACAGTAACCAAATTACTTAGCAGCGGCAAAGTTTCTATAACTCGGGATTGTAACTGTAATGGCAGCAGTGTCGCTCAAAAACCCAAGTATTTGCAAAAAATCATCACCGGCCCGATGAATTTACCCAATCCCGCCGAAATAGAAGCTCAATCTCAGAATGAATCTGATTTATTTGCCTTAGTGCCACTCTTCGCCCCCGTTCCCTCCGGTGTAGCCACAGAGACAGCCAGTTTCATTCCACCGGCACCGGTTTCTCCAACCATCCCCTTGCCAGAGCCAGAGGAAGAGCCAGAGGAAGAAACGCCAGTATCCACCATCGTTCCTGGATGCAAAGTTCGTCGCAACGAACGCCAATTTCGACACACCGCAAAACTGCCTGATGAAATAGGCGTTGTCACCCAAATTGATACCCAAAACCATCGCGCCCTGGTCAAATGGCCCCGGTCTAGTCGGTGGACTAAGATGGCATCCCTGAATCCCATTCTTCAGCCAAAAAACGCCTTAGCCCTTATCGAGCGAGATGATGCTGCCGTCGCTCGTTTCAAAGATAAATCCTTGTCGTGGCTCAAGAAATACGTTCGCGATCGCGGAGCGAGCGACACCTTCGTAACCCATTTCGGCGAATATGTTCTCGGCCGACAATATCAACTTTACCCCATTAATAGCCGACAAGCTTGGTTTGAGGTTTGCCTATGGCTAGAAAGTAGCGAACGTGATTCGTATCAATGGTTTTGCGGCTTTTGGCTTCATCCAGACGAACGGACATTCATATCCAAAATTGGCTTAGATAGTGACTTCTGGAAAGAGATTAAGACCTTAACCTTTTACCGGGGGATATACGCCAATAACTACCTAGATTTTTACTATGAAGTTTGTCGATATGGCTCTATCGAACGCGCAGCCCGATATTTTGGCTATCCCCTTTCGCGCTTCAAAGATAAGTATATCCCAGGGCGCTGTAGTGACAAATCGAGCGAACCAGCAGCCTCTTTATTCTTCCAGGTTCATCGGTACTTGTTTAACGAATGGGCGAAGCGCTCTGAATCAGCCTTGAGCGATCGAACTCCAGGAGCCATTATGAATGCATCTTAATTTTGAGGAAAAAACATGAACCACGACAAATCTTCCAAAGACGAAAAGACTTTTGACAATTATCAAGAGCGTCTTTCAAAATTGCTTGATGATATGTCAGACAAAATTAATAAAATGGATCGTCAACTAACGGAAATCGAACAAGCTTTAAAGGATCGAAAGAGCGATCGAGCTTAAGCTGCTCGATTTTATTCGCAAACCAATACAAGGATAATGTCATGCCTAATGCTGAGTTATTTCACATTGACGATTCAACTGCAATAGAAGTCGCTAAAGCTAGCGATGATCCTCAGTATTTGACTATTTTCAACCAAGGCCCAGACCCAGTTTTGGTTTGTCTTGGAGGCACCGCTTCAGGAGACAATTACAATAACATTTTGCCTCCTGGCTTTAATTCCTATGACTATTACATTGGCAAAGAAAGCTTTAGTTTGATCTGCTTTCCAGGTAGAAGTGCAGATGTCAGGGTTGCTGTTTGTAAGCATAATGATGCGCCCAATCGCACGCGCAATGATGCTGAAAAGCAAAGGCTAAAAGCCCTATCATACCGAATTTTTATCGCCTTCATTGGTGGTGCTGTTGCCAACCATGACGAAAATGATGGTTTTCAACCCCTCTTTCCCCTCAATTATGAGCTTCTCGCTCAAGAGTCATTCAAAGCAGGGCAAGCTTTTATGAAAGAGTGGAAAGCTTTAGGCTTAGAAATAGACAATGCCATGTCATCGCGATCGTCAGTTGATTAATATCCGTTTCATTGCCCGCGTCCGAGGCGTAATATCGGCGATTGCAAAATAACTAACTACAACATAAAAATCATGGTACAAAAGTATCAAAACAATGAAGACATTCTTTCTTCTATTAAGCTTAAAGACATTCTTTCTTGTGTTAGCGAAGAAGAAGATGGAACTTTAAAAGACCTTTTGACTGATAAATGTAAAGAAAGCCGTTATAGTCTTTTCTTGGGTAAAATTTATGCAGTTCAAGATTTAGCTATTCGCTACAACGATAATAATCCAATTGTCAATGAGATAGTCGCAGCTTTGATTGCTTTAGGTTACGCTTTTGAAGATGATTTCAAAGAAGAGATAAAGCAGGACAATGAAAAGGCTTCAAAACCGGTTATAACTTTATCTAAAAATCCGCCTGTAAAGCAAGCGATCGCCAGCTAATTTACTGCCCGCGTCCGAGGCGTAATATCGGCGATTGCAAAATAACTAACTGTTGTCTTATGAAATTAAGCAAAATAACCGACTCAGAAAAGTATTTATCTTTCCCTTTTTCCCTTGTTAACTATTTGCCAATTGCTGGTTTGTCTTTTCCTCCTGGAATGTTAGCTATCACCGCTGCTTTAGAGTATGTCTGGGAAGATAGGATACCCTTCACAAAAGATATTAAGGTTAACATAAAAGGATTCAAACAAGACATAGGAGAAGTTTGGGAAATAGACATAGAAGTAGAAGATTTTAAAGTCGGCATAGACTTCACTTATTCAATCAGAGTTGTTCGCGATCGCAATGATTACAATGCTCAACTCATAGAATTAACAGACAACTTCTAATTAATAGAAAGAACAATGACAATCCAACTTAGCTTCAATTTTGATTTACTGTGGAACGAACCTCAGATACCTCCTCGCGACTGCTGGGAAACTCCCCCAGAAATTTTAGAAATAGTCCGCAGTGCATTCGCAAATAAAGCGATCTTCACCGATCCTTGTACCACGAAAGACAATCCCACCAATGCCTTAAGATTCTTTACTCCAAAAGAAAACGGCATTATGCAGCATTGGAAAACTAATGCCTTTATCAATCCTCCATATAGCGATCCTTCTCCTTGGATTGAAGCCGCGAACAGTCAAATAATTTGCGGGTCTATTGAAGAAGCGATCGCTCTCGTTCCCACCGCCTGTTTAGGATCGAAACGCACTGGAAAGTTCGCCAAACTTGCTACAGCTATTTGCCTTTGGGAAGGCCGAATTCATTTTGTACATCCACAAACAGGAAGACCTGCAAAGCAGACAAGTTTTACTTCGGCTTTCCTGTACTGGGGCAAATCTCATAGCCAATTTGAAAAAGCTTTCTCAAAGCATGGAATAGTTGCCGTCCTTGCTCTAAGCCAATTGTCAAATTACCTGGAAGAAGATTATTCTAAGCGCAATGACAAAAGTATTGACGATTAAACAGCCTTGGGCATGGCTAATTGCCGAAGGCATTAAAACAATAGAAAATCGAACCTGGAAAACTAATTACCGTGGTCCCTTGGGTATTCATGCCGGAAAATCAAATAGCGATTTATCACCGATTTTGATTGACCGGATAAATGGTATCTTAAAGGAGATGAGCATAAAGCTCCCTTCCATTGATAGACTAAAATCAGAACAGGGTCACATTATCGCGATCGCCGACTTAACGCCCATAACCACCGACAAAGAAGATAGATGGGCCATTCCCGGGCAATATCACTGGAAATTAGAAAACGCACGCAGAATAACGCCTATTCAAGCTAAAGGTAAGCTAGGGTTATGGAATCATCCCGTGCCCTTGGATATAAAAAGCTCAAGTCATTCTCATCCTGTTAGTTTAGAAGAGGAACAACTCAAGTTACCCCAATTTGAATTATCCTTGTCTTATGACTCGTTAGCGATCGCTCACGGTTTACCCATCAAAAATTAGCATTTCATCAACTACCAACTACCAACTACCAAGCAAGCAAATGATAGGACTAGCATTAATCGATCGAACCATCGCCGCGATAGAGGCTGAAATCAAACAGAAAAACGAAGAAAAGCAAGCTTTAATGGCTATTGGACAAGAACTAAATCCTTTTGTGACAAGGATTAAAGCTTTGTGCCTCCAAATCCCAAATCACAAAAAGGATATCTTGGCATTAATAGCTTCTGAATTAGATTTGTCTGTTACCAAACCAAAGACTAGGAAAAAAACGCAATCGAATGAAAAGGTACAATCGCCCAAACAATTACCATTCCAAGTTGGCGATCGCGTCAGTAACGGCATCATTGAATTTGAAATTAAAGACATTCGGTCTCGTGGCATTGGTTGGCAAATTTTTGATGAAGATGGAAATACTTACCCATCTTCTGCCGTTGAAAAAATACCGCTTAAAGAGGCGGCGACTGAGAATAACTCCCAAAAGAAAGCTGAAGAAAAATCGGCGACAACCCAAACTGAAGAAAAACCCCAGGAGAAAAAATCGGCTGCAACGGCTGGGAAAGATTCCCAAGAGGAATCGGCAACGGCTGGAGGAAATTCTCAGGAAGAATCAGCGGTGCCTGAACAAAAATCGGCGACAACTCAAACCGAAGAAGCTCCCCAGGAAGACTCGGTGGTGACTGCTGAGGAAAACTCCCAAGAGGAATCCCAGGAAGAAAAGTCGGCTGCAACGACCGAAGAAGATTCCCAAAAAGAAAAATCAGTGACGACTGAAACTGAAGAAGATACCCAAAACGTTGACCCCGAACAAGAAGACATTTTTAGCGAAACTGGATTTAAGGTTGGAGATTGCGTTTGGTGCCCTCACCGAGGGCGGGGCACTGGTAAGGTAATCGGATTTGAAGACCATGGTACTATTGGTGCAAAAGTTGTTGTTGATTGGGAGTACGGCAACAATGGGTCTTATTGGTCAGATGCTTTGAAACTTCAAAAGAAAGAGTCATCTGCAACGGCTGAAGAAGATTCCCCGGAGGAACCGACTGAAATAAGCGACACCCAATCTCAGAAGACACCGACGGAGGATTCCGATTTAATTTCACAAGCGATCGCCGCATTAAACACTGCCGATTGGAAACCAAACTGGATTGATTATCAAAAAGGCAGTACCTCTTTAGGTGACGATGGTGAAGAGTGTATCCTAATGATTTCAGATGGAAATCAGCGAAAAGGTTTTATCAGAGTAAGAGATGGTAGCTTTTGCATAGGCTACGAGTTATCCGAGAATACTTACTTAGAAAACATTAAATCTACACTCTCTGAAATAGCCCCCATTTGGGAAAAAAAGCCAAAAGCACCACTGCAAAACGGTATTAATCCAGGAAAAGGGATAAAAAAAGATTTTCAAGCCTTAATGCATGACGACTTAATGGATAACCGCTTGTATATCAATAATTTTTCCAAAGCAGAATGGATCGAATTTGCAAATCTCGCAGGAATTGAAGAACCAGTAGGGACGAAAAAGCAAATTGCAAACGCAATTTGCGAGGTTTACCAAAAAGCCTATAAGGAATCTTTAGAAAGTTAGCTTACAAGGTGCGCGACGCGCACCTCAATCATCAATCTAAATTTTCCCAAACTTGCGACCATTCCCGCTCGGAAATGTAAGATTGATACGAATCAAAGTGAACGTTTAAAGAATGCCCCATCCATTGGGAAATAATGGATGGAGAAATTCCAAGCACGGCTCCTCTGATTGCGTAAGCATCCCTCAAAGCATAAGGAGTAAAGCCAAATTTTAAGCTTTTAAATTTTTGGGTAATGCGTCGGCTTTTATCCTGATTGCTTAAATGAATAAGCTTCTCTGGAATTAGATTATGAGGATAGCTTACCTTTTCCAACTCCCAATCCAAATGCCAGTTTTTCAATAGAGGATAAATTATCCTTTCTCCTGTTTTTGTCTCCGCTCCTACCTTAATAATTCCTTCATTAAACCGGGTAAAGTTCAAATGGAACAACTCGCTTGGCCTTAAACCATAAGCTGCTAATATGCCAAAAACCCATCGCCATGGTGCATCTTCTATCCCGTTGCGAACCGCGATAATTTCCCGATCGCTTGGAATATAGCGATCGCGGGAAGGCTTACGATTGCCTTTTAGTTCCCTAATGGCAGTCTTATCGTCAATCTTTGCAAACTTGGCTAATATTCCACAAACTAAAACCCAATTTTCTCGTTTCCTAGTTTCTGGTAAGCTATTGTTGATTATTAGATTGGTTAAATTCTCAATTGAGACAGTCTTAGTTAAATAGCTTTGAGGAATCTTATCAATAACCTGCTGATAATTCTTCCAAGTAGATTTAGCCTTTAGATTGTCGGACGATCGCTTATTCCAAAAATCTTGTTTAAATAAAGCGATCGCCTGACCAATAGAGATAGACTTATTGTCGATTGGTTCTTTCGGAAAAAGCGATTGCTTCTTTTTATGCTTTCCCCATTTATCCAATGAATCAATCGGCATTGCTCCCGCCTTCACTTTTTCAATATCTTGCCAAAGCGCTAAAAGCGAAGTTAGTTCTAAGGAGTGACCCATGGCAAATTCTTTTTGAAACTTTTGACCGTCAAAAGTAAAGCAAGCCCGAACATAATAACGGCCATTTCTTTCTCGAATTGTAAAAGGAGCATTGTTCAGCTTTTCAATGATGGCATGATTGTCATCTAAATCTTTTTCAAATTTTTTCCCAACTTTTTCCCAACTTTTCTCTTCCACTTTCAAATCTCCTTTTGATAAAAAGAGAAGGCCATCAAAAGCGAAATCAAAGGGCTTTCAATAATTCTTTTAAAAAGAATCGTTGAAAGCCCCTTGATTTAATGATTAGAGAACTTGCAAATTTTATGTAATTAGAGCGCCAAGAAATTTCCCAACGGAGAGGGTGGGATTCGAACCCACGAAAGCTTTGACACTTTAACAGATTTCGAGTCTGCCGCATTCGACCAACTCTGCCACCTCTCCAAGGCTGTTAGATATTAGATTTTCGCCTTCAAATTGGACCAAAGACCAACTTTCAAACATCGATTCAACTATAACACAGAACTGTCGATTTTGTCAGCCTCCAGGGTAGTCTCAAATCCGTTGCTAGAAGTCCACTGGATGGCTCCGTCGCGACCGGTCCAAAAGATTTGGATGTTCTTTTCTTTTAGACATTGGGCGGTTTTGGGGTCGATGGAGTTAGAGGAAGCGATCGCCACTGAAGGCCTAATGGCGTTCAAAAACTCCACGTTGAGCCTATTTCCCTGCCACCACAATACTTCTGTTTTGCTGACATTCCCTTCGCTCAAAAGCCTAGTTTGTTCCGATGCCTCGATCTCCCCCATCAACAACCAATTTTTCCCCCCAATCTCAAATTGTAAAACTGGGGCCTCGGCGTCTAGCAATTTAACTCTGGTGGAACCCAGTTCTAATACCTGGTTATTAGACCAGGTTTGATACATGGCCCTACTCTGTTCGATGGCGGCGAGAATGGAGCGATCGCTTGTTGGATAGCTCTGAGTTTCCGTGGATGTATCATAAAATGTCTTAATAGTCAAGCTCTCTAAAATAGTCTGCCAGCCGTTACTAAGACCCTCTTGGGAGTCAGCGGCGATCGCCCAATCAATTTGATTAACTCCCGTATGGCGCAGGAAAGGCAAGATAACGAACCTAGCCGCATTTTCATCCCCGCTACCGAGCAAAGTAACCCGGCCCTCGTCTTGAATAACTAAAACCGATTCGCCGGCGGTATCGAGAACGGTTGCTTGAAATAAAGAAACCTTAGCGGACCAAACTGGGGCGATAACTATAATCAGAGAAAGAGCGATCGCCACTGGCAAAAGAGGAAACTGCTTCTTCTTCTTTCTCTGTTTCTGCTTCTGAGTGGGTTTGCGAAGATAAGCAAACACCCAGACAAAAAGAATAATCCCGTAAAGGGCTATTACCTGAAAATGAGAAATAGCACCCACCGCCACCTGATTTCCCGGCAGTTTGCTGAAAAACTCTACCGTAGCGATCGAGCCCTGAACCGGATAATACAAGGCCCCAGCGATCGCGCTTCCCGCCGGGGGCGCGACCAAAGCCACCATGGCGCTAACAAAACCCCCAAGAGTAACGATGGCTATCAAAGGCGCGGTAATAACATTTACCAAAATGCTGTAGGGGGAGACGACGTTAGAAACGTAAAGCAACAGAGGGAAAGTCCAGAGGGAAGCGGCGATGGGAACCGCCACCAGAGAAGCGATGGGAGTCGGCAACCAATCCAAAATTTTCATCAGGGGTGCCACCGTCACCAACAAACCCAGAGTCGCCAAAAAACTCAACTGGAACCCTAAATCCCAAATCCAAAGGGGATTAACCAACAGCAAAATAGCCGCCGCCACCAACAAAGCCCCCAAAGGCTTAACCTGCCGTTCCGAAACTATAGCAATTAAAGCGGCAAACCCCATAAAAGCTGCCCGCAAGATAGAAGGGGAAAAACCGGTCAAGCTTACATAAATAATCAGAGTAAGGGTGCCCAAACCAAACCGCGCCCCGCCAGACAAACCTTTGGCAAAAAATAACAGCACTCCCAGAATTAAAGAAACGTGGAAACCGGAGGCCGCCAAGACGTGAGCCAAACCTACTTGAATAAAGCGATCGCGCAACTCGTAAGAGAGGTCCACCGCCCGCCTGCCCATAACCATGGCGCTGACGAGGGTACCTTCTGGGACTCCCAGGCCGGCGATATGGGAGCGAATTATGCGCCGCCGGATTTTCCACAGTCCCAGGGTTTTGCTGTTTTCCAGAGTCTTCGTCTTGACTTGGCGACCTTTAAAGGCGGCAAAAGAGCCTTGTTTCGCTAAATAAGCGGGGAAGTCAAAACTGCCTGGATTTGATGGAGGTTGTGGCTTGTACAAGCTCCCGGTAACTGAAGCCCACTGGTTGGGATGAATGCCGTTTGCCTGGAGTAGGGGGACTGTAACGTAGAGTTTGCCCGTTGCTTCTTTATAAACATTCGCCGCCCCATCGTTGCCGATGAGTTCGCTAATTTGAGTAACTTTCAGCCAAAATTGCGATCGCTCTGCCCGAGTTTTGCGCGGCATACTCAGAACTTTACCGCTAACCGTGAGTATCTGTGTTTGAGCGCTACCATCTTCTTGAATTAAGACGCTAATATCGTTAGACGTCGGTTCTGGTATCCGGGAGTGGAAGTATAAACTTGCCAAGAAACCGATAAACCCGGCAGCAAACCACAACCATTTTGACAGCAAGATTAGATTGGGAGTTCTTCTCCCCCGTTCCAAACGCTCCTTGCTTAAGGCTGCTGTTTCCCGCCTAGTCCTTCCCTTGGCAGAAGCTTTCGCTCTGTTCGCGATCGCACTTCTACCCACTACGGCCCGCCGAAACCCCGGCATGACAAGCCCTAAGACTATTCCCAGTCCTAAAACAACGTATTGACCGTAGGGAACTTTTGTGGAAAGTAACCCCATGATGTAAGCCAAACACAGAATAACAGCAGCCGCTTGATTCATAATAATAGGGAATTAGCGAATAGGGAATCCTACTATAGCAATCCGTTGGTATAAAGCTTTTAGAAACCCGGTTTCTTTAACAATACCTTCGCCTTTCAGCAAAAATACCATTTGTAGGTTGGGTGGAGCGACAGCGCAACCCAACAAGATCGTTTGGTTTTAGCTACGAAGATGTTGGGTTTCGCTACGCTACACCCAACCTACAAGAAAATGGCGAAGGTATTGTTTAAGAAACCGGGTTTCTTGCCTCCGAATTTTTCAGAACCCCCGCACGGATTGCTATATAAGCAATTGTTCGTAGTAGTAATCGCTTCAGCGATTAAATCCGTTCGTAGTAATCGCTTCAGCGATTAAATCCGTTCGTAGTAATCGCTTCAGCGATTAAATCCGTTCGTAGCAATCGCTTATAGCGATTACAATCTCTAAATAGCCAGACCCAACTTAAACCCTAAAATAGCGTGAACCAACATCACTGCCAGAGCAAGGCTACCTATATAAGCATGGGCCGTACGCAGGGCAGCTTTATTGCCGCCGAACTTGGTCAGGGAAATAAAACCGTTCGCTGCCAACAAGGTTAACAAGATCGAACCAGTCCAAAAGTGGGGACTGCTTATAATATCCTGCCCCTGCATCACCAGAGACAAAATACCCCCCGTTGCGCCCAAAAAGATAAACAAAGTCATAAACGGCGCTAACTTGCGGTGGTTGGAAAAATTTTCTACTGCAACTCCTTCATCCGTTGCCAAGCGCCCGCGCCATCCTGCGTAGCCGACAAAACTTCCCATAACAAATAGGACTATTGCCATCATGGCGGGGTGTCCCCAATGGACGATGGGTTCTGGAATTCCCAGGCTCTCGAAGGCTTTGGCGACCGGTTGTAATATTTCTGCGATGTTCATTGATTTTAGTAATGGGTCATGAGGAAAACGTTAATTTTTAATTAACAGGCGAGACGCCTGTTCGGAAGGGAGACTGCGGAAACAGGCGAGACGCCTGTTCGGAAGGGAGACTGCGGAAACAGGCGAGACGCCTGTTCTACGTTTCGCGAGCCATTAAAGGAAAATTGAGAGTTTCCCGTTGTTCTAAATAAACCTTTGCGACTCGTCTGGCTAGGTTGCGAATTCTGCCGATGTAGCCGGTGCGTTCCGTTACGGAAATTACGCCTCTTGCATCTAGCAGGTTAAAGCTGTGAGAACATTTGAGAACGTAGTCGAGACCGGGCAAGACTAATCCTTGTTCGATAACTTCTTTTGCTTCTTGTTCGTACAAACCAAAGAGCGAAAAGAGTAACTCTGGGTTAGATGCCTTGAAGTTGTAGGTACATTGTTCGATTTCTCCCTGGAGGTGAACGTCTCCATAACTGATGCGATCGCTCCACGCTATCTTGGTCATGGCATCTACTTCTTGTAAATACATCGCCAGACGTTCCAGGCCGTAGGTTATTTCTATGGAGACTGGGCGACAGTCGATACCGCCGCATTGCTGGAAGTAGGTGAATTGGGTTACTTCCATCCCGTCTAGCCACACTTCCCAACCTACTCCCCACGCCCCCAGGGTTGGAGATTCCCAGTTATCTTCCACGAAGCGAATATCGTGGTCTTCCGGACGGATGCCTAATGTCCGCAGGGAGTCGAGGTAGAGTTCCTGAATGTTAGGGGGTGACGGTTTGATTAGGACTTGGTATTGATAGTAGTGTTGGAAGCGGTTGGGGTTTTCGCCGTAACGTCCGTCGGTGGGACGGCGACAGGGTTCGACGTAGGCGACGGACCAGGGCTCGGGACCGATCGCCCGCAGGAAGGTATGGGGGTTCATGGTCCCCGCGCCTTTTTCTGTATCGTAGGGTTGAGCGATCGAACAACCGCGATCGCTCCAGAATTGATTTAAGGTGGCTATGACTGTTTGGAAGTTCACCGCTTTCTCTTTTTTCCCTTTTTATAACGTTTATCTTTATTTGGACTGGAGCGATCGTTCGCGCCTCCCCCACCAGTCTTCAAACTGACTGGATTTATTACACTTCTTCTGTTTTTTGTCAAGGACTGGGAGAAACTATTTTCCCCCTTTCCTGACAATTATTCTATTTATCATAAACCATCTATTTTTGTCAACGGCCGGACCGGAAAAAAACCTTTTTGGCATTGGCTTATCACAAATACTCTCTTTTGTCAAGTTTTGGCTCTGTTGGTGGCGATCGCTTTAGGGATTTCAAACCAGTCTTATCTAAATCGCTAAAGCGATTACTACGAGCGAGCTAATTTCGTAGCGATCGCTTTAGGGATTTCAAACTTGTCTTATCTTAATCGCTAAAGCGATTACTACGAACAATGCTAATTTTTATAATTAATTATTTAATACTAATTCCAACTTGTATCGGTAAAGGGAGACCGGACGATCGCCTGCTACAAAAAAATTAGGGTCTTTGGGGGATAAATAAATGGCTGTTATTTGGTCGGCTTCGATTTTGTCTTCTGGCAAAATATGACGATAATCTGTAGTAGTTTCTACCTCATTTAAGTAAACTAGAGACTCGCCATTAAAAATTTGTTGGGTGATTTCTGTAGCGATAAATTCTTCGGGATTTAGCATTTCGCTGCCCCGTTCGGTTACTAGGGAAATTAATTCTAAATTTCCGGGCAAAATGGTAGTTTGACGGTTGGGATTTTCCGGGTTTACTCGGACTGATAAAATAGAGCTTTCCCCTAAAACGGCTTTAGCTATATTTGAGCCATTAAATTCTCTATCTGCTACTATTGAAGTACGGATATTTTTTACATAATTAAAAAGAGCTATTTTAGCAAAAATACTATTATCGTTTTGAGTTTTATAGGCATTTTCTGTTGCTTCTTGGAAACGAACCAAAAAACTTATCGGCTGGTTTAGATAGCGGCGGTTTCCTTCAAATCCAGGAGTAACAATATCCGGCGCTAAAGGTGCCACCATATCCACTAAGGTACTGGTAACTTGCCAAGTTCCAGCCATCCAATTTGGATAAATTAAATCGCCCTTTGCGGAAGTGACTGGAGGTTTAGTTTGCCAATTAGGAAACTTTGCTACTCGGTCTGCAAGGGGTCCAGCTTTTACCTCCGTTGCCGAGAATAAAATTAGAGAAAATAGCCAAACTATTACAATAGTTATTGGCAATTTTGCGGACTTAAAAAAGTTAGCAAAAGTGCTAAGGGTTGAAAGGAAATTTTTAAGTGGTTTTAGGCGATCGCTCATTTTTCTTAACTCAATTAAAAACAATGTCATAACAGAAAGCTCAGATCTTGCCCTGGGGCGCTTTTCTGATAATCTCATAAATAGCCCACTTTTAGCAATAGCCACCCTGCCAAATGGAGATACAGATTGAAACCTTTACGGTCCACAAAAAGTTTGCCCTAACCATCAGTCGAGGCACCACCGCCGAGAGTACCAATATTTTGGTCAAGATCCAACACGAGGGCATCGAAGGTTGGGGAGAAGCTTCGCCCTTTTCTGCGGGAAGGGCGCCTCAAACTACCGAAACTCTCCTCGAAGCACTACAGCGAGTCGCCCCCAGTTTGAAAAAATATAGCCCGATCGAAGAAGAGGCGATCGAGAAACTATTAATAAATGAAAAAATACCATCCGCAGCTAGGGCGGCTATCGATATAGCATTACACGACTGGAGGGGAAAAAAATCGGGTTTGCCCCTGTGGCAGTTGTTCGGGTTAGAGCGCGATCGCATAGTCCCCATCTCCGTCACCATCGGCATCAACACCCCGTCCGGGGCCAGACAGCGAGTGCGAGATTGGCTGGATGTCGTTGATGCCAGAACGTTCAAAGTAAAATTAGGCAGCCCCCGAGGCATCGAAGCCGATAGCGCCATGTTAGCCGCAGTAAAAGAAGAAGTCCCCGCCGATGCCATGATTTACGTCGATGCCAACGGCGGCTGGAATTTGGAAGATGCAGCGAAAATGTCGGAGTGGTTAGCATCGCTGGGAGTTGAATATATAGAACAACCCCTAGCCCCAGACGGCGAGATGGAGGAATTTATTGCCTTAAGGGAGCGATCGCCCCTACCTATTTTCCTCGATGAAAGCTGTTTTACCAGCAGCGACATCCCCAACCTGGCAAGCTGCGCGGACGGCATCAATATTAAACTGATGAAATCTGGAGGATTAACCGAAGCGCTGCGGACCATCGACCTGGCCCGAGAATATGGCTTGCAAATAATGTTAGGCTGCTATTCCGACAGCAGCCTGGCGAACACCGCCGCCGCCCAACTCGCCCCACTGGCAGATTATCTGGATCTCGACAGCCATCTCAATTTAATAGACGATCCGTTTGTGGGGGCGATCGTCCGCGACGGGCGGTTATTACCCAACGACTTGCCTGGTTTGGGAGTTACGCGCGACGTAAAACGGGCATCTCGCCCGCGATGCCCAACGTAGAACAGGCGTCTCGCCTGTTATCCGCAATAAAAAAAAACCACAAAAAATATGCCAAGAAACATCAAAAACAGTAAACTAGCTATTCTGCTGCACGATAGCCTTCTGAGTTCTTCCGGCAAAACGGGGGTGTCGCTGTTGCGCTATAGCGAGGCGGAAATTGTTGCCGTCATCGATCGCCAATATGCCGGAGAGTCCCTGGCCGAGTTGACCAAAATTAAGTGCGACGCCCCCATCGTTGCCTCCGTAGCAGAGGCGATCGCTTATAAACCGGACGCGATCGCTATCGGCATCGCGCCTTCAGGGGGAGTCTTGCCTCCAGAGATGCGGGCTGAAATTACAGAAGCGGTAAGGGCGGGGTTGTCGGTGGTAAACGGTTTGCACGCAACTTTGGCAACGGATCCGGAGTTAGAAAAACTATTGCGGCTGGGGCAATGGATCTCTGACCTGCGCCAGGAACCAGAAGGGTTGAGTATTGCCAGCGCTAAGGCCAGATCGCTATCTTGCCGGCGACTGTTAACGGTGGGTACCGATATGGCGATCGGGAAAATGTCAACCAGTCTGGAGTTGAACGCTGCCGCCAAGAGGCGGGGCATCCGTTCGAGATTTCTAGGCACCGGTCAAGCTGGCATAATGATAAGCGGCGATGGCATTGCCCTGGATGCCGTGCGAGTTGATTTTGCCGCCGGGGCGGTGGAACGAGCGGTAATGGAATTGGGCCGGGATTGCGATTTGTTAATCGTCGAGGGGCAGGGTTCCCTGTTGCATCCGGGCTCCACCGCGACTCTTCCCCTGTTGCGCGGAACCCAACCGACTCATTTAATTTTGGTACATCTGGCTGGTTCGACTGCGGTTCGCAACCATCCAAGCGCAGTTATTGGCCCGCTATCGTCGGTGGTGCGGTTGTATGAAACGGTGGCTGCTGCCTGCGGTGCTTTTGAAACTGCTAAAGTGGCGGGTATTGCTCTGAATACCCATCACTTAAAGGAAGAAGAGGGGCGGGAGGCGATCGCTCTGGTTGCCGCAGAAACTGGTTTGCCCTGCACGGATCCGGTCCGTTTTGGCAGCGATTTGTTATTGGATGCAGTTATGAAATAACCTGCTGTCCCGTAGAACAGGCGTCTCGCCTGTTCTACCACAGGCGAGACGCCTGTTCTACCACAGGCGAGACGCCTGTTCTACGGGTGCCCCATTAAAAGCACTTCCACCAATTCGCAAAATCCTTCTACTTCTTTATTCTTAGTAACGTAAACCGGTCGATGGCGTAATTTATCGGCATAATCCATAATATTCGCCACGCCAACGGATAGAGAAAACTTGCTTTTGTCGAACAAACTTTCATCGTTGGGACTGTCGCCAACGGTGATTATTTGTTCTGCTTCCCACTGGGGGAAGTATTGGGATAAAACTTGCATTAAACCGGTGGCTTTATCTTGTTCTAAAGGTTTAATATGACATTGAACGTTGCTGTAGGTAAAGCCGTAATTTTGTTCCCGACAAAGCTCTTCAATAGTTTCTAAATCCGAGTTGCTCAAACCTAGTACGTCGAAAGTCCAATCCGTGAGGCGAAAGCGGTTATCGCCAGATTCGATGAGGTCTGGAAATTGGCTTTTTAGATATTGGAAAGTTTCTGCTAATTGCTGTCGGTAAAGAGTCAGGTTTTCCATCTGGGTTAAAAATTCTGGTTCCTCCCTCATGCTAGGGAAAAATAGTCCGCCATTTTCAGCGATCGCTCCTATTACTGGCAGATAATTCTTAATAGCTTGCACCCAGCCGGCGGAACGACCGGTGATTATTAATACCTGGATATTAGCCGCCGATAACTTTTCGAGCGATCGTAAAAGAGCCGGGGTAAATTTACCGTTTTTAGTCAGGGTGCCATCCATATCGGAGGCTACCAGGCGAAGGTTCGACAAAGCTTTATTATCTGAGAGATCGGCTACTGGTTTGAGAGACATAAGCAGGTTTTAAAGTTTAAGAAAATTTGCGATTAATTGCATTATAAGATCGAAGGCGCACTTTTGCCAATAGATTTTGTTATAAAAACAGCAAATTATTGTTAAAAATTTCTATTGCTATGCTATATTGATAATAGCCGAAACAACAAACAAAAATTAAAAGCCATGACAACTACACTGAGGGCCAGCGGGTTAAATCTGCACGATATCGAAAGCCAATTTGGTTTGCAGTATGCCGACGACGAGCAATTTTTTCGCGAGTGGATCGACGATTTATCAGAACTAACCGACGGGGAAAAACAAGCCCTAGATAAGCTGAAGGCTGGTTATTTGAATAATGCCAAATATTCGATGTTAGAAGACACGGTAAAAATGGTAGTATTAGGGCCATTGCTTTATTTAGCAGATTTTTACCAAGCGCCCTTCCACATTGAAGCGGAAAAATCGGTGGAACTGGTAACAGAAGATGAGGGGATAATTGTCAGAGGTAATATTGATGTTTTGTTGCTGAGAGAAAACTTGTGGGTGGTGGCCATAGAAACCAAAAGCAAGCAATATTCTATTGAAGCGGGATTGCCCCAGTTACTTTTTTATATGCTGAGTAACCCAGTTGCAGAAGTTCCGACATTTGGATTATTAACTAATGGCAGTAATTTCCGATTTGTTAAGGTTTTGAAAGGGGAAACTTGGCGATACGCCGTCTCGAAAATGTTCGATACCCGCAACCCGGGTAATGACCTTTACGATATCTTCCGCATTTTAAAGCGACTGGCTTATTTAGTTAGCAATAATGGTGCTAGTTTGGCTGTTTCTGAGTTAAAAGACTTGGAAGCAGACAATTAGCATCTTGTAGGTTGGGTGGAGCGAACCTTCACCCAACATCTTCGAGCGCGAAACGCAACGAACACTCCTGATGTTGGGTTCCGCTCCGCTACACCCAACCTACATAAGCTACGCTACACCCAACCTACATAAGCTTAATTATTGACACGCTCCGAATTTATTAGATTTTCTTGTAGGTTGGGTGGAGCGATAGCGCAACCCAACATCAACGCAAACGAAACCCAAGGATTTTGTTGGGTTCCGCTACGCTACACCCAACCTACTAATGGTATTTTTTATTTTCGCTGCAAATAGATTGCTATCATTGTTAATTGTTATTAGATAAAAAGACCGCAAAACATGACGAAAAACAATTTATCCCTACCAACAAACTGCAATCTCCGCCGCGCCACCGCCAAAGATATCTGGCAAATTAGAAAGTTAGTATTTGGAGCCAAACTAGACCCCACTCAATTACGCCCGGAGCAATTCTGGGTCGTAGAATCTGAAGAAAAAATTGTCGCTTGCGGGCAATTGCGAAACTTTGAAGGAGCGCAAGAATTGGGAAGCTTAGTAGTAGCTTCGCCTTGGCGAGGGCGCGGGTTAGGAACTTTCTTAAGCAACCATTTAATTGAGGAGGCTACCAAACCGCTTTATCTAGAATGTTTGGGCAAAAATTTAGAAAAGTTTTACACTGGTTTGGGTTTTGTGGCTATTTCCTGGGAAGAGTTGCCCCAGTCTCTTAAATTCAAGTTCGGGCTCTCGTCCATGGGGAAAAAGCTCTTAAAAATACCCGTAACTTTGATGGAACATAGGGGCGGTTCGTAGCGATCGCTTTAGCGATGAAAAGAGAATCGCTAAAGCGATCGCTACGAACCAGCGATTAGCTCCTACCGAGGGCCCATGCCAACAGTACCCGCGTAAACAGCCCGATCGCCTAACTCGTCCTCGATGCGCAACAAGCGGTTGTACTTAGCAACCCGTTCGCTGCGACATAGGGAACCAGTTTTAATCTGACCGGCGCGAGTGGCTACTGCTAAATCGGCGATCGTCGTATCCTCAGTTTCACCGGAACGGTGGCTGATGACGGAACGATAACCGTTGCGGGTGGCTAGGTCGATGGTATCTAAGGTCTCGGTGAGGGAACCGATTTGATTTAATTTAATCAAAATCGAGTTTGCCGCACCCAGATCGATACCTTTTTGCAGGCGAATGGGGTTGGTTACGAATAAATCGTCTCCCACCAGTTGAGTTTTGCTGCCTACTTTTTTATTAAAGGAGACCCAGCTATCCCAATCATCTTCGTGCAAGCCGTCTTCGATGGAAACGATGGGATATTTATCGGTCAACCCCGCTAAATAATCGATTAACTCGCCCGGGGAGCGAGTGGAGCCGTCGTAGGTGTATTGACCGTCTTTGTAAAATTCGCTGGCCGCTACGTCTAATGCTAGGGATACTTGTTCTCCTGGTTTGTAGCCGGCGCTTTCGATCGCTGCTATTAATAAATCCAATGCTTCCTGGTTGGAGCCGAGGTTCGGGGCGTAACCGCCTTCGTCGCCGACTCCGCCGAGCAAACCTTTGTCTTTTAAGACTTTGCTGAGGGAGGCGAATACTTCCGCGCCCCAGCGCAAGGCTTCCTTAAAGGAAGCAGCCCCCACTGGTACGATCATAAATTCTTGGATGTCAACGTTGTTTTCTGCGTGGGCGCCGCCGTTGATGACGTTCATCAGGGGTACCGGCAGGATGTTGGCTTGGGGACCGCCGAGGTAGCGATAGAGAGGGAGTCCGAGGGCCATGGCTGCTGCTTTCGCGGTGGCGAGAGAGACTCCCAGGATGGCGTTGGCGCCGAGGTTGCTTTTGTTGGCGGAGCCGTCTAGTTCCAGCATTTTGCTGTCGATTAATGCTTGGTCGAGGGCGTTTAGCTGGCAGATGACTGGGGCGATTTTTTCCTGGACGTTGCTAACTGCGGTGAGTACGCCTTTGCCTGCGTAGCGGCTTTTGTCGCCGTCGCGCAGTTCGTGAGCTTCGAAGCTGCCGGTGGATGCGCCGCTGGGAACTTGGGCGAGTCCGGTGATGCCGCTCGTTAGGGTGACTTCGGCTTCGATGGTGGGGCGACCGCGAGAGTCTAGGATTTCGCGGGCGACGATGGAGTTAATTGTTGTTTCTGGCATATTGTCTTTTTTCTCTTTTATCTATAGTGGTTTGGCTGCTGGGGGCGTTCGCTCTTTGGCTTTGGGGTTCGGGATTTTCTACCGATTGGAGCTTGACATTTTTTGACTCATCGGTTATAATGGCCCCTCCCTCTCAGCCTGGGGCTTTTTCGCTCCAACAGCTTCGATTGAAAGGATAATAGGTATTTTGGCTTTTTTGCCAGATGTTAAATATTTTTACTGATTTGGCTGTAAATTAGGCGGGTCAGTAGTTCCAGGGGTTGAGAGCGATGGCTATCGGAGGGGACGTCTGTTCTACGGGGTGGGTAAGAGAAACTTCTTTTTCTTCTAATCTATAACGTTCTTCTTCGGCTTCCATTTTCAAGAGGTCTTGATGGGTTTGGCAATAGCGAAAGGCTTCCTGGATAGCTGCTAAGGGGAGATCCCAATTATCTGCGGCTTCTTCTGGGGACATTTCGTTGGCGATCGCGTCTCGCCACACCGTCGAAGCCTGGAGTTTCCTTCCTTTTATATAAAGCTGTCGCCGCCAGGGGTGGGGGCGTTCGACCAAATATTGCCAGTTTGGTTCGGGTTTTGCAATTAGCAAGGAAACCTCCTTGGATTTTTTTTAGTATGAGAAATAGGGATATTTATGCTCCGCCCAGAAACCCGGTTTTTTCAAAAAACCGGGTTTCTTAATTCTGTTTTACGGCCCCGGGACAAAAGAAATCCCAGAAGTTGCGATATTCTCGAAGTCCGGCGCCAATCTAATTAGTTTTTTATGTACTTCATCCGTGACCCAGAAGATTAGAGGAAAGGGAAAATTGGCTGCAAAACGATCGCGCATAAAGTTAGTATCCTGCAAGAGTTCGTCTAGCGATCGTACCGATTCCAGACCGCAAATACATAAAGCCGATAAGGGGGAGATTTTATTTAATTCTCCTCTGGCGGCGACTTTTGCTTGGATTAAATCATAGAGGCTTTTGGCGGATTTTGGTATAATTAACTTTTGGATATTGTAGGTTTTTGAGAGTTTTTGGATTGCTTGTTTTTGGGTTTCGCTACAGTTGCAGTTTACCAACAGCAAGCAAAAACAACCTCGGGAGAGGGTTAAAGTTCTGGTTAAAGTTGAGAAAGAGCGATCGCTTTCTGTCGATCTATTTTCTAGTTCTGGTAAAACGAGCATGGTTAGCACTCCTGATGTCGTCTGAATGGTCCCACCCATTTTGGGGGACCGTTGTCGGTAGGTCAATTGATGTCCCATTGTTATTATGGGAATATTGTATTATAAAATTAATTTTCGGCAAATTGCAACAAACCCAGAGTGTTATGAATTTAGATTTAGAGCGATTTTACGAAGCGTCTAACCCGGCAGAACCGATAGATATGAAAAATCCCGAGGAAAAACGGTATTATATTGATTTTGCCGCCGTCCGGGGGGATAAAGTTATTAAGGCGCTAAAACGTGTTATTAGTCGCTTGTCGCCGAATAAGCCGACTTGTCAGTTATTTACCGGGCATATCGGTTGCGGTAAATCAACGGAATTGTCCAGACTTCAGACAGAATTGGAGGTGAAGGGGTTTCATGTGGTTTATTTTGAAGCTACGGAGGATTTGGATTATATCGATGTGGATGTCAGCGATATTTTGCTGGCGATCGCCCGTCAAGTTAGCGCCAGTTTGGAGGAGAGTAATATTAAACTAAAAGCAGAAGGTTTTAAGGCTTTGCTAAAACAAACTGTCGATTTTTTAAAAACTCCTATAGATTTAAGCGTCGAAGGAGAATTTGCGGGAGTTAAAGGGAAGGCAAGTACGGAAAAAGGTTTGGAAATTTCTTTGCCTGTGGTTATTGGGAAAATTACGGCTAAGGCTAAAGGTAGCCAAGCAACTCGGTCTAAATTGCGGCAATTTATGGAACCGCAAACTACTAAAATTTTGAAGTTGATCGATGAGGAAATTATTAGCATTGCCAACGAACAGTTAAAGAAACGGGGGCAAAAAGGGTTGGTAGTAATTGTGGATAATTTAGACCGCATTCCTTATCGCAAGATTTCTTACTCTAATAAAGCTTTGCCAGTATATCTATTTGTTGAGAAGGGAGAACAGTTACGCAAGATTAATTGTCATTTGGTTTATACTCTGCCGATGGTGTTGATTTATTCTAACGAACGTCAAGAAATGGAAGGTCGCCTCGGGGGTGGAATTGAAACTAAAGTTTTGCCGATGGTGCCTACTAAATTGAGGAATGGTGAGGATTTTTATGAGGGGATGGAATTGCTGAGGCAGATGGTTTTAACTAGGGCTTTTCCCGAGTTAACTTCAGAGGAAAGAAGCGGATTAATTACGGAGGTTTTCGACAGGGTAGAAACTTTAGACCGGTTGTGTCGAATTAGCGGGGGGCATCCTCGGAATTTGTTGGGTATGTTGTTTGGTTGCTTGCAACAAGAAGACCCGCCTATTTCTGCGGATACTTTGGAGTCGGTAATTCGGAGTTATCGCGATCGCCTGCTTTTAAATATCGATGACGAAGAGTGGGAATTGTTGTTTGAGGTGGACCGAACTCAAAGGGTTAAGGGGGAGAAGGAATATCAAGCTTTATTACCTAGTTTGTTCGTGTTTGAATACCACGATCGAGAAGGGACTTGGTTTGGTTTAAATCCTCTTTTATTGGAAACGAAAAAATATCGTACTTGGAAGGCAGAAAATTTATGATTAATTCTAATAAATTAGACAAAGTTGCCGAGATTAACGATCGCTCTCTCAAGAGTTTAACTAGAGCGATCGCTATGGGGAAAGGTAAGTTTTCTTTAATCGTAGTTCGCTGCAATTACGAAATTTTGCAAGAGGAAATTATCAAACTGGTCGGGCAGCGATGTAGTGGAAATATTGAATATTGTGTCGTACCTAAATCTGCTCTTTCTCTTTATAAAAGTATTAAAGAATATTTGGGGGATAAATCTCCTGATGCTTTAATAGTTTGCGGTTTGGAATCGGTAAAAAATAAAGATATTATCCTACAATCTGCTAATAGACTGCGGGATGAATTTAGAAATTTTACTTTTCCTGTTGCTTTATTGCTGACAGATTTAGGATTAAAGAAGCTGATGCAGCAGGCACCAGATTTTAATAGCTTTGCCAGCGCCCCGATTTGTTTTTCTCTCCCAGATGAAGAGTTGAAGGCGTTGATTTTTCGGGGAGTAGATGGGGCGGCTAATGATGCGGATAATTTTCGGATTAAGCGGGCAGAAATTGAGGCTTTGCGGCAAGATTTAGCCCGTCGCGACTCGTCCTTGGATGGGGAGACGAGGGCTTGCTTTGCTTTTCTGGAGGCTTGGGATTTCGCTGAGAATAAGCGGATAGATGCTGCGGTGGATAAATATCGAGAATGTTTGAAGTTTTGGCAGGAAGATATAGCAATTATTGAATCTATGAGCCAGACAATCGATCCACCATTATCCCCCTTTTTAAGGGGGACTTTGAAAGAAGCTCCCCCCTTGCCAAGGGGGGCGGGGGGGGATCGAAATATTGAATCCGATCCACTCAATAATTTCGATAAAAATGCTTTGCGTCGAGGAATCGTGCAATTATATCTGGCTCAAACTTACCAGGAAAATGAATTAGCAAGGGATTATTTTGAGGAAGCTTTTAATAGTTTCGCTAGAGCAAATCGTCGGGATTTAGTGGCAACACATATTTCTAAATTGGCGGCTTTACTACAAGAATTAAAACAGTGGCAATCCCTGGAAGAAATTGTTATCTATCGAGCATTACCGCTTCATCAAGACGATGCTATGAAAGAAAGGGAAGATCGCGGTTTTTTAGCTTTCGCTGCTATCCAACAGTCAAAATGGCCAGAGGCAAAGGCAAGGGTCCAGTCGGCTTTGGAAGCTTTGAAAAAAGAGGATAGCAATGTTGCACTTCCCCGGTATTGGAGTTTATACTTCTTTATTTTAGCCCTAGCTAAACTCCAGTTAAATGAAGTGAAAAATGGTTTGGATAGCTTGAAGAAAGCTTTCAGTTATTTGGAAGCTGCTAGAGAAGAAAACCTGTCTGAGAGCGATGCTAAATTGTTGCTAAAAATTATCGAACCTCTGCAAATAAGTCTCAAAGAAAAAAGGCAATATTTAGAGGCTTTTAATTGCAAGTTAATTGTCAGGGAAATTAAGAGTCAATATGGGTGGATTGCTTTTATTGGGGCCGGGAGGTTGCAACCGTCTTTAAAGGTTATTAATGCTGAGGAGAAAACACCAGAGGAAAAAAGTAATATACGCCGGAAAATCATGGCTGCTTCCGGACGGCAACCGGATTTAGAAAGGCTGATTGAAAGAATAAAAAACACCGGTCGCAAACTCACAGTAATTTACGGTAAATCCGGGGTGGGGAAAAGTTCTCTTTTGCAGGCGGGGTTAGTGCCTGTTATGGAATTAGATAACTTTGACGAGCGAGATTATTTACCTGTTTTGCTGCGGCGCTATCAAAGCTGGGATCGGGAGTTGATTAACGAGTTAAATAAGAACCATGAATCCCTTGAAGAATGTTTGGAATATTTTCAGCAACAGCGACATTGCTTAATTGTGTTGATTTTTGACCAGTTTGAGGAGTTTTTCTTCGATAATCCCGATGCAGGGACTAGAGAAAAGTTTTATCGGTTTTTGCGCCAGTGCTTAGAAATTGATTATTTGAAGGTTGTTTTTTCTTTACGCGAGGATTATTTACATGATTTTTTCGAGCCTTTGCGCGGGTATATCGACTCCAAGATCGATACTGGTTACGGGGATATTTTCTATTATTTAGGAGATTTAAAACCCGAAGATGCCAGGGAGATAATTGAGAGTTTAACGGCAAGGTCTCCAGTTCCTTTAAAATTTGATTTGATAAGTCAATTGGTGGAAGATTTGGCGGGGGAATTAGAGGGGGTCCGTCCCATAGAGTTACAGATAGTTGGGAGCCAATTAGAAACGGCTAAGATTGCGACTTTGAGGAAATATAAAAAATTAGGAGAACGACCAAAGGAAATACTGGTGACGCAATTTTTAGAAGATGCGGTTAAAGATTGTGGGGAAGAGAACCAGAAGGCGGCGGAGTTGGTTTTGTTTTTGCTGACTACTGAGAATACGCGACCTTTGAAGACTGCCAGGGAGTTAAAAGAGGATTTAGAAAGTTTAGAAGTAAAGGAAGAAAAACTGGATTTGGTGTTAAAGGTTTTGGTGGGTTCTGGTTTGGTGTTGCTCGTGCCGGAAACGCCGGAGGATTTTTATCAGTTGGTGCATGATTATTTGGTAGAGTTTATTCGACGCAAGTACGAACCGCAGTCGTTGGAGTTGCAGCGGGAAAAAGAACAGAGGAGGCGGGAAGAGAAAAAAAGGAGACGAGCCGAACGAGGGTTGCTGCTGGTTTCGATTGCTGCCTGTGTTGTAATGACAGCGTTTGGAGTGCAAGCGCAACGACAACGCCGGGAAGCAATTAAAGAAAGCATTATTGCCTCTGCTAACGAGGCGCAAGCTCTAATGCTATCCAATCGTTCCTTTGATGCTCGGTTAGCAGCCCTTAAAGCAGGGAGACAAACTCTCGATCATCAGCCGACGCAACTCACAGACGATTTTAGTGTTGTGATTGATAGCTTAGGAGAGACGGCTTATAAAACAGAAGACCAGTTGTTCAGAGAATCTAACCGCCTAGCAGGGCACAAGGGTTTGGTCTATGACGCGAGCTTTAGCCCGGATGGGGAGTTAATTGCTACTGCAAGTTATGACAACACTGTGAAATTGTGGAGTCGCGATGGTGAAGAATTGCAAACCTTGAGGGGGCACGAGGGTAGGGTTTATACTGTCAGTTTCAGCCCCGATGGGAAGTTAATTGCTACTGCAAGTTATGACAACACGGTGAAACTGTGGAGTCGCGAGGGCAAGCTATTGCAAACCTTGAGGGGGCATGAGAAGCCAGTAAGGGGTGTCAGTTTCAGCCCCGATGGAAAGTTAATTGCTTCTGCAAGTTATGACAACACGGTGAAACTGTGGAGTCGCGAGGGGAAGCTATTGCAAACCTTGAGGGGGCATGAGGGTTCGGTCTGGGGTGTCAGCTTCAGCCCTGATGGGGAGTTAATCGCTTCTGCCAGTGAAGACGAGACAATAAAACTGTGGAGTCGCGAGGGCAAAGAACTCCGAACCTTGAGAGGGCATGAGGATTGGATCCTAAGTGTGAGCTTCAGTCCCAACGGCAGGTTAATTGCTTCTACAAGTAGCGACAATACGGTGAAATTGTGGAGTCGAGATGGCGAGGAATTGCAAACTTTGAGGGGGCATGAAAGTATGGCTTATGATGTGAGTTTTAGCCCTGATGGGGAGCTAATCGCTTCCGCCGGCTATGACAAGACCGTGAAACTGTGGAGTCGCGATGGTAAGCGACTTCAAATATTGAAAGGGCATCAGGGCAGAGTCCAAGGTGTTAGGTTTAGCCCGGATGGTAATTTAATCGCAACTGCCAGTGATGACGCTACAGTGAAGCTATGGAGTCGCGATAGCAAAAAACTCCGAACCTTGAGAGGGCATGAGGATTGGGTCAATGATGTTAAGTTTAGCCCGGATGGTAATTTAATCGCAACTGGCAGTGATGATAAGACAGTGAAGCTATGGAACCGAGATGGGAAGGAACTGCAAACCTTGAGAGGGCACACAGATTGGGTCTTTGGTGTCAGTTTCAGTCCTGATGGGGAGTTAATTGCTACTGCCAGTAGAGACCACACCGTGAAACTGTGGAATCGCGATGGCAAGGAGCTGCGCGCTTTGAGCGGGCATAATGATTCAGTCACACGTGTCAGTTTCAGTCCTGATGGGGAGTTAATCGCTACCGCTAGTCGCGACCAGACGGTAAAACTTTGGAGTAAAAATGGGCAACTGCGAGAAACGCTCGAAGGGCATTCAGATTGGGTGCATGCTGTGAGCTTTAGCCCCGGCGGAGAGTTAATCGCTTCCGCTAGTGATGATAAGACGCTGAAACTTTGGAGTCGCGATGGCAAGCAATTGCAAAGCTTGAGGGGTCACAAGGGCGGAGTCAATGCTGTGAGCTTTAGCCCGGACGGGAAGTTAATCGCTTCTGCTAGTGATGATAAGACAGTGAAACTTTGGAGTCGTGATGGCAAGGAACTCCAAACATTGAGAGGGCATCAGGGTAGGATATGGGGTGTCAGTTTCAGCCCTGATGGGGAGTTCATCGCTTCTACCAGTAAAGATAACACCTTAAAATTGTGGAGTCGCGACGGCAAGTTGCTACAAACTTTTAGGGGACATCAGGCCGGGCTCTGGGGCGTAAGCTTCAGCCCCGACGGGAAGTCTATCGCTACTGCTAGCGGCGATAAGAGCGTTATTTTGTGGGAGATATTGGACTTTAACGAGCTAATGAAACTCAATTGCCAGTTGGTGGGAGATTATCTCAGGAACAACCAGGAGGTGGAGGATAGCGACAGGGGTTTATGCGACGGTGTCGAGGAGTAGCCAAACAATGGGGCGGAAAAATTTCCTCTCCAGTTTCCCCTAGCAACTGATATAATAACGAAGTATCCACCGAAAACAACAAAATTTCTATATCTCTCGAAGAGATACCTATCATTATCTGGTTAAGTCTGCTTTGATAAAAGAAGGATGGACAATTTCACACGATCCTTATTTTCTCCTATCAGATCCTAAACTTTCGATCGATTTGGGGGCTGAAAAGACAATTGCCGCTGAAAAAGGTTATGATAAAATTGCAGTAGAAGTAAAAAGTTTTATTAGGGACTCCCAGGTAACAGAACTCGAAAAGGCTGTAGGTCAATATGGAATCTATGAAGAATTGTTAAAAACACAAGAGCCGGATCGAGAACTTTACTTAGCTGTTCCGATTGATGCTTTTGAGAATATTTTTAGCAGACAAGTAGGAAAAATTGCCATTGAGAAGTTTAGCTTAAAATTAATTGTTTTCTATTTTTCTGAGGAGGATTTGCTATGGATCGTACCGTAGAATTTTATCGCGAATGCGTCAAACGCTTGCTCCGCGAATACGAACTTCTCCAAGATGAAAGTTCTCAAATAGAGCTAATTTTTGATGACGAACGGATGCGCTATATGGCTCTTTGGGTCGGATGGCATCAATACAAGCGTCTTCATCAATGTTTTTTACATATCGACATTGTTGGAACTAACGGCAGCTATCGGCTTTTAATTCAGCGTAACGATACCGAAGAATCTATTGTTGCGAAACTAGCAGCAATGGGAATTTATGAAGATAAAATAAGTCTGGGGTTCGTACATCCCCAACATCAAAAATATATAGAACAAAAAGCAGATGTAGTTTCTGTAGGTAGTAGCTAATATCATTTTCCCAATTAATAATTAATAATTAATAATAGAGGGAAAAGTCAGGGATATTTGTTCTGCCTTGCATTCCCCTTTTTCATCTCTTTATTTTATAAAGGTTATTTATTGCGACTTGATATAAGGAACAAGGATTTAATAATTTGTCAAAAAATCAACCCCAACCAACCTGTAGGGGCAACAGCATTCGGGAAAAAATAATAATTGCGATCGCAAAAATCTCGTTTCCGAATGCTTTGCCCTGCTACGAATTTAACCTCCTGTTTGAAAAATTATTGAATCCCCATTCCTAACTGGGCAGGACTTACATAGATGATGTTGGGTTCCACTCTCGTTCCACCCAACCTACTACTGAAACGGGATAAACTTCTTGCAAATTGTTCGTAGTAATCGCAAAGCACGATTCATCTTTATCAATCGCTAAAGCGATTACTACAAGCTAGCCTACGAAGTTTACCTGGTGCGCGGCGCGCACCCTACTACTACTGTTCTACGGATTTTTTCAATCCTCCAACTCCAACGCCGGACGCCGGGAGAAATAGATCGCCAAACCAAAAAAGGGAACCAAACGGGCAACCCACAAAGAAAATCCATCCTCCCAACCCCGCCGCTTCATATCATCTCCCACCAACCACGACTGGAACCACCAAAACACTAACATATCCACCGCAAAAGAATGAGCCAAGCGATCGCTCCCCACAATCTCCAGCAAACCCTCCCACCGGGCAGCCAAGTCCCCAAACTCCGGGCGGGCAAACATTCCCCAACCCAAAGATGCCAAAACTACCCCGGTCAAAAATAAAGGAAGCGATCGGCCCTCCCCCATCCTTTCCATCGCCGAGAGTCTCTCCACCGATACCTCCGTCTGGGACTCTCTCAACGCCAACCACGGCAAATAAAAAACGTTAGTCAGGAAAGCCGTCCCCACCAGAAACGGCACCATCGGCAACCGCTGCCCCCGTCTGTCGATGAGGAAACCCCAAAACAGCAGGCCCCAAGCTACGACTATATTAAAAATTCCCTCCAAAGCAGGATGCAACACCGGCGCTGTTGCGGGGAAAAGCGCGGGGGTAACGAACCAGAAATTGAGGCTGAGGTCGAATACTTCTTGAATAGTTGCCCCGTCGATATGTAATAGAGAAGGCCCCGGTGGGAGGTCGCTGAGTAATAGATAGCCTACATAGATGACCCAGATAGACCATAAAAAAATTTTCTTCATTGTTTAATTGTTCGTTGTTAATTGTTAATTGTTAATTGTTAATTGTTTTAAATCGCTAAAGCGATTACTACGAACTTAAGAAACCGGGTTTTGTTTGACAAAACCCGGTTTCTGGACTCGCAACTATTCCCTGGGAGATTAATCAACCAGATCCGCACCAGCGATCGCCTCTAACTTCACCGCTTCCGACCTTAACAACTTCTCCCAACTAGCAGCCAACTGGGGATTTGTAGGTTGCGCCTTGCGTAACTCTGCCAAAAGGTTTAAATTCTCAAACCAGATGCCCTCCTTGCCGTAAGCATACGCTTGGGATAGGGGGTCCATACTTGCCAACTGACTCGTTAAATTAGAATCTGCTTCAATGCGGCGAATAAAGCCTGTGGCAACTACATCCTGCATCCGATCGCTAGGGGCGCAAACCATCGCCACCGACCACATATAATCCTTACCCGCTTCCAGTGGCGGCACATTCCCCGGCAGGGAAATACTCACCACCCCACCATTACCATCCACCGGAACGTTAGTCCGATAAGCGTACTCTTCCTCCTCATCTCTGATGGTAAACTCCACCTCCGCAGCGGTTGTGGGGGGAACGTAAGCCATGAAAGTCGGGCGATCGTTCGCCGTCAGACCCAACCCGCTCTCGGGCAATAATAAAGTTAAAGGTGTCGTCTCCGTTGCTGCCCCCACTACCGCAGAACAGTTGCCGCCGCGAGTTCCTCCCCCTGCGGTTTTTTCCGGCATATCTTGACCCGGCGGGGGATCGAACGCCACTGCCGCGCCGATCGCTCCCAGAGAGACGAGAGTCAAAGTTGCTAGGGATAAACTAAAGTTTTTAACCATTTTTTTTCCTCCTTTGTTTTTTTTTCCAAATAAATAAAAACTCGCACTCATGATGGCCAATCGAGCGGTTTCGACTCAAATGACACTCTTATTATAGCCAATTGCCCACTAAGACATAAGGCGCCCAAAAATAGGGGTGTTCGTAGTCGCCCTTTAATAGGGATAGCTGCGCCTTTCTCAAGGCTTCTGCCTTCGTCTCTCCTCCCTTGCCTAGCTCTTGATAAAATTCAACCATCAAGTCTGCGGTGGAGCGGTCTGCAACTGGCCAGAGGGTGGCCAGAGTGCTGCGGGTTCCCGACCGGATGGCTACCCCCGCTAACCCTAAAGCGGCGCGTTTGTCTCCGGCGGCGGTCTGGCAAGCGCTGAGAATGAGTAACTCTATCGGATCGGTTCGCCCGTCTTCCCTAGACTTGAGGAGTCGCTCGAATTCGTTGACTTTAATTTTATCGTCCCAGGTCAGGATAAAAGTCTCCTCTGGGTCGGAGCTAAATTGCCCGTGGGTGGCTAGGTGGACTACTGGGAAAGGGCTGCCTTTTATTTCCTCTTGCAACTGCTCGGTGGTAAATTGCTGGTTCAGTAGTTTTTCAGAAGGCACTTGGGAGGCTATTTCTGCCAGTTCCACTTCGACTCCTGGTAGGGCGGTGAAGCCTTGAGAGGCTTCGCTGAGTCCCCCCATTAGGGTTTTGAGTTTTTCTTTTTCGAGCGATCGCGCCTCCAATAGTTGCAAACCCGGCGTCAGGGCAACATTATATTTCTCCACCAGATAGCCTTGCCCGTCGTAAAGCGCCGCCATGGGCAGGTTGCGCAACACCCCGTCCAGGACGAAAACTAGGGTTTCGATGCCGCTGTCTGCCAAGTCTGCCTCCGCCGGACGAATCAACCAATCGTAGATTTCTTCGGCTACTGGGAGGCGATCGCTGGCAAAAGAGGTTAGGCGCAAAGATCCCCGCATCTGACTTACCGTCCGTTCGATCTCCTCTTGGGGCAGAAATGTTGCGTAGTGTCGCAACGGTTTCCCAGGGATGGAGATGACGACTTCGAGGCGATCGCTCAATATTGCCGGATTGATTACCGCCGCTTTCGGGTCTATGGCGTCGATTTTCTGGGAGATAACCCGCACGCAGGCTTCCCGGAAAAAGTTGTCCAGTTCCGCTATCTGCAAGGATTCGATGACTTCTAGGGCTTGCTGAATGTTTTCTTGAGAGGCTTCCGTGCCATCGGCGGGGGTTTCTAATAGCAGTCCCACCAATTGCCGATAAACCGGTTCGACGTTTTCCCGGAAGGAAAATTGGACATCGGCGCTAATGGCGGCTAGGTCGCTGCGCAAGGATTGAAGGGACTTTACTGCTTCCGTATAAGCGGCGATCGCTCTTCGTTTATCTCCTTGGACTGTCAAAATTCGCCCCAACTGCCACTGCCACCGATAGGCGATGTCGGCGGCGTTAATTCTCTGGGCTATTCCTAATGCTTGCCGAGTCAGTGTTTGGGCATAAGCAAATTGTTGGTTTTCTTCGTAAGTTTTCCCCAGATAACCGAGGGCATAAGCTTCTGCCCTCGGGTCTCCTAAAACTTGCGCTTCTTTCACCGCCTTTGCTAGCATTCTTGCTATTTCTTCTTCTGGGGGAAGTCGGGCTATAAAGGTATTTTGCTCTGCTTGTTTTTGCTTAAATTTCGAGATGCTTTTGGCTAGTTCTACGGGACCGTAAACTGCCGCTTTACTCCGAGGCAAGTTTCCTAGATTACTCAGCAGTTTCAGCAATAAAGATTCCGCTTCTGGCAAGTTATTTGTTTCTAACAACAAATCCAGTAACTTTAGCTCCACTGTCATTTGTTCCGAGCAAAGATCGTTACTCTGACAAACAGGAATAGATGCTGCTTCTCGATAGAATTCACTGGCTTGCGAAGCATCTTTTTTCGCTATAAAAATATCCCCCAAACCGACTAAAGCTCTTTGAATTTCCACCGGAGAGTTTAATCGTCGCGCTGCTGTTAAAGTTTTCTCTAAAACTGCACTGGCTCTATCTAATTCTCCTAGTTCTTTTAAAGTATTTCCCAGAGTTAAAAATGCGGCTACTTTGATTTTTTCCAGGGAATCATCTTCCCTGAAACCAAGATTACCTGGATTTTTGAGGATATATTCTAGCTCTTCTAAAGTATCTTTTGCCCGTCGGTAGTTGCCTAAATATTGCCAAGCTGTTGCTTGATTTATTTTAGTTCCGGCTATGCCGATAAAGTCTCCTGCTTCTCTGTAGTAACTCTCTGCCAATTCCCAAGTTTTGAGCGCGGCTTCCCCTCCACCTCTTGCTAGTTGAAGGGAAGCTTTAGCGCCGATAATTCTAGCGGTAATTAAAGCGGGTGGATTTTTACTACTTTCTATGAGGTCGATGCTGGTGGCGATCGCCTTTTCTGCCTCTTCCCATTCTCCTAATTTTTGGTAAGCTGTAGTTAAGTAGCTTAAAACTAAAGCTCGGTTAATAACTTCTCCTTGTCCTCCATAATTTTCTGCCGCTTCCTCCCAGAAGCGGGCTGCTTCTAAATATCTGCCGGCCTCGAATAATTCTCGACCTCCTTCTACAGGATTACCCGTGCTGTTTTGAGCGGTAAAACTGCGAGTTTCTTCCACAGTGCTTTCTGGTTGAGGTTCCAGAGCGATCGCTCCTTTTTCTCCTGTTATTAAATAAACACTTAGGGCAGTTATTAGCCCTAAGAGAAATAAAAGGACTAAATAGAGCGATCGGGAGCATCTCATATTTGTAAAAAGACTTTTGTTACTGAAAACCTCTTTTCCCTGTTGCCTGTTGCCTGTTGCCTGTTGCCTGTTGCCTAAAAGCATTAAATTATTGGTTTTCTTCATTCCCCCGATGCTCCCGAGCGATCGGCCTAAAAAACGTTGATTTTTTGTCATTAGTCGAGCTTTCCTCCACAATGGGGATAATTATACCAGGAATCGTAGGGGCCCACCGGATCGGGATTAGCCACTAATACTATCTTACCGTTAGGCAGTCGCATCCATCCAGTAGCTTCGACAATCCCCGCAACTCCAGAGCTAACGGATGTACGCTGGGGGCTGTTGGAAATTGATAAACTGCCACTGTTGCGCCAATCTTGCCAGGGGGAAGAAAGAGCGATCGCCTCCGAAGGAGTAGGCGGCAAACCGCCGCGCCCGGTAATAATAAACTCGCTGCCCGCAAACTCTTCGCAGCCGTTCGCTATCAGTATCGCCAAATTTGGCAAGTTATTCGTTAGTAGGACTATCGAACTCGCCTGGTTATCCAATCCCTCAACCTCCACCGTGCCATCTACTCCTAACTGAGAACTGGCAGTAATGGCGCTATCGGCAGAAGGAAATAGCCCTTCTGTAACGATGCGGATATTGCCTCCACTTCCCTCGAAAGCATTGGCATTAATATTACTGTTGCCCAATAGCGTTAGGGTTCGCGCGTTCATAGTCAAGTTGCCCCCGTCGCCACCGCCAAGCGCTTCCGCAGCGATACTACTACCACCGCGCAATAGTAAGGAATCTCCGATGTAGAGAGAGAGGTTGCCTCCAAAACCGGAAGCAGAACCGGCAGCGATCGCGCCCCCTCCTTCTAGCAGTACCGTTCCCGCATTTATCCGCAACCTTCCTGCATTACCCGTACCGTCATGCTGCACCCCCACCAAAGCGCCGTCAGCCACCCTCAGAAAAAGCGTATTAATGCTAACTTCTCCCGTATTCCCCGTGGGAACTGGCGGTAGGGAAAAAAGCTGTCGGACGCTTTCATCGAGGATGGTAGCAGAGGAGTCGATAACGCTAGAATTTAGGGAACCGGGTACTTGACCGCTGACTTCGATAGACTCGGAGGCATTAATAGTAAGAACTCCGGCGCTACCGCTGCCCCCGGTGGTGGCACCGACTCTGCCGCCACCCTTAACTGCTAACCTAGGTGTATCGACCGTCAAGCTCCCCGCATCCCCATCCCTGAAGCTCAAAACAGCCAAATTGCTCGGAAGCAAGTTGCTGGGTTCGACACCGCTTATTTCTATTAATTCAGCAGCGCGAACGCTAACGTTTCCTCCTTTGCCGCTTCCCAAAGTCGAAGCCGTTAAAGAACCTCCGTCAGCAATCCTTAAAGTTCCCGTCGATACTGTCAGATTCCCCGCATTTGCCGCTCCGAAAGTTCCGGTTATAACTAAAGTCGGTACGTCGGGAGACTGGGGGGAAACTCCGATCGCTTCTACAGCATCGGTAGCAAAGATGTGGAGCCCTCCTCCGGCTCCCGCAGTGGCGCTTTCTGCACCGAAGGTAAGATTGGATATCGCCGCTCCATCGGCAACTTTCAAGCGGGAAGTAGATATCTCGATGTCGCCATTGTCTCCGCTGCCGAGCCCGTCGATACTAATTCCCGTCCTAATTGTCGAGGTCGCGTCTTGGCCGCTAAGTGTTACAGATTCGACGGCATCGATCGCTATATCTCCCGAGCGTTCCAAGCCGATATTTTGAATTAAAATTACCGCAATCTCTCGCATTTCTATATTTTGCCCCCGCACTCGGACCGCACCACCGCCACCGAGCAAGCTGCTGGCATCCACAAGCGATCGCTCCCTCATCAAAATATCCCCAAATTGCCCCGCCCCTTCATAACTTAAATTCCAATCCCCCACAGCCGCAGAATTAATACTGACGTTCCCTTGTTTGACGCTGCCCAATTCTATTCGTCCTTCAAAGGCCGTGAGGGTACCGCCTTGCAATACGACATCCCCTCCCACCAGCGCTAGAGTCCTGCCGGGTTCCACAAACAGACCTGTAGGGGGAAGCTGGCTAAATATCGGAACTAGAGCGAGCGTGGCCGGCAATTCTTGTTCTCCAGTCGTTGCCGGCATTGCCGAAGCAGGGGCGGGTAAATCTTCCAGGGGTATCCTGCTGCTGGGGCTAAAGTCATTGCCTCTGCTGAGATTGTGCCCCGGACCTACCACGACGATCGCCCCATTATCCTGTCCGTTAAACTGCAAGCCGATGGGAACGTTTATTGTCAGCAGCGGCGGGGCGTTTGGTTCCGTTGCCGAGAAAAAACTGCCCTTGTCGAAAATAAGGCGATCGGCGCTGGTTGCCAGAAACGAACCGCCGATATTCAGTCTCGCGTTGGGACCGAAGACTATACCTGCGGGGTTAATAAAAAATAGATTTGCCCCGCCGTTGGCTTTAATTAACCCGTCGATATTAGAAATATTGCCTCCAGTAACCCGACTGAGAATGTTCTGGATGTCGGCGGCGTTGTTGAAAAAGGCAGTGCTGCCAGGGCCGAGGTTAAACTCAGTGAAGCTGTGGAACAAGTTTCCTCCAGCGCGAGTTCCCCCTTCTATATTAATAATCTGCCCGTTGGGGGCGACAATAGTATTGTTCGGCAGGGTATTATCCGGGACTATTTGGGCGTTGGCGCTAGTTGCCACCAGCAGGCTGAGAATGGTTCCGCTTAATAAGTAGGTATGCAAAAATATTTGCATAAAATTATTCTTTATTTCCCCGTAGAACAGGCCAAAGCGCCTGTTCCATATGTTCAATTAATTTGGCACCGGTTAATATCTGCTTTCTTTCCTTCATGGTTAGTCCTCCAATTGTTAATTGCGACCGCAGTCAGGCAACCGATACCAAGAACTTTGAAATCCGTCAGTATTAGCCACCAATTCTATCCCACCATCTGGACGGCGCAGCCAACCGGTTGCTTCCACGATGCGATCGGCTACCTGGATATTAAATCTCGGATATCGAGTTCCAACTTCTAACCAAATCGTACTCTGCAAGTTCTCCTCTGGCGATGCCCACTCAACCATAGGGTTAATATTGCTCAAAGTTTCTAAGGGAGTAGGCGAGAGACCCCCGCGTCCGGTAATAATAAACTCGCTGTTGGCAAATACCTCGCAACCGTTCGCTATTAGTGCGGTCAACTCTGGCAAGTTATTGGATAGCTGTACTAACGTAGTCGCCTCGTTATTCAATCCCTCTACCTCCACCGTGCCGTCAACTCCTAACTCAGAACTGGCAGTAATGCTGCTGTCGGCAGAGGGGAACAGCCCTTCAGAGGTAATGCGGATATTGCCCCCCGCACCTTGAAAAGCGTTAGCATTAATATTACTGTTGCGCAACAGTGCAATAGTTGGAGCATTAATAGTCAAGTTGCCCCCGTCGCCGTTCTCACCAGCTTCCGCAGTGATACTACTGCCATCGCGCAATAGTAAAGAATCTCCGACGTTGAGGACGATGTTGCCCCCCAACCCGGAAGCAGAGGCCGCCGTGATGCTACCGCCAGATTCTAGGAACAGTTGGTTCGCATTTATCCGCAAAGTTCCCGCATTACCAATTCCCGGATGTGCTGCCGTAATTTGACCGCCATCGGCTACGGTTAGGCGCGAGGCGTTTATTATCATTTCTCCGGTGTTGCCCGTGGGAATCTGTTGCACGAAGAAAGTTTGTTGCAAGTTTTCGTTGAAAATTCTAGCTTCAACCGTAACCTCAGCAGCATTCTCTCCCTTAATGCCGCTAACTAGCATTTCTGAAGTATTAACTATGGTTCTACCCGCATTACCGCTGCTGCTGGTAAAAGAACTGATATTTCCCCCACCTAAGATTACCAACCGAGGCACGTTGACGGTAGTATTGCCTGCATTTCCTTCTCCAAAAGTCAAGGTACTCAGGTTGCTGCTATTAGAAAGAAATGGGTCCGTACCGCTTATTTCTAACAATTCGGAAACGTTAGCGGTGACATTGCCACCGCGACCGGTTCCCGAACCGGGTCGCGGCTGTCCCAAAGTAGAGAACGAAGTAAGTACCCCAGAAAAAACAATCCCTCCGTCTATGATGCCTAAGCGCTTGGTTGATAAAAGGATATCCCCTGCACTTCCATTTCCAGTAGTAATGCTGGAGATGGTGCTATAATTGTCTGGGACTAAAGGATTATTGCTTTTCACCTCTATAAACTCCGTGGCATTGACCGTAATATCCCCCGCATTTCCCCGATTCGTTTCTGAAGAAATTAGAGATCCTGGAATCTGTGGTGCTTCCAAAAAACTAGCAGAACCAACTGTTGCTCCTTCGCTTAAAGTTAACCTTTCTGTCGATACCCTTACATCCGCTCCATCACCAGGGCCAATTGTTGTCGAAAAGATACCGCTAGGAAATAAAGTTACAACTGCGTTTAGTCCTTTAGCTGCAATAGAGTTAGCATTCACCGTTACGTTGCCGCCCTGGCCGCTTCCTAATACCAAATAAGAGATTACACCGCCGTCGCTCAATGTCAAATCCGGCGTGGATGCGAGGAGATTTCCTCCATTGGCTGCGTCAAAAATGTCCATTATAACTGCACTGGGTTCGTTAGCTTTGAAACGGTTAAAACCTATCAATTGCATAGATTCGCTGGCATTTACAGTGACATTGCCACCGTTGCCCGTGCCGGCGAGGCTGGTTCCTATTTGTCCTCCATCAACCAGAGTCAGCTTGGCGGTGGATACCCTTACATCGCCTCCCGCTCCCACACTCAAATTTTCGCTAAAGATGCGACTGCCGAAATTTTCGTTAAAGTTACTTCCTGCAAGTAGCGGGTTGTTACCAGTTAAAGCGGCAAACCCGCTTACAATTATAGAATCCCTGGCATTGACAGTAACATCCCCGGCTTTTCCTTCCCCAAAACTGACGCTAATTATCCTCGCTCCATCAAATACTCCTAACTGGGGCGCGGTAATGGCAATATTTCCGCCGCTTCCTGTAGCCGGCGGTGCGGTTATTGTTGTTATCTGGGAAGTCAGAGGAAGGGAATCGTCGGTTCCCGGCCCGATAACGTTTAGCGATTCGGTGGCATCGATCTTAATATCCGCCCCCGGTTGACTGGTTTGGTTAACTGTGGCAATTTGCGATCGCCCCTCCACCACCACAAAACCCCCTCGCACGCCAATTCCTCCAGAAGGCAGCAAGTCGGTAACGGTGGGACTCAATAAAGTGGAGCGACCTAATAAATTAATCTCTCCTCCAACGGAAGTCGCCTCGTATCCCAAACGCCATCCTAAAATTTCCGGCGTCAGACTGACCTGGCCGTTAAAAACGCTACCTACTTCTACCCTTCCGTTTGGAGCAACTGCCGCCCCCCCAGAAAAGGTAACATCTCCCCCGACTAAGGCAATAGTTCGCCCCGGAGTTACGGTTAAACTGGTACTCTCTACAGTTTCAAGGTCCGGGTTGCCTACTCCTTTTACTTCAATAGGACCGGGATTTGGCCCCAGTTGCAGGCCGATGGGAACGTTTAGCGTTAGTAACGGCGGCGCCTCTGGGTCCGTTGCCGAGTAAAAACTGCCGTCGTTAAAAATAACGCTCTCTGCCGTACTTCCCAGAAACGACCCGCCGATATCCAGTCTCGCATTGGGACCGAATACTATTCCTGCGGGGTTGACTAAAAATAGGTTCGCCCCGCCGTTGGCTTTGATTAACCCATCTATATTAGAGATGTTGCCTCCAGTAACCCGACTGAGAACGTTCTGGATGTCGGCGGCGTTGTTGAAAAATGCCGTGCTGCCGGCGGAGAGGTTAAACTCAGCGAAACTGTGGAACAAGTTTCCTCCAGCGCGAGTTCCCCCTTCTATATTAATAGTCTGCCCGTTGGGGGCGACAATAGTATTGTTCGGCAGGGTATTATCTGGGATTATTTGGGCATAGGCGCTAGTGGTAGCTGCCACCAGCACAGTTAGTATGGTGCCGGTTGTTAGTAGGGAGCGTTCGCTCTTTTGTTTCATAGCGGTCAGTCGTAAATTATAGGAGTTGTCTTTTCAATAAGTAGATGCTATCCGGTTTAGACCGAGTCGCATTAAACGATCGTCAAAAAAATCAGGGCAGAATGGCAATGCAACTCAGGTTAAGGCTTATACGCTTCTAACCCAATTATTAATTATTAATTATTAATTATTAATTGATATTAGACTTCGATTAGCGATCGCCAAATCCAGAATAGACCCTCCCTGGGAATTTGTCAAGAGTTTGACGGTTCGTTTACCCTTTCCCTGCCCCAGTCTGGCAATGTGGCGATCGATGCCAAGAATTTTGCTCCTCCCCAATATGAGCGACCAACTCTATACCGCCATCGGGGCGGCGCACCCAACCAGTAGCTTCCACAATGTTGCTTTGAGGATTAGTTGGGTTGCTAACCGATGTAAATTCAAGGCTGTTAGAAATTGATAAACTGCTGCTGTTGCGCCAGTCTTGCCAAACCGAAGTTATAGCGATCGCCTCCGAAGGAGTCGGCGGCAAACCGCCGCGCCCCGTAATAATATACTCGCTGCCAGCAAACTCCTCGCAACCATTCGCTATCAGCGTCGTCAAATCTGCTACCCCAATCGGCAGATCCACCAATCCCTTACTAGGGTTCGCATCCAAGCCCTCAACCTCCACGCTCCCATCAACCCCCAACCTCGAACTAGCAGTAATCCCGCTTCCCGGACTTAAAAACACACCGCTAGTACTAATGCGAATATTGCCCCCGGCCCCCTCAAAAGCATTAGCATTAATGCGACTATTCCCCAAAGCAGTAATAGTCGAAGCGCCAATAGTAATATTACCCCCATCCCCCCCGCCGCTGCCTTCAGTTCCCGCCCGAGTCGAAATGTCGCTACTGTTGCCCAACAGTAACGAGTCCGTAACCTGCAAATTAATATTACCGCCGCTGCCGATAGGGCTCGTAGCGATCGCCCTACCGTTATCCATCGCCAAACTCCCGGCATCGATCCGAAGATCGCCCGCATCCCCCAAACCGTCGGAACTAACCGATATTTCTGCCCCATCGGCAATCCTCAACTCCCCCGCCGTCAGAGCGATCGAACCCGCCGCCCCCGTACTTCCCGGTTGGGAGCTCGCCGCAAAACCGCTTAACTGTCGTCCGAACAGGCCCACAGCCAACCCCCTCAGCTCCACCGACCCAGAAACCCGCAGGGTTAAATCCCCCGCCTCTCCCGAAGCAAAAGTAGTAGCCGATAGCAACCCGCCGTTGGTAGCGATAAGCTTATCCGCATCCACAGTAATAGCACCACCCGCCCCGGAACCAAGAGTTACAGTTACCACGAAAGAGCTATCCGCCACCAACTCAGAAACAGTTAAAAATATATTCCCCGCCGTCGCACTTCCCAAAGTCGGAGCCGCGATAAGTCCCCCGTCCCGAACTATTAACCTCGGACTCTCAATCTGGATATCCCCCGCATCGCCCCTTCCATTGGTCCCGCTAATAATACCCCCTTCTACATCTAGAATGCTAACCCCCTCCTGGGTCGCCAGCAAAATCGTGCTTTCTTCTAGATCGGGAAACCCCGTGCCAATTACCTCTACCAACTCCTGGGCGCGAATAGTAATTTCCCCCCCAGTTCCATCTCCCAAAACCGAAGCATCTATCAGTCCGTTATCCACTATTACCTGGCGAGCGTCGATTTCGATATTGCCCCCCTCCCCCGAATTAGTAAAAGCCGTAATCCCACCCCCACTCCCGAGGAAAACCGAATCCGCATTAATAACTATCTTCCCCGCATTTCCCGGTCCGTCGTTTCTCACTCCCAACAAACCACCATTAGTCACCCTCAACACCGACGTATTAATCGTCACGCTGCCCGAATTTCCCGACGGTATATCAGGCAAACCAAAGATCTCCTTAAACACCGGATCTTGAACGAAAGCAAAGGCACTAATCAAACTCGGATTAATCGAACCGGCTACCCTACCGTCTATCTCTACCGACTCCGTGGCGTTAATCGTCAGGCTGCCCCCATCCCCAGTCGCCAAAGCGGGAGTATCCACTCTGCCACCATCCTTCACTACTAACCTTCCCGTATCTATAGTCAGATTTCCCGCACTCCCCGAAGCTAGACTGGTGGCACCGATGATGCTCGGAGAAAAGATTGGCGGTACTACTCCTATTACCTCGATAAATTCTGTGGCTTTAACTATAGTTCCGCCGCTCCGACCAGTTCCTAAAGTTGCAGATACTAAAGTTCCGCCATCTAAAGCTCTTAGTTGCGCAGTAAAAGCTCTAACGTTTCCCGCTTGCCCAGAACTAAAGGTACTGGCGGTGATATTGCTGAAAACAGGAGGGTTTAAGGGCGAAAATCTCAGCAATTCTATCGATCGCTCCGCATCGATATCTATATTGCCCCCGTCTCCGGGAGCAAAGGTTCTAGTAGCGATCGCCGCTCCATCGGCCACGGTCAATTCCCCAGTTCGAATCCTTACATCCCCTCCGGGAAAATTCCCCAGGTTTTCTGTAGCCAAGCGACTCTGAAGAGTTGCCGTCTCGTTAGTGCCCCGAACTTCTACCGACTCGCTGGTCTGGATATCTATGTCGCCAGAAGCTTCGCGCCCCAGACTTTGAATGACAATTAACGAGCCGTCTGCAAGTTGCAGGTTTCTCCCCCGTATCTGGATGGCACCGCCCCCAATACCGCTCGCATCTGCAAGGGATAGCCGCTTCAACGTCACATCCCGGAAATTCTCCACATTTTCGTAACCCAACCGCCACCCCCCAGGTGCCGGACTCAAACTGACATTTCCTCCTGCCACGCTGCCTATTTCCAGACGCCCGTCCGAGGCGATCGCTTCCCCCCCATCAAAAGTAATATCCCCCCCAACTAAAGCAAAAGTATTGCCCGGTTTTACTTGCAAACCGGCATCGTTATTTTCCCTATTAATTGGCGAAAATAATGGCTCTTCAACTGTTACATTATGACCGTTACCAACTACTCTAATTTCAGCAGGATTTTGCCCCAATTGCAAGCCAACCGGCGCATTAATTGTTAGTAGTGGCGGCGCGTCTGGTTCCACTGCGCTAAATTCCGTTCCATTATTAAAAGTAATGCTACCCGCTGTAGAACCGATAAAAGAACCACCAATATTTAGCTTTGCATTAGGACCGAAAACTATGCCGTTGGGATTAATTAGAAATAAATTAGCACCCCCGTTTGCTCCGATTAGACCGTCGATATTAGAAATTTTTCCTCCTGTAACGCGGGTCAAAATATTTTGAATGTCTGCGGCATTATTAAAAAATACCGCACTATCGCTGCCGAGAGAGAATTCTTGAAAGCTATGGAATAAATTACCGCCATTGGCAGTACCTCCATCGATGCGGATAGTCCTACCGTTAGGGGTGACAATGGTATTATTAGGCAAACTTCTATCGGGAATTATTTGTGCTAAAGCAGCAGGATTTGGACTGAAGATACCGAATAAAATACTGCTTGCAAAATAGAAGTATGGATTGCTGACTTTAGCAGCGAAATTTGTCATTTTTGGGCTTTTCCTTTTTTTCTATCTAAGTTATAACTATAGCAATTAATAATTAATAATTAATAATTAATAATTGTCGGAGGTTTCGTCAGGATGGCGATAAAGCGCGACTACTTAGAGCAGAGGTTAAGATACGATCGCGAACCCAGAAACCGAGATATTGGGTTGCGCTACGCTCCACCCAACCTACAAAAAAAATGGCGAAGGTATTGTAATAAAAACTAGGTTTCGTAAGATTAGCTGGGAACGAACGGATTGCTATAGCAAAAATTAATTAAGTTTAATTGTCAATATTCTAACACGATTAACAATTAATTATTAACTACCAGATGTCGATATGCAGCCGAAACTCCCAGCTAATTTCAGCACAAATCTAAAATCTAAATATCCTGAGAGCGAGATTCCAGCAAAAACCGGAGAAAATTTCCCGAAATGGAGGTTGCAGCTTTTGTAGGAACGTTAAGAAGCAACTTCAAAAACAAAAGCCAAACCAAGCAAAGGAGTCAAAAATCATGAAAACCCAACCGTTAAATCTATTACTAACTGCCGCTACCGTCTTATTTGGTACGACCTTAGTCTCCACCGCAGCAGTATTAGCAGAATCTCCACCCACCCAGACAACTCCTTTGACTGCTAGCACTTATCAAGATGGCTTTTGGCAACCAGTGGCTAGAGTAAATCCCGAAATACCCATAGAAATAAAATTTGTCAACCAAACAGGAGAAGCGATCGAATATGGTTTGACAGGCGACCCTGACATACCGCAAAAATTATCTCCAAACGAGACTGCTGTATTAAGCGACGTTCCCCCAGATAGCCATATTTTAATTAGTTTGCTTAACCCATCCAACGCCGGTTTGAGTGGAAACTTGAAATACGATGTGGCTGTTACGGACAATTTGCTAACTGTTACTGTCGAACAGCACGACAATTTTGTGACGGGAGACAGCGCTGTAAATATCCACAGTAACGGCGGTATTTACATTTATTAGAATTTTGAGGGGGTAATCGGGAGTTGTTGGTGGTTAGTGGTTAGTGGTTAATTGTTAATCGTTAATTGCTAACTACCCCTGGGCCAGGGAAAGGTTGATGGGCCACTAAGAAAATGCCCATTTATTCGGATTAAATCTGCATAAAATCGAGCAGTTGTGTTACAATGTAATATGAAGGAGGTTAATTAAATCTGTGTGGTTTGCCCGCAGCGTCTATAACCACTACAATAGATGGACATCATACAAAGATCGTAAAGAGCAGTTTAGAAGTAGAGATAGATAGGGCAAGCCATCAGCCTAGAAATACAAGACTTCCAAGCATAAATAGTCCGTTTTAGTTCGGTAATCTCTCAAAAAAAAGTCTTGTCCAGTTAAATTATTTGAGTAATGATGGAATAGTAATTAAAGGTAAGCAGCAGCGTTACGATCCTTCCGAGGACTGGTAACTTCCGACAATTGTTAAAGAAATCTTTGAATTTTCTCTCTTTTGGATGAACTCTTTAAACTAACGTGTAGTCTAATATTGTAGTACATTAAAAGGTCCACCTTATTGTTGGATTGACCCGAGCAATAGATTTCCCAGTAAAAGCACAGTCAAAATAAAAAGGCCACTGGTATTAAAAGATCGATTTATCAGTAAATTCCAGTAATTAAAGGAATTAGAAAGTAAAAGGTTTATACCAATTAAGCGATCGCCGCTAATGCACCAATACCACTAGGATTGGACCACAGCTCCAACGAGCTACTGTCCTAGAGCTACTGTCTCCTTATCGCCCATAACTCCCGAAAAAGCGTCCCAGATTGGGTATTGGGAAGTAAGGCGAGTCGGGCCACGGGACTGAAACGCAACCTTATGTCTAAGGAGTTTAACAAAAAAACTATGGCAATTACCAACGATAGAAAAAATAAAGTCCCAACTAATAAAACTATGCGACCCACCTCTTCAATGGATACAGTTCGTACTTATTTACACGAAATAGGCCGCGTGCCCCTGCTGACTCGCGAGCAAGAGATTGTCTTGGGGAAAGAAGTGCAGCAAATGATGGCGGTTTTAGAAGCAAAACAGCAGTTGGAGGAACAACTCCAACGCGAACCGACCGACCAAGAGTGGACCGAGCAAGTCCAACTTTCTTCGGAAGCTCTCCAACGGATCGTAAAAGTCGGTCGTCGCGCCAAGAAAAAAATGATTGAGGCTAATTTGCGTTTGGTCGTAGCGATCGCCAAAAAATACCAGAAGCGCAATATGGACTTTCTGGACCTAATCCAAGAAGGAACTCTAGGCCTCGAACGAGGAGTAGAAAAATTTGACCCAACCCGGGGATATAAATTCTCTACCTACGCCTACTGGTGGATCCGTCAAGCGATTACTAGAGCGATCGCCCAACAAGGCCGTACTATCCGCTTGCCCATCCACATCACCGAAAAACTCAACAAAATCAAAAGGGTACAAAGAGACCTCTTCCAGCAACTAGGACGCAACCCTACTCCAAAAGAGATTGCCGATGCTTTGGAACTCGAACCCTCTCAAATCAGGGAATATCTGTTGATGGCCCGCCATCCTATTTCTCTCGATTTACGGGTCGGAGACAACCAAGATACCGAATTGCAGGAATTGCTGGAGGACGAGAGTGCCTCTCCCGACGATTACATCACTGGGGAGTTACTGCGCCAGGACTTAAATAGTCTCTTGGGCGAGTTGACCGAACAACAGCGACAAGTCTTAATTCTGCGCTTTGGTTTGGAGAACGGTCACGAAATGTCTTTAGCTAAAGTCGGAGAAAGCCTCCAACTCAGTCGCGAACGAGTGCGCCAATTAGAACATCAAGCTTTGGCCCATTTGCGCCGCCGACAAGCTAAGGTCCGAGAGTATGTAGCGAGCTAATTGAGATAGATTTTGAGATAGATTTTCTCAAGTCCCACTAATTGCTAAGAGCTAATGGTTGAAACGGGCAAATTGCCCCTAACCATTAGCTTTTGCTATTTTCTACCAATCGTAAAATTGCCCCCTCGATAAACCTGAAACTATGCCGTTACAAACTATTATTAGTAACTGGCGATAAAAAACAACGATAATTCTTGCTTTTAGCGCATTATAAATTAAGATTTGCTAGATTTTTGATAGACTGGTGAAATCAAAACCGAGGCAATAGCTCGATATCAACGTCGCGCTTGCGAGACCGATAAACTTGCTCGATAACGTTATCGCTGTTGCCGCACCAATCGGAAATTGTTATGGTGTCGATTCCTTGGTCTATGCAGAAATTAATAAAAGTATGGCGGGTATTGTAAGGAGATAAATATTGAAGCTTGCCTTGTTTTGCCAGTAAAACGACTATGCCATCCTTACTTCTTTTAACTTCGTTAGAATCCAGGTTCCAAGAGCCATTTATGCTGGAACGAGCCAGATATTTGGATTTATTCCCGGAAAACACAATGCTTGTGTTAGCCTCCGATTTGAGCGCTTGCAACCAATCTGCCAGATAGCTGTTCATAGGAAAGATTCGACTATCTTCTGTCTTTGTTCCCTGGGACAACCCCGTAGTTGGATAGTGAGTCTTATCGAACAAAATTACCCTTTCTTTAAACTTAACATCGTCCCAAGTTAACGCTATCCCTTCGCCAGTTCTACAGCCAGTCAAAAACTTAAATTTAAAAAAGTCGTGATATTTGCGATTTATGTTCTTGTCAAGATACGCTTTCAAAATTAGATTGACTTCATCTCGATTGAATGCGACGTAATTATTAGGCAATCCAGAGACTTTGTTTTTTCTTTTTTGACTTCCCTTCAAACTTTGAGCTATTCCTTTAAAAGGATTTTTAGAAACAATTAACTTTTCTTCCTCTATAGCCCAGTCAACAGCTTTTGTCAACAACTGCATCGCCAATTTCGTATTATCGTTAGCAACTTCCAAAAAAGCACTCCGCATATCGTTAGCAGTTTCTCGATTAATGGGAGCATCCCAAAAAGGTTGTATTTTAGGCGTGCAATTTTTTTGGTAACGATGTTTTGTAGATGCCGCTTTACCTGCTAAATGGTACCTCAAAAAATCTTCCCAAAGTTCACCTACAGTTAACACTACAGGAGCACCTATGACGAAATTTGAATTGTCGAAAGCTTTAACATCTAAATATTTGGCGAGCGTAGGGTCAAACAGGCCGTCTGGATGGTCGATATCAGCTTGAATGCGAGAGGCGATAGCTTCAGCCCAGAGTCGATTAGAAGTTCCCGTGTCAGAGTCTATCTCCCGCTTACCGAGGCTTTTGTACCGGGAAAACTTGATGCCTTCTTCAGCGATCGCCTTAACTAGCTTGGTGGGAAACTGCAATCGGAGAACGCCCTTGTCCGTGGTGACCTTTACCTTGTTAAAAGTGCGAGTTGTTTTTGTGGAAGCGTTTTTAGCCATGTCTAATCAATTCTGCTGCTACAGATGACTTTCTCCGCTCGGTGCAGAACGGAGAGGAAACTCGAAGTTTTTCTATTCTTTACGGTCGGAAGATTTCCGGGATTTTTAACCTTTCCCGATTTTTGATGCTATTTGTTGCATTCCAAGGAGAAAAAGGAAAATGCAGCAGGCAGCGATGCTCCTGCATTAACCTTCTCTATGCCTAGTTTTTGATATTCTCAAACGGCATTTTTACCGTATAGGGTTCTTTAATCCTTGTCGTGCCTTGAAACTGGACTTTAACCCAACACTCATTTTTAGAGCGATCGACAAACTCAATACAACCATGGCGACCGTCTGTTAATCTCACAGACCCGCCTACTTTAAGCCTTTTGATTGAATCGGATTGAGTCTTGGGGGTGCTGCTATCGGTTTCTGCCTTAGCTAATCGCTCCAGTTCGCTTACCTCCAATGGAGTTAAGCCTGCTTCTTTATAGGGGTCCGAATCATTGACGGTGGGTTGCACCTCTGTCGTAAGTTGCACTTCTGTTACAACCTCCGAGGCTGTAGGTGGCTCTGGTGTCGGCTCTAACTCTGTGGGAATTAGAACGAGTTTGTCGTCGCATCCATCACATTCAGCACGGACAAGGGTTTCAGCCGTCACATCATCAGTCACATTATCCGTCACGTCTTGAGTTGGCGAGCCTAAATCTGGCCCACTAGGTGACGGGTCGGATGGCGGCAATCCTCCCGGTCCAGATGGCGGCTGGTTGTGTGGTGGCTCATCAACAGGATTGTTGCTAACGAGCAACGGGTCTAAATCCGTCTCCTTGCGAATGTCAATACCTTTAAAGTAACTGCCCTTACGGTCGCGTCCTTTTTCAACATCCAAGCCCAACTGATTCTTTAATAAGTCCTCAAGCAAAGTTCCAAAGCGTCGGATAGCAACGCTCTTAGTTCCAGTGTTGAAGGAATGTTCCGAGTAGGAAGCGTAAAGCCAACTATCAACATTCCAGTACCTCGTTTGACTTTCAGTTCGCTTATCTTGTTTAGCAACTCCAACACTGGAGCGAAAGTCCTTTTTAATGACGAGATGCTGGTCCGCCCAATCCGCTAACGGGTTTGAATCTAACAGGGAATTGATTTGATGCCGCTTCAAGCTAGGGCAAAACTCGTCGGTACGCTTGAGAAAGTTAAAAATAGTTTTCTCTTTCGCTGCTAAAACCCAATTCAACAAACCGGGTAAATAATCAACCCAGTCCCCGATAACGCCCTTAGCACCAATGTTGATTAAATTGCGTTGCCGATTGTTAGGTATTTGATTGGTAAACTTCAGAGAAATCCGACGCCGTTTTAATCCGCTGGTGTAATCTCCCGATTGAATTGGTTCGTTGGCTGCCATGATTACCAAGGCATTGGGAAGAAACCCGCCCCCAGACTGCTTAAATTTCACCTCGTAAGGCAAGTAATCCGAACCGGTTAAAGCTTTAAGGGTGGAGACATCGCCCCCGTAACGTTCCGAGTCGTTAATCACTACCAACCTTTTGTTTGCAATGTTGGCAGTCTCAAAGCGCGATTTTTCCAGCTTGTTTAAGGTTGTTGAGTGCGTGTTGTTCTGTCCGACTAGAGCGATCGCCAAACTGGTAAAAGTTGATTTACCAGTGCCGCCCGGTCCGATTAGTTCGACAAACCGATGCAAATGACTGTCGCCGCGCACAATCGCAGCCAAATAGCAACGCAACAATTCTATCTGGTCCGGCTCTCCTATCATCTCCTTAAACCACTCGACAATAGGCTCGCAAGTTCTTGTCGGTTCGTAGGAGTAGGGCAAGCACCAGGTTAAATGATATTTGGGAGAGTGCTTCAGCAATTTTTTATCCGAGAGCCTTAATACTCCATTCTGCAAAGGTAAAAGCCCCTTGTCCTCGTCCCATTTCCTTACTACTAACTCCCACTTTAAAGCTCTTAAAGCTCCTTCGATGTAACTCGCGCTGCAACCTTTAGGATAGTTGACATCGACTTCGTTTTTAAGCATCCGGCAGATGAACACATCCTCTTCTTGTGCCCATATTCCGTCGTTTTCAGCCCCGTAATGCAACCAAATTTTTAACTTTGGATCGTAGGCTAATTTTTCGCGATATTTCTCAACTAATTGGTTAATAAACACTGTCTGTTTGGGCGGGCTTTGGTTTTTGTCCCTTATATTTTCGTCTGGGAACTGTCGCTCCCATTTTTGCGCCTGCGCTCTCAATGTTAAAGACTCGCTGACGTCATCGAAATTATGACCGTTAAAAATCACGTCGTCTATTCCTTTTCCATACTCCTCATCCCATGTTCGCACTTTTACCAAACAACCCGCATCTAATAATGCTTTGGCGAGCTTGAATAATGCCTGGCGTACTTCAACCTTACGAACAATATCGGCATCAAAAGCAATCTCAAACATCCGTCCCGGCTGCAAAAACTGTTGCATTATGGGGGTCAACTGTCCATCTTTGAGAAACATCTCTACGCCACAACCGGCTATGGTAGGCATTTCTGTATGGGCCATACTCGCTACGGCTTTTTTAGTTCCTTCGGTCAAACGAATGGCGATCGCCTCATCGTCGATTACGTCCTGCCAGTAGTTAGGCTTGGTGGGGACTCTGGGACAGATTACTTCATATCCTTTTTTCTGGGTTAAGTATTTGGCATCTTCTCCTTTAGGAAAAACTATTATTTTGTCGGGCTTGAATTGGCCCAAGCCGGTATCTTCTCCGGTGACGGGGTCTATCCCGGTACAAATCCAGCCTGTGTCGTTTTTATAGGCTTTCCATCCTAAGAATTTGGCTATCTCGTTTTTATCTTCTAAAGTTTTAAAATTCCAGCGGGCCCATGTGTCGGGGATGGCGCTTTTTCTAAATTCTTCTTTGTGGCGCAAGGCTATGGGGTCTAGGATGCCGACAGGGCGTTCGTTATTATCCTGCTTATTTTCCTCTTGTATTTCGCCGGCTATCTCTCGTAGTTTGGCGGCGATGCCCTTGGTGTCGTGGCAACTGTAGCAGTTGTACTTGGCAGTCATCCGATTAATGCTGAGTTTGACCTCATTGCAAACCGGGCATTCGTATCTGCCTTTTTTACCTTTGGTAAGGTGGCCAATAAAATTCCTGATGTCGAAGTTGCCTAATGGCGGTTTTGCTGTTATCATTGTTGTTATCATTGTTGTGGTCTCAGAACAAGCCTCCGAATGCATTAGAAGTGCAAGCGGGGGCTAATTTGTTCTGAGGCTTTTTTTATATGCTACACCCTAAAAAGCACTTTTCCAACCTTTCAATTAATAAAAAAAAGTATCAACTACAAAATGGGCCACCATGTTTTTTCGGTGGCCATTTACCTGCTTAAAAAACGAATAAAATCCTATCTCCATCATCAAGCTTCATTATTTAACTCGGTTTTGTTTTATTAAATATAATCGCAATGATTTTTAAATCAAAAAAACTGCAAGGTTTAAAGCCTCGCAGTTTTTTTTAGATCGACCGAACTTTTATCCTTGTAAAATAAAAACTTAAATCAAAAATTATTTAATATTGAATTTAATATGAAGTTAAATTTTTTATTAGCAGGGGGTTTAATATGGAGTTAAATTTTTTATTAGCAGGGGGTTTAATATGGAGTTAGATTTTTTATTGGCGCGGGGTTTAATATGGAGTTAGATTTTTTTTGATATGGAATCTAACGTCAATAAACAGCCAATGGTTTTTTTGTAGCACGAGTGTAGTTTTTTATTTATATAATTCAATGTTTTAATTAAACTTACTTTTAAATATTAGTTTTATTTTTTAATATAAGCCTTGCCAGGCAAGAGTTATAGAATTACAGACTAAATCGAAGCTAAATAAAAAACTATATCATTGCGTACTACAAAGTTAAATCGTTAATAAAGATTTAGTTATTTATTGACTAAATCGCTTTTATTATTTTCAATATTGCAACTTAAATAATTTAAGCTGGCTTGGCATATCTAAACAACTTAAGCTGGCTTGGCATATCTAAACAACTTAAGCTGGCTTGGCCATACTTAGATTCCATCACGGAGCGATCGACTAAATTTACTTTGAGTTATGCATTAAGTATCAAGATAAGACGCGCATACGCGCGGGCGCGCGCGAGCGCAGGCTGCGAGCCCTCGCCAAGCGCAACACGCTGCGCCCCACACGACGGGCGCGTTTTAGGAAGTTTCAAGCTAACAAGGTCATTTAGGGCACAAAGAGCCACTTTCCGACAATATGCTCTGAGAAAAACCTAACGGGGCTTGAAGGAGCCAAAATCAACCGCTATTGGTTGGATTGTTCTGTTCATGGGGTTGTGGCTCGATATCTATTTCCAACTCCCGAAGTAAATCCCTAATTTCCCCTATTTGGCCATCACATCCATCTAAAACTTTTTCGGGATTGACGGATTCGAGAAAATCAAAAAGCAAAGTCCTAGCCCAATCTTCATAATTCAAAATAGAATGCTCGTATAACGGGCAAAAATCATCCCGAACATTTAGAGCATGACTTGCCAAGCGAACGTAGATAAAGCGGCAACGAAAACGTTCTATTTCTTCGGAAAGTTGAAATAACGAATCGTGTATGTGCTGGATTTTCTCAGGAGCAATATCGCTCATGATGATTAATTTCCTCTAAAAACAGCAAGAGGCCAAAGGTTGCCCCTCTGGCCTCTTTTAGATTTTGGATTTGACGTTTTCTACCAAATGACCCACTGACCCTGAACTTGTATCAAAGCTATTCCCATTAATCGCTCGAAGGTTTTTGTCTTCTCTATTAGGGCGAGCCAAGCAATACAAAAGCTTAATTCTTCCCAATCCTCACACTGGGAATCGTTGCCCTGGTAAAGCTGGAAAGTTGCTATTGGGGTGGTTTTGAGCGTGTGGGGGTCGTAAAGAAGGAGGTCGAGTTCTGACAAAGAACGGGCTACTAAACGAGCTTCTATTTTGTCGTCAACTAAGAACAAGCCATCGCCTGCAAGACGCTCGTGATGCGCCTCGAAGGTTGCCAAAACGTCTTCAAAGTTAACGTCCGATGGGAGCGTGTAAGTATGGACGAGTTGAGTCTGCTGCGTTTTCTCGATTGTGGCTTGCATTTTACCTCCTGCCATTGCCAATAATGTTTTCTGTGTTCTCTGAGTTGTTGGCAAACGAGTAATCTTTGGGAATTAACGGGGCTATGGCCAGGAAAATGCCTAAGCCTATCAAGATTTCTGCCAGCAAAGGCGGTGGGATAAGGTGCAAGTTGTGGTATTGTTTCATTACTTTTTATTTTGAATTGGAGCAGCTAGGGGGTATTAAGTCCTAGCTGCTTTTTTTCTTAGGGAACTTGGAAAAATGCTCGATTGCCTCGATGCTTTTCGAGTACGGCCCATATTTCAGGAGTTCTGGAAGCTTCCAAATCCTTCAGGAGGGCTCGATAGGCTTTATAGCGAATTTCGGATAAAGCCTCGATTGCATCAAACTCTTTGCGTAAATCTGCAAGTTGCTTTTCGCACAATCTCAAACGTCGCTCTTGTTCGGTTTCGTCAGTTGGCTTATCTTTTTTTGGCATCATTTTTAGCGATTTTAGCGATCGTCAATTCCAAATTCGGCAACGCGAGCGTTAGAGTTTTGAAGCTCAATCGTTAGGCGCTCTCGTATCTTCTCGGATTCGAGAGTTTCAATCGCAGTTAATCGGTCGGCTTCAATTCCTAGCCTCATGTCGGTTTCTAGCTTCTGGATGCTCTCACGGTCGCGATTGCGTTTGATTGCAACTAGGGCGACGCTACTGCTTGCGGTCATCCCCAAGCCTGCTAACGGTTTAATTTGTTGCTGGATGGGTGTTTTAGTTATTGCTAGCAGTGCGAGCGTTAGCGAGTAAGTTGAGAGGCGGGCGATGTAAGCAGGTAGGCTGTTTGTCGGGAGAAAGAGGTCAATCTTCACAATCGTCCTCCTCCTCGTCATCCTCAGCAAAGTAATCTTGCAATGCCTGCCGATCGTGTTTTACCTCATTGTATATTCGGTCTATTTCTTCCTCAAAACGATAATAATCGGTTGAGAGTGGCATCCCATAATCGTGCAACTGGCGCCTATAAGAATCTACAGCGTCAAATAGCCTGAGAACTGAATACCTCAAATTTTCCCTGAATTCAATGGATTCTGGCACTACAGCCATGCTAACACTCCTCCAAATAGAGACAGCACAAAACATAGAGCGATGTCAACTTGGCGGGCGATAGCATTTTTTCGGGTTTCTGCTTGCAGAAAAATGATGGCGGCTATAGCTAGAGAAAAGAGAGCGAAGCACCAGGAAAAGAGCGCGCTCTGAGCAAGTTTATGTGCTGCGAGCGCGGCTCCAAATGCAATCAGTCCTAAGTTTAGTTGCAGCATTACTGACTCCTTAACTCGGCGAGTGCTTGACGACGTTCGGAGAATCGGTTGTTAATTTCACCAATCGCGTTTTGTCCTTTGGTCTGAGATAGTGAGAGCGATTGATTTTGCTCGTGCCACCCCGGTTGCATTTTCTCATTAAAGTGAGATTGCGTTTTCACCCACTCGCCCCGTGCGTTCAACAGAGTATCTCCGCGACGGCGGAGGTGATGTTGTTCTGATTTGAAGATGGCAGCGGCTGCATCTAAAGAATCGCTGTCAGCAGCCATTTTGCTTGTATGCAATTTGCGCTGTTGTTTCATCTCTGATGCTGTTTTTTTAGACCGTTCGCATTCCTCTGGAGTTATGCGAGCAAAGCTGCTGAAGTCGCCACGCTTAAACGCATCGAAGTTGTACTGATTGAGTGCTTGCGGTTGAAAGGTGTTTTCAAAATCACCGTTCGCGCCGCTCGCACTGTTCGCACTGCTAGCACCGTTCGCATTGCTATCGCTGTTAGCATTGCTGTCACCGTTCGCAAAAACTGCTAATAATCCCATTGTTAATTTCCTCCCATTTTTGATAGTTCGTTGAACAGTTGGGTGAGGCCGTTATCTATCGTTTTCTTTGTGGCTACGGCCACTCGCGTTACGGCTGTGTTCCCTATATGTTCTCCTATTGCATCAAAGTGAGCGTCGAAATTACCAGTGGTAAGGTTGAAAGATGAGACGCTATCGCCGAGGGCTTTGATTGCTTGGTCGGCGCTAACGACTTCGACTTTAGGGCAAGGCACTAGAAGGCCTTGGGTGCTAGCGTGAACGGAGATGCTGTCCGCGTTGTTCTCTTGCCAGATTTTCTCTTGCCATGCTTCGTAGGCGATGTGGTTTTCACCGCGCTTCCCGCAATCGGCCAGGTAGTTCTCTAACTTCTCAACAATGGCATCGGCGTAAGTGTCGCCATCGCACAGGTCAAGCCAATAGTACGTCTCTAGGACGCGCGTTATCGGCCCATTTTTCCTGTTGGTTAAATGGCGGGCACTCATACCTAACCTATCCGCTACATCTTCTAGCGTTAAAGGAAATGAGGTTTCCATAAGTATTGATTTGTCAAGGTTCTGGGTGCGTGCATCAATGCAGGATTTAACCCTCTTGATGCGTGTTTTATCTTTGGTTGCTGCTTACATTAATGCTCGCGTTGGCCGTTGCTCATTCGGCGTTCTTTGGCCTTGATGTTTGCATTAATGTTTTGCCTCAACTGTTCATCAGTCTAGCAACATAATCAACAAAACGCAAGACTACTTTTAGTATTATTTTAAGTATGAGCTAACAATTATAAAATGGCCACAAAATGGCCACAAAGTAGTCCACTAGGTTAAAATGTTGCTGTTGCAAATAGTTATGTAAAAATGCCGCCTAACGATAATCGCCCACTAAAAAAAAGACTTACCAGAATAACTTTTCAACCATCACTAGAAACCAGAGAGCGAATTTTTAACGCCGCACATGAAGAAAGACGATCTATGTCTAATTTCATAGTTGCAGTCCTAGAGGAGTACCTAGACATAAACTACCCACTAGACCTAAAATCCAAAACTGAACCAGAACCAGAACCAGAACCAGAACCAGAAGCGGAACCTGCACCTGCACCCAGACCTAAACGGGCTACCTCCAGCAAAAAAGGAGGTGGCCCGAAGTCATCTTAGAGGTGGCGATCGCCTAATCTTCTGCAGCCATCAACCCACTCCTATCTAGGGAGATGGGTTGTTTTTTTGAGCCTTAGCTATTTTCCCAACAGCAACTTTTCCTTTTAATGCAACAGACGAACCGAGACAATCCAGACCGGATCGGGGCAGAACTCAGAGAAATCAGATTTTTGGCAATCTCCGCAAGATAAAGCTTTCAGAGATTTGAAGGCTAAAAAATCGAAACTTGTCATCTGTAGCAACGAGGAGGGAAATTTTAAAGGGCGGCTTCCAGGGGGCGGCTCCAGGGGGCGGCTCCAGGGGGCGGCTTCCAGGGGGCGGCTAATTGGGAAAATAACAACTTCGGTCGGAGCAATCGCTCTTACTGTAGGTTTTACCGTGAGTGGAAGCTATCGGTCGGAGCGATCGTCAATACTGGGAGGAGTGACAAACTCTAGGGGAAGGGGCGAAGACCCACAATCAATAAGACATGCTTCGCTTTTTGCCCTATAACGGGCAAAAACCGGAGAGTGCCGAGGACAGATAAAATTAATGCGCCCTCCCGGCGGGTTCCGTAATTTTTAGTTTTCAACTGCGTTGAAATCTAAAAATTACGGGGGATTTATTGATTGTTAATGGGGGGGGGACGTTAATTTGTGATGGATAATGTGGCGGCTAGTGTGGCGGCTGAAACTCTTGTCGGTGCTGAATGTGACGGATGTTATAGATTTTTTTAGTCTAGTTTGAATTAGTTTTAAAAAAGAGAAAAAAATCCCTTTGGCCCTCCTGGGAGGGGAGATGACGATGGGAGGGGAGATGACGATGGCCAGTTAGTTCGCGAGGTTCTGTGTCGCGAACGAGATTAGAGCCACGCTTCCATTTACTGATAGTCACTTGATAGATTGCCAAAATGCCTAATCGTCCGTGGCAAGAACAAGGTAAAACCTGATTTTTGCTAGCAATTTGATATAAATGGAGGTACTGTAGGGCTGTAATGCTTGATTTGCTGTTTGTTTTTTACAAACTATTATTAGTAACTGTGGATTTAATAAAAATTGCCGCTTACTTTTTATTAATTGGAAGGGTAGAACTGACAAAAACACTATCCCCTTCCCCCTATTGTCTCGTACATTTTTGCGTTAAAAAAACCAAAATTATGCCAGATATTTTTCCTCAAACAGACCTACTGCCTAACGGTATTTATCTTT